>CAZFXM010000003.1:0-183062 GCA_964523125.1 uncultured Clostridium sp. | reverse complement strand
TATTTCAATGTTTATGGGGACTTCAGGTTGAAGTCCTTATGGGAAAGTTGAGTTAAATTATAAAAAAAGAATAAAAATTTGAGTTACTGGTAGAAAAAGGAAAATTCTGATTTTTAAGCAGAATTTTCCTTAAGTAAATGACATTGACAGTGACCTCAAAGCCATTGTCCGCGAATGTATTTACCCAGGTCTCTTCCAGTCCGTTGTAGGCCGGGATCGCCACACCAGACTCTCCCTGAATCCTCTGTCCCTCTTCGGAGCCAAGGAATTCAAGGAAATCCATTGCCAGTTCTTTGTTCTTTCCTTCTGCCGCCGTCGCATAGGAAACACTGTTAGAGATTACAGCACGTCCGTCTCCATTTTCCGGATTCGGACATTTGGGAAGTACTGCCACATCCCATTTTCCATTCATATCCGTATAAGTATTGCACAGATTTACAAGATCCCAGTTCCCTGCATAGTACATTGCGCCCTCGCCGGAAAAGAACAACTCGGAAGCACCTGTATTCGCGAACTGTGCCTGGGTCGGACACCAGTCATTGTTCTGGAGATTCACATAATACTCGATGGCATCTGCTGTCGCCTTGTCCGTATATTTTGCCTCCGTGCCATCTTCATTCAGGATTTCTCCACCGTTCTGGTATACAAAGTTCCAATATCCAATCTGGTCATGTGAATATGCCATGTATCCATATTTTCCGGTCTTCTCATTAATCTGCGCGGAAGCACTTTCCAGGTCATCCCATGTCCAGTCTTCGTTCGGATATTCCACCCCTGCCTGGTCAAAAAGTTCCTTATTGTAAAGAAGGGCTATCGTATCCTTATCCTTCGGTACGCCATATAACTTGCCATCACTTCCTTTCGAATTTTCAACAGCAATCTCGGAATAATCGGACTCGTTGATAATATCAGAGCAGTCTGCCAGAATTCCGTTATCCGCGTATTTGAACATCTGGTTGGAATGCATCCAGAAGATATCCGGCATCGTATTGCTTGTCGCGGCGCCTTCCAGCTTCGTCCAGTATTCATCCCATCCGGTTGCCTGCACTTCAATACTTACGTCCGGATTCTTCTCTGTGTACGCGTCCACAATTGCTTCCATACCGGCCTTCTGTCCCGAATCCCATATCAGAAAAATCATACTTCCGCTCTTTGCGCCTCCATCACTTCCATCTGAACCACCGGATCCGCCTGAGCCGCAGCCTGCCGCGCATCCCATCACCATAGATGCCGCACAGAATAAAGAAATTCCCTTTTTTAACTTTTTATTCATTTTCGTTCCTCCCATTCGTAAAAGACATCACTAAATATACCCAAATCAAATATTTTCTAATTTGGAACTGAATTTTAATATGAATTTTTTTCTTTGCTTGAATTTCTTAAGAATCGGCCGAATTCACTTGACTTTGCGTCCTATTTCTGTTGGACTATATTCATTATATTTGATTTAGATTTGATTTGAAATATCTAACACAATCCACTTATATATCTTCATGCACTATTTTCGTTAATTTTTACATATTTGTGTGCATTTTGGTATATCGGACAAATATCCGGCCTCTTGCCGTAAGGCAACTTTAAATAGACCGGATTCGTTGCTGTGAACACTGTAGGTGTGAACAGTAATGATTTGGATAAACAGATAAACTTTTTAAGGCTGGGATCATTGAAGAGCCCGGTTCTTTATGCTATAATTCTCTGGCATTAACAGGATTTACAACGTTTCGGAAACATTGTTCAGAAGGGGGGTTTTTGTATGAATGACTTATTTTATGTTTTACAGAATCAGACTTTTATTGATTTGTGTATTTATCAGTTCGGCTATGCCCAAAATGACCCTTTATCTTCCTATGGCCCACATATACGCTCCCATTACCTTTTTCACTATGTCATCTCAGGCTGCGGCTCGCTTCAGGCCACAGATGAAAATGGGGTGGACCATACCTACCATATCCGCAGCGGCCAGGGGTTCCTGATCGTACCCGAACAGATCACTACCTACACTGCGGATAAAGATCATCCATGGGAATATACCTGGATCGAATTTGACGGGATGCACGCAAAAGAAGCGCTTATGGTCTCCGGACTCTCGATCAATAATCCGGTATACCGTTCTTCGGAAAAGATTTATTCCGAAAAGCTGAAAGACTCCATGCTTTACATTGCCCACCATCCCAATGAAACTCCCTTCAATCTGTTGTCACACTTGTATATGTTTGTAGACTGTCTGATGCGTTCTTCCGCATCAAGGACAACTCCTTCCAGCAGCGGGATGAGCAGATATTATCTGGAATGGGCATTCAGCTATATTGACCAGAATTTTCAAAATAATATTACTGTCGCAAGTATTGCGGATTCCTGTAAGATCCACCGGAATTATCTCTGTAAAATCTTCCGGGATCATCTTGGGGTCAGTCCGCAGGAATTTCTGATCACCTATCGGATGAACAAGGCTGTACAGCTTCTGAAGACTACCAGCCTGTCGATCAAGGATATTGGGAATGCGGTAGGGTATCCGAACCAACTACATTTTTCAAGAGCATTTAAAAATGTATATGGGATATCGCCGAGCCAGTGGCGGAAAGAACAGCAGGCCGATGAGGAATAATTCATCGGCCTGTCAATCTCTGTTAGAGCATACTCATACCACTGCTTCTATCAAAATCTTATCCCCCAGTGTGATTTTCCGCAATCCCACTGATTTCTTTTTATTAAAATTAAAACTAAGCATGTATCCTTTCTTTAAATGATAGTAATCCAGATATTCTGATAATTGTTTTTCCCCTCTTGCATTATAGGCATTACCATGCCAGATCTTGATCTCAATTATAAATTGCTCCCCTTTATAATCTATGATCACGTCTGTTCTCCTATGATCCCTGGTATGCGCCTCAATATAATAATTTCCGGTTCCATTGATAATGGGTCTGATATATAAAAGAAATAGCTTTCTTCCATGATCCTCAATAAATTTTTCATCTGATGATCCATATACATCCTGCCAGTGGATCACAAATTTTTTTAAGATCTGCTCTACATTTAAACGGCCATTTTGAATAAATTGATTTCTGTCCTCTGTGTCAGGTACAAACACACGACGCGTCATTTCCTCCTCTGACAAAAAATAATTGTAAAGCCTCATCTCAAATATCCTGTTCGCAACTGCCAGATTTCCATGATCATTTTTTATAAATCCAAACATAGACGCGATGTCAATGACATATGTGTCAGGATTATACGAAACCTTTTCACCTGAAAACAGTATGGACTGAATAATTTCTTTTAACTGCGGGTAATCATTTAATTTATTGATCAGGGAATCAAACAAAGTATTTTTTTCAAGCAAAAGCATTTTTACAGCTTCCAAAACACCCGCTCTTGTCCATACAGCCTGGTAATCGGGAAAGCCATCACTACCCATAACGCGTTCATCAAGAAGCTTGCAGATACGTGAGACCAAAAATGGATAACCTGACGTATATTCATAGATCAGCTCTGCTATTTCATCAATATCCATTCCTGTATGGCAGTCTGCTTCAAACATACCGAGCATCCCTGCAATATCCATCACCGAAAAACTCATGTCTATCAGAAAGTCCGCAGCAATATTCCACGGACTATTCGATCTATTTTCTGTTTCTTTGACGAACTTACTTTTTAGATTTTTTATATCATACACACCTGCAAGGATCACTGACTGAAATGCCGGAACTTCATCCCGCTCAAGATAAGCGCCCCGTAACTGTGCAAGGAAATCAATGAACACTTGATTATTTGTCGCGCTGTCAATCTCATCTATGATCAAAACGATCGGCTTCTCTGACGCTGCACACCATTCGGCAAAGCATTCAAACAAATCAGAAAGCGTACTCTCATTTAATGTATTTTTCGAAAATCCAAGCAGCTTTTCCTTTATCTGGACGGGCATATTTATTCTTCTGCCATTCTTTTTGAAACTTTCCCGCGCAATTGCTTTTACAAAAGAGGATTCATTTTCAAAATCTTTATAGCTCAATTTTTGGAAATCCATATCCAGAATATCATATTCATTTGCCAGATAACGGCTTAATGCCTTTAATGTGGTTGTTTTTCCGTATTGCCGTGCCCTGTTTATCGTAAAATAATCTCCTCTGTCCACCATGGTTTTTATTTTAAACAGGCGTTCATCGATATTTACCATATAATGCAGATTTGGTTTGCAGTCTCCGCTCACATTGAATACTTTACCCATAACGCATCCTCCCATCTGCTTTTAGTATATATATTTTCCCCTTATTTATCAATTGCAGGCGAACAAATTCATAGTTCCATATTTCAGATAGTTACAGTTCCAGTAACTTCAGATGTCCAGCTCCGGCGGCTCGTCCAGATGCTCTGAAACGTATTTTCCATTTTTCTTCCTCTGCCTTACGCATTCTGTCAGCAGATATTCGATCTGTCCGTTCACGGAGCGGAAATCGTCTTCCGCCCATGCGGCGATCGCGTTATACAGCTTTTCTGACAGCCGCAGAGGAACCTGTTTCTTTTTCATCTCACCCATATTTAATACAGGCTGCCTGCATTCACGATGGGCTGTGCGTCATGATTGCCGCAGAGCACAACCAGCATATTCGAAACCATGGCCGCCTTCCTTTCTTCATCCAATTCCACCATCTGATTCTCTCCAAGCCGTTTCAATGCCATCTCTACCATGCCGACCGCTCCTTCCACGATCATCTTTCTTGCGTCCACGACCGCGGAAGCCTGCTGCCTTTGGAGCATGACTGACGCGATCTCCGGCGCATAGGCCAGATGTGTAATGCGGGCTTCGATAATCTCCAGGCCGGCATCCGTCACCTTCTGCTGGATCTGGTTCCGGATACGCTCGGTCACCACTTCACTGGAACCCCGAAGGCTTCCTTCATCGGCCACCCCGTCTCCTGTGGTATCTACATTGGGAGACACATCATAGGGATAAATGCGGACGATATCGCGAAGCGCGCTGTCACATTGCAGGGAGAGATATTCTTTGTAATTGTCTACATTGAATACAGCCTTTGCGGTATCGGTTACACGCCACATGACCGCGATCCCGATCTCTACCGGATTACCCAGGCAGTCATTGATCTTCTGACGGCTGTTGTTCAGTGTCATGACCTTTAGAGAAATCTTGTTGTTCGTCGGTGTCTCGGTCTGCGCGGAATCGCTGCCCAGAGTCAGGGACAATGCTGGTTTTCGCGAACCTCTGTCCACATCCCCGCTCTGGCTCAGCTTTGTCTTTGCCGCCGGATTAAAACTGGAGCAAAATGGGTTCACAAAGTAGAAGCCTTCGTCCTTCAATGTCCCGATATATTTTCCAAACAGGGTCAGTACAAGAGCTTCCTGGGGCTTGAGTACTTTCAGGCCGCAGAATGGGATCCACCCTACAACAAGCCAGATAATGCTGATGATCAGCAGGAGTGGAAGCCCCTTTCTTGAAACAATGATTCCTCCCACAACGGTGCCTGCGATCGCCGCGATATAAAGTAATAAAAAGATCAGCAATACCGCCATACCATTTTTTCTGTTTGTAAGTACTTTTTCTTTCATCTCTCATGTCCTCCTTTAGATAGCTACTATTTGCGATAACTTCAGATATACAAGTACTCATGTTTATTTTTGACATTTTTATGATATCATTTTAATATCATTTTGTCAATCCCTTTATACATGAAAATATGCGAAATAAGATATCGTCGGAAGATTTTTAAAACTTTCGTATTTATCCTTGAGAGTTTTTTGAGATTTATGTAATATTGTAAATGTTCAGAACAGGTAGATATCATAGATGAAGGTGATGATGATGAAGCAAAAAATTTTGATCGTAGATGACGAACGCGGCATCGTGGATATGATAAAAAGCTATTTTGATCTACAATATGATATTCTGACCGCATATAATGGCAGGGAAGCACTTCAAAAGGCGTCCGGGCAGCCTGATCTGATCCTGCTGGACATCAATATGCCCGAAATGGACGGGCTGACGGTCTGCCAGCAGATCCGGGAGCATGTCAGCTGTCCGATCTTGTTTCTGACGGCACGCATGGAATCCGCGGATAAGATCATTGGTTTTCAGGCCGGTGCCGATGACTATATCGTAAAGCCTTTTGACCTGGATGAGCTTGGAGCCCGGATCGCCGCCCACCTGCGGAGGGAACAGCGGCGGCAGGGCAATGCTACGGCGCGCTTTTTCGGAGAACTGACGGTTGACTATTCCGCGCGAACCGTCCTGCTTCATGGTGAGGCCGTTGCCTTGTCGAAGCGAGAATTTGATATTTTGGAACTGCTTTCGCTGAACGCAGGACAGGTATTCGACCGGGAGAGGATCTATGAGCTGGTCTGGGGACTGGATGGCGCAGGCAGCAGCGATACGGTGATGGAACATATCCGGAAGATCCGCGCGAAGCTTTCCTGCTCATCGCTCCACAATTATATCGAAACAGTCTGGGGGGTGGGATATAAATGGGTTGGTTAAAGCGGATGAACCTGAAAAGCGCGTTATTTACAATGATGTTTCTTGGGCTGGCCCTTGCGTCCCTCCTTTCCATCGGTGTCTTTTACGGATGCATACGCTTAAGCAGGATCATTGCCCCAAACGGTATCATGTTCGATATTCATGCCTCCCCTCCTGTTGTCACCTGCCTTCCAAAGCCCTCCGCCCGCTCAATGGCTCTGGCCAATATAATAAGTATTCTCCAGATTATTTTACCCATATTGATCTTTACCATTGTGATATTGCTGACTTCCATATTGTTTTACCGGATCAAGTTAAAAGACCCTCTTCGTATCTTAAAAAACGGAGCGGAACACATCATGGAAAATGATCTTGATTTTACAATCTCATCCCCCATGAACGGAGATGAACTTGGACAGCTTTGTACCGCTTTTGAAAAAATGAGGGAAAGCCTGCTGGTCAATAACCAGACTCTCTGGAGACAGGCCGAAGAACGGAAACGGCTGAACGCCGCGTTTGCCCATGACCTGCGGAATCCCATTACGGTCTTAAAGGGAACGGTCAAGCTGCTTCGGAACGGGATCCGGGATGAACAGACCATAGACCGGCTGGAAAGCTACACCCTCCGGATTGAACAATATATCGAAAGTATGAGCAATATCCAGCGGCTGGAGCAGATGCCTGTACAGAAAAAGAGAATCGCATGCGGCCTTCTCTATGCAGAGCTGGCTGATACCGTAAGTCTGCTGGCTCCTACGCTTTCGTGTGAGATTACGGTGCCGGAAGTGGAAAATGTGGAGATCGACCACGGACTATTTATGACTGTCGCGGAAAATCTGATCGCGAATGCCGCGCGATTTTCAAAGAATAAACTGTGGATTCATTTGGAAGTGCAGAATTCATTTTTGCTGCTGTCTGTCATAGATGACGGGCCTGGTTTTCCCGAAGAACTGATTCGAAGCGGACCGAAGCCTTTTGGAAAAATGGTGGAGAATGGGGAACATTTTGGAATGGGACTGTATAGCTGCCAGACGATCTGTATAAAGCATGGCGGGAAATTAATATTGGGAAATAAAGAAAATGGGGGAGCAGAGGTAACCGCATATTTTTTATAGTTATGAGCGGCCCGGGGTTATCACTTGTGAGGTTTGCGCCTGCGCCGCATTGTGACATCTATCACGTATGCCGCGCAGGCGAAAGCATTTCCAACCCCTGTATCCATTCGCGAAATCCGTGCTGACGCACTAATCCTCAGACACATTTCACAGGCACGAGTTTATTCTGGGCATCTAATGGAATGACCATGGGAGTCATACAGATCACTGCCCCCTCACCAATATCTTCCGTAAGGCTGTTCAGTATACGAAAGTTTTTTAACGCGGCCTTTCCCGGATCCGCGCTCTTTTTGATCTCAACCGGATATAATTTCCCATTTTCCAGAATCATAAGGTCTATTTCCTTGCCGTTATTGTCTCTGTAATAGCAAAAACGGCTTCGGACATCAATCCCCTGATTCACATATCCCTTTATGATCTCGGATACCACATAGTTTTCAAACATCGCGCCGGCCATGGCAGATAGTTCCAAAGCTCTTGGATTATTCCACATGGTCAGATAACACACAAGTCCGGTATCCATAAAATACAATTTCGGACGCTTTATGATCCTTTTTATTGTATTTCCGGAATATGGGGGAAGCAAATATACAAGTCCGGACGATACGAGTATCGACAGCCACCCGTCTGCCGTCTTTCGATCGATCTCCACATCTTTTGCCAAATCTGCCAGGTTCAGTTCCTGGCTTGTTCTCGCCGCAGCACATGATATGAATTTTAAAAATTTACTTTCATCTTTGATCGTGATCAGATCACGTATATCCCGCTCCAGATAGGTCTGCATATACGCGCCAAAGTAATCTTCCGGGTTCAGTTCCCGGTCTGTTATCATCCGGGGCATTCCGCCTCTGTATATTTTCTCAAAAATATCCGTGATCGTATCATCTGATTCCATCGTTTGAATCCTGTCCGGCAGAAACAGAGCTGACTGCCTTCCTTCAATCTCTGCCCGTGACAGAGAATACATGGATAAGATCCCCACTCTGCCCGCCAGTGATTCGCTCACATTTTTCATCATATGGAACATCTGTGAACCAGTCAGATAATACAGGCCATTCTGCTTTGACTGATCTGCCCGTATTTTTATATAAGGCAGTAATTCCGTCGCATACTGTATTTCATCAATGATAAGAGGCGCCTGATACTGTTGCAGAAACAATTCCGGATCTTCTTTCGCAAGAGCCCGGATCCTTGGATAATCCAGTGTTACATATTGAATGTCTTCTCTTTCGTCTTTTATTTGATTTAGCAGTGTTGTTTTTCCTACCTGTCTGGCGCCGCAGACCATAACAACCGGAAAATGTTCGGATAAATATTTTAGCTTTGATTCCATAATACGAGGGATATACATGCATAGCCTCCTTATACAAATAGAGATTTCCATTCCTTTTTTGTATTATATCAAGTTTTCTGTCATTTATCAACAATTCTTTATCAAAGTTGAGCATTTCTTGAGATTTATTCCGTACACTCTCCTCATACCACAAAGTAAGGAGAGTGTTATATTTATGAATATTAAAGCAAAGGAATTATCGAAGATCTATGGCACCGGTGAAAGCCGGGTGGTCGCATTGGATAAAGCAAATCTGGAAATCGCGTCCGGCGATTTTATTTCCATCATAGGGCCGTCGGGGAGTGGGAAAAGTACCCTGCTCCACCTGCTGTCCGGTCTGGATCAGCCGTCCTCCGGCAGCCTGACCTATGACAACAAGGATATTTACAGTTTTCGGGACAAGGAGCTGTCTGCGTTCCGGCGGCAGAAGATCGGATTTATCTTCCAGCAGTTCAACCTGCTTCCTGTCCTGACCGCTAAGGAGAATATCACCATGCCCCTTCTTCTGGATAAGAGGCAGCCCGATGAGGTTTATTTAAAGCAGCTTACGGAACTACTGGGGATCGGAGACCGCCTGACCCATCTGCCCCACGAGCTTTCCGGCGGCCAGCAACAGCGGGTCGCGATCGCGAGAGCCTTGATCGCGAAACCGGAGATCATCTTTGCCGATGAACCGACAGGCAATCTGGACAGTAAAAGTGGAGGCGAGGTCATGGAGCTGCTGAAGAGCATCTGGCATTCCATGAAAAAAACGCTTGTCATCATTACCCACGATAAACGGATCGCGAAGATGGCAGAGCGCCAGTTTATGATCATAGACGGAGTACTTTCGGAGGTGAACGCAAGATGAAATCCTATTTATCGCTGGCATGGAAAGAATTGAAAGCGCAGAAGATCACTTCTTTTCTGATCCTCATTGCCATAGTTCTGTCAACTGTCTCGACCACCGCTCTGGGAAAGTCCGTTGGAATCCTGCTGAATATGCGTGTAGAGCAGGCCGCCGGGCTGAATGGAAACCGTTACGCGACCTTTCATCAGCTAACAGAGGAACTGAAAGATAGCCTTCTGTCCGATCCTCGTTTAAAAGATGTGGGCAGCCTGATCAATCTTGGTTCCATGCCTTTGGGGAACAGCGGCCTGACACTTTTCCTAAGGGAATACCATGAAAATACATTGCAGGCATATCCTACGATCGGCAAGATAAAAGAAGGCCGGCTTCCGACAGGGAAATGGGAGATCGCTCTTTCGGAGGATGCCATGCAATATCTGGATTTTGACGGTGGCCTGGGAGATACCATTACGCTGCCGCTCAGTATCAGCCTGATGGCAGATGACCAGCTGCCCTATGAGTATACCGCGGATTTTCTGCTGACCGGAATCCTGGAAAATAATTATCTTGGTTATGCCACCGGAACCCTGGATGCTATTATAGGGGACGGGACCGCGGCCGAACTGCTCCCGGAACGTTACCTTTTGTATTCCACGGATTTTAAGACGCAAAACAAGGAGCAGTTCCAGTCTATCGTATATGACCTTGCCGAAGAACTTAAAATTCCGGAAAATCATATTCAATACAACTGGCTCCTGCTGGACGCGCTTGGCATTTCCTATGATGAAAAATCATCCAGGGACACCGGCAGCGGATTTCCGTTTATGATGGCCGCCTGTATTCTGGTGGGAGCGTTGATCCTGCTGGCGGCAGGGCTGGTCATTTACAATATTTTGAAAGTCGCTGTTACAAAACGGATCCGGGAATATGGAACCCTCCGCGCCATCGGCAGTGAACGCAGGCAGCTTTACATGCTGGTCACCCTACAGCTTCTGATCCTCTGCGGAGCCGGGCTGCCTCTCGGCGTGCTGCTGGGCAGTCTTTCGGCAAAAGGGATCCTGACCGCGGCTGTTGGTGTGTTAAACCCGAAGCTGTTTTTAGCGGAAAATATGCAGGAATTGAACACCATGATCGCAGAAAGCAGCACGGACGGTCCCTTACCCTTACTTCTCAGTATATTTGTCACACTGTTTTTTGCCGTACTGGCAGCTTATCCTTCTGCCCGGTATGCTTCCCGCATATCGCCTACGGCGGCTATGAGCGGACGGTCTGTAAAAATCCGCAGAAAGTATCGGAAACAAAAAAGGATCCGCGATTTCGAAGCATTTTACGCGCGGCTAAACTTAAAACGAAACCGCAGCCGTACTGTAATTACGATTTTGTCGATCGTAATGAGTATCACTGTCTATGTTGCTTTGCAGAGCTTCAGCGGACTGCTGGACGCCAGCAGTGATGTACAGGACATGCATATCGGCGATTATTCCGTAACGAACGAGACCGTCGGCATTTCACCGGAAGCGGTCAGGGAATTGAAAGAACAGAAAGATGTGTTCGGGCTGTCTACCGCAAAACTGACAGTCTACACGCAGGATGATCAGGGGAATTATCCGGTGGATCTGAATCTTAGGCTTCTGCCCGCGGAAACCTTTCAGATTGCCGCGACTGACTGGAACCGTCTGGAAGGCATGGCTTTTGGCCTCTCAAAAGAAGATCTGGCGGAACTGCGAAACGGAAAAGCCTGCCTTGTAAAAAATCCGATTTCTTTTGCCATAGAAGGAGAAGAGTTCGAGCATACGGAATTGCAAAAAGATGACGTGATCACGGTCAATGGCACCCCCTTACGGGTGGCCGCCATTACAGACAACGTTGTAACGGTAAATAATGACGGCTTTTTGAATGGAGTTCAGCTCATAGTCGTGGATTCCGTGTATGATGACCTGGTGGAGAATAACAGCTTTTCCGAAATATATCCTACCCTGACGGAAGACGCGGATGTAGAAAGCTTTGAAGCCTGGCTGGACAATTGGTGTGAAAAAAATCCGGGCAGCCATTGGCTGTCTTATCGGGAATCCGACGCGCAAATGGAGGAAAGCTTTGAGCAGATCCGCCTGCTCTGCTGGGGATTGATCTTGTTTATCGGCCTGATCGGGATCCTGAATATTATTAACACGGTTTATACGAATATCCATACCCGTATCAACGAAATCGGAATGCAAAGAGCCATTGGGATGAGTACCCGAAGCCTTTATAAAACCTTTTTATGGGAAGGGGCTTATTATGGATTGATCGCGTCAGTGATCGGCGGAGTCTGCGGATATGTATGTACGATCTTTATAGGCGCGGCAGACTCAGACATGATCAGGCTTACGGCTGTTCCGATAGCCGCGGTCCTGGAAGCGGCCGCTGTGTCTGTGGCCGCTTGCCTGGCGGCGACCGCGATTCCTTTGTATGGAATTGGCAAAATGAGTATTGTGGATTCGATCGAAACGGTGGAATGAGATATGAAAAGCCTGCCACGGACCGATTATCCGCGCGATGATCGATCAAGAGGGCGCTGGGCGCCCTCTTCTTTGTCAATGGAGTTACAACTCTCTGAACGTCAAAAGTCAATCCTTCCAATTATACCTTGTGAAACAGCCGAATGGTCATAATGGGATGTCCTGTTGGTATATAAGATCAACCCACCCTTGCGCTGATATCCGGTATCCCATAGTTCCGCAAGATCAAGCCATTGCCAGCTTCCATAGGTAACCGCTTTTACCATGCATTTATTTTCAAATATCTTGTATCCCGTCAATAGAAACCAGTGCCATACATAGTCCTTCAAAGCACGTTTTTTATGATTCAGCACCAGGCAGGGAACCGGCATTCCCTGATCAATCTGATCTTTCAAAGCTATTTCTGCTTCCGAAGCCTTTCTATCCCCATAAAAAGGAGTCACAACCAGAGTTTTACAGCCTTGGTCCAAAAGGTATCGCCGGAACCCATCCACATAAATATCCAGTGTATCAATGCCAGACCACCTCGGGCGCAGATACGGTTTCATAAGCATTCCGAACCGGATGTAATCTGTTTTCGTGAGATGCTGCCGCTCATAGGGGTATAATTCTGTCCCTTTATATAGGTCAAGATAGATACAACTATCGCAGGCCGTAAGAGCCGCGCATCCACCGATCTTCATCATAAAATCGGGGAACCAGTCCTGATTTCCTCCGTAGGTATTTCCAATCTTGAAATAATTCAGTTCTTTTGCCGCATTCCATCTCATTCCGTTCTCACATCCCTTTTCACCATCGCCAGAGTGATAGCTCCCAGCTCCTTCTCCATGGCCTCCTGTACCTGGACCAGCCTGCCATCCAGAGCCCGGTGTATATTTTTTCCAACCGGACAGTCCGGATTCGGATTTTCATGAAAATGGAACAGCGTATTCTCCCCAATACAATCCACTGCCCTGTAAATGTCCAAAAACGTGATCTCTTCCAGCGGTTTTGCAGGGACAGCTCCGCCAGGCCCCCGCTTCACTTCTGCCAGCCCCGCGTCTTTCAGCTGGGACAGTAGTTTCCGGATGATCACAGGATTTACCCCGATACTAAATGCCATAAAATCGCTGGTGACCTTGTATTCTTCCTGAAATATATCCATACACAGCAGCATATGCACTGCAATCGTAAACCTGCTTGAAATCTGCATCTGATTTCCTCTTTCTAATTTTATTTCCGCCTGCACATTTGTATCTCACCGTCCATGGATTCTCCAACCGCACAGGTAGATGGCGCAATACTCACGGCAGATTTCATCGGCCGTGAGTATCTTTTCCAGGCTCTGGCATCCAGCACCCGCTCACCAGCTCCTGTACAAATGTATCTGCCGGATGCTTGCGAATCTGCTCCGGCGCATCCAACTGCCGGACTTTTCCCTGTTCCATGACCAGCATCCGGTCACCCAGCTTCATGGCTTCCCGGATATCATGCGTGATAAATACAATGGTCAGCTTTAATTCCTTTTGCAGCCGTAGGATCTCATCCTGCATGGTCTGCCTGGTGATCTCATCCAGTGCCCCGAAGGGTTCGTCCATCAACAGGATCCTGGGGTCTGCCGCGAGAGCCCTGGCGATTCCTACCCTCTGCTGCTGTCCGCCGGAAAGCCCCGCAGGATATCGGTCCGCCATTTCTTCCTCCAGTCCTACGGTCCGAAGCAGGCGCAGCGCAAGCTGACGGTTCTCGGTTTTATTCTTTCTGCCGCTGATGACCGGTACATAAGTGATATTTTTCTCCACGGTCATATGCGGGAATATCCCACCGTTCTGGATCACATAGCCGATGCGCCGCCGCAGTGCCACAAGGTCTGTCCCTGCCAGGTTCTTTCCTTCCACAATGATCTGCCCGGAGTCCGGAGTGAGAAGGCCGTTGATCAGTTTCAGCATGGTAGTTTTTCCGCAGCCGGATTTTCCGATGACCGTCAGAAATTCTCCCTCCCGCACCTGCAGGCTGAAATCATCCAGTATACAATTTTCTCCGAAGCTTTTTGTCACATGCTCTAATTGAATCATATCTATTTTATCAGTCCTTTTTCCTTCAGAAACGCTTCTGCCACTTCCGACTCATCTTTTCCATCTACCTCTACCTGATAATTCAGAGCTGCCATTTCCTTGTCTGTCAAAATGCCGTCCATCTTCATCAGTGCGTCTTCGAGGCCCGGATATTTTTCCAGAGCATCTTTTCTCACCACCGTGGAGCAGAAATAATTTACCTGGAGATGCTTATCGTCTTCCAGTACCGTAATATCATCGCGGCTGAGCTGCGCGTCTGTGGTAAATCCATTGGTCACGTCAATATCGCCCTGCTCCATGGCTTCATATTTCAGACCGATATCAATATCACGCACGTCCTTGAAGTCCAGCCCATAGGTACTGCACAGCAGTTCAAATCCATCCTCCCGCTCGATGTAATCCGGATTACCGCCGAACACAAACTCACCGGACGCGGCAGCCAGATCCGAAGTAGTCTTAAGCTGATATTCTTCCGCGGCTTCTTTGCGCACGGCTACCGCAAAGGTATTATTAAAGCCATAGAGTCCGATCCAGGTCATATCAAACTGTTCTTCATATTCTTCCTTGAGCTTTTCCAGCATTTCCTCGTCGCTGACTTCTCCCGCGTCATGCTTTAATACCATGACCCAGCCGCTGGACGTATATTCCGGATATAGATCGAACTCGCCTTTTTCCATGGCCGGCTGGATATTGCTGGTACCGCCTCCGATTCCCTTTGTGATCTCTGCCGTATAATCCGTATTTTCCTCAATCAGGAGCTTCAGCATTTCGCCCAGGATATACTGCTCCGTCATAGGCTTTGTGGCGATCTGGATGGGGTCTCCTGTGGCTTCTTCGTTCCCGCTGCCTGTATCCCCGGTGTCTGTACCGTTCCCGCCCGCTTCATTATTTTCCGTGGTTTGTGCGCCTGCGTTTTGGCCCGCGGAATCTGTATTTCCTCCATTGTTCCCACATCCTGCACCGGCAAATGCCAGAATGAATGCCATCAATAGTGCTGCTGTCTGTCTTCTCTTCATGTCAATTTCCACTCCTCTTTTTTATCTTTTTTTCCAGCCTTCCAAGCAGCAGATCGCTGACCAGCGCTAACAACGCGATCAGAAAGCTGCCTCCAAAGGTCAGAGCCATATTATAAGTTGTAATGCCTCTGTAGATCGCCACACCCAGACCGCCTGCCCCAATAAATGAAGCAATGGCCGCAGTCGAAAGCGTCATAACGACCATGTTCCGCACACCGGCTATGATGACGCCTGCTGCCAACGGAAGTTTGATCTTTGTCATGATCTGAAGATCCGTGCTTCCCATCCCTCTTGCCGCCATGATCACATCCCCGGATACTCCCCGGAGCCCGGCATAGGTATTACGCACCATAGGCATGACTCCGTAAATGGTCAGTGCCGCGACTGCCGTATTATTTCCGATTCCTAAAAATGGAATCAGCATACCCAGTAAAGAGATGGACGGGATCGTATAAAATACATTCGCGATTCCCAGAACCGGCGCGGAGAATCTGTCATGCTCCGCGATCCAGATGCCTGCCAACAGTCCGATGACTCCCGCCAGAGCTATGGAAAACGCCGCTAAAGTGATGTGCTGCAGCATCAGCTCCAGGAACCAGTCCTTTCTCTCTATGTATGTCTGGATGACTTCCTTAAATAACATCCGCTTTATCACCTCTTTTGCCGTATATGATCAACGGTGGATTTTTCTTACCGCGTCCGCCGGACAGATTTCCTTACAAGCGCCGCACTGGAGACAATGCGCGGGATTGATCTGATACGGGCTGCCTTCCTGGATGCATTTCTGAGGACATACCTTCTGGCAGGAACCACATCCAATACATGAATCCGTAATCTCAAACCCGGCCTTTTCTTCCTCGGTTCCATAAGAGAAGGTTTCCCGGCTGATCGGATAATGCAGCAGATCGAACCATTCCCCGGTTCCCTCATAGATCAAAAACGCGTCCAGGATGTACCGGGTATCTCCCGGATAGACCTCATTCATTCCGGGATTTTCTTCAAAGACCTTGTCTACCCATTTCTTATCCACCTTCTTTATCTTACCATAAAACTTCAAAGATTGACAGTCCGGACACATGGCACTTAAAGCAATCTCTCCAGTCCTTATGAGCTGCTCATAAAACGGCTTGCCTTTAGAGGTGACAATGTACATTCCTTCCTCTGTGCTGATCATCACATTGATGATCCTGCTGCGGGGATGCCCATCCTGATCTACTGTTGCCGCTGACGCGATCTTAACCTTTCGAAATAAGTCTACATATTTTTTTGCTTTCTCGTTCATGATTTATTCCTTTCTTTTAGATGTAATATCTTTTGTTACATTTATGATGTTACCACGTTTTAAATGTAATGTCAATAGTTACATCAAAAAAATAGCAGGCTAAATATCAGCCTGCCGCGTAGATCATCCAATAAGAACCTTCTTTCCTTCGAACGCAAAGCCATAGTGACGGATTCGTTCTTTTGATATCCCTTTTGCTGTCAGCACCGCGTCATATTGCTTTTCCTCGATCTGTGCCAGGGCACTCTGAACCGTTTCCTCCAATGTAGTCTCCGAATCCGGATCCCTCACTTTAAATTCGAACACATAGGCATCGTCTTTTCCATCCTTCGGCTCCATAATCACATCATATCTTCCAAGGCCGCTCTCCCGGTTGGAAGTAATGATGTAATTGAGCTTTGCGTCCGCGATCAGCCCTAAGACAAAGCCGTGATAAAAGCGTTCGGGTTCGGTCTGTTCAGAAGGGTGTTTTCCTGTATCAAAAAAACTAAATACAGCCCCTGCCATCTTGTTCATATACTGGTTCATATATCCCACATTGTTCGCAAACAGCGCCCTTATAAAATCATTGTAGCGCGCCGATGCCTTTTTAAACCAGCCCTGAACCATCCTGCGGAACTCTTTTCTGACCTCCAGGTTTGTCAAAGATAATCTATAAACCGTATCTCCATCATCAGCAGCTTCAGATACACACTCTACTTTCAGATATCCGGATGCCAGAAGCAGGCTCCAGACTGCCTCAACGCTGTCCTCCAGCTGATCAAATACAATTTCTTCATCAATGACAGTCTCTATACTCCTGCCCTCCAGCAGGTCTTCCATCGCTACCTTTATATCGGAAGATCCCTCCCGGATAAATTTCCCCACCAGGCTGTTGGAACTGGTATTTGCCCAGTAAGTTCCAAATTTTTTTGCGTCCAGATATTTTGTGATAGACCAAGGATTATAAATGTCCTTCCTGCTGCCAAAGCAAAATCCATTATACCAGTACCGTACCCTGTCAAGTGTATCCTCCAATTCGTACTGCTCCAACGACGTTTTTACCTCTTCTTCCGTAAAACCAAACGCTGTGCAGTACTTCTCCGACGTGGTCGTAATCACTTCCGGGTTATTCAGATCCGAAAAAATCGATTCCTTGCTGACTCTGGCAATTCCGGTCATGACCGCGCGATACAGATATTCGTTTGTTTTAAAGGTAGAATTAAACAGACTGCGGATCAACGCCGTCAATTCCTCCCAGTATCCGGACACATACGCTTCCTGCAGCGGTGTGTCATATTCATCCAGAAAGATCAGGACCTTCCGGTTATGGAAGCGCTCCAGATACATGGAAAGCGTGTTCAATGAGGCTGACAGCATGGCATCTGTAATTTCCTTTTTTGGGGATGGCTGTACCGAATAATTATGAAATGCGTCAAATCCGGCACATTCCTCTTCCGTCAAAGATCCGCTGCTTTTCAAATAGGAATGCGCATTGTAGGCATTGGCCACTGCCTTAATCATACCATCCCTGGCCGCTTCGAAGTAATTTGCCTTTACCCCCGCGAAGCTCAGAAAAATCACGGGATAGGAACCCTGTAGTTCATGATATTCTTCCTGATTCCATATGGAAAGCCCCTCAAACAGATCGCTTCGTCCCGCGTACTTTTTAGAAAAAAAACATTCCAGCATACTCATATTCAGGGTTTTACCAAAACGCCTGGGGCGGGTGATCAGGGTGACATCATCATTTTCCTCCCACCATTCCTGGATAAAATCCGTCTTATCAATATAGAAGGACTTTGTTGTCCTTATTTTTTCAAAGCTCTGACTTCCAATGGATATGTTTGCTTTCATTCGTCCGCACACTCCTCTGCTTTCAAGATTTTTCCTCCATGAAACCATTATTACACAAAAACTGCCGTTATACCAGACTTTCTTCATCTGGTATAACGGCAGTTCCATTATCGCGCCTGTAATTCTACACACTGTTCGTCACATCCTTCTGCCGTAACAGTGATTTTAATGCTGCCGTCCTCTTCTCCTGCCCGCACGACAGCCATTACATATCCGTCATAGGTGTCCCATTCCGTATCATCATAGCTGCCAAGCGACTGCGGATCGGCACTTCCAAAGCCTTCCAGCCATCCGGCGCCTTCGACGGAAACCGTAATTTTTTTCGAAGCGAAAAGATTTTCCGTTCCTTTTTCATCTGTCAGTTTTATAGTCACAAAGGAGAGATCTTCTCCGTCCGCGGAAAGTATAGGTTTATCCGCTTCCACACAGAGCCGTATCTCTTCTCCTGCCGTCGTAAGCGAACATCTTCCGGTCTCTTTTCCATCCACGTAGCTGACCGCCGTCAATTCTCCCGGCTCATAGGCCAGCTCATAGGTTGCTGTAAAATCATGCTCTTCCCCTGCCGGCTTTCTTCCTAAGGAACGTCCGTTCAAAAGAAGCTCTACTTCCTCCGCGTCCGCGTAAATATCCACTAAAGCAGGCTTTCCTTCGTATCCCGGCCATGTCCAGCTTGCAATGTTGTCCTTATACATCCATGCCGTTTTCGAGCAGGGCATTCCATAGCGATTCAGACGTTCTACCGCCAGATACGGCTCTTTTCGAAGCCCATATACGATCTCCCGCAGATAGCTGATTGGGCGCCGGTAACCGATCAGGTCCAAGTCTCCGATATAGGCGGCTCTTTCCGGATACACACTGGTAAAATTGGCATTGCCGTCATAGTGGAAAATGCCGCAGCCTGCTTCACCCAGATAATCGTATCCTGCCCATGTGAAATCTCCCAGTACGTGTGGATACCGCTTCACGATCCCCCAGAGCCGTACGATATCCGCAGGATAGGTCTCTGTTCCAAGAACCGTCTTGTTTGGATGCATCTCCCGCTCCGGGATATGCCGCGCGGTCAGATAGTTCAGCCCAATAATATCGCAGGCGGAGGAGCAGCCTTCCAGGGCCTCTGTCAAAAGTGGGTGAGTGGCAAAATATTCTCCCCGTTCTCCTGACATCAAACTCATAAAACTGTTCATTTCGCTGACACTATCCTGTCCTTCCTTGCCTTCTGTCTTGATCGGTCCAAATTTCTCCATCACATCCTGCATGATCTTCCTAAGGCGGATCCCTGCGCTCATCAGTCCGTTCTGCCCCATCGTAGTAAATCGGGTATGATCCAGTTCATGGAGCTTATTGCACATTTTCCGTCCGACCGCCGCGCCGGCGTCCGAACCTGCTTCCGAGATTTCATTTCCGATCGAATATAGAACCACACATGGATGATTGTAGTCCTTTGCCACCATCCGCTCTGCCACCTGTTCCCAGCATTCCGTGAAATGAAGGGCAAAATCATGGGGATTTTTATGTACGGTCCACATATCACTGATCTCATCCATGACCAGGATTCCATATCGGTCGCAGGCTTCCAGCATAGACTTGCTCAACGGATGATGGGAACTCCGGATACTGTTAAATCCCGCTTCCTTCAACTGCCGGCAGCGCCGGTCCTGTGCCCGTTCTAAAGTAACCGCCCCTAAGATTCCATTATCATCGTGGATACACGCGCCCCGCAGCTTTACTTCCTTTCCATTCAGGCGAAGGCCGTGAACCGCGTCCAGAAGCAGTGTACGGATTCCAAAGCTTTCTTTTGTTTCATCCAGTGTTTCTCCGCCGCTTTCTATTTCCACTCTGCACTGATACAGGGCAGGATTGTCACAATCCCAAAGCTCTGGTTTCTCAATACAGATCGTATGCCTGGTCATTTCCTGTGTATCCGGATACATGACCACCATCTGCCGGTCCGTGGCAATGGTCTTTCCATGCCTTTCCAAAAATACTTTGACATTTACATTTTCTTTGATCCTGCTAATGCTTGCCAGCCGCACCGCCACTTCTACGACCGCCGAGTCCGGCTCCGCTGCCAATGTAGTGATCCGTACTCCGTCGGCGGGGACATGAATCCTGCCCCCGACCATCAATTTTACATTACGGTAAATCCCGCTGCCGGTATACCAACGGCTGTTGGGAACCAGACTGTTGTTGGCGATCACCTTGATCTTATTTTCCTCCCCGAAGCGGAGCCAGCGGTTCAACTCTACATAAAAACCGGAATACCCATACATATTCGTTGCCGCCAGCGCCCCATTGATATAGACCATGGCAGTCTGATAAATGCCTTCAAATTCCAGCCAGGTCTTTTTTTCCTTCCATTCCTCCGGTGCTGTCAGGGATTTCTGGTAAATATATTCGCCTCCCGGATAAAAGCCGGTCTGGGCGCCGCTTTCCACGTCCGGCGTCCGTTCCTCATGAATCATGGCATCATGAGGCAGACGCGCCATATGTACGTCATCCGTCCCCATAAAGGCTGCTGTGGCAGCGCTGCTTCCGCCTTTTACAACCTGCCAGCCCCTGTTAAAATTTTCTCTGATCATGCATTTTCTCCTTTCAAATGCGCTTCATCCCACTCTTTATTTGCTTTCTCAACCTTCATCAGATAAACAAGAACTGCCATCAAAACCCCCATGATAAGCGGCAGAACTACATACATAAAGAAGATCATATTGACCGCGCCCGCAGTCTGTACCTCTGCCGTACCGTTAAAGCCTCCCAGAGCCAGAAGCCAGCCTACAACCGCGCTTCCGATACCGCCGCCCAGCTTTACACCAATGGAAGAGCAGCTAAACATCACGCCATCGATCCGGACTCCCTGTGTCCTCCAGGTATAATCACTCGTCTCCGCGACCATTGCGTTCAACGTACCTGTCAAAGGACCGCCTGCCATGTTCCGCAGGAAGGTAGCGAACAGCATAACCGGAAGATTTCTATTCAAAGCGCCTATAAGAAATACAACGCCCATAAGCAGCGTGATGATCCGGGCATACAGATTCATTTTCCACATACTTCCGAACTTTTTCACAAGCATCGGAGTCACGGCCAGGATCAGCATAACCGGAACCAGTTGGAACAGTGAAAATGTTCCCAACAGCGCCGGATCGCCCATGTAGTAAGTCATAAAGTAGATTGCGGAGCCCTGGGTAATACCGCCGTAGATATAGTTTACCAGATACAGGCAAAGAATGACAATGTAATACGGATTTTTCAGCAAAAGCTTTAAAGATGTCCCAAAGCTGACCTTTGTTCCCTCTGCTGCTTTTTGTTTCCCGCCGGAATCCTTCTCTCCGGCAGATGTCTTTTCTCCGTCCGGCCGAATGTCCTCATCCGGTACTTCTTTCACCATGAGTACGCAGAACGTATTCACTACAAGAGCAATGACCGCGAAAATGAGAGCCACTGTTCTCCAGCCTTTTGTACCGCCGCCGAATTTTTCCACCAGGCTCATGGCATTGTAGGAAATGAGCAGAGTAGTGAATGTCGCGAAAATAAACCGAATAGAACCGAGCTGTACCCTTTCCTGCCCGTTCTTCGTAATCTTCGCTGCCAGAGCGGCGTAAGCAATACTGTTCGCGGTATAGAATACAGCATTGAACGCGGTATAGAATACGAAGAAATATGCGTACTGCATGTTCTGGCTCATGCCTGGAATACTGAATACCAGGAACAGGCACGCGGAAACTCCGATCTGGCCAAATAACATCCATGGCCTTGCCTGCCCCATCTTGCTTTTTGTCCGGTCCATCAGCCCGCCAAAGAAAATATCTGACACGCCGTCCAACAATTTTGACACCATCATCAAGGTCCCTATGACCGCGCTGTTAAGTCCCACCGCATTGGTCAGATAGAGCATGACAAAGCTGGAAATCAGCGCGTATCCGCAGTTTGAAGCCAGATCACCGGAGCCATACGCTACCTTATGATACCATTTTAGATACTTTTTCTCATTCATAATCATGTATTTTTCTCCTTTACTTTTTTCGTGATAATGTATATACTTTATCTTGGAATAAGAAAATTTTAGCAAATTTCACCAAAAGCAACAATGTCACCGTCATTGATATGGTGCTATTTTTAGTGTCATATCCGTGGATATCTTATCCGTATGCGGAAAAGCTGCCGGAGGCAGGTTTTCTATATACTTCATATTTATTTTTATACTCACTCATGTAAAAGGAGAAGCCATGAAAGGGAAACTGATACGTTCCGGGAGGGAAAGCAACATTTTAGAAATCCATGACGCGAACAGCGCGATCAATTCCTACTACGATATGTCCGCGCCGATACAGTTTACGCTGACTTACTGCAGCGGACTTTCTGAAGATGATTTTTATAATGTATTGTCCGTATCCCCTGATAAGGACTATTTTTATTCTTCCTATATAGTGTCAGATTTTCATACATTCAATTCCCGCCCTCCGCACCAGCATGCTTTTTTTGAACTGGTGATCGTTCTGGAAGGAAGCATCACGCAGCGGATGGAAAATAAGGATTATCTTTATCCGGCGGGCACCTGCTGCCTGATCAATCAGAATGTGTTCCATGTGGAAAAATATATCGGCAAAGCACGGCTTCTGTTTATCGGACTGTCTATAAATTTTATCAAGGAATTGCTGGAATCGCATCGGACAGATTATTTTCAGGAAGAGACTTCATTGAAAAATTCGATCCTCCAGTTCATGGCTGACAATATCGAACTGGAAAAAGGAAAAAATTATCTGGATTTTCTTCCGGTCTATCAGAACCGGAAAAACCGTTCTGACCTGCACAGGTTCGCTGACCGGCTGATCCATACGATGATGTTTCCTACGTTTGGCTCCACATTTACTTTGAAGGGGCTGATCAGCCAATTGTTCTACTATCTGGATACCAAAGAATATTATCATATAAGCAGCGTGAAACTCAATTCCAGCTCCGACCTGCTCCTGTTCTCACGGATCGGACACCTCATGGAGGATACCGACGGGCGCATGTCCCGGTCAGATCTGGAAAAGGCTCTGTGTTACAGCGGCAATTATATGAATACGATCGTCAACAAGTACACGGGAATGTGCCTGTATGATTATGGACTGACATTTACCATGAAAAAAGCCGCGCAGCTTCTGACAGAAACCTATAAGCCCATTTCTGCCATCGAAGCGCAGCTCGGTCTCACGAACCGGACACATTTTTATAAATTGTTCCGCAAAAAATATGGAGTCACGCCTGGAGAATACCGCAGGCAGAGCCATGAGGCATAAAAGCTGCTACTGGCGGCTTTTATGCCTGCGTTGGCAGCCTTTAGATCAGGCTCTTATACAGCGCCGTAATATCTTCCACACTTGTATCCTTCGGGTTCCCCGGACGGCAGGCGTCGTCATACGCTGACTGTGCCAGGAACGGGATATCCTCTGCCTTTACGATTTCTTTCAGATCTTTTGGAATTCCCACGTCCTCGGAAAGCTTCTTCACCGCGTCGATCGCTGCCTTCCTGTATTCCTCCTGGGACATCGTCTCTGTTCCCTCTACGCCCATTGCCTGCGCGATATATTTATACTTGTCCCCTGTCGCCTCCGCGTTATATTCCATAACCGTAGGAAGGATGATCGCATTTGCCACTCCATGCGGGGTATCATACAGCGCGCCCAGAGGATGAGCCATAGAATGCACGATGCCGAGCCCAACATTGGAGAAGCCCATGCCTGCCACATACTGGCCCAGTGCCATATCTTCTCTTCCCTTCGGGTCATTCGCGACTGCTGCCCGCAGGGAACGGGAAATGATCTCGATGGCTTTCAAATGGAACATATCCGACAGCTCCCATGCGCCTCCGGTAATATACCCCTCAATGGCATGTGTCAGCGCGTCCATTCCGGTTGCTGCTGTCAAGCCCTTTGGCATAGATGACATCATGTCCGGATCTACAAACGCAACGACCGGAATATCTTTCGGATCTACGCAGACCATCTTACGATTCTTTTCCGCGTCTGTAATTACATAATTGATCGTAACCTCCGCCGCGGTTCCCGCAGTCGTCGGAACCGCAAAAAGAGGAATACTCTTCTTCGTTGTAGGAGCCACACCTTCCAGGCTTCTCACATCCGCAAAGTCCGGGTTTGCAATGATGATTCCTATGGCTTTTGCCGTATCCATGGAGGAACCGCCGCCGATCGCAATCAGGTAATCCGCGCCGGAAGCCTTGAATGCTGCGACACCAGTCTGCACATTTTCGATGGTGGGATTGGGTTTGATATCAGAATATACTTCATAGGCAAGGTTTGCGCCATCCAACACGTCCAACACTTTCTTTGTTACACCGAATTTCAGAAGATCCGGGTCTGAGCATACGAAAGCCTTCGTAAAACCGCGTCCCTTTGCTTCGGTAGCGATCTCCTGGATCGCGCCCTGTCCATGATAAGAAGTCTCGTTCAATACAAATCTGTTAGCCATGTTACATATCTCCTTCTTTTCTATATTTTCGTAATACGGAAAGCCTGCCACCGGCAGCCTTTCTGTATACTATGGTATGCAAAACAACAGATTACAAACCCGTCTGCTGTCCTGAATAGTTACAAATATTTTAACATGATGTGTAAGCAAAAACAATGCTGAACTTCGGACAAGAAAATCAGCGTGGCGCAAGGCCTAGGGGGAACTATAATCCATAATTGTTCTTTTTTTGTATTTTTTTATCAAAAGGTTGATTTTTTGTTCTTTTAAGCATATTATAAATGTGTAACAAAGAGTTACATTGTATGAACATACCCCTAGCAGTAGTCCTCCCACCATAAGGGATAAGACGAGACTTGGGGTATTTTATACTTAGGAGAAAATTATGGGAAAAGATCATAAACAAAAAATGGAAAAGCATTCTATAAAAACGGCCATTTTAGTTGACGGTGGATTTTATAGAAAACGCGCAAAAGCTCTTTGGGGCAACAAGAGTCCGGAAGAAAGAGCTAACGAACTCAATGACTATTGTTATAAACATTTAAAAGATAACTATGAAAATAGATATTTATATCGTATTTTTTATTATGATTGTCCACCTGTTGAGAAAAACATATATAATCCTATCACTCAAAAAACTGTTTCACTTGATAAAACTCCTGAATTTTTGTGGATGACAGAATTTTTAAAATTTGAACATATAGATGGAATTCGAACTCCAAGGACACATAACTAAACGTAGTTCCCTAATACAGAAAACCTGCCACTGGCAGGTTTTCTGTATACGATAGTATGTGAAAAGCAATGGTTACCCCACTGCCTCATGCCCGCGCCGACAAACTCCTTTTTCTTCCCATCAGATATCCATCAGACGTTTTCGTCATTTTTGTTATTTGCTCCAAAAAGAATCTGGTCTGTAATGCCTGGTTTGCCTGCAGCTTTTCTACAAGAGATGCCAGGAAGGTCTTTTTTCCGGATGTATCTGCCCCGGAAAACGTAGTGTCCAGCTTTACTTCATCCAGCTTCTTGTATTGCTCATCTTTATGCCGTTTGTACTCCGTTTTATTACTATTCAGTAAGGACCAGTTTCCATTCATAAGCCAGTGCAGGGCAAACCATACCGCGTCTGATCCTGATTTCTTTTTGTATACTTCAAAATCCTCCGGAGCATCCCTTTCCATTGTATAAAGAAGCTCATCCATAATATCATCATGTACATATCCATTTCCATCAATACATACGGCAAACTTCACATCATATTCCATGTCACAGGTTCCGACGCGCCTCCCTGCCATCCCGATCCTGGCTATGGAACGAATGGCGTCCATAAAAGAAGATTTTTCATAATCATTCATAAACTGATCCGGCGCAAGCAGATCTGTCCATTTCAAATGCATAAAAAATCGGAAAAAACAGGCCAATATCCCGATATGCAGAATAAACCTGTACATCCCCGGGCTTTGAAAATATATCACCAGAAATGTCAGAACACTGTTCAGCAGAATATATACGAACATGTACCACTTTTTCTGTATTCCTGTAAAAGACTGTATAAAGTGAAATTCCGCAAAATAAACCGCCCCGTTCAGAAAAATCCACCAGGCGTAAAATCCTGCAAAAGCCATCTGAAAACTCCCCATCATATTACCTCGTTTTTCAAGAAAGACAGCAGTTTTTTCATAAATTCCTGCTGCTTTCTTCTTGATATGAGTATTTTATCTCCTCCTGTAACCGTTGCCGTACCATTTTCCTGTCTGATAATATGGCTCATATTTACAATAAAGCTTCTGTGGCAGCGAAAAAAGCGTTCATCCAGTTTTTTCTCCAAAGAATCCAATGACCCGGAATACGCAAACCTTCCTTCCACCGTATGAATACAGATCTGATGATCAAAAACCTCACAGTACAAAATATCACGGATCAAGATCCTTTGCGCTGTTCCGTTTCTCAACAGCGCCAACGTCCTGTCATCTCTTTTCTCCAGCCGTCCCACCGCCCTGTCCAGTGCCAGGTCAAGCCGCTCCTTCGTGACTGGCTTGACCAGATAATGTACGGCTCCAAGGTCAAATGCGTCCAACGCGTACTCCTTATAAGCAGTCACGAAAATGATCTGGCTTTTACCGCAAAATTTCTTTGCCATTTCCAATCCATTCATGCCGGGAAGCTTCAGATCTAACAAGGCAATGTCAAAAAGAGCGTCTGTTTTCAACAATGCCTCGCCTGATAAAAAGCTTCGTATATTGGCGGATAAATTTTTCCGTTCAAAATAATTTCTCACGCTTTCGGTTAATTTATCCAGCATATACTTTTCATCCTCACATATCGCGATCCCGATCATCCTGCTTATTCCCTTTCGTCTCTTTCATCCTTGCTTTCCTGCTCCCTTTTTCCTTCCATCAATTCCAGATAATTTCCTTTGTCAATATGCATCATGGAAATCTGGTTCTGATGCCTGCGAAAGCCATAAACACTGTCCACATTACGGATCAGTGACTGCAGGCGTTCATCCGGTACACAAACGATCAACTGCAGTTCCAACTCTCTTGCATAGCGCAGGCATACCTCGCTCCGTTCCTTGTCCATCTTGGAAAATGCCTCATCTAACAGCACCAGACGGATCTTGGAGTCCCGGCTGCTCTGCTGCATATAGAGCATGGCAAATCCGGCCAGCAGAGCCACGTATTTAGGATTTTGTCCTTCCCCGCCGGAATCCCGCCCTGCCATTTCATCCACCGCGTTTTTCTTTACATGGCCCTTGGCATCCTCCACCCGTTCATACATGCTAAAAGTCAGGTAGTTACGGTAGTCCGCGTACCGCTCCATTTCCTGCCTGTGCAGGGTACGCTTTTCGCCGCCCTCTTCTCTGGGCGGCATGAATTTTTCCGTCAATCTCTGAATCTGAGCCTCATATTTTTTAAAAAACGCATCCTCTCCCAGACTGAGCTGGCCTTCAAATCCGTCATTGTCAAGCACCTTACTGTCCAGCTCCGGCGCCATCAGCATTTCGTAGAACTGGCCGTTCTCATTTTCGGCAGGGAGAATATCGATCTGGTAGGTACTGTCTGAAAACCGGATCCTGGACAGCATCCGGTTGATCTCTCGTTTGTGCCGGTATGCCGCTTTGATCTCGCCATGAATCGTCGCGATCACATTTTCCCTAAGAGACTGGTAGACCTGGCGATACTGCTTCTCAAATTCTTCCTTATACTTTGGCTCGTAGTCCCGCTTCATCTCCTCCAGAAGCTGGTCATACACGTCATTTTCATGCTCTACACCGGTAAATCCAAAAGTGGGATATTCCCGGTTGAACCGGTTCCTTGCCATGATCCGCTGTTCTTCCAATTGGGTCTCCTGTCCCGCAAGCCGTTGGGACAGATCATATTGTTTTCTGCGGTAAGCAGCTTCACTCTGTGTTCCCAGGTTCTCCCGCACCTCCGCCAGCAGCAGGTCATCGGCATGGAAGCCTTCCTGTAGCGTGGAAAGCCTTTCCTGGAAATCTCTTAGCTCCTTTTCCGCGGCCCTGTAATCTCCCTCACGGCCGATCCGTTCTTTATTGACCTGCTCCGATATCTGGTTCAGTTCCCGGATGCTTTGTTCCAGCACTTCTTTTTGCTCTTTCAACTGTGCGGTCCGTTTCCCGTCCTCCAGATCTTTCAATTCCCTGACAAGCTGATCCTGTTTTTCCAGATAATTTTCCAATTCCCCGGAAGCCCGCGAAAGCTGTAAAAGCTGCTCCGTATTCTGATGCAGTTGTTCCAATTTCCGCGCGCGGTTCAGTGTTTCCCTCATCTGAATATCGGTGATCTGACGCTGTTCCAGATCATAGATTTCTTCCTCCAGCTCACGGAGCTTCGCCTTAGAGACCTTCGTTCCGATACAGGCATAGCGATCATAATCCTCTTCCCGCAAATGACGAAAAATATAATTGCTATAGGAATAACAGTCCGGTGTCACGCCGTCACGCGCCTGGTGAAGCTCTTCCACGGTCTCACATTTAGAAATTCTTCCCAGGTACCGTTTCAAACACATCACCACATATGGCTCGTCCGCGTGGACTGCCTCATATAACGTCCCTGGCTCTGATCCGGGAGCATCTCTTTTGACAGCCGCCGTATTGATCAGATCCACCTCTTCAAATTCTTTCCGCTTCATCCTGCGAAAAATCCTTGCGGCATCCAGGGCATACTGCGGCTCGGTGACCAGACTGTGCTTGACGCGTCCCATTCTTCCTTCGATTGCGTTTTTCCACTTTTCATCCGTAATATCAAATAAATCGGCAAATATTTCCACATGGATCGTCCGCCCATACTGGCTGCTCAATTCGCTTTGTAATTGCGCTCTGGCACTTTTCAGTTCTTTCCGGTACGGCTTACGGTCATTTTTCAGGTCCTCCACCATTTCCTTCTTTTCACTGAGATCCTTTGTTGTCTTACGGATACTGTCGTTCAGATCCGCAAGCTCTTCTCCGATCATTTCCAGTGCGTTCTGAATGCCGCCCCGCAGCTTATCCAGAGAATCCGCCGTCACTTCGCCTTCCAGAATTTCCTCCAGACGCTGCAAGGTTGGATTGCTGATATAACCGCTGATGTCCTCATCCATTTCCCATTCCTGTAGGCCTTGCAGGATTTCCTGCCACTGCCTTGCATTCCCCTGGAGCAGGCGGATGGTGGTTTTCAGTTCTTCCAGCTCCTTCTTTTTCACGCCATAATCACTGGAATGCAACTCCGCTTTCACCTCGACCAGTTCCTCTGTTTTTTCCTTTTTCTGTGTGTCTAAAATACCATAGCGTTCTTCCAATTCGGAAATCTTTGCGGAAATCCCTTCTAGATCTGCTTTCTTTGCTTCCAGCCGTATTTTGCAGCTTTCTATATCTACGATCCGCAAAACTGCTTCCGCATGCAGCCTGTCAGCCAGAACCCGGATCAATTCCTGGTTCGTATTGCAGACTTCATCCAAAATCTCAATGCGATGTTCCAGATCCTCTATTTTTTCCTTGATCTCACGGTACGCGCCCAGTTGCCTGCTGATCGTGGATACCGTGTCTTCCTTGCTCTTCGGGAACATATAGTCCCTGATAAACTGCCCGGTCCCGTCTGCCATCCGAAGCGCAATGGCACTTTTCTCCATGGTCATCAGGCGTCCCGGATCAATATAACCCAAAATGGAATCATACAGCATATTCAGATATGCTTCTCTGGATGGATACATCCGATTCACGTCCACCCGTCCCCTGTTGTCCTCAGAACGGCTCCGTAATTCGATCAGCTTTTTTAGACGCGCTGCCGTATAGGGCACGCCTTGTTCCGTCAGATATCCATCCTCCGGCAGGCGTCCCGAATGACTGAAGAAATGGTATTTCCGAAGCTCCACGTCCTGCCTTCCCACCTCAAAGGCAACGCCGATACAAGTGATGATCCTGCTTCCTGTATCTTCAAGCTCCAGCACGATCTGGGAACAGAAATCCATATCTTCACGATTCGAAGTCCCATCTTTCTGGGCGCCACGTAGGTAGCTCAGGACACTTCGCCTGTTCTTCGCGTCATCCGCGGCTTTATTTAAAAAGGCCGCTGCCACGCTTCCATATAAGACGACCTGAATGGCATCCATCACCGTAGATTTTCCGGAACCGCTCTTGCCGCTGAACAGATTCACGTATTCATGAAATTCCAGCACCTTATGGCTGATACCTCCCCAATTATTGAGCAGCATCCGCCGGAATAATTTCTTTGATTGTTTCATATTGTTCTATTTCCTCCCTGTACTCCTGTATCAGCTGGTTCATATCCGCCGCGCTCACATAGAGCAGGATCGTACTATATATATAAATCGGTGTGTCATCCTTTACATCCCGGACTGCTGACGCAAGCTCGATCATCTGGTGCCTGCCCATCAGATACAGGGCATCCCTCCACTCCACGGCGGTCAGCTTCTGCTTTAAAAGCCCGGTATTGGCTCCATATTCCCGGATTTCTCCAAGATTCGTAACGGTCGCGCTTAAGCCTTCTCCCATAATCTTGTCCCGGTAGATCATCCTCACAAGCAGGATGATCATGGTTGTTGCCGGGCTGATTTTTTCTGTCTCTATTCCATCCCCTTTTAAACGGAAAATGTGCTCCTGCGGGTCGTGTTCCAACTCACATCCAAGGACGGAAAGATAACTTTCTATAAAATCCTTGTGCCGGAGGCAGATCTCATAATCTGGATTATCCCGGGGCGTCAGCGTGACCGGGTCATATTTGATCTGTAAAACGCAGGTCTGGCGAAATAACCGGGTAATGGTTTTTTTCAGGTTCTCCGCCTCTGACATCGATAACTCTTCCATGTATGTAAACATTGTGATTCCTTTCTATACTTATTTACTCCTTTATCGTAAGGGAGGAAAAACGGCAGCCATCCTGATTTTCCAGCTCCTGCCCTATGGTAATCTTTCTGGCATCGTCCGCGATCTCCACAGCGTCCTGCCATATAAAAAATAATTTTTCCAGGTCTTCTGTGGACTTTACCGTATCTTCAGTCACAGTAAAGGTTCCGTTCTTCGTATTTTTTCTATAAAATTCCCCGATCTCCTGCCTGGTATAAAGGGGCTTCAGTACAAACGCGTCCAGCTTTTCCTCTTGCTCCATACCCTGGCTCACGGCCTGAGGCTGAAATTGGGTCCTCTCCATATTCCTGCGCCGTGCCAGGCTCTGTCCGTTGACCATTCGGAAGGGCTCACTCAGGTTCATCCGGTCAGACAGCTTTTGCAGGATTTCCAGGTTGTTCTCACTTTTGTTGAGAAGCTTCACCAACATCACAGTGGGATCTTCCTCCAGATCGCCCTCCATTAAAATATACCGGATTCTTGCCGCCGCGCGGCTGGCAAACAAGGTTTTTTGCTCGATCAGCTTATTGTATCTGCGCTCAATGACAGCAAATTCCCGTTCGATCCGGTAAATGATATCCATCGCCTCGTCACAACGTTCTATGGCACGCTCCAGACGGCGGTATGGAATTCCAAACTCAGTAAGATGTATCTCCTGTTCCTTCATCAATAACTCCTGCTTCCGGAGCAGCAGTTCTTGTTTGCGAGCCTCATTCTCACTCAGGTTTTGGTCGATCAGCTCCCTGACCGCCTCCTTATAACGGTAGAAGCTATCTGTCGTAGTGAGGATCGCATATTTTTTGCTTTCGTTGTTATTCATTTCCTTTACAAGCACTTCCTGAATACCAAGAAAGCTTCTCTGCCTGGACAACTCGTCAAAATATCCTCTCATCCCTTCCTGCATATTGGAAAGCATCTGCAGCAGGGAACGAGAGGTTTGTAACGCGCTTTTCAGGATCTCATTGTTCTTTTCCTTGTCAGAGCTGTAGGTGTACAGGTAGCTGTAGATAGCCAATACGCTCTCCCGCTCCCGGGTGTCGTCCCCACTGTACAGACGGCGGAACAGATCTACAAATAACTGGCTGTATTCCGGGAAAGAAACCACATAGCTGTCCAGAACTTCATCATAATCCCGTTTCAGCCATCCCCAGTCCTCCAAATGCTTTAGACAGATCGAGGCCATGTTGCTTCTGGTCAGCAATTCCCCTTCCTCGTCAAACTGCTCCTCGCTCCAGTCCAGTGTTTCCGCGGCAATCTTCTCATTCATGACAACACGGCATTCCCGCTCCGTAAGTCCAAGCAGGGAATCAGACCTGCCGGATTCCTCGTAGATCGCTGCCAGGAACTGCTGGTAATACTCCATATACTTGCTCGCGAAAAGCTTATAAAATTCTTTTGGGATCTTGCTTATTAAATTCATGTTGTCTCCTTATAAGGTTTCAGGAAATCTGTTCCTTCAGTCAGTATTATCTGGCCTGTGGCCGTGCAGCGTGGCATGCGGCTCTGAAGTGAACAGTAGCTATAGTATAACGTATTTATTCCTCCGATTCAATTCCTGGTTTTCAATTTAAAAATTTCATGGTATGATAAAGAAATCAAAAAAGGTCATTACTGGCTTTTAAGAAGGAGAATCAGAAAAATCATGTTGTATAAAGGAAAAGAATTTATCGGGAAAAATGGTACTCATTATCTTTTACGCAGCCCCCGCCCGGAAGAGGCAGAAAAGGTGTTAAATTATCTGAAGCTTACTGCTGAGGAAACGGAATATGGTATCAGTTATCCCGAAGAAATGGATTTCAGCATACAGGATGAGATTGATTTTATAAAGAAATACGCAGAGGAAAAAGGCAGTCTTATGATTTCTGTGTTTGAAAATGAGGCACTGGTTGGGAATGCCAGCCTGACCTGTGTCATACCAAAAAAGAAAACAAGGCATCGTGCTACATTTGGGATCGCTATGTTAAAGAGCGCATGGGGACAGGGATTGGGACAGGAAGTATTATCCGAGTTGATTGCGTTTTCTAAGGAGGCCGGGTATGAACAGATTGAACTGGAAGTTGTTTCCACCAATGTTGTGGCAGTCAGTCTATATAAAAAGCTGGGCTTTTCTATATACGGGGAGCGGCCGCATTCCTTTTTGTTAAAAGACGGAAGCTATTCTGATGAATTGCTGATGGTGCTGCCGTTGAAATAGCTGCCCCGGCTCGATGCCGGGCCACTTTCGCCCTGCCGGACGAATGGAAAAGCAAAAAGCAGCGCCCTCGTCCTGGAAAGATAAGGCGCTGCTCCTGTAGTTAATCATTTTCCGGCGGTCTGCCCTTATCTGACAAGCTGCGGATATTTCTCTTTATTCCTGCGTTTGCATTGATACATGATCTCATCCGCTTTTTGGAGGATCTCGTCATATGACATATGATTGTTTGAACCTTCGATATTCACGATACCATAACTAAAGCTGCACTGATATTCGGCATAGCCTCCGGTCTGGAAATGCCGTAAGATTTCCTCCATCTTCCATTCGATCAATTCCCCGATGCTGCCACTGAGTACGAGACAGAATTCATCTCCTCCGATCCGCGCAAAAGTATCCTCGCTCCGGAAATTGGCTTTGATCAGCTCTACGAAATTCTGGATATAGACATCTCCTTCCAGATGTCCATATTTGTCGTTTACATATTTGAGCCCATCCAGATCAAGATAGCAAATCGTAGCATCCTGCTCCTCCCGAAGAACCATTTCCATATATTCTTTAAAGAAAAGCCGGTTTTTGATTCCTGTGCCGGGATCATGATACACTTTACTGGCAAGGTTATGGGCGGCGCGCTTCTCTTCTGTAATATCAGAGATAACATGAACATAAGAATCATGCTCCCGCCATTCAATCGGAAAAGAGGTGATACGGTAATATGTGTCGGCCTCCCCGTCCATCTCCCATACCTTGTACTGCTCTTCACTATTCCATTTCATGATCGCGTTATGGAACGGGAGACGCTTTTTACAGGCAGAACAAAAAGAGGCATCTACGATTCCTTCCTGCTTTTTCTTATTGCAGTACAAAATTTCCTTCGTATCCACGTCGATGACAAGAAGCCATTCCTTCCGTTTGCTGAGCATCTCAATCATAAGTTCATTATACCCTTCAATCATCTCAGCCCGGTTTTGGGATCTAATGACTTCGTCCTTCAGCGTGGCTTCCCTCTCCCGGTAATCGTCCAGCTCCTTCTTCAGCGCGGCTTCCCTCTCCCGGTAATCATCCAGTTCCCTCTTCAGCACGGCTTCCCTCTCCCGGTAATCATCCAGCTCTTTCCTCAGCGCGGCTTCCCTTTCCTGGAAATCTTCCGGCACGGATTTTGTATCAGAATCCGCTAAAATTTTTCCTTCCATATCATTCACCTCTTTCGACATCCTTTTCCAAGAATGAATCTAACAATAGTATAACAATTTCGGGCGGACGGTTCAATGATATATTGTGTTTTTCCATTGCGGAATGTCTCCTCATAGAGCCTGAATCCCCGATTCTAAGACTTCAAAAAATCCCAAATATTTTTTCCCGGAAGGATTTATAGAGGGAATCATAATCCGTATACCCGATCGCGCTGTCTTTGAAACGTGTTTTCCATTCGGCGCAGACCGTATCCGCTATCAATCTGCAGTCCTGATGCCCGGTCTTGAGAATAGCAGGAAATACATAATAGATCATATAGAAATTGATATCCGCCTGCGTCCGGGAGGAAATTTTCTTCTTTTCCCCTTTTCCAAACCGGTTCTCCACACATTCACCGAGTACTGACGCAATCTCAGACACAGCCTTTTCTTTATCCTGTGCCGCGTCCATATGCTCCGTCATCTCCTGGAAATAATGCTGGTTCTTTTCAAGAAAGCGCCCCATATTCTCCTCATATGATTTTTTCTTTAATTTTTTTAACATCCCATCCATATTATCAAACATTGTCTCTACATTTTCAAGCATAGATATCCTCCTGTGTTTCGTATAGAATAAAAAATACACAAAAACGCTTCTACTGTCAAGTATTCCAAAGAAAAAGGAACCGGAATAAATCCGATTCCTTTTTCCCTCTTTAACGTACTGCTAATTAAAGATTAGTCATAAAGGTTAGGAGCAATATCCTCATCTTCCATATTGTCTTTGTTATACCAATAACCATCCATCGGGATATCAGATACGGTCTCGCCATCACAAATAGCAGCCAGAGTCTTAACAGCTTCATAACCCATCTTCAACGGAGACTGTGTTACGGAACCGATGAACTGATCATTCATGATAGCTTCTTTCTGCGGTGTACCAGCGTCAAAACCTACGCCGATGATACCTTTTTCAGGATCTGTAGCTAATTTGTTCAATGTCTGGTTTGCTGTGATAACACCTTCTGCTGTTGTCTGGTTAGAACCAAAGATCGCGATCGTGTCATCCTTGGACATAATCTTCTGCGCTTCTGTAGAAGCCAGGTCTACTGTTGTCTGTGCCGGAACACCAACTTCAATAATAACTTCAGCCTCTCCCTCTGCTACAGTGCCTTCTGAACCATTTACATAGAATTCATTTCCTACTACTGCAACTTTCTTGTCAGCACCTGTACAAAGCTCGATCATTTTGTCAATGAATCCGCGTCCACGCTGCTGGATATTCAATGCTGTAGCATCCTGGTTTACTTCACCGATACGAACCTGAGCGTCAGTTGTTGCTGCCTTGATCTTTTCCTCGATAACCGGGAACATATTCTCAGCCGCTACAGCGCCTGCTGCTTCGTTATCTGTTGCTACTGTAGCAAGTACGGAGCCTTCCGGTGCATTATCAACACCTGTATCGAAACAAACTACCGGAATACCAGCTTCCAGGGCTTTTGAAAGAGAATCAATTACAGAGTTGGTATCGCATGCTGCCAAAGCGATTCCGTCAGGTTTCTTTTCAATCGCGCTATCCAGCATCTGAACCTGGTCAGCGATATCAGACTCATTTGCAGGTCCGTTCGGTTCTACTTCAACACCTAATTCTGCTTTAGCCTGCTCAACGCCCTGGATCGCTGCCTGCCAGTATGTAGACTGGAAGCTCTTAACGATCATCTGGAAAGAATATCCTTTGTTTCCGCCTTCGGAACTTCCCGCGTCATCCGCAGCATCCCCGGTATCCTCTGCCTCTGTTCCGCTGTCCGCGGTACCTGCGCCGCTGCCGCTGTCATTTCCGCCGCCACATGCTGCCATGGAGATCACCATTGCCGCGCTGAGTAAAATAGCTAAAACCTTCTTTTTCATTTTTTTTCCTCCTTTTATTATGGAATTTTTTATATATGAAGTTCTTCCTCGAACAACATATTTTTAATTAGTCTTTTTTTATTTCATTAATCTTTTTTCTTTTTCACAACATCAACCAATACTGCCGCAATCAATACGATACCAGTAAATATCTGCTGCCAGTTTGCCTGAAGCCCAATAAAAGGTAATCCAACTTTCATCAGGCAGATAACGATAACACCAAGGAAAGAACCTAAGATCGTACCTACACCACCCGTCGCGGATACACCGCCTACGATTGCTCCGCCGATCGCGTCCAGCTCAAATCCGGCTCCGGCTCCCGGATAAATCGTCGCATAGGTTGCCGCATAAGCCACTCCTGCCAAACCTGCGAATAATCCTGAGATCACATATGCCAGTACATGGTAGAACTTGATATTTACACCGGCAAGCCTTGTAGCCTCTTTATTACTTCCGATCGCGATCGTATAACGTCCCACTCTGGTATGATCCAGTACAAAGGACATGATCAGAACCAGAATAATCATAAACAAAATACCGATCGGGATAACGGTCCCATCCGCGGTAACAAATTTAAAAATCTTTCTGAATCCGCCCTGTGCTGATATGGCAGACGGCCAGGATACACCAAATCCACCGCAAAGGGCAGGCCCCAGGCCACGCGTGATCATGCAGGTACAAAGCGTTGCCAAAAACGGAGGCAGATCCATGATCGCGACCAGTACGCCGTTAAAGAGGCCTATTAATACACCAATTCCTACACATGCAAGTAACCCGACACCTACAGGCATTCCCTTCTGTACGATCAGGAATCCGCCGATCAACGCATAAGAAACCAGGCCGGTACCTATGGAAAGGTCTACGCCGCCTGTGATCAGCGGAAAGGTAACACCTAATGCCATAAGCGTAATATAATATGTGTTATCCAAAAGACTCACCAGAGTAGGATAGGTTCTGAACGTAGGGCTGAGAATACTGAACAGGATAATCATCGCGATGATAATTCCTATTACCATGGCCTCCCGCCCTTTTAATTTACCAAAAGCTTTTTTGTTTGCCATTCTCCCGCCCTCCTCTATTCAATCTCTCTTGTCGCAAGATTCATGATCGTTTCTTGTTTCGCTTCGGAAATATCAAGTTCGCCGGTCTTCTTGCCTTCACACATTACCACGATCCGGTCGCTCATTCGCAGGATCTCTGTCATTTCAGAGGAAATCATAATAATGGATTTCCCTTCTGCCACCAGCTTATTCATCAGTTTGTAGATCTCATTCTTGGCGCCGACATCAATACCTCTTGTAGGTTCGTCAAAAATCAGGATATCACTGTTACGGGTCAGCCACTTCGCAATTACCACCTTCTGCTGATTACCACCGGACAGGTTGACAACAAGTTCATCTACACCCGGCGTCTTTGTAGCAAGCGCTTCTACATACTGGTCAGCAACTTCTATTTCCTTCTTCTTATTGATAAAGATACCGTTCATAAAATTCTTCAGAGAAGCCATGGTTGTATTTTCCGCAATGGTCTTCTGCACTACGATACCATATCTCTTTCTATCCTCTGACAGATATCCGATACCGCAGTTAACCGCATCCTCCGGATTATTGATGGTGACTTTCTGCCCGTTTACATAAATATCCCCGCTTTCCTTCGGGTCCGCTCCGAACAAAGCCCTTGCGGTCTCCGTACGTCCAGCTCCCATCAGTCCTGAGAATCCAAGGATCTCGCCTTTTCGTAATTCAAAGCTTACATCCTGTACCATCCTGCCCGCGTTCAGATGCTCCACCTTCAAAACAACCGGGGCGTCCTTCGGAACAGCACTTACGGTCTTTGGATCTTCGTAAATGACACGGCCTACCATCATGTTAATGATATCTTCTTTTGTACAATCTTTTGTGATCAAGGTTCCTACATAGGTACCATCACGCATAACAGTTACACGGTCTGTGATTACTTTAATCTCATCCATACGGTGAGAAATATATACCATCGCAATGTCTTTTTTCTTCAGGTCCCGGATGATCTTGAACATCTCTTCAATCTCCGCTTCCGTAAGAGCTGCGGAAGGCTCATCGAAGATAATAACCTTCGCGTCAAAGGAAACTGCCTTTGCGATCTCGCACATCTGCTGCTTTCCTACCGTCAGATTGGACATCGTCTCCGTTGGATCAATGTGCACATTCAATCTGTCGAAAAGCTTCTTCGCTTCTTCATTCATTTTTTTGTCATCGATCCGGATGCCCTTTTTGAACTCTCTTCCGATGAACAGGTTCTGAGCAACGGTCAGGTGGCCCAGCATATTCAGCTCCTGGTGCACGATTACGATACCCGCGTCCTGAGCCTCTCTTGTATTTTTAAATTCTACTTCTTTTCCTTCATATGTGATCGTACCGGAATCCTTTTTATAGATTCCCGTCAGTACTTTCATCAGAGTTGATTTTCCAGCGCCATTTTCTCCCATAAGCGCGAGAACTTCTCCCTTTCTTACTTCCAGATCTACATGATCCAGCGCGTGAACACCGGGGAAAGACTTATCAATATCCTTCATTGTCAAAATAATATCGCCCATCTTCTCACCTCTCCTTTCTCTATACTATCACTAATTCTTCCTGCGTCTTGCGGAAACGTCTGAATAAACTGCCGCAATAACGATCAAACCAGTAATAATATACTGATATTCTTTTGTGAATCCCAATGCAAGAATACCCTGCTGTAAAAGAGAAATGATAAATACCCCAATCACAGTACCACTGATTGACGCAAGTCCGCCGGCCATGGATGTACCGCCCATTACACATCCCGCGATCGCTTCATTATTGTACTGGTCGCCATATCCGGGCTGCACCGTCGTGTACGCAGCTACAAAGAAGATTGACGCGATGCCGACCAATGTTCCACAGATGATGTAAGCCAGCATTTTCCACCTTTTTACATTCACGCCTGAAAGCCTGACCGCTTCTTCGTTGCTCCCCAGACAAAGTATGTAACGTCCCCATTTTGTCTGATTCAATACGATAGCACATACGACCGAAACTATCAGAAATATAAACAGCCCAACCGGGATTCCGTTCATATTGACGAAATTCCGATACCATCCGTGATCCGTTGATGACTGCGGCCAGCTTACGGACTGAGTCTTTGTAAATACGGCCGCGATACCTTTCGCGATATTCATGCTCGCCATTGATACGATAAACGGCGGTACATTCCAAAATGCTACCAGATATCCGTTAAAAATACCGAACAGCACCCCGATCAGAATACTCATGATCAGGCTGGCCCCCATCGGCACGCCATATGTCGTCAGACAATATCCTGAAACAAGAGAACAGCAAAACATAACTGGTCCGATGGAGAAATCAATTCCTCCCGTAGCGATAACAAATGTTACCCCCAGCGAAAGAAATCCCAGAAAGTATACATAGTTCAATGTGTTCATGATACGCGAAAAACCGAAAAAGCTTCCGCCCGTCAGCGCCCCGAATGCCAGGTACATTAAAAGCAGTACAAAGATCAGGACAATTCTGTTAAAGCCCACCTTCTTTACAAATGCATTTTGTTTGATTTTTTCCACTTTCATTCCTCCTCCATGAACGTTCTCACCGGATATGTCCTTCGCCTTTTCGCAAACACATCCTCGCCGTTACGCGTAACGCTTCGCCCTCATTCATCCCAAAACTTGTCGAAATGTTTTGAACATTTTTCATGATATGTCGAGACGTTTCTTTGTTTCTATAGGGCATATTATACTATCTATCCCGTCTTAAGTCAACAGGTTTTTATATTATTTTTACAATCAAGGCATAAATGCATTTGCAATGCAGGCGAAGCGCTTTATTTGATAAGGTGAAACGCTTCGCTCTCCTTTGGATACCATCCCTTCTATTCGAGTGTACGGATAGATTCTCCTTCTTGTATCTTTGTCCCAAAACAAATTTTTATAGGCGCATCATCCCCTTTTTTCTCCACCCGGTTCATCAGCAGCTCTACTGCCTTCGCACACATTTTCTCCATAGGCTGCTCCACCATATACCAGCTCGGGCGGATCAGCCCGGTAATCATCAAACTGTCAAATCCAATCAGCGAAATATCCTCCGGACAGGAAAATTCCGATTCATTGACCGCCAGCACGCCGCCCAGCATCGTATCATAATTGCCCATCAGAACAGCGGTAGGGCGGTTCGGACTTGCCAGCAGTTCTTTCATCTTCTCATATCCAAGCTCCGTTGAATGGCGTCCCGTTTTTATGTACTCCTTTTTAACCTCAAGACCCGCCTGCCGCATCGCATCCTCATACCCCTTGATTCTTTCGATGCCGGTATACTCTACGTTGGAAGCAATTACCGCAATATCTTTATGATTGTGCTTCAATAGGATATCTACCGCCCGAAATGCCGCGATCTTGTTGTCTATTCCCACACAGTCAAATTCTTCATCCTGAAAAGACCGGTCTACCAGGACGACCGGAATCTTATTCTGCTTGGCCGGCTTTAAAAACCCCCCGGTCATACTGACCGGAAGTACGATAATACCGTCCACCTTCCGGCTGACAAGAAATTTTAAATTTTGTATTTCTAACTCTTCGTCATTACAGGAATCACAGCTCATCATCCCATATCCATACTTCCTGAGTTCCTGTCCGATATAGTGCAAAAGCTTCCCCGAAAAATAACTTTCCACATCATGTACCATGACGCCTACGATCTTCGTCTTGTTCTTCACGAGTCCTCGTGCGATCTCATTTACTTCATAGTGCAATTCCTGAATCGCTTCTTCGATCAAAATCTTATTTTCCGGCAGCACGTTACCTCCATTCAAGTACTTGGAAATCGTCGCCATCGATAAACCTGTCCTGTTTTTTACATCGCGCATTGTTGCCGGCACGATCCTCACCTTCCTTTCTGTTGAACGAACCGCTTTGCTTTACTGTTATATACTAGTAAAGCACACTTTTCTCTGTCAAGTCAATAGCATTCTCTGTATTTTCAAACAATTCCCTCTTTTTAGCGGAAAAATTTTCATTTTATTTGCCGCGCGTCTGTTGTATAATGTAATGGATGTGATTCTATTTTTCTGATTCACAGTTCGCTATTTGTAAAATATATGGAGGTTCTATCATGAAACGACTGCAAAGACTTTTCTCTTTCCTTTTTGTCCTGGTTCTTATTTCTGCTTTCGCGGCAGGATGCCAAAAAAAAGAGCCGGAATGCCCGTTTACCACAATTACCTGGGGAAATACTCTGGAGGATATCATTTCTCTGGAAGGCGGGGAAGGGGAAACCTATGATTCCGTATACGGTGGTATGACATATACCTATCCCAAAAAATATAAGGAATGGGACGGAACGATCAAATATATGTTCAATGAAGAGGACGAGCTCGTTTCTTTGTCGTGGATGTACGAAGCCAAAGATTCTGATGAACTCACAGATATTTATGGGCAGATTCACACGGAAGCGGAGGATATGCTGGGAAAGAGCGGTTTCAAATTCAATTCCGAACAGTTCGCGGACCTGGCTTCCCCGGGTGATGTCTGGTATCTGGAAACCGGAAATGTAATTTTAAATTCCGTTGACACAAATGACGCGAAGCTGCTTCAATATACCTTCCTGCACCCGGATGTTTCTGAGGAAAACCCGCGGCAGGCCGCGGAATGATATTATAGAAAACGCAAAAAACGATGTTCCTCCGCGCCGGACACACGTTTTTCGCAGAAAAACTTTTGTATCGCCTGCGATTAAAAAACACAGTGTATAAACGTAGTTTTTTCGGTAATACTATGAAAAACGAGGAGGAATGTATATGAAGGCAATCGTAAATGAAGGCTGTATTTCCTGTGGGGCTTGTGTCTCTGCCTGTCCGGAGGTTTTTCGATTTAACGAAGAGGATCTGGCGGAAGCTTATACTGATATTACTGCAGAAACAAAGGGCGCCGCGGAAGAGGCAAGAGACGGATGCCCCGTCTCCGTTATCGATCTGATAGAATAAGCATGTCAAAAATATAAGGCATATCGTAATGTCGAAATTCCCGATATGCCTTATACAATCAATCCAGTAATCCTTTTAACTGTTGGTACAAATATGCCACCGGCAGTCCCATCACATTAAAATAATCGCCTTCGATCCGGTCGATAAATGCCGCGAACCTTCCCTGGATCCCGTAAGCTCCTGCCTTATCCAGCGACTCTCCGGCCGCGATGTAACTCCGGATTTCTTCATCCGACATTTCATGTACATAGACTTTCGTCTCTTCGGCATGATCAATCATATGCCGCTTCCCATTTTTATCAAAATCCAGCAATGCCAAGCCCGTGTAGACCTGATGCATTCTTCCCTGCAGACTTTTCAGCATAGAAAACGCGGCTTCCTCATCGGATGGTTTGCCGAGAATCTCTCCGTCACGCACAACAATCGTGTCAGCGCCAAGGATCACCCTGTCGCATAGCTGTACCTCATGTACTCCCCCGTCAGGCTCATGGGTATGTTTTACAGAAACATTTTCTGCAGACACATTCCCTTTATGTCTCAGCTCGTCTGCCACATTTTCCGCTTTCATCAGGGCAAGCTCTTTCACTATTTCCTCCGGCATGGTACTTTTATAGTATTCCTCCGCTTCGCTGGCCACAACCTCAAATTCTATTCCTATCTGCTCCAGCAGTTCCCTCCTTCTTGGAGAGGCAGAACCGAGAGTTACAATTTTTTTCATAAATTCATTTCCTTTCCTAAGTTATATCCGGCAGCCGGCCCTTTTTCCCGCGGGATATCTCTACACTCCCAGCAAATAACTCCACACTGGCAATGTTACCAGCGACAGGATCGTCGTTACAAATATCATCGCCGTAGCATACCTTTCATCCCCATCATATTTTGCGGACAACAGCGCAGTTGTCACCGGCGCAGGCATTCCCGCGATGATCACCGTGATCCCACGAAGCAAAGGCGGGACAGGCAGTAAAAACGTAATCGCGAAAATAACCGCCGGAATCAGGAGCAGGCGCACTGTTGTATAAAATGCCATCGTCCGGTCGATCAGCCCCTTTGGATTCATTTCTGCCAACATCATCCCGATCAACATCATACTCAGAGGGGTATTACAATTGCTGATACCGGTGATCGTATTTTCCACAAAAACCGGAAAGTCTATCCCGGCCAGCATTGCCGCAAGACCCAGATAGATCGCCGCCACGCACGGATGGGTCAACACCCTTTTCACAAGATTTTCCTGACTGCCTTTCATAAAACAGGATGTACCGATGCTCCACATGACAATACGCACCGGAAGCATAAATACCGATGCGTAGAACAGCCCCTCTGTACCATAGATCCCTTCGATGACCGGATTCCCCAGGAAACCACCGTTTGATACGATCGTCCCATATCTCAACGGTTTCTGGCGTCCCAGATCGGTTTTATGGTATAAAAGATAACTTATAAGGATTGAAATCAGGTTATAACCTGCTGACAAAAGTAACACTTCCAGAAAAGCCGTCAGCATACCGGAGTCCCATTCCATTTGAAAGGAATGGAAAATGTTAAACGGCAAAGTAATATAAAGACAAAAATCCACTAACTCTTTTCGTGCTATACCGCCGATAATGTTCCTTCTTCTCACAAAAAAGCCAGTCGTAACAAGAAGAAACATCATCAGCTGCATATTTACCATATTCTGAAATGCCATGATCAATATGCTCTGCCCCAGTAAACCATATGCTTTGCAGGCTTCCCGCAGCAAACGCACACATCTGACAGATGTTCTTCCTCATCCGGGATACATCTGGATGTCGCTCCGCCGGTCTGTGCCTTAATCTCATCCTCACAGGCTTCCTCTCCACACCACATTGCCTTGATAAAGCCACGGTTCTCATTGAACTTTTTGTTCATTTCCTCCATTGTAACAGCGGAATCAATATGAGAATCCAAAAAAGCTTTTGCCCTGTCAAACATATCCTTCTGCATGGTTTCCAGAATCTCTCCAAGCTTTGTGGTAATCTCATCTATGGCAACAATTGTTTTCTCTCTTGTATCACGGCGCACCACGACTACCTGTCCCTTTTCAATATCCTTCGGGCCGATTTCGATACGGGTAGGAATTCCCCGGATCTCCTGTTCGCTGAACTTCCAGCCCGGAGCCTTATCAGAGTCGTCCATCTTCGCCGCATAGCCTGCCGCGCGCAACGTATCCAACAATTCTCCTGCCTTATCCAGCACGCCTTCCTTGTGCTGTGCGATCGGGATCACCATTGTCTGTACCGGAGCGATTCTTGGCGGCAGTACCAGACCACTGTCGTCCCCATGAACCATAATGATCGCGCCAATGATCCTGGTAGACAAGCCCCAGGAAGTCTCATATACACTGTGCAGTTCATTATTTTTATCCGAATATTTGATATCAAAGGCATCCGGAAAAGAATTACCAAAGAAATGGCTGGTTGCGGACTGCAGCGCCTGCCCGTCATGCATCAACGCTTCCACCGTATAAGTATCCTGCGCCCCCGCGAACTTCTCACTCTCTGTCTTGCGTCCGCAGACCAGGGGGATCGCCAGATCATCCTGAATGAAATCCCGGTATACATCACGCATAGTCAGCGTTCTCTGCTCCGCCTCCTCAAATGTAGCATGGATTGTGTGCCCTTCCTGCCACAAAAATTCTCGTGAACGCAAAAACGGCCTTGTCGTTTTTTCCCAACGGAGTACGGAACACCACTGATTCCAAACCTTCGGCAAATCCCGGTAAGACTGCACGGTCTTGCTCCACACATCACAAAACAACGTCTCTGATGTGGGCCGGATACAGAATTTATCCTGCAATGGCTCCAGTCCTCCCTGTGTCACCCAGGCAACCTCCGGCGCAAAGCCTTCGATATGATCTGCTTCTTTCCGAAGCAGTGCCTCCGGTATCAGAACCGGCAGGTATACATTCTCTACCCCTGTATCCTTAAAGCGCTTATCCAGATCCGCCTGTATCTTTTCCCATATCGCATATCCGTTGGGCAAATAATTCAGACAGCCCTTTACTCCTGAATAATCACACAACTTTGCTTCACGCACGACATCCGTGTACCACTGCGCAAAATCCTCCTCTCTGGAAGTGATCGACTCTACCAGTTTTTTTTCCTTCGCCATAACGATTCTCCTCATATTCTTTTTTCGCAGACAATTCTGTGGTCTGCCGTTGTATTTTTTATAATAGCATGCTGATCGACGTCTGCTTTTGATCGCAGTCCGGTCAATATCCTATGCACGCATTTGTAAAAGTTTCTGCTTCAACTCGCCTTCCAGACGCTGCATCTCCGTCTCTGCCTCCCTGCGCTTCTGTCTGCCCTCCTGTTGGATGCGCATCACTTCATCCAATGTGGAGATCAAAGATTCATTAGTCATCTTTAAAGTCTCCATATCGACAATTCCACGCTCCGACTCTTTTGCGGCGTCAATGGTTGCCATCTTCAGCCTGGCCGCGTTTTTCTTAAGCAGTTCGTTTGTCATATCTGTTACCTCCCGCTGTGCCGCCGCTGCCTGGGCAGAATGCTCCACGCCGAGCGCCAGTACCATCTGGCTCTTCCACAAAGGAATTGTATTAACAATGGTAGACTGGATCTTCTCTACCATCAAAGTATCGTTGCCCTGAACCATCCGGATCTGAGGCGCCGTCTGGAGCGAGATCTGTCTTGTCAGTTCCAGGTCATGCAGCTTCTTCTCAAACCGGTTGCACATTGAATCCAGATCCCTGGCTGCCTGCGCGTCCTCCGCCAGTCCGCTGGCCTGCGCTTTCTGAAACAAATCTGGCAGCCGGCCTGTCTGGATCTCATGCAGCTTCTTCTTTCCGGCCATAATATACATAGTAAGTTCCTTAAAATACGTCAGGTTCAGTTCATACATCTTGTCCAGCAGGGCAATATCTTTCAGGAGCTGTACCTGATGGGATTCCAGCACCTTGCAGATATGGTTGATATTTGTTTCTGCTTTACTGTATTTCGCTTTCATCGCGTTAATTTTATTGGCGGGTTTTTTGAAGATTCCCAGAAACCCCTTTTCCTCTTCCTCGTCAAAACTCCGCAGCTCCTTTACTACATCCGTAAGCAGATCCCCGACCTCGCCTAAATCCTTTGTTTTTACATTTTCCAGGGCGCTCTCCGAAAAATCCGCCATCTTCTTCTGTGTTCCCGCTCCATACTGCAGGATCATCTGTGAATTTGTCAGGTCGATCTTTTCCGCGAACTGCTCCACAGCATGTCTTTCTTCTGGCGTCAATACATTTTCATCAAAGGCAGGCTTTTCCGGCTCTGGAGTGAGTGCCTGGGCAACCGGGGCTTTCTCCTCAGCAAAAGGATCCAACGTCAGTGTCGGTGTTGTCGTAAATGCGTCTAATTCATTGCTCATAGTAACCTCCCAGTTTTGTCATTATTAAAAACAGCAGAGTACAGGCCCGCCCGCTTACACGGCTGCTGTTCTGAATCGTTATCGAAAGTCGTCTTCTGTCAGCCCCTCCTGCGCCAACATGGTATGCAGTACGGAAATATCCGATGACACATCCCATGCCGTATCCTGGAACAGGCTGTCAAGCAGCTTCTCAAATGCGACATTCAAAGTATCCAGTGTCTTTTCGATCTCCCTTTTAGAAGAAATAATATTCTCCCCCTGTACCGGCTGGGCGTCCAGTTCCTGATATGCTTCCAGAAGCTTTACCGTCGTCGGCAGGTAATACTCCATCATTCGATGGATATCCGTCACTGAGTCCGGATTCTGCTCTACCCGGTCAAAAATACGGTCCACCAACATCTCCATCCTGGAAATCTTTGCGGAAATCTCCGCTCCCGGGATCGCGTCATTACAATCATGGATCTTCTGGATATATTTTTCCCCGGTCTTAATAATCTGCCGTATCTCCGGAGACAGCTTCGAATCCGGTGCTTCCGCTTCCTTCTGCACCTCCCTGGCTCTCTTTTTGGCCGCTTCTGCCTGCTGTGCCTGTGTTTCCTCCCTGACCTGGTCTCTCCGCTGCAGCAGGTCCGTATATTGCTTATACGCATCATCGCTGACCATCAGGCAAGTCTTCTGCGTATCCAGATGCCCCTGACGAAACCACCCTTTTTGTATCATCTTTTCCAGATCCTTCACTACAAAACGGCGTGATTTCCCCAGATGTTCTGACAGTTCTTTTACATTACAGTATTCCCGGCTCCCCAGACTGCTGATATAGCCGCGGAACCGCTTAACCCTTCCACGTATACTGCTGCCGACTCCTGCCATACAGCCAAACCCAGCCGAAAAAACGGCCAGCGCTCCTGAAGCGGCCCAGAAGCCGGAACTGAAATCCCCGGTTCCAAACCCTGCAAGCAATACCATAGCCAACGAGATCAAAGAAACACTTCCCGCGGCACATCCAAATCCATAAAGCAGCGTTCCTCCGACATTGGCAGGAGTGGTTCCCGCGTACAATGCCGGAAGCTGCTTATCTGCTCCCTGAGCCCTTTCTGCATATCCTTGCGTATCCTCTTCAAAAGACTTATCCCGGTTGCCGAATCTGGAATAATATGCCTTGTTCCAATTATATTTCTGATCCGGCTGCCCGTTCCAGTCCGGATCGGTCCCCTGTTGTCCGGCATATCCACTATACTGGTACTTATTCTTAGAATCAGCCCCTCTTCTCGCCGCACTGCCATTCCAGTTCCTTTTGTTTTGGCGCACGCCTCTGCTGATCTCTCCCGCGGCATCCCTCATGCCCCTGGTGATCCCGTCTGCCGCGCCATTGATCGCATCTGTAATGGTCTGGTTCAATCTGCTGAAATCTCTGGAATCCACCGCATCCTGTACATTCCTGCGGATTTCCTCTCCGAACTTTTCCCATTCTCGGTTATCCATCCTGTCATCCCGCCTTCTTGTTACTTTTCACAGCTTTCTTAAATCTATACTAAACTAAAAATTATGGCTTGACCTTAAAAAACTTTTATATCATAATCAGTTTAGACAGATTACGGCAAAAAGTCAAGAATTATACATAATTCTTTAGATAGTAATAATATAAAGGAGATTCTCCATGAAACCACAGATCATTTTTGAAGACCAGTATATCCTTGTCTGCGTAAAACCAGCAGGAATCCCTACACAAAGCAGGCAGATCAGTACACCTGATATGGTCAGCATCCTCAAAAATCACCTCCATAGTTCCGGCTCAAAAAACGGAGAGCCTTATCTTTCCCTTATCCATCGACTGGACCAGCCCGTAGAAGGGCTTCTTGTATTTGCAAAGACTCCCGCGGCCGCCAGATCTCTCAATCAACAGCTTCAATCCTCCGGTTTCGGCAAACTTTATCTTGCCCTTCTAAGCGCGGTTCCCGAACAGCAGGAAGCCGATCTGGAGGATTACATGGTAAAGGATGGACGCGTCAATGTTTCCCGTGTCTGCACTCCTGATACCCCCGGTGCCAGGCTGGCAAGGCTTCATTACAGGATCATTGATACCGAGGGTTCCTCTGCCCTGGCTGAAATCACCCTTGGCACCGGACGTCACCATCAGATCCGTGTCCAGATGGCACATATCGGATGTCCGATCATAGGAGATACAAAATACGGTTCCTCTGCCACACCCAAGTCCCCGGCCAGACAGCTTCAGCTTTATGCCGTGAATCTGTCCTTCCGCCATCCGGTGACCAATGCTCCTCTTTCCTTTCACCATACACCGCGTCTTTCCTCTCAGAAGGCTACGTGAACAGCAGACAGATAATCCGGAAACACTTGCTAAAGCCGGTTGATTTCTCGTCAGCCGGCTCCTATGATGAATCCCTTAACATACAGAAAACCTGCCGCCGGCAGGTTTTCCGCGTAAAAATATGGAGTTCGAAAATATCCCTTTAGCTATATTTTATACTTCGTCCTCTCCTCCTGCTGTCTCCTGATATTTTTCCAGAATCAGCTCCTGGATCATTTCCCTCGTGTCAGAGTTAATCGGGTGTGCAATATCCCTGTATTCTCCGTCCATCGCTTTTTTGCTCGGCATTGCAATAAACAATCCCTTTTCTCCTTCAATTACCTTGATATCATGAACTACAAATTCATCGTCAATCGTAATTGAAACAACCGCTTTTAATTTCCCTTCTTTCGCCACTTTTCGTACACGCACATCTGTGATCTGCATATCCAGTCTCCTTTCTCGTCTGCATATCCCCGGTACAGCCCTTCGCAAGCCTGTCCATTCATCCCATCATCCGTACCGAAAAGACTTTTTAACACACCTTCATCTCTTTTATTTATTTTTTATATTTGCAGGCTGGCAAAAATCAAGATACTGCCCGGCCATAATACATTCTCCGTATATTTGCCCGATTCCCAAAAGGTGCCAGCCAGACTGCCATTTGTTAACCCCCCTCCGCCAGGAGGCCCCCGGCGTCTTATTCTGATTTTATATCAGATACCTCTCATTCCGTTCTACAACTACTTTAATCCCATCCTCCCCAACCTGCCTTGTATTTGCCCGGATCGTACTTCGGCTTTCTACAATACAGTTCTCAATATGTGTATGATCTCCAAGATATACATCGTTTAATATGATCGAATTCTTAACCACACAATTATTTCCCACAAATACCTTTTTAAATAATATCGAATCCTCCACTGTACCGTTAATGATACTTCCGCTTCCGATCAGGCAATTCTTCACTGCCGCGCCTGGATTATACTTTGCCGGCGGCAGGTCGCTTACCTTAGAATAAACCGCGGGAAGCTCCCTGAAAAAATATCTGCGGAGCTCCGGCTTCAGAAAATCCATATTCGTCTGGTAATATGCGTCTATCCTGGAAATATTATTCCAATAACCACTGAGCTTATACCCATAAATCTTTTTCAGATTTTTATAACGGATCAAAATATCCGTCACAAAATCATAATGCTCTTCCTCCGCGCAATGCTCCACCAGATCAATGAGCTGCCTTCTCCGCATCACATAAATTCCTGTGGAAACCGTCTGTGAACTTGCCACCATCGGCTTTTCTTCAAATTCCACGACCCTTGCAGACTCATTCATCTTGACCGTTCCAAAACGAGTGGCGTCATCGGAATCTTCCAGATCCTTTACTACTATCGTAATATCTGCCTTTTTTGCAATATGATACTCCAGCACTTTATTGTAATCCAGCTTGTAGACCGCATCCCCGGAAGCAATGATCACATAGGGTTCATGACATCTCTTCAGGAAATCCAGGTTCTGGTAGATCGCGTCCGCCGTCCCCCGGTACCAATATCCATTTTCAGCCGTAATAGTCGGAGTAAAAATATACAGGCCGCCCTGCTTTCTCCCGAAATCCCACCATTTTGCCGAATTCAGATGTTCATCCAATGACCGCGCATTATACTGCGTCAGTACCGCCACCTTCTGAATATGGGAATTCGTCATATTGCTAAGCGCAAAATCAATGGCCCGGTAGCTGGACGCGATGGGCATCGCCGCAACCGCGCGCTTCTCAGTCAGTTCACGCATCCGCCTGTTATTACCGCCTGCCAGAATAATTCCTACCGCTCTCATATACGATCACCTGCCTTTATCAATGTCTCTCCGCTTTCCAGAACTCCATTCAGATAATCTGCTGCGGCTGTCACCCCGCTGAGCGCCGTATTCTTCCCGATCTGTATGCCAGAAGGAACTGCGGAATTTTCACCAATAACCGCCAGCCCGCCACTATATATATCCGGCCGCATCCGGTTGGGTATATCACTTCCGATCCCTATCACAACATCGCTGCCAATCTTCGTATTCTCCGCAATGATCGCTTTCTCTATGACACAATTCTCTCCGATCACTACATCCCGCATGATAATCGAATCCCGGACAACACTGCCTTTCCCTATCACTACGCCTGCCCCAAGCACTGAAGAATGAACTTCTCCGTAAATCTCAGAACCATTGCTGATGATGCACTTATCTGCCACACCTTCTGAAGATATGTACTGAGGCGGAAGATTCATGCAATTGGTATAGATCTTCCAGAATTCTTCATATAGATTGAACTCCGGAATAATATCGATCAGTTCCATATTTGCCTCCCAATAGGAGCTAAGCGTTCCCACATCCTTCCAATAACCATTGTACTCATAGGCAAACATACGCTTCCCCCTGGCACTGCAGTAAGGGATAATGTGCTTGCCGAAATCGCAATTCGGCTGGCCCGAAAGCTGGAGCAGGGCGTCTTTAAGTACCGGCCAGCTAAAAATATAAATTCCCATGGATGCCAGATTGCTGCCGGGCCTCTCCGGTTTTTCCTCAAATCTGCTGATCTGTCCGTCCCTGTCTGTTACAAGAATTCCGAATCGTCCTGCTTCTTCCATCGGTACCGGCATCGCCGCGATCGTCACATCAGCCTTATTAGCCTTGTGGGTACTGAGCATCACTTCATAATCCATCTTATAAATGTGGTCTCCTGAAAGAATCAGCACATAATCCGGGTTGTAGCTTTCCATATAATCCAGGTTCTGGTAAATGGCATTCGCAGTCCCTGTATACCATTCACTGTTCACACTTTTCTCATAAGGCGGAAGGATCGACACTCCGCCGATATTCCGGTCCAGATCCCATGGAATTCCGATTCCTATATGCGTATTCAGCCGCAAAGGCTGGTATTGTGTCAGTACGCCTACTGTATCAACTCCGGAATTAATACAGTTACTGAGCGGGAAGTCAATAATCCGATATTTACCGCCAAAGGATACTGCGGGCTTGGCTACCTTCGCAGTAAGTACTCCCAATCTGCTGCCCTGGCCGCCGGCCAGCAGCATAGCGATCATTTCTTTTTTTATCATGCCGTCACCCCCGTTTCTAGTTATTCAATTTTATTATATCATCATTTTTTTGTTTAGTACACATATTTTACAAATTTCCCAAAGAAAATATTGTCTTTTTGTTGGAAATAAACAAAAAGAACTTCTTTCAATTTTTATCATATATAGTATAATAATAAGGCAGATAAATTTCTGTTCTTGAATTTATAACATTCTATACGATATCACATACATTGTTTTTATCAAAGGAAAGGGACATAGATATGTATAAAATTGATTTCAGTAAACCGATCCACATTCATTTTATCGGGATTGGCGGTATCAGCATGAGCGGTCTTGCCAGGATCCTTCTGCAAAACGGCTTCATCATATCCGGCTCAGACGCAAGGGAGTCTGCTCTCACACAGCAGCTTGAAAAAAACGGCGCACGGATTTTTTACGGACAGAAAGCTTCTAATATTATTGACGGGATCGACTGTGTTGTATACACTGCCGCCATCAAACGTGACAACGCGGAACTGATCGAAGCAGTCGCAAGGAAAATTCCTATGCTGACCCGGGCAGAGCTTTTGGGGCAGCTTATGAAAAATTATGACACCCCGATTGCTGTATCTGGTACTCACGGAAAGACGACTACCACCTCTATGATCTCCCATATTCTTCTGGAAGGCAAGCTCGACCCAACCATTTCCGTAGGCGGGATCCTACAGGCAATCGGTGGAAATATCCGTGTAGGTAATTCCGGCACTTTCATTACGGAGGCCTGTGAATATACTAACAGCTTCCTGCATTTTTTCCCGAAGATTGCCGTGATCTTAAATATTGAAGAAGATCATCTGGACTTTTTCAAGGACTTAGAAGATATCCGCCACTCCTTTCATCAGTTTACAGCGCTTCTGCCCTCTGACGGCACTCTCGTGATCAATGGTGATATAGATGACTATCCGGATATCTATAAAGGGTTAGGCTGCAATGTTACCACCTATGGTAGTTCTCCGGATTTTGACTATAGCGCCGATAACATCCTCCATGATGAAAAGGGGCATGTTTCCTTTGACCTGATAAAATATGGCGAAGTCATTACACGTATCCAGCTTTCTGTCACCGGCGACCACAATGTCTCCAATGCCCTGGCTTCCATCGCCACGGCAGAATTACTGGATATACCGATGGAATCTATCCAAAAGGGTCTTCTATCCTTTACCGGAACTGACCGGCGTTTTGAATATAAAGGCACAGTGAACGGTGTTACGATCATTGATGATTACGCGCATCACCCTACAGAGATCCAGGCGACTTTGAAGGCAGCGAAATATTATCCACACAAGTCACTCTGGTGTATCTTCCAGCCTCATACCTATACCCGGACCAAAGCATTTTTCCATGAGTTCGCGGAGGCACTGTCCCATACAGATCATCTGATCCTGGCGGATATCTATGCCGCAAGAGAGACGGATAACCTGGGAATCTCTTCAAAAGATCTGGCGGAAGAAGTCCGGAAGCTGGGAACCGATGCATACTATTTCCCGTCTTTTTCCGAGATTGAAGATTTCGTAAGATCACATTGTGTTTCAGGAGATTTGTTGATAACTATGGGCGCCGGAAACGTTGTAGATATTGGAGAAAATCTGTTAAAATAAAAGTTATCCACAGTTTCCACATAGAGTTATCTGCACAAACGTTGAAAATGAGGAAAAAAAGTGCTTTTTCCTGCCGGTTTTAAATGCTATAATACGTTTACCAAACAGTCAGACGAAGAAACTTAAGAACTTAAGGGGTAGGAAAGCATGATGAAAACATTAAAACTTAAAAATAAACTTCAGGCGAACGCGACACTGATTTCCAATGACTTCATAGACCACCATATGGCTCAGGCAAACGGGGAATTTATAAAGGTATATCTGTTCCTGCTGCGGCATCTTGAGGATCCTTCCTCGACGCTCACAGTCTCCAAGATCGCCGACAGCCTGAACCATACGGAAAAGGATATCCTACGTGCTTTCCGGTATTGGGAATCTGTAGGGGTTCTGAGTTTGGGAAAAGAAACAGAAGGAAAATCTTCCGTACCTGCCCCTGAAAAATCATCCGTTGATAAAGTATCCGGCGCAAAAGTGCCGGAAGAGACAGTAAAAAAGGACAATCCCCAAAAAATCGCATCACCCGTAAAGGATGTAAAAAACCTCAAGCCTGCAAAAGCAATTCCAATGGATTCTTTTAAGGCACAGAAGGAATTGAAATCCTTACTTTTTATTGCGGAACAGTACCTGGGGAAGACCTTATCCAAGTCAGACACCGATGCCATTACATATTTTTATGATACACTGGGCATGTCTGCGGATCTGGTAGAGTACTTGCTTGAGACCTGTGTGGAGAACGGGCATAAGAGCATGCATTACATCCAGAAGGTCGCTCTTTCCTGGGCGGATGACGGGATTGAGACTGTGGAGCAGGCACGCACGCGGTCTATGAATTATAATAAGAACTGTTATACGGTTCTGAATGCATTTGGCATCAAAAACCGTGGCCCTGCTGTTTCTGAAATCTCTTATATACAAAAGTGGACGGATGATTATGGTTTTTCTTTGGACATCATCCAGGAGGCTTGCAGCCGTACCATTGCAAGTACCCACCAGCCCAGCTTCGAATATGCGGATACGATCCTTGAAAAATGGCATGCCAGCCAGGTTCATCATTTAAAGGATATAGAAAGCCTGGACGCCGCGTTTCAAAAAGAAAAAAACGCAAAAAAAACATCTGTCTCCCATCCAAAGAATATGACAAAAAATCTGAATAATTTTGAGAGGCGGACTTATGATATGGACTCTTTGGAAGAACAACTATTGAACAGCAACTAAAAGGAGTTTATCATGGGATTAAAAAATTCACAATACCAGGCAATCATGAGAGAATATGAACAAAAGCAGGCGCGCAGCCGTGATATTCTTGCCAGGCATTACACCGATGTATATACAAAATCTCCAGAATTTCGAACTCTGGATGAGTCCATTTCCATTCTTTCCGTACAATATGGAAAAAAGCTGTTAAACGGAGACGCAAATGCTGTGGACTCTTTAAAGAAAGAGCTTTCTATTCTTAGAAAGCGTAAGGAAGAGCTGTTGGAGACTTGCGGATTTCCTCCGGATTATCTGGAACCCTCCTATGAATGTCCGGACTGCAAAGACACCGGCTATATCGGCAATCAAAAGTGCCGCTGTTTTAAAAAGGCCGCCAGCCGTCTTCTTTATGAACAGTCCAACCTGAAAAAAATTCTCAAAACAGAAAATTTTGATTCTTTTTCGCTGGAGTACTATTCTGACAATTATATTGACCCCAAGTCCGGCCGTTCTTCTTTGGCTATCATGAAGGACGCGCTTGCCGCGTGCCAGGACTTTATCCGGACCTTTGAACAGGACCATAAAAATATATTCCTTTATGGCAGCGTAGGCGTAGGGAAAACGTTTCTTTCCCATTGTATTGCCAAAGAATTGATGGATGCAGGGTTTTCAGTGATTTATTATTCCGCGCCGGCTTTGTTCAATGTACTTGCACAAAGTACTTTTCATAAAGATGATACAGATGCACAGAACATATATCATTATACCTTCGACTGTGATCTGCTTATCATAGATGACTTAGGAACAGAATTTACCAATGCTTTTATTGCCTCCCAGCTTTTTACCTGTATCAACGAACGGCTGTTAGGCAAAAAGTCCACGGTTATCTCTACAAATTTATCTCTGGATTCCCTGGCCGATTTATATACGGAAAGGTCCTTTTCCAGAATTACGAGTAACTATATCATGCTGAAGTTGATCGGAGATGATATCCGGATCAAGAAAAAACTGATGAACAGGGAGGTAGTGTAATGCTGCGCCGAAGCGAACGTAACCTGGAAAATATCCCGGTAGGGGCATTGGGGCTGATTCCGATCACAGGCTGTGAAGAGCTTGGGGAACAGGTCAACAAGTATCTTGTAAAATGGAGAAAAGAAAGTGAAAACCAGCATATAGGAGATGTCGTTTTCAACGGATATGTAAAGGACAATTATATCATTGATACAAAAGTACCTCGTTTTGGTTCGGGTGAGGCAAAGGGGATCATCTCAGAATCTGTCCGCGGAAAAGATCTATACCTGATGGTGGATGTTTTGAATTATAGCGTCACCTATTCTCTGACGGGCAATATCAATCATATGTCGCCAGATGACCATTTTCAGAATCTAAAGCGTATCATCGCGGCCATTGGCGGCAAATGCAGACGTATCAATATTATCATGCCCTTCCTGTATGAAAGCCGTCAGCATAAAAGAAACGGCCGGGAATCATTGGACTGTGCCCTGGCCCTGCAGGAGCTGGTACGCATGGGGGTGGATAATATCATTACTTTTGACGCCCATGATCCCCGTGTGCAGAACGCAATCCCTTTAAGCGGATTTGAGACCGTATCTCCGACTTATCAGTTCATTAAAAGCTTGCTGGGCACGGTAAAAGACCTGCAGATCGACAGTGAGCACATGATGGCCATCAGCCCTGACGAGGGCGGTACAAACCGCGCCATTTATCTGGCAAACGTGCTTGGACTGGATATGGGGATGTTCTATAAGCGCCGCGACTACACACGCATAGTCAATGGCCGCAATCCAATCGTAGCACATGAATTCCTGGGAAGCTCCGTAGAGGGAAAAGATGTGATCATTATTGATGACATGATCTCTTCCGGAGACAGCATTTTGGAAGTCGCTGCGGAATTGAAACGGCGGAAAGCAAAAAGGATCTTTGCGGCCGCCACCTTCGGGCTTTTTACAAACGGGATGGAAAAGTTTGACAAAGCATATGAAGACGGATTGATTGACGGGATTTTGACAACGAACCTGATCTACCGCACCCCTGAGCTGCTGTCAAAGCCTTACTATATAGACTGTGACATGAGTAAATATATTGCATTGCTGATCGATACGCTGAACCATGACGGTTCCATCAGCAAACTCTTAAGTCCGGATGAAAGGATACAGCATGTATTGCAGGTATATAAAAATGGCGGAGAGATTGAACTGGAAATTGATATCTAATAGTGATAAGAGCGACTAAAACTATGGACGGCAGATGTATACATCTGACCGTCCATTTATTCCGTATCTATTCTTTGATTATTGTTTCTACATCATTCAACGCGGCAATATCTTCCGTGTCTTCCAGATCATTCGCGTCTGCTTCGGCTTCCTCCGGATCATCCAATCCCATGTCAATATCTTCCAGGACATCCAGATCCTCTTCATCCAGATAATCCTCCTCAGCAGCAGATTCATCCTCAAAGCCTTCTTCCAGATCTTCTGACAGTTCATCCTCAAAGTCAATCTCGTCATCCGGCTTGATCTCCGTATTCAAACGTACATCCCGGTATTTCTTCATACCTGTACCAGCCGGAATATGCTTTCCGATGATGACATTCTCTTTCAGGCCGATCAAATGGTCTACCTTACCCTTGATCGCTGCTTCCGTCAGAACCTTTGTGGTCTCCTGGAAGGATGCCGCGGACAGGAAGGAATCCGTTGCCAGAGACGCCTTGGTAATACCAAGCATGATCTGCTCTCCGGCAGCAAGTTCTTTTCCTTCCGCCTCAAGCCTCTCATTTACTTCATTAAATTCCAGCACATCTACCATACTGCCCGGCAGGAATTCGCTGTCTCCTTTTTCCTCTACCCGGATCTTCTTCAGCATCTGGCGCACGATGACCTCGATATGCTTATCATTGATATCCACACCTTGCAGACGATATACACGCTGTACCTCACGCAGCAGGTAATCCTGTGCGGCCCGCAGCCCTTTGATCTTCAGGATATCATGCGGGTTCACACTGCCTTCTGTCAGCTCATCGCCGGCTTCGAGCACCTGTCCGTCCTGCACCTTGATACGTGATCCATATGGGATCAGGTATGCCTTAGATTCTCCGGTCTGATCGTTACTGACGATCACCTCGCGCTTCTTCTTTGTATCGCTTAGAGTCGCCACTCCGGCAAATTCTGTGATGATCGCAAGTCCCTTCGGCTTTCTGGCCTCAAACAACTCTTCGACACGAGGAAGACCTTGCGTGATGTCATCACCGGCCACACCACCGGTATGGAAGGTACGCATAGTAAGCTGTGTTCCCGGCTCACCGATGGACTGTGCCGCGATAATGCCGACAGCCTCTCCGACCTGTACCGCCTCTCCTGTCGCCATGTTTGCGCCATAGCACTTAGAGCACACACCATCCTTACATTTACATGTCAGGATCGTACGGATCTTTACACGCTTTAATGGCTCTCCATTCTCATCTACGCCCCTTTTCATAACGCGTTCCGCGCGCCGGGGCGTGATCATATGATTCGCCTTTACAAGCACGTTACCCTCTTTATCTTTGATATCATCACAGGCGAAACGCCCTGTAATACGCTCCTGAAGGCTTTCAATCTCTTCATTTCCGTCCATGAATGCTTTTACATACATACCCGGAATTTCTTTTTCTTCATCACTGATACAGTCACTGTCATGAATAATCAGCTCCTGTGACACGTCTACCAGACGCCTTGTCAGGTAACCGGAATCGGCGGTACGAAGAGCCGTATCAGACAACCCCTTCCGCGCGCCATGGGCAGACATAAAGTACTCCAATACATCCAAACCTTCACGGAAATTGGACTTGATCGGCAGCTCGATCGTACGTCCGGTTGTATCTGCCATCAATCCACGCATACCCGCCAACTGCTTGATCTGCTTATCCGAACCACGCGCGCCGGAATCGGCCATCATGTAGATGTTGTTGTACTTATCCAGCCCCCCTAACAGCGCCTCGGTCAGTTTGTCATCGGTATTCTTCCAGGTCTCTACGACCTCTTTATAACGCTCTTCTTCCGTAATCAGGCCACGCTTATAGTTCTTTGTGATCCGATCCACCGTATCCTGCGCGTCCTGGATCATCTGCGGTTTTTCCGGCGGCACGGTCATATCGGAAATAGATACCGTCATAGCCGCCCTGGTGGAATACTTATAACCAATGGACTTGACATTATCCAGTACTTCCGCCGTCTGTGTCGCGCCATGGGTATTAATGACCTTCTCCAAAATCTGCTTAAGCTGCTTTTTGCCTACATGGAAATCAATTTCCAGAAGCAGTTCATTTCCTTCTGCCTCACGGTCTACAAATCCAAGATCCTGCGGGATAATCTCATTAAATAGCAAACGCCCCAGCGTAGCATCAATGGTTCCCTGCTTTACCGTACCGTCTTCCATTGTTTTACTTATGCGTACCTTGATTTTAGAGTGCAGCGTAATATATCCATTTTCGTAGGCCAGGATTGCTTCATTTACACTCTTGAAGATCATTCCCTCACCCTTGGCTCCCGGTCTTTCCTGAGTCAGATAATAGATTCCAAGCACCATATCCTGAGATGGAACGGCCACAGGGCCACCGTCAGACGGTTTCAGCAGGTTATTCGGAGAAAGCAGCAGAAAACGGCACTCTGCCTGTGCTTCCACAGACAACGGTACATGAACCGCCATCTGATCGCCATCGAAATCGGCGTTATAAGCAGTACATACCAATGGATGCAGCTTGATCGCCTTTCCTTCTACCAGAATCGGCTCGAACGCCTGGATCCCCAGCCTGTGCAGAGTGGGGGCACGGTTCAGCATAACCGGGTGCTCCTTGATCACTTCCTCAAGCACATCCCATACTTCAGGCTGCAGACGCTCTACCATTTTTTTCGCGTTTTTTATATTATGGGCAGTTCCATTTGCCACAAGTTCCTTCATAACAAAAGGCTTAAATAACTCAATCGCCATCTCCTTCGGAAGACCGCACTGATAAATCTTTAACTCCGGCCCTACAACGATAACGGAACGTCCGGAATAATCTACACGCTTACCCAGAAGGTTCTGACGGAAACGTCCATTTTTTCCTTTCAGCATATCAGAAAGGGACTTCAGCGCACGGTTTCCAGGGCCTGTCACAGGACGTCCCCGGCGTCCGTTATCAATCAGGGCGTCTACCGCTTCCTGAAGCATACGCTTCTCATTACGGACAATTATATCAGGAGCGCCCAACTCCAGCAGTCTTCTCAGACGATTATTACGGTTGATGATCCTTCGATACAGATCATTCAGATCAGAAGTCGCGAAACGTCCGCCGTCCAGCTGTACCATAGGACGCAGATCCGGCGGAATAACCGGAATCATCGTCAGTATCATCCACTCCGGCTTATTTCCCGACTCACGGAAGGCTTCGATCACTTCCAGGCGCTTCACGATACGCGCCCGCTTCTGGCCGGAAGTATTTTCCAGGGCAGTCTGCAATTCTGTGTATTCTTTCTCCAGATCGATAGCCTGCAAAAGCTCCTGGATCGCTTCCGCGCCCATGCCTACACGAAATGCATTATGCCCCCATTTTTCTCTTTCTTCCTGATATTCTGACTCGGAAAGCACCTGCTTATACTGCAGGTCAGACTCTCCCTTGTCCAACACGATATAGGACGCGAAATACAGCACCCGCTCCAGGGTACGCGGGGAAATATCCAGAATCAGCCCCATACGGCTGGGAATCCCCTTAAAATACCATATATGGGAAACCGGAGCCGCCAAAGCGATATGCCCCATACGCTCACGCCGTACGGCAGATTTGGTTACTTCCACGCCGCATCGGTCACAGATCACGCCTTTATAACGGATCTTTTTATATTTTCCACAATGACACTCCCAGTCCTTGCTTGGCCCGAAGATCCTCTCGCAGAAAAGCCCGTCCTTTTCCGGTTTTAATGTCCTGTAATTGATGGTCTCCGGCTTGGTGACCTCACCTCTTGACCATTCTAAAATTTTTTCTGGTGAAGCCAGGCCGATCTTGATTGCGTCAAATGTTAACGGTTCGTGTTGTTGTTCATTATTCGTTGGCATATAGTTGGCTCCTCCTATTCCATATCATCTTCAAAATACTCGTCAAATCCGATCTCTGCATCGTCATCAAATTCACTGTCATCCGGTTCGATATCGATATCTTCCAGTTCCCCGTCTACGAATTCCTGCTCCGTATACCCATGTTCACCGTAAGACTCATTGTCATCGCCATATCTTCTGTCGCCTTCGATAATGGAATTGAGATTGGTCTCTCCATAGTCTGATGCTTCCATGATTTCCACCTCAACATTGTCGTCACGCAGCACACGTACATCCAATGCCAGAGACTGCAGTTCCTTTAAAAGTACCTTGAAGGATTCCGGAATACCTGGTTCCGGGATATTTTCGCCCTTAATAATTGCTTCATATGTCTTTACACGTCCTACCACATCATCAGACTTCACAGTCAGGATCTCCTGCAGTGTGTAGGACGCGCCGTATGCCTCCAGAGCCCACACTTCCATCTCTCCAAAACGTTGTCCGCCGAACTGGGCTTTTCCACCCAAAGGCTGCTGGGTAACCAGAGAGTACGGTCCCGTCGAACGGGCATGGATCTTATCATCTACCAGGTGGTGCAGCTTCAGATAATGCATGTGGCCGATGGTAACCGGGCTATCAAAATATTCTCCTGTACGCCCGTCACGAAGACGCACCTTTCCGTCACGGGAAAGAGGTACACCATGCCACAGTTCCCGGTAATCCCGATTATCGTACAAATATTTCAAAACCTCCGGAAGGAGCTCTTCTTTATGCTTTTTCTCAAACTCCTCCCACTCCAGGTTCACATAGTCATTTGCCAGATCCAACGTGTCCATGATATCTACTTCATTTGCCCCGTCAAAGACCGGCGTAGAAATATTGAATCCCAACGCTTTTGCTGCCAGGCTCAGATGGATCTCCAAAACCTGCCCGATATTCATACGTGACGGCACACCCAGCGGATTCAGCACGATATCCAGAGGGCGTCCGTTTGGCAGATACGGCATATCCTCCACCGGGAGTACACGGGAAACTACACCCTTGTTGCCATGACGTCCCGCCATCTTGTCTCCTACGGAAATCTTTCTCTTCTGGGCAATGTATATGCGTACAGACTGGTTAACGCCCGGAGACAGTTCGTCGCCATTATCCCTGGTAAATACCTTCGCGTCCACAACAATACCGTATTCTCCGTGAGGCACCTTCAAAGAAGTATCCCTGACTTCACGCGCCTTTTCTCCGAAAATCGCGCGCAGCAGCCGCTCCTCCGCGGTCAGCTCTGTCTCTCCCTTTGGTGTTACCTTTCCAACCAGAATATCTCCGGCACGGACCTCTGCCCCGATCCGGATGATTCCACGTTCGTCCAGGTCCTTCAATGCCTCATCCCCGACGCCCGGGATATCTCTCGTAATCTCCTCAGGCCCCAGCTTGGTATCTCTGGCTTCCGCCTCATATTCCTCAATATGGACGGAAGTGTATACATCATCCTGTACCAGACGCTCGCTTAACAAAACCGCGTCCTCGTAGTTATAACCTTCCCATGTCATAAATCCAATCAAAGGATTCTTTCCAAGCGCCATCTCGCCATTCGAAGTGGAGGGGCCGTCAGCGATCACTTGTCCCTCTTCCACTCTTTCGCCTTTATTCACGATCGGCCTCTGATTGTAGCAGTTGCTCTGGTTACTTCTCTGGAACTTCATGAGCTTATAGGTCTTCTTGCTTCCATCGTCCGCCCGTACTGTGATCTCCTTAGATGTCGAGCGCTCAACCACGCCCGCCTTTTCCGCGACTACACATACACCGGAGTCTACCGCGGATTTCACTTCCATACCGGTACCAACCACCGGTGCCTCCGTCGTCAGAAGAGGCACTGCCTGACGCTGCATGTTAGAGCCCATCAACGCACGGTTGGCATCGTCATTTTCCAGGAAGGGAATCAGCGCCGTAGCCACAGAGAATACCATCTTCGGAGATACATCCATGAAGTCAAACTTGCTTCTCTCATACTCCTGTGTCTCTTCCCGATAACGGCCTGATACATTCTTACGTACAAAATGCCCTTCCGCATCCAACGCCTCATTGGCCTGTGCCACATGATAATTATCTTCTTCGTCTGCAGTCATATAGACTACCTGATCGGTTACCACCGGATTTTCCGGATCCGTTTTATCGATCACACGGTAAGGGGCCTCCACAAAACCATACTGGTTAATCCTCGCATAGCAGGCCAGAGAGTTGATCAGACCGATGTTCGGGCCTTCAGGCGTTTCGATCGGGCACATTCTTCCATAATGAGAATAATGTACGTCACGGACCTCAAATCCGGCACGTTCACGTGACAGACCGCCTGGTCCCAACGCAGAAAGACGTCTCTTGTGGGTCAACTCTCCCAAAGGATTGTTCTGATCCATGAACTGTGACAACTGTGAAGAACCAAAGAACTCCTTCACTGCAGCCGTAACCGGCTTGATATTGATCAGAGACTGCGGAGAAATCCCCTCCTGATCCTGGGTCGTCATACGCTCCCGGACCACTCTCTCTAATCTGGACAACCCGATCCTGTACTGGTTCTGGAGCAGCTCCCCAACCGCGCGGATACGCCGGTTACCCAGGTGGTCAATATCATCGTCATTGCCCATGCCATACTCCAGATGCATATTATAATTAATAGAAGCAAGGATATCTTCCTTCGTAATGTGCTTCGGAATCAAGTCATGCAGATCACGCCTGATCAATGCCTTCAGCTCGTCAATGTCTCCCGCGCTCTCTTCCAGAAGCCCTTCCAGGACCGGATAATACACCTGCTCTGTCACGCCGACTTCCTTCGGGTCGATATCCACGATCGCCTGCAGATCCACCATCATATTAGAAAGGATCTTGATATTGCGGGTGCTGTCTTCCCCTGTCACCCACAAAAACGGAACTGCCGCGTTCTGGATGTCGTCCGCAATCTCTCTTGTAATCACGGTTCCCGCCTCCGCGATCACTTCTCCCGTGATCGGGCTGACCACGGTCTCAGCCAGGGTCTGTCCCTTGACACGGTTCTTCAGCATCAGCTTTTTATTAAACTTGTAACGTCCCACTTTTGCCAGGTCGTAACGTCTTGCGTCAAAAAACATGCTGGTGATCAGGCTTTCCGCGCTGTCCACCGCAAGCGGCTCACCGGGACGGATCTTTTTGTACAACTCTAACAGACCCTCCTGATAATTCTCAGCAGTGTCTTTCGTAAAACTTGCAAGGATCTTCGGCTCCTCTCCGAACAATTCCAGGATCTCCGGATTGGTTCCGATTCCAAGGGCACGGATCAATACCGTGATCGGCACCTTTCTCGTCCGGTCTACACGGACATAAAATACGTCATTGGAGTCCGTCTCATATTCCAGCCATGCCCCGCGGTTTGGGATCACGGTTGAAGAGAAAAGCCGTTTGCCAAGCTTATCATGCGCGATTCCATAATAAATTCCCGGAGAACGGACAAGCTGACTTACAATGACACGCTCTGCCCCATTGATCACAAATGTTCCTGTCTTGGTCATCAAGGGCAGATCTCCCATGAAGATTTCATGCTCGTTGATCTCGTCATTCTCTTTGTTGTAAAGCCGGACTCTTACCTTCAAAGGCGCGGCATAAGTCGCGTCACGCTCTTTGCACTCTTCGATCGTATACTTTACTTCATTCTCGCACAATCTGAAATCAACAAATTCCAGACTCAGGTGACCGCTGTAATCTGCAATCGGAGAAATATCACTGAACACCTCTTTTAATCCATCGGTCAGGAACCATTCATACGAATTCTTCTGAACCTCGATTAGATTCGGCATCTGTAATACTTCTTTTTGCCTGGAATAGCTCATGCGTGAACTTTTTCCGTTTGTGATGGGACGAATTCTGTTTTTCTCCATGGACGTTTCACTCCTTATTCATGTTTTGAATACTTTCGGAAGGACACGAAAATATTCGTTGGCGGGCTGCGAGTTACCCTGTATATTTATTCCCCTTAGAGCGCATCTTAAAATATAATCCAGTAACTATAGCTCATCAATCCACACTCTGTTTTGCAGCGGTTCATGAAACGAAACACCGTCTGTATCATTACATACATTCCTGGAAATAATTGACAGACGGTATAGCTTTCCATAATAGCGCATTTTTAACTATAACACAAATAGGTTTTTACTGTCAACACATTTTCAAAAAGTTCTTGACAAATTAAGATTTATGTGGTATTAGAGCAGGATAAAATCCAGCAAAACGCGTCACTGGCACGTTTTGCTGGATGCTTCATGACAGAAAACCGCAGATGAACATCCTCATCTGCGGTCCTCATTTGATCATCTCTGTTATTTGGAAAGACTGCCTCCTGTTGTACCGGCCGCTTTTCCTCATACAACGGAAACAGAATTATTTGAGATTTACTTCTGCGCCTTCGCCTTCGAGCTTTGCCTTGAGTTCTTCTGCTTCTGCCTTGGAAACTGCTTCCTTTACTACCTTCGGAGCATTGTCAACAAGTTCCTTAGCTTCCTTCAGTCCAAGACCTGTGATCTCACGGACAGCCTTGATAACCTTAACCTTAGATGCGCCTGCTGATACAAGTTCTACATCAAATTCATCTTTCTCTTCTGCTGCTGCCGCGCCTTCTCCGCCTGCTGCCGCAACTACAACACCCGCTGCTGCGGATACACCAAATTCTTCTTCACATGCTTTTACTAATTCATTCAATTCCAATACTGATAATTCTTTGATTGCTTCAATCATTTCAGCTGTTGTCAATTTAGCCATTGTTATATCCTCCATTTTAAAATTTTTATCATTATTCTGCTGCTTCTGCCGGAGCCTCTGCGCTCTCAGCCGGAGCTTCTGTTACTTCGCCGTCCTTCTCAGCAATCTGCTTAATCACACGTGCGAAATTAGCGATCGGTGACTGCATACTTCCAAGCAGTCTGGAAAGAAGCACTTCTCTTGAAGGAATCTTGGATAACTCTGCCAATCCTGCGACATCGTATACAGTACCCTCCACTACGCCGCCTTTCAGTTCCAGCTTGTCTGCTGTCTTAGCAAAATTGCAGATGATTCTTGCCGGAGCCGTCGCGTCATCCTTGGAAATCGCGATTGCGCTTGGTCCCTTCAGGCAATCATCCAGGCCTGCGAACTCGGTTCCCTCAAATGCCCTCTTCATCATAGTATTCTTGTAAACCTTGTATACTACGCCAGCTTCCCTGAGCTGCTTACGAAGTTCCGTATCCTGAGCTACGGTCAATCCGCGGTAGTCAACAAGCACTACGGACTGGGCATCCTTGATGTCCTCGGCGATCGCTGCTATAACCGGTTGTTTTAACTCAACTTTTGCCACGTTCTGGTGCACCTCCTTATATATTCTGAATATACTGCCACAAGGAAAGTGGATTGTCCGGGAAATTCCCGTGTCCTGGCCATATCCGCATAAATACGAAAACAGCCATAAGCTGCAGCCACTTCTGCCACATCCAGAAATGACCACATATAAAAAACCTCCACGCCCACAAAGACACGGAGGTAAAATCCAAATTCTATGAATCTCGCATTCCTCGGTAGGCGTGTATCTGCTTATGCCTTGCGGCACCTACTGTCTTAGGCAGCTAATTGCCTGATTATAATAACACCGTTCATGAGGAATGTCAACTCAATTTTTAAATAATCTGTAGAAAAAATATGCAGAAAGCCTGCCATTCTCAGGCCTTCTGCATTCTGTCTTTGATTTTTATATAGAAATCTTACTGCAGCCTCATCGGGTTGATTTTGACACCAGGCCCCATCGTAGATGTAAGTGTCACACTCTTCAGGAACTGTCCCTTTAATGCTGCCGGTCTTGCTTTTATAATTGCATCAATAAGCGTCTGGAAGTTGTCCGCTAACTGTTCTTCGGTAAAGGATGCCTTACCGATCGGCACATGGATAATGTTTGTCTTGTCCAATCTGTACTCAATCTTACCAGCTTTAATATCATTGATTGCCTTTGTTACATCCATGGTTACAGTACCGGCCTTCGGGTTCGGCATAAGGCCCTTTGGCCCAAGTACACGTCCAAGACGTCCAACGACACCCATCATATCCGGAGTAGCGACTACTACGTCAAAATCCAGCCAGCCTTCGTTCTGAATCTTTGGAACCAGCTCCTGTCCGCCTACAAAATCAGCGCCTGCTGCCTGTGCTTCATCTGCCTTCGCATCCTTCGCGAATACAAGGATACGTACTGTCTTACCTGTTCCATGAGGCAGTACAACCGCGCCACGGATCTGCTGGTCAGCATGACGGCCGTCACATCCGGTTCTGATATGAGCTTCGATTGTTTCATCAAACTTTGCTACCGCTGCTTTCTTTACCAGAGAAATAGCCTCTGCTTTTTCATAAAGATTGCCTCTCTGGATCTGTTTTGCAGCTTCGATATATTTTTTTCCTCGTTTCATTCTATAATAACCTCCTTGTGGTATTGGCGGGATTAAACCCTCCCACTGATTTCTTCTTCGTTACCGGGTATCTGCTTATCCTACCTGATCATACCTCACAGATACGATTATTCTACGGTCACGCCCATAGAACGGCAGGTTCCCTCGATCATGCTCATAGCAGCTTCCAATGACGCGGCATTCAGATCCGGCATCTTGGTCTTCGCGATCTCTTCTACCTGTGCCTTTGTAATCTTAGCAACCTTCGTCTTGTTCGGAACGCCTGAACCAGACTTGATATTGCATGCTTTCTTGATCAGGACTGCTGCCGGAGGAGTCTTTGTAACGAAGCTGAAGCTTCTGTCACTGTAAACCGTGATGACAACCGGAATGATCAGATCACCCTGGTCCGCGGTTCTCGCGTTGAACTGCTTTGTAAACTCAACGATATTGACACCATGCTGTCCAAGCGCAGGGCCTACCGGCGGTGCCGGAGTTGCCTTGCCGGCCGGAATCTGTAACTTAATATAACCTTCTACTTTTTTTGCCATTTTTCATTACCTCCTTGTGGTATTGGCGGGATAAAATCCCTCCCACTTCTTAATCCATCTTCTTGACTTCTGAAAAGCTGAGTTCGACCGGTGTCTCGCGGCCAAACAATTCTACATTGATCGACAGGCTCTCCTTCTGGTCATTGACACTCTGCACGACACCCACGGTGCCTTCCCAGGCTCCGCTCAATACGACCACTGTGTCACCTTCCGCATAGTTCACCTTGACTTCCTGGCGGATCCCAAATCTCTCCATCTCGTCCTCTTCCAGAGGAACCGGCTTGGAGCCAGGACCGACAAACCCCGTCACACCTCGCGTATTGCGGACAACGTACCATGTATCGTCATTCATATACATATGAATCATAACATAACCAGGAAACAGCTTCTTCATGCTGACCTTCTGCACGCCATTCTTCTGCTCTACCACTTCCTCCAGAGGAACACGGACTTCCAAAATCTGTTCTTCCAGATGACGGTTTTCGATTGTCTTGTCAATGTTCGCTTTTACTTTGTTCTCATACCCGGAATAGGTATGAACCACATACCATCTTGCCTCTGACATAAAATCACCTTTCCGTTATGGCTTGCTTCTCACTTTACCAAAAGGTCAATCCCGTATTTCATGATCGTATCGATCACTGAGATCACTACTCCCAGCAACACGGAAACTGTCACGACTGCCGTTGTCTGCTTGGCTAACGCATTCTTATCCGGCCAGATGACCTTCTTAAACTCTGCCTGAAGTCCCTTAAACCAGCTTTTCTTCTGCGTTTTTTCTGATTTTCCGCTCATATCATCACTCCTCCCAAACGACTATTTCGTCTCTTTGTGCAGTGTGTGTGATCTGCAGAACTTGCAGTACTTCTTGGTCTCCATACGTTCTGGATGAGTTTTCTTATCCTTGGTCATGTTGTAATTACGGTTCTTGCATTCCGTACATTCCAATGTGATTCTTGTGCGCACAACTTCCACCTCGCTTTTTTCTCGGAGTACTTCCACAGATCCCGCCGCCAAGACCGATGCAGGCCGAAATCCTGAAATGCTCCCATGATTAACTACTTGTTCCTGATGGTTGCGAAGCCATCAATTTTAGGCATAAAAAAAAGACCTACTTCCAATCGCAGAAAAATTGTAACATAGCGCTGTGGGGAAGTCAAGTCTTTTCTTTATTATAAGCTATAAATAAATCATTTTATCTTTCCGGCCGGTAGGATATCTTACAGTTTTTCTTATAACACGCGATTCCATATTTATGAATAATCTGCATTCCATCCTGTTTAAGTGCCTCAGCATATCCATCATCCTCAATTTGCTGCATAGCTTTCGCACAAACCTGGTCATATTTTCCATTTTCTGCGTATTTCACTTCAATAACACATCCGACCTTCACTGACGGGATCTCCAGTCTGATGTCTGTGTCTATTCTCCCAATACGCTTCCATCGGTGCATCTTTTGTTTCCAGAAATTTATCACATTGATTGATCACATCCCATGGACAATATATATCTACCTGTCCAAAACGGTATCCATCATACCATTCTTTCAATTTTTCAAATTTTTCAAAGCTTTCAGCATATCCATGTTCAAACTTTTTCCAAACCGTCTGAGCCTTGTAAATAGATTTACACTCCCCCTTGAATTTATTAAGTCACCGATAAATCCCGTTTTGTCCACATAGTAGAAATCATCTCTTCTGAAATTATCAAAAAATTCTATTCCGATCGGAAGTTTTTTCTTTTTTTCCATAAAATTCACATCGCCATTCCTTTTTAATGCAGATTGCTCGTTCTAACTATCTTAGTTGCTGATAGTATAACAATTTTGTTCTAAAGATTCAACGTATATCTAAATGGTCTTTGATTTTAATATTCAGAACTAAGCAGGAAATCCGCAATATGCATTGTCTTAATGCCTTCGTAATTTCCTCCTGCAAATTCATCTGTCGTGAGAACATATTTAGGGTAATTATCGCGTATTTCCAGCAGACGTTCATACTCCCGTTTTTCTGTCTTTTCAGAATTGATTTCCCGCGTGACCTGAACATAAACTTTTTCGTTTTGCCTTGTTGCCACAAAATCAATCTCGCCATCGTTGGCTTTCCCCACATTCACAGTATACCCGCGCCTGCAAAGTTCCAGATAAACAATGTTCTCAAGGCTTGAAGCCACGCTGTCAGCGTTATAGCCGAGAACACTGTACCGCAGGGAAACATCTGCAAGGTAGAATTTTTCCTGTGTTTTCAGGATTTCCCTGCCCTGCAAATCATATCGGGAACAGCGGTGAAGCAGATATGCCTTTTCCAGCTTCTCCAAATAACTGTAAACCGTTTCGTTATCAAGTGCCCTGCGTTCCGATTTCAGATAATCCGAAATCGACTTTGCAGAAAAAGTATTGCCGACATTGTTGAAGGTGTATTTAACAACACGCTCTAGCTGGTCGATTTTTCTGACCTGATTCCGTTTTACAATATCGGAAAAAATCGTAGAATTATAAATGTCCCGAACAATTGTGTAAATCTCGTCCTGAGAATATGCCTGCAAATGGGTTGCGGGGAATCCACCCAACCGTACATAATTTGCAAGCTCGGTTTTGGGATCACCGAGGGCGGCATACTTCTCCCTGAACATCAGATATTCACTGAAGGACAGGGTGAATATCCGAAAAGAAACATATCTCCCGGTCAGATAAGTCGATATTTCAGAGGACATCATCCGAGAGTTAGAACCTGTAATATAGATGTCAACATCAAAATCCGACGCCAACGAATTGACAACCTTTTCCCAACCCTTGATTTCCTGAACTTCGTCAAGGAACAAGTAGGTTTTGCCGTCAGGCGAAAGCCGTTCCTTTAACTGAGCGTACATCTGTTTTGCTGACATATCCTCATATTCCATTGAATCATAACGGCAGCTTACAATTTGTTCTTCGGAAACCCTCCTCTCCGTTTTCAGCTTTTCCATAATCATTTTGAGCATTGTAGACTTTCCGCAGCGACGAACTCCCGTTAATATCTTTACAAAAGGAGTATCCGCATAAGCCATTATTTTGTCTACATACGTCGGTCTGTAAATCACGATAACCACCTCCAACTATAAAATAGTATACCGTAATCTTAGCAAAAGCACAATATATTTTGCGTTTTATAACCGCAAAACTTTTTATTATTTATTTTATTGCGGACTTTATTATATGTGTTTATTTGCATTTATTTGGAAAAGATACTTATGTTTCATAGCCTATTATCCCACACTTTTTCTCTATAGCCGAGGTACGCATAACAGGGCATAACCCTTCCGGATGTCATGCCCTGCTTTCAGTTCTTTATTTCTTTTTCTTCTGCGTTGTCTTTTTCACAGAGTTTTTCTTTTTGTCTTTCTTCTTGTTCCCGGATTTCTTTTTCATAAGTCCGGCTATCACTCCGATACTCACGACCGCCGCCGCGATCCACGGAACAAAAGAGAGTGGATCGCCAGTCTTTGGCATAATACTGGAGAGTGCGCTTTGACTTTCACCCGCCGCGCCCTGGGTCGCAGCGTCAGTCGAAGTTGTCGTTCCATCTCCATCTGTCGGATTTTGGTTTGGATCCTGTGTTGGATCTTGAGTCGGATCCTGTGTTGGGTCTTGAGTCGGATCCTGCGTTGGGTCTTGGGTCGGATCCTGCGTCGGATCCTGCGTTGGGTCTTGGGTCGGATCCTCTGTAGGATTTGCATCACTATTTGCGACATCAGCCCATGCAATCGCAACCGGTGATGTACCTGTTACAGCGAACGCTATACCCTTGCCATCTGCCGTCTTGCTGACCACAGGTTCTTCTGTCTGGCCGGCAGTAACCTGCAATCTTGGAATATCCGTAGAGAACATATGGCTCACTACAAAATTATGAGTTGTACCGTTTACATTTGCCGGAAGTCCTAAACCTCTCAATGCCTCAAATGTAAGGCCTACCCGGATTCCACTACTTCCAGCCTTTGCGAAATCTTCTTCCGTAGCATCTGTATACTGACCGTTTTCTCTTTTAATTTGTATTGTCAGGTCACAATAAATCATCTGAGAATTGGAGTAGCCACGTTTCAGCAAAACCTTGCTTGCCATTTGCTGCGTTACTGCATCCATCGTACTAAACTCTGTGCTGCCCAGTGGCGAAGCTTTTATAGTATTATCATCCAATGTCTTAAGAACCGGTATCACATCAGTACCACTCTGTCCCGGATTATTCGGATTATTTGGATTATCACTTCCATCACCTGTCTTTTTAAAATCAGCTACGGTTATTGCGCTGGTAGCCACGCCTTCTTTGATAGCAATAGCCTTAACCTTCGTATCCTTATCCACTGCAAATGTCTTATCTGTATACTCTTCACTTGATGCTGTTGGATTAGAGCCATCCGTTGTATAGAAAATCTTCATCTTCAGCTTACCAGGATAGCTTATACTAACATCTGTTGACCCCTCGAACGAAATCTCACCTTCATCCTTAACCGTAATTCCATTACTGCTGATTTCTGGTTGCAGAACATCCAATGGACCCGTAGTTATTGTAGCAGAAACCCCTTCTGCACTTTCCGTATACAAATCACTTTCCGCATACTTAATCCAGACAGTATATTGTGTATTCGGTTCAGCACCTTCCATACGATCAGAATAGCTATATGTTTCCGGTTTTCCTTCTGGGTCAAAGCTATAAAGATAAAGTCCTTTCGGCCGTTCCTCGGTAGGTATCTGTTCTGGTTTTACATATAATGTATACGTATCTCCATCCGGAATAGCATCCACCGTACAACTAGATGGTTTATCTGTTTGAGTCAGTTTCGGGAACTCTACCAAGCATGAAACCACCTTACTTTCCTCTACATTAGCCGTTCTATCCAGATACGCCCAAAATCTCCATTGGCTTTTTGGAAGGAAATTATCATCACTACAGACAATTTCACCATATGAATCAAATTTCCACCCTTCAGCGTCTTTCTCAGGCTCAGCAGAACCTTCAGGTGCATAGTAATAATGAACCGTACCACCCTGATCTATGAAATCTAATTCCGTTGCAGAATCCATTTTCAGAGTGGTTTTGAATTTACCACTATCCTCTTCTATATCTACACTTAATTTAACCTCAGGAGCCTTCCCCCTTGTAATCTCAACCTTCTTCGTCAATGCCCCTGGTCCCGTCTTCGCATCTGAATCATCCGAAGCATCTGGATCATCCGGATCTATTGGGGCAGAATAATTATCTGTTTTATAAGTACCTGCAAGAGTATAACATTTCCCTTTATTGTCGTCAGTAAGGGACGCTAGCGTCATATTTTCTTCCAGAACGACTTCTTTATAGAATCCAACAGGTGCCGCTGGATAGGTACCATCGGTATTCTTCGTTGTTATATAGCCTTCTATTTTCCCTTTTTCTGGCAATGCTATTTTATCAAAATCTCCCGGAAGAATCCCTTTAATTCCTGTTACCTTCGAATTCTCCCCATCTTTTGAAATATCTACTTTTATATCACCTATCTTTACCTTTCCAGTGCCATCAAATGGTCTTGGATTGGGATCTGCAGTTATTGATTGTACTGTCAGCTGTCTTGGATGGATTGTATATTTTTTCTCACACGTACCCGTAAAATTCAGACTCTTATCTGTAGTAAGTTGTACTGTAATCTCACCAGCATTGATAAAATCAGCTGTTGAATATTTCACCGTAAAATCTGTCTTTTCCTCTAAATCAAAACCGTTAACGGTAGCACTCTCCACTGCCAACTGATGCTTCGATCCGTCATAATAAAGAGTTTCAGCTTCACCTTTCAATCGGACTACAGCTTCATCAATAGGTATTTTCTTTATTTCAAACGGTACCTCACGGCTTCCACTGAAATTTCCCTTCTTATTTGTATTCTCACTGGTAATAATCAATGTAGCAGGTCCTGCATCCTTCGGACTCCCTTTGATTGCCAAATAATAATCTTGTGGGTTTCTCAGCGTTTCGCCATTATACTTTACAACTATATCTGTAGATTTGAAATCACCAGCAGCAATTGGCCGCCCCTTATAGTCTATACTTGGAATTGGTTGTTTAACAGTAACATCTTTATCGCTAATTGGACGTTGTTTTACTGTGAAGGGCACTCGAGACTTACTACTACCATAATCGAAAACAATGTTGTATTCTCCCGCATCTCTAACCCCATACTTATCTATCTCATATTTGTCATCGTCTTTCTTTTCAAATTTATAGTCCACATTTGTATCAATATCATAAGTAGTTCCACCTTCGTTTCTTTCTTTATGTATTGTAAACACATCTTTATCCAGTGTTTCTCCCGTATACATCAAATCTTTTATATCAATATCTTGTTTAGGATCAAATGCCAGCTTTAAAGTAAGATTTTCTGTATCAAAAGACCCCCCACCATGCGTCAACTTATGAGGATTAATAAGTGTTCCTTCCCCCTTTATGGTTCCTTGATTAATAAGCATATCTCCATCCACAGGAATTAAAAAAGATGCATACTTTTTAATATCTAATATATCATCCTCCCCAAAATCATCTGGAAAATCAGGTGGCATAATTGCCTGACCATATACAGTACAGTAATTTCCATGCACCACCTTTTTACCGAGGTTCTCAAGGGTGGCATCAGTTATCTCAATAGGAACATCGTGTTCATCTACAAGTTTACCATCCTTTCGCATCAAATTCCATACCAAGCCATTGAAATCAACCGTCTGAAGGCCATCACTAAACCCATCTGATTTAATCACCGTCTGTCCGCTATACGTTGAAGTAAGATTAGTTCCCGAAAAACCGACAGCATGATTATTATCCCCTTCATTCTGTCCACCTATAGCCGTCACATCGCCTCCATTAATCGTTATTGTACTAGCACCTGCTCCGCCGATACCAGGAGCACCCTTTTTATTAAGTGAAACATCGCTAGGTATTCCATCTCCCCCTTTAGCCGTCACCTTGCCTCCATTAATAATAACTGTAGCCACGCCAAGATTAGAACCGCCAATGCCTGCTCCAAGATTTCCTCCCAACGCAGTTATTGTACCACCTTCAATAGTAATTCTGCCACTACCAGCACCATTTCCACTATAACCTTCACCGCCAATTCCAGCGCCACTACCAGCCTTCGCTATCAATATATCACTTTCATCATTGTCATTCAAGCTGTTAATTGTAAGAGTCGTACCCACTGGCGCATAAATTCCTGCTTTTCCACTCTTACTTGTCAATATATTCTTGCCATCCAAATACAAGTTTACATTTGCACTCGACTCCAACTGTAATGCACTAATTCCTTCTTTTGCAGGAGGGTTTGTCGCTGTATCAATAGTCGTCCCACTCAATAAAATACGATGCGTTCCTGACTTAACTTGTATACCATATGTGCCTGAATTTCTACCGATAATCTTATGTCCTGTACACTCTTTCCCACAACTACCAGATTGGCCACCACCTTCGATCCGCCAAGTTTCATCTTCCAATACAAGGTTTCCTGTCGTTAAAGACGCCAAATCAATGGGCTCACCCCACGTCAAATTTTCATCTTCTGCCCTCGCCGCTAACGGCACAAAAAGCGATGCCATAACCGCCGTCATTGCCATCGCTATAACTTTCCCCTTTATTCTTTTCTCAATCGCTCTATCCTTGATCATATCAACACTTCCTCATAATTCTATTTTTCAGAATTTCCATTTCTACCAGTATAGTTCAAAAGTCTGCAAATTTCAATCCATTTATCTGTAAATCCCAGAAGAAACCTTGCAGGCTCCTAATAGCGCCCCACCTTTTCTGTCAGACCCATGCCAGCACCGGGCAACTATTTGCTATTTGTATAGATATTTATCGACTGTTTCTCTTTGTTTGATAAGGATTCTTTCTTAAGTAACTTTGGTAAATCTTACTGTCCTCCATCCATAAATAAATACTGCATAAGGAATTATAATGATACAAACTATCACAGTAAAAAACATATTTTCCAGAGAATCGTACATGGGAGAACGTGCTGGAAGATATGAGCTAAAAAGCCCTCCCCTAAGGCCTATGTAAGATTGCATCCTGTCAATCAGCTACTAACTCATAAATTTCCTCTGCCGTTTTTTTAGGATTCCCGACAACTGCGTCATAGACAGGCAAAATTTCATCTGGTTCGCTCTCTAATTCATCCGCGATCGTAGAGAGTGTTTTATTTTTTGCACATTTTTTCTTTACAAGCATTATACAATCCAGCAGTCTTGTTTTTTGTGACACTTGTTGTGTTACATTTTGAGTTATTTGCTGCGTCACTTCTTCCGTCACTTGCTGCGTTACTTGTTCCGTCACTTGCTGCGTTACTTGTTCCTTCACTTGCTGCGCCATTTCTTCCTTTGCCCGGTCCACTTCTTCCCTCAACTTCCGGTCAAATTTTTCCTTTACAATTTCCATAAAAATGTCACTCATGCCATTTACCTCCTCGAATGTTTTCTGATTTGCATGTGCTATTATTTCTATCACCGAATGATATAAACTGTTTTCCTTGTTTTCCAGGTAATCGTTGATCAGCTTCTCTGCCCTTTTAGTTTCATTCAGATTATTTGTGAGGCTTTTCAGCCACAGGTTTTCTTTTTCAGATAATTGCCGGGTGACGATGATCTGGATGGGAATGCTGTCCCCGTTTACAGAATAGATTCCCGGCTCTTTCCGCTCTACCGTATAATTCTTTTCCTTCCTCAAATACTGGATCATCTCCCTCGGATAACTTTCTGATACAAAGGTGATGGTCAATTCGCTCGCGGGGATACTATTCACAAACGGCACATCTGTTTTATAAAAACAGGTATAGCCATATACTTTATAGAAATCATCCACGCTGAGAGAATCACCCGGTCCTTTGTATTCCAGTATATTATACTTCCGGAACATTCTCCCGATGTTTTTCTTCACCGGCCTATCCTTATCTTTCTTGATGATCAGCACATCAATCTCCATCGGCTTTTTACTTAGCTGATGCTCATTTTCAAACACCAGGTTGTCCGCGTCGTCCTTCAGTTCGATCTGAATATCCGCGTAAAACGCAGGATGCCAGTATGTTGCTTCTGTTTCTTTTCTCTTTGGCTCCATAGAAATCCTCCTTATTCTGTTTTTATTCAGGAGATTTCTGCTGCCTTTTCAGAAAAACCTCCCGCTTATTTTGGATAAAAGCAAGAATTTTCTGAAATGACAGGGGATGGAGCCCCTCTGCGTTGATATGTCACAGATATAACGGAATCAGACATTCCGGTATGATTGAATCTTAGAAAATTTGCTTTTTTATATTCTAACATATGCAATAGGGGGAACTCAAGAAGAATTTTAGAAAACCATTATTATATGCACTATCCAAGTTACAGATCATGCTCCCGGCCAATCACCACGCTGATTGGCCGGGAGCATATACATAAAAGCAGGAAATATTGAACACGCTGAACTAATTATTTACAAGCGAATGAAACAATGTTATAATTATAGACGTAAAAAGGAGTGACCGTCCACAAAGTGGTTGACCTCCCGTTATAGGTTATAAGCCTGCCCGGACCGTCAAGTATAAGGCAGGCTTATTTATTTTCGCTTGTTCTTCCTATCTATGTAGGCAAGCAGCGCAATTAAAAATGTCGCAAACAGCATTAAATCCTGAAATGTAAACATTTCCATTCACACCACCTCCCCTCTTTTTCAAGTGCAGGGAGACTTTCCACCTTGTATCACGATCACTCCGTAATATAATTTTACCATATCTATTTACTTCTAACAACTCATATAACGCCCATATGGACATAAAAAAGTATCTTTATAATGTTGTTTTCCCTTTTCCAAAGAACAGAATTGTTAGCCATGCTCCGGAAGATATCACAAAAAAGGTATATACCCACAAGGGAATTGAGGATTATTTTCCCGAACGTATCGTTGATCACAGTTCTTTACCCAACTACTAACTCATAAATTTCCTCTGCCGTTTTTCCAGGATTCCCGACAACCGCGTCATAGACAGACATAATTTCATCTGGTTCGCTCTCTAATTCATCCGCGATTGTAGAAAGCGTTTTATTTTTCGCGCATTTTTTCTTTACGAGTATAATACAATCCAGCAGTCTTGTTTTATGTGTTACTTGTTGCGTTACATTTTGTGTTACTTGCTGCGTCACTTCTTCCGTCACTTGTTGCGTTATTTCTTCCGTCACTTGTTGCGTTATTTCTTCCGTCACTTGTTGCGCCATTTCTTCCTTTGCCCGATCCACTTCTTCCTTCAACTTCCGGTCAAATTTTTCCTTTACGATTTCCATAAAAATGTCACTCATGCCATTTACCTCCTCGAATGTTTTCTGATTTGCATGTGCTATTATTTCTATCACCGAATGATATAAACTGTTTTCCTTGTTTTCCAGGTAATCGTTGATCAGCTTCTCTGCCCTTTTAGTTTCATTCAGATTATTTGTGAGGCTTTTCAGCCACAGATTTTCTTTTTCAGATAATTGCCGGGTAACGATGATCATGGTCAATTCACTCGCGGGGATACTATTCACAAATGGCACATCTGTTTTATAAAAACAAGTGTAGCCATATACTTTATAGAAATCATCCACGTTTAAAGAGTCACCCGGTCCTTTGTATTCCAGTATATTATACTTCTGGAACATTCTCCCGATGTTTTTCTTCACCGGTCTGTCCATAGACATCCTCCTTATTCTGTTTTTATTCAGGAGATTTCTGCTGCCTTTTCAGAAAAACCTCCCGCTTATTTTGGATAAAAGCAAGAATTTTCTGAAATGGCAGGGGATGGAACCCCTCTGCGTTGATATGTCACAGATATAACGGAATCAGACATTCCGATATGATTGAATCTTAGAAAATTTGCTTTTTTATATTCTAACATATGCAATAAGGGGAACTCAAGAAGAATTTTAGAAAACCATAATTATATACACTATCCACATCATAGTATTTTCATGAGGATAGTGCATTCCTGTACAAAAATAACCAACTTTGTCAACAATCCCAAAACAGCTTCCTGACCGCCGCTTCGTCATAATCCCGGATCCTTTTCAGCGGAATTCCCGCCGCTTTAAACGCCCGGTCTTTGAACTGATCTTTTTCCTTCGCCTTTTCCGTATCATGGGAGCTATCATCCAGTTCCAGCGCAAAGTACACCTGGAAATCTTCATCGCATATCACGAAATCTACATGTTTCTGTGATATTTTCGCGAAATATTTCATGTAGTGCTTTTTGTCGGTAACTTCCATCAAGTCTTTTAGTCCTATTTTAGGGCAGATCAGCAGCCCCCTTTTATAGGCCTCTTCCCGAAGGAGTACATAAAATTTATATTCCCTTTTTGTAAGAAGCGGTCGTTCCCGATAAGGGTAGGCCTTCTTTTCAAAATAGTGGATCAGGAAAATAATGACCACTGCGATCAGCAATATCACACACAGGCACAAGCCGGGATTCAAATACTCTGGTTTCATCTTTTGCTCTTTCTTTCAGCCCTGTTTCAATGATCTATATCCGCGCGTCATTTTTTAATATAGTTTCCATGCCGATTTTTTGCGGTTTCAGACCACATTTCTCGTAAAATCTCATTGCAGCCGGATTACAGGTCCATACGTTCAATGTCACATTATAGCAGCCTTGCCCTCTGGCAAATTCCAGTACGCTTTCATAAAGCGCCTTGCCGATATGCTGTCCTCTGATCTTTTCGTCTACACAGAGGTCATCGATATACAATGTCTTGATATCAGTCAGGATATTATCGTTCAAATGCTGCTGGAAAATACAGAATGCATAGCCCAGCACAGTATCCGCTTCATCCACTGCCACAAAAACAGGGCGCTGCTCATCGTGTATGATCTCACGAAGCTGGTCATCTGTGTATTTTCTGTTGTTATGTCCCTTGAACAAATCCGGTCGTCCGGTATGGTGTACCAGGCATACCTGCCGGAGAAGCTCGTTCATTCTGTCCATATCTTTTTCTTCTGCTCGTCTGATCTTCATTTTTCCCTCCGTTTCCAGGCAAATATTGTTTCCATCTGGGATTCTATCATATATTTTTTTTCGTGACAATCCCCCATTAAACGGCAAACATTCGTTTCTCTTGATATCTTTTCCTGAATATGTTATATTATTAAAAAATATTTTATATTATTCAAAGAAAGGAGGAAGGTTTATTGAAATCCCTTCCAGTCGGCCAGCGGTTAAAATCCGCCCGTCAGAGCAGGAACATGACTTTAGATGACGCGGCGGCAGCCACTGGCGTCAGTAAGCCCATGCTGGGACAAATCGAACGGGGACAGTCTTCCCCGACCGTCAATACGCTATGGAAAATTTCTACGGGCCTAAAGATTCCCTTTTCTTCTTTTTTACAAGAGCAGGACGCAGAGTATCTGGTGGTTGACGCAAAAAAACAGAAAATGATAACAGAAGAGGACGGAGCCATGCGTGCCTATACCGTTTTTGCATTTGATCCGGTTCATAGCTATGAAGTTTTTTTCATTGAATTTGATTCCGGATGCCGGCATCATTCGGAGAAGCATAACGACGGGGTTGTGGAATCTGTTTTTGTAACTCACGGAACGCTGGATATGCATTTGAACGGAACAAAGATTACATTACATGAGAATCAGGCCGTCCGTTTCCAGGCGGATATTCCCCATGCGTATCTAAATCCGTATGAGGAAATGTGCTGTATCTATAATACTATATTTTATCATTAAGAAACCGGAGGAAGTATATCATGTCAATTGAAAGAGTCAGAGAGTATTTTAGTACGAAAGGAATCGCGGACCGGATACAGGAGTTTGACAGTTCCAGCGCAACGGTCGCTCTTGCCGCAAAAGCTCTGCACTGTGAAGAAAGCCGGATCGCCAAGACCTTGTCCTTCCATGTAAAAGAGAAGGTCGTTCTCATTGTTACGGCAGGGGACGCGAAGATCAACAATGCAAAATACAAAGCACAGTTTGGGACAAAAGCAAAAATGCTTTCTTTTGATGAAGCGGAACCGTTGATCGGACATGCGGTGGGAGGCGTCTGCCCCTTTGCCGTGAATCCTGGCGTGGAAGTCTATCTGGATGTATCGCTCAAGCGGTTTGCAACGGTCTTTCCCGCATGTGGAAGCTCCAACAGCGCGATTGAACTCAATATGGACGAGCTGGAACAGTATTCTGACCCGGTAAGCTGGATCGATGTGTGCAAACTGCCGGAAAGCTGAGGTAAGATTTACCCCAGCTTTTCTTTTAAATATTGTCCGATCCGCCATATCATAAAAAGCGGGACACTATATGTCATTGTATTTTCAACCATATGGTTACCAACATTTTTCATCGAAAACTTAAATCCTGCCACGGGGGCATATTTCCTGCAAAATTGTCGATAGCTCTTCGCCTTCGTATGGATTTCCGCTTTCGCTTCCACAGGAATGATCCTGTCATCATATTCAAATAAAAAGTCCAGTTCCGCCGTATTTCCGGATCTCCAGAAATATGGATGGATTCCCTGTACTATCAACTCATTTAACACAAAATTCTCTGTAAATGCACCTTTGAAATTCTTGTACAGATCAGAATCCTCCATGATCGTCTTATGTGATACTCCGGATTTTCTGCGCAATAGTCCAACATCTGCCATATAGACCTTAAAGAAAGTCGCATTTGCACAGAAGGACAATGGAAGTTCCGGATTTTCCGCCAGCTCCAGACGGCGTACAAGACCAGCGTCCACAAGCCATTCCAGGGCATCTTCCAATTCACTGGAACGTTTTCCGGCCTTCACATGGGAAAAGACAAATTTATGATTATCCTTTGCCAACTGCTTCGGAATCGAATCCCATATCCATCCCAGTTTGGGAATGTCTGACTTTGGTGCATGCTTCGCAAAATCACTGCCGTAATCCAGCAAAATATTGTCCTGGAGCTTTTCGATCATTTCAAAATTATGGGTTTCCACCCATTTGGCAACAACCTCCGGCATGCCGCCGACAATATAATAATACTTCAAAGCCTTTTCCATTGCCATTGTATAGAGTTCCGGCAGTTCACGGTCTATGTCATATCTCTGCACGCCTTCATAGATTGCCTTTCCCCCGTCTGCCCGTAAAAACTCTGAGAATGACATAGGGTACATAAAAAGTCTATCTACCTTCCCCACCGGGAATGATATATGATCTCTTTTTATCGAAACTCCCAAAAGTGAACCCGCACAGACAATGTGTAGTTCCCGCTTATTTTCACAAAAATACTTCAAGGATGTAAGCGCATTCGGACATGCCTGTACCTCATCAAAGATCACCAGCGTTTTTCCTGGTATGATTTCTTTTCCACGTATCACGTTTCCAAGCTCATCCAATATCCTGTCAACATCGAAATCATAACCGAACACGGAAATCAGGCCTTTATTTCCTTCAAAATAAAAATAAGCCGTATCTTCGAAATGATTTTCCCCGAATTCCCTGCATATATATGTCTTCCCGCATTGCCTTACCCCGGTCAGCAATAATGGCTTCCTGTCCGCGGAATCTTTCCATTCGATAAGCTGTTTCATAATGTCTCTTTCCATATATATCCCTTTCCATATATGCATCACTTTTTCTGCCTGCTATGGCGTATCCTGCCGATATCTCTACAGATACCTGTACATTACCGGACGGAATGACTATTTATAATACAGTTTATCACATCATACATAAGGATCCAACCTATATAAAGCATTTTTCATAGGAATTTTTGTATATTTATTGCATTTTTCATAGGAAAAGGATCACAGAATGAAATGTTGCCACTTCTTCTCTGTTCAGATTCTTCTCCTATTTTATAAATTCTGAGCCGCTATGGCTGAATATCAAGTTTTTTATCAAATCCGGTAAGACGGAATACATCCATCACTTCGCTGTTTACATGAATGACCGAAAAAGTACCTCCTGTTTCCTTCATTTTTTTGTAAGCGGAAACCACCTCCCGCAGGCCGGAAGAAGAAATGTATTCTAATTTTTCAAAATCGAATACCAGGCTTTGGATCTCAGAAAGCTCCCCGACTGCTTTGCCTAGCTCCGGGGACGACTGTGTATCCAACCAGCCTTCCACATATAAGGTTGCTTTGTCATTTTCCAGTTTTGTTGTAATCGTCATATGAAATCCTCCTATTATGAGCACTTAGCGTCTGTTTTTTAGACGCTTACGTGCGAGTTATAGTTACCTGGCCACTTGGCGAGGTCTTTTCGAGCCTAGTGGCAGTGTAACTTCCTATTTTTGTGTCAGTACATTAGGGCCAGCATGGTAATATCATCCGACTGTTCCATCACTCCGGCAAATTCCGAAATCGCTTTCTTCATAGCATCCAGCATTTCCCCGCAGGGCCGGCCTGTATACGTGTCCAGCACTTCTTTCATGCGCAATTCCCCGAAAAGCTTTCTGTCTTCATTCATCGCCTCTGTTACGCCATCCGTGTATAGGAAAACACGTTCTCCCTTTTGCAGTTCAAGTTCTGCCTCTTCGTAGACTTCTTCTTCAAAAATTCCAAGAGGCATGGAATGCCCCACTTCCAGAGCCTCAAATCCAGCCTTACATACATAGGGGGGATTATGCCCGGCACTGGCGTACTTGTACCGTCCGGTTTCCAGATCCAGAATCCCAATAAACAGTGTGACAAACATCCCCTCGCTGTTTCGGGCGCACAATTCACGATTGGCTTTTTCCAGCACCTCGGACAACATCTCTTTTTTCCACACCCTTTCCCTGATCAATGTCATGGCACGCATCATGAACAACGCGGCGCCGATTCCTTTTCCAGACACGTCACCGATCACGGTACAAAGCTTATTTTCCCCGATCCGGAAGTAATCGTAAAAATCACCTCCCACTTCTCTGGCGGCAGTCATATCAGCGGATAGCGAAAATCGCCTGTCCTCCGGGAATGGATTTTTCCCATCCGGCAGGCTGGCCTTCTGGATCCGCCTCGCGGCCTCCATCTCTGTCTTTTCCTTTTCCACTGCTGCCGCAAGCTTTGTTGTCTGGTTCAGATAATATTCCAGTTCCCCTGCCATCTGGTTAAAGGTTTCCGCCATGCGGCCGATCTCGTCCCTGCTTTTCACCTCAATGCGTAAGAATGTCCCTTTTTCTTCCTTTTCCCGGACAAAATGCTTCATATGCTCTGATAATTCTACTACCGGGCCTGTCACCAGCCTGCGGTTCAGATAAGACAACAGGAAAAATACCGCTCCGCATCCGATCAGTATCCAGGACCAGATCCACCGGATCTGCCGGAAAAATTCTGACACGATCTCTGTCCGTTCCAGATCCGCGCCTGCCACAGCCCGGATCTTTCCCCCGGAATCATAGACCGGCCGGTACACAGTGACCACATAGCCATATTGATTCCTGCTGATCTTCCATCCACTTTCCCGCACCCCGCGGTAGACCGCCTGTGCCTCAGCCGGTATCTCTTCCTCAACCACCTGTCCCGGACTCCAGGCTTCTTCCGCCGTCATCCCGGATACCGCAATCACTGTGAACGTTTTTCCATCCTCCGCCGGCACATAGATGTAGACATATTTCAATTCCATATTTTCCCGAAGCCTATCCAGTTCCACGCATAATTCCTGGTATTGCGGATCCTCACTGTCCCCGGCAAGCTCCAGGACCGGATCCCCCCGGACTGTCTCTGCCACAAGCCCGGCGCAGTGAAACAGATATTCTTTATTGGCATCCCGGTCTCCCCGGTAAGTTTCCCGCAGTCCTTCAAAGCAGGCGATAACTCCGAAAATCAACGTACATGACAGAAAAACAGCCGTCATTTTCTTTCCGATGGATTCGTTTCTTTTCCTCTTTTTTATGTCATTTTCCCCCTTTTAGCTGCCTTTCAATTCTCTGATAAACTTTCTGCATGGTCATTCCCTGCACGATCGTGGTGAAAAATACAATGGCATAGGTCCCTCCCATGACAATATAATAGGTCTTCTGGTCCAGCATCTGCCGGGTACTCATAGCAAGCGCGACCGACAAGGCGCCCCGCAGGCCGCCCCAGGTTAGCAGCTTGATAAAGCTGAACTTGTCATATCCGTCCGGCAGTTCGCGGATCAGCAATGTGGACAATCCCAGGCTTCCCGCCCGTGCCGCCAGATTGGCCACAATGGCGAGAAGAGACAGGACCAGCACATGAGGCATCTGTAAAATGTGCAGAAAAGACAATCCCAGTATCACATACAACACCGAATTCAACAGCGTATCCAGAATTCCCCAAAAGATATCAAACTGCTCCAGAGAAAGTGGACGCCCGTTCTGCTCTTCCCGATTCCGCAGCGCGGAAAATAGAATCCCGCATACAACGGAGGCAATCGCTCCGGAAAAATCGAAGGTCTCACACAGAAGATAAGCCAGCGCGACTGCCAGCAGGCTTGTAAAAATCTGCCGGGTCTCGTCCCCTGTTTTCCGGAAAATGGGGAAGCAGATGGCTGTCACTGCGATTCCCACCAGAACGGCTCCGAACAATTCCTTCCCCATGACGGCAAAAAAGCCGCCGTTTTCCTGAGCCGTCACAAGGCTGGAAAAGCAGACAAACAATGCCACTCCCACGCCGTCATTGAATAAAGATTCTCCTTCAATAATGAAGCCGACACCTGCCGGGAGGTTGAATTTTTTCAGTATGCTTGTGGCCGCGATGGGATCTGTCGGCGCGACAATGCTTCCGAACATCAGACAGACCGGAATAGATAAACGCAGCCCCAAAAGCCACCCAACGCCCCAAAAGAGCAATCCATAAAATACAGCTCCCAGGAGGGTCGCGCCTACGGCCAGTATCGTAATAGGCCCCGCATATTTTTTCAGATCCCGGAAGCGCATATGGCAGGAGCCGGCAAACAGCATAAAGCAAAGCACTCCTTTTATCAAAAATGTTTCCAGGTCAAATATCTGTATATTTTCCAGCATTGCTTTTATGGATGAGGCATCACTGAAAAAGCTTCCGATGAGTAAAAGGACACCGCCGATCACAACGGAAAAAAGCATATAAGAAATCTCGTATGTAAACTTCGTCACTTTCTCATTAAAAAATCCCAGCAATACTACAAACCCCAGAAGTATCACCGCGTTTTCCAAAAATCCGCCCATTATTTTCCCCCTTCTCTTTTCTTTTCATATATAGTTCCATTCATCAGTAGTTATCCAAATATACACTAACATTTCCTCTTATTTTTCAGCAATGATGTTTGCATAACATGTAAAAATTCTACACAAGATGTACCATTCCTTTTTGAAATGTGGTAGAATAAGAAAACTGTAACTATACAAAACAGGAGATGATTTTTTGAGAATCGCGATTGTAGATGACCTGGCCTGGGACCGGCAGCATTTGGCTGAGGACGTCTCACGGTGGAGAGAGGAACAACGCCTTCCTTTTGATTCACTGCCGGATCAGTTCAGAAGCGGTGAAGAATTTCTTAGAGATTTTTCGGCCGGAAAATATGATATTATCTTTCTGGATATTTATATGAATGGCATAAGCGGAATGGAAACCGCACGGCAGATCCGCAGGACGGATGCTTCCTGCCGCCTGGTCTTTACCACTACTACCTCCGATTTTGCTGTGGACAGTTATGAGGTGGATTCCTCCTGGTATCTGGTCAAGCCCTATAGCTATGAAAAGTTGTCTGACGCCCTTGCACGCTGCAGCACCTTCTGGAAGAAACAGAATCAGTTTCTTCTGGTGCCTGGGAAAAAGGGGGACGAAAAACTGCCTATCCATCAGATCGCATGGACGGAATATGTCAGCCGGAAGATTTGTGTTCATCTTAAAAACGGACAAAACACGCAGGTCTATATGCGGCAGATGGATTTTTGTGAATTGCTGCTCTCATACCCTTATTTCTGTGACTGTATGAAAGGGCTGATCGTGAATTTTGAAGCAGTAAAAAAACTGGCGGATGACTGTTTCCTGCTGGAAAGCGGAGAAAAAATCCCGATCAGCCGTTTGAAATATAAATCTGTACGTGAAAAATATCTGGAATATGCTTATGCCCGGGCAAGAGCGGATTAAGATTACGGGTATCCGTAAAAAATATGCAAAGGACTGGTATGATTTATGGCAGAATCGATCTTTTATATATTGGCAGTTACTCTGCCGTTTCATTTGTTCGCATATGTCCCCTTTTGGAACCACCTACGCTTTTCGAAACGTGCAACCGCCGTTTTTTTAATTCTGGAACAGCTTCTTTTTCTCGGACTGTTCCTGCTTCTCACCCACGCAGGTGTTCCCACGGCATACGCGCAGCTTATCGCCATACCGGTTTATGGAGGTTTTTTCTTTTACTTTGTAAAAATGTCCCGGGGAAAGATCGCGTTTCTCTATATCTTTACCACGGATTATCTGATGGCAGTCTCCGGGATCGCCTCCTTTGCCGGAAATCTGCCCGGCAGCTTCGGGCTTTATTCCTGGCAGGCCGGTGTTTTTATCCTCCTGCTTTTTTTCCTGACCCTGCCCTTTATGCTGCGTTATATCTGCAGAACCGCGGAAGTGGTATTTTCCATTGACGCGCCGGTGATCTGGGAGACCATCTGGCTGCTTCCTTTGATCACAAGCGTTATTGTTTTGATTTTTACATATCCGCTCAGCAAAATGAATCTGCGTACCCTGCTCGCGCGTCTTCTGATGATGCTGTGTATGTTTTTGATTTATTACTATGTCCTCCTGATCATCCGGCAGTTCCAAAAGCAGGCTGCCGCCGAGGCGCAGGCGCGGAACCTGGAACATCTGATACAAATCCAGTCCAGGCAGTATACGCTGATCCAGTCCCGGATGGAAGAGACCCGCCGGGCGCGGCATGACCTTCGCCAGCACTGGGCGGCACTTCAGGGATGTATGGAGAGAGGGGACCAGGAGGCACTGGCAGATTATATAAAGCGCTATGGCGCAAGCCTCCCGGCCGATTCCTGCCGCACGTTCTGTAAAAATTTTGCCGTTGACGCATTGTTAAATTTTTATATGGAAAAGGCTGCCAAGATAGATGTGCCGATGGAAATTTCCTTTCAGGCCAGCGAAAAAACGGTCATACCAGAACCTGAATTCTGTGTCCTGCTGGGCAACCTGCTGGAAAACGCGTTAGACGCATGCGGCGGTATAGAAAGCAATCCCCTTTTTATCCGGATAAATGCCCGGCAAAACGGAGAAAGCATGCTCTCTCTGACCGTAGACAATACCAGCCCTTTGCCTCCGGATATAGACGGGGAACAGATTCGTTCCAGCAAGCATGAGGGCTTTGGTATGGGCACGCTGTCTGTCCGGATGATCGCAAAGCGATACAACGGAGATGCCAGATTTGAATGGAAGGATGGCGTATTTTACGCTTCTGTAATGCTGAACCCATAAGGATTCAGCATTTTTTTAACAACTCCAGAACCGCATAGGTCCTTCTTCCCAGATCTTCCTCCAGATTGACTTCCCCCGCACGCGCTTTTACCTCCGGAGGAAGGTTATAAAGATTAATCACTTCCAGACCTTTTCCTTCATAATATTTCTGCAGATAATCCTTCTCCGCCTGCACGCTGCTGGAAAGGAAATAATTCTTATGCATCCCGTCCTTCGCCCTCATTTCCTGGGCGATATATTCGATCCAGCTTACAAAGGTTTTCAGATTATAATCGTTGAGGGAATACCCTACAAATAAAAAGACGTGGTCGATCAACAGGGCTTTCAGAAACACCTCCATCAGACGGTGGGTCTCCGAATAATTCAGATAATCCTCTTCCTTAAAAACCAGCTTTTCCACGTGGTCAATATCTCCATGCATCTTGATCAGGTACTGGTTCGCCGTACCTTTTAACAGCTGCTTCCCTTCGCGGATGATCTCATAGCCGTCCGCGATCTGGTCCAGAAGCTTGTCATAATTGGTAGTAACCAGATGCCTGGGATTCAGGGAAACGATCAGCTCATCCAGAATATTTGCTTTTGCGTCTCCTGGTACAAGCTCACGTATGATCTGATAATAATCCTTGTGGTTTTCGCTTTCATCCATGCAGTAGAAATATTGCGGAATCCGTATATATTCCTCCATCGCCAGTCTTTCAATGGATGGATAGCCGATGTGCTCCGCGAATACCTGTACCATCTGTCCCCAGGTAGGAAGGTTCGAGTTCCTTGATACGCCGGCTCCTACAAAAATTACCAGCTTTTGCATGGCAAGCGCCTGTTTTAAATCTTCGATACGTTGATAAAATTCGTCCATGGTTCACCTATTCCTTATCTCATCTATTTTACAAGATAAATATCCTCAAGCGTCAATAGTGTAACCTTGCCCTGCTCTGCCAGATCCAACAGCGGCGGCGTAAACCCGCCTTTTGAAAAAATGTAGTAATAAAATTTCCCATTTTTTCTGAACACGGAAGCATACTGCCGAAGCAATTCCAATTCATCCACTCCGATCTTTTCATTTTTATATTTACAGGAGCCGATCAGATACTCATTGCCCTCCACAGATGCCCCTACGATATCTATCTGTACTTCTCTTCGGGTCTTCGGATCAGTTCCCCACCATTGACCTACGTCACTGAGCAAGATGGGCAGCTCCCGCGCATAGCGCAGCAGATATTCCTGGCACATTTTTTCGAAGATCAATCCCATGTAATCCAGATAAAATTGCTTTATCGCCCGCTGATATATCTGACGGATACGGCCTGCGCTGATAGAAGATATATTTCTCGGAACAAACCGATACCAAAACCGGAAAAAATTATCTTCAATCGCGTAAATTGTCTTTTTCCCCGGCTTTTCGGCGATTGGGGTTTCTTTCTTTAATATGCCGAGTTCCAGCAGAACCTTCAGATATTTTGTGCATATACCGGACTCCACCCCTACTTTTGTAGATATCTCATTTAGATGTGAAGAACCCGATGCTATGGCAGAAATTACTGAATTGTAAATAGCCGGTTCCCGTAGTTCCTGTTTGATGAGATTTTCAGGTTCTTCAAATAAATAACCGGATGTGTTAAATAAATTGTCCAGCAATGCTTCATCCAGATTCCCCTCAACATCCAGCTTGTTTATATAATGAGGAACCCCTCCTGTAATTCCATATAGCATGGCCTGATCTTCCACACCTAGCTTCGGATAAAATACAGCGCTCTCCCGATATGTCAATGCCTGTATTTTTAACTGCGCCGTACGCCTTCCATATAGAGGGCTTTCATAGCCCAGAACCTGGTACTCCATAAAACTCATTGACGATCCACATAGAATAAAAAATAGTTGCCCATTCTGCCATACATGGTCAATAATATGCTGTAACCTGGATGATATCGATTTCTCCGCTTTGGCAAGGTACGGATATTCGTCAATCACAAAGACCAGGCGCTGCTCCTTTGCCAACTCGGTAATTGCGTCCAATGCATCTGAATAGCTTTGATAAACCGGCGCCTTAGTTTCTTCTGGATTTTTATATACGTAGACTGCTTTAGACAAGGCTTCCAGATTTTCCTGTGATGACGCATTGAGGGCAGAAAAATAAATCGTTGGTTTTCCCTTGCAAAATTCATTGATCAAAGCAGTTTTTCCTACACGGCGTCTTCCGTAAATAATGATGCATTCAAAACTTCCTTTATCATAACGCCGGTTCATGGTACGCAGCTCTTCTTCACGGCAGTAAAACATAAAGCACCTCCTTTACCGATTATTTTTTTCTTTCGTTATCCGGAAAACATCTTTTTCTGTATGTTAAAAAATAATAGACTCATAAGTTAGTTTCTTATGAGTCTATTATATTAAATGTAACTATTTTGTCAACCGGTTTCTGAATAACGAATCACATTTGTTCCGTTTTTTCTTTTTTCTGTTCTTCCGTAAGTTCCCTGACCTTTTTCTTCGCCTCATCAAGATCCTTACAGCCGTCCAAAATCATAGATACCATTTTTAGAATTTTGTCAAACTGTTTATCTGTCATCGCTTCTACCATATCCTTTCCTCCAATCTCCTGATCAGATTTTCCTATTTCCATCGGATAATACAATCACATTATTTTGCTATATCCCGTATTGTTTTTCTATTACACGATACAACTCTCACTTTGAATAAACAGCGTCATTTCTGGAAAGCAAATATACACAATACTGATTCATACTTATACCCTCTCTTTTGGAATGTTCTGCCAATGACCTATGCAAACTTCGAGGTATCCTTAATTTAAATTGTCCGGAATAATCCTCTAAATTGTCCGGATCATGAATTTTTATTCCTTCCTCAAGTGCAGCTTCAAGCCATGCTCTTTTTGCGTCCAGCGCATTTGCCACCGCAGATTCTACTGTTTTACCACAAGTAATACATCCCGGAAGATCAGGATAAGAAACCACAAAACCGCCTTCATCCTTATCTTCGACAATCTCCATACGATAAGACATTGCCATATAATCAGTCAAAGTTTTCATCATTTATCGCCTCACTCTCTACAATTTGCCTGACCATCTCCACATATACCTTCTTAATTGGCTCATGCTTTGGAATCGTAATAGGCTGGCATCCTGCTTTTCGGAATGTGTAATGACTGCTCCCACTTTTCGGAATTTTCACCTCATAACCATAACCTTCCAACACCTTACGTAATTCATCGAATCGGAGATCTTTTGGCAAAGTACAAATACGTGTTAATAGTTTACCCCACTTTGACATCTTGAATACCTCCTATCTACATTATAGGTGGTGTCATATTAGGTGTCAACAAAATAATGATTTTCTGAGCTATAAACTACATTGAGTCGATTGGCGACAACGCAGTATTTATTCTTCTGTTACGAATACGAATTTCACTTCTCCGTCCATGTCATCAGAAATTCCTGAAAAATTCTTATACGCGCGGGAAGCATCCAGCATCTCGTTCATCTTATCCAGCAGATCTTCCACATCTCCGCCGAATGCATCGACCAGTTTTTGTATTCCGTCTTTGTCGAACCGGATCATGCCGTCGTTGAGTTCCGCGGCACCGTCATCCAATTGCTGTACGCCGTCAATCAGTTCGCCGGAACCAGACTGGAGGGTGTTCAGGCCATTTTTTAGGGTAAGCGCGCCGTCATTGAGTTGGAAAGCGCCATTGGCAAGGCTGAAGGCTCCGGACGCAAGGCCGGTGGCTCCGTTTGATAATTCTGACGCGCCGGATGCAAGGTCAGAGGCCCCACTATTTGCTTCCCCCATTTTTTCAGAAAGTTCTGAGCTTCCTGCATCCAGTTTTTGCGCGCCTGCTGCTAACTGGTTCAAGCCGCTGGCAAGGCCGTCTTTACCGCCAATTCCATTAACAAGAGCTTTGCTTCCATCATTCAGTTGGTTTACACCATTAGATAATGTACTGATCATACCGCTGTCATTTACTGCTTGGTTTAATCCCGCAACACCTACAGACACCTGATCTATTCCTTCTTGAAGCTGGTCTGCACCATCTGTTAATACCTTTGCCCCACTCTCTAATTGTTTATTAAATTCTGCCGGTCCAGCCTGAACGTTGCTTTTTAGTTGATTTAATCCAGCATTTAGATTCGCTACTATCTCTTGCATTTGATCGTTGTTTACTGTAGTGTCTGGTATATCCAACGTTTCTACAGAATTTTGCACCTTGCTCGCCTGATTCATCATTTCCTGTGCTGCATTCTGTACCTGATTCACATCAGATGATACATCCACGCCTCCATTACCAGATGGTATAGTAATATTTGACAGACATACTTGCGTATTACTCAGTGCCCCTCTGATTCCGCTGAAATCTAAATTTGAATCTGGATTTGACTGTTCAACTGAATTAAGTGCTGCTTCTGCCTCCCCTAAAGCACTCAACGCCGCCTGAATTTGAGCTTGCATTTGTTGTGTATCCACTCCCCCATTATTTTGTGAATTCGCAACAGTGGATGCAATATTATTTACCGCGTCATTTAATTGTTGTTCACTTGCCGCCATAGCATTTACATGGCCTGCTATTTCTGTCGTTGCTCCCTGCATATTTTCTGACATTGCGGTTGATGTTACTGCGGTCGGTATTTGTCTTTGCAACTCATCAATCCCATTTACTACTTGTTGAGCCATTTGGGATGCCCCTGATTCTGCCTGCTGAACTAATATGTCTATTCCGGCCGTCATGCTTGCAGCTCCATTTTTTAAACCATTCTTCCCATTTACCCCTTCATTCAACTGGGTAATTACACCGCCAAGTTCAGGCAACTTGGCAAGTCCTCCTTGCAACGCACCTATTCCCTCCTTCAATGCATTGGCTCCATTAAGCAGGTCACCACTAGTCTTACTTGCAGCCGTTTTTAATCCAGCATTTAATTCCCCGGCTCCTGATGCCAATGTCTTCGTCCCGTCATAAAGTTGTTTGGTGCCATCCGCCAGTTCCTTACTTCCATCCGCCAGTTCCTTGCTTCCATCTGCCAACTGATTACTTCCATCCAGCAGCTGACTGCTTCCGGCCGCCAGTTCACTTGTTCCAGCCTGCAGGTCTCCGCCGCCTGCCACAAGCTGGTCAATACCGTCTGTCAATGTTCCGGAGGACGCCAGCAGGGTATCGATCCCGTTCTTCAATTCGCCGCTTCCGCTGACAAGCTGGCTGGAAGCGTCCTGCAGTTCGCCCATGGAATCCTGCAGTTCATCCAGGCTGTCAAAATCATCGGTATCCAGGTCATTGAATATACTGTTCGTCGCTATGGTAAGTCCTTCCACCGGCTCATATTCTGTCACATCTGCCTCGACCTCAAAATAATCCGGAATATCCACATCTTTGTCTTCGATACCTAAAATATTTTTCATAGAAGGGAAACCATATCCAATCACCATATTCCGTTCGCCGTCAGAGATCAGCTTTCCATTTTCCACTTTCACATTTTTAAAGATTTCTTCATCCAGAAGGAGGCCGGTCGCCATCATAAATGGCGTCGAAGTATTTTCTTTGCTTCCGCTTTTATTTTCATAAGTATAGCGGATGACCACATGGCCGCTCTTTCCTTTCAGATCCGCCGCGGAAATATCCTTCCCATCTAATTTATAAGAAATCTTGATTCCTACCGGCAGCTCTTTGGTCGTCGTCCCCTGATAGCAGATATCCGCGTCAGCCGTATCCCACACAACATTACTGCCCATCGTGGAAAATGCCTCATCGCCTTTTACATTTACAATATCCTGCAGGTCAGAAATATCTTCCAGCCTGGATTTATCGGAAATATTTTTCAACTGGTCGGACACGGTGACCGATTTTACGGAACCGCTCCCGTCTATTTTCGCATAGACCGTCTCATCCTTCTCCGGCTTTATGGAAGAAGATTCTTTATCCGCTGTCTTGGACGATTTCTCTTCGGATTTCTTTGTTTCTGATTCTGTTTTTGCTGTTTCTTTATTTTCCGTGGCCCTATATTCTGCTGCCGTAACCGCTACATTTCCTTTTTCAGACGCATTTACGGGAGCCCCGGCCAGACTTCCTGCTACCAGGCTTACTAACATCATACTTGCAATGAATACCCTCACTTCTCTGTTTTTCATAAAACACAGCCTCCTATCCAACATTCTTTCATGAACAAATTTTTGATTCTTTATATTTTTATAATGTCACTACTGTTTTCAGTTTTTCCTTCTTTTGATGCATTTCTCTCGTTGTCACGCAGATCAGTTTATCAAATACCATCAGCATCGACGGCAGGATAAGGATTACGACAAACATGCTGATAACAGCGCCCCTTGCCATCAGGGTACACAGGGAGGAAATCATATCTATATCCGAATACAAACCCACCCCAAAAGTTGCGGCAAAGAATCCCAGCGCCGATACGATAATGGAATTGATCGATGAGGATAAGGCGATCCGGATGGATTCCCGCTTATCCTTTCCGCCGCCCCTCTCTTTTTTGTACCGGGTGGTCATCAGAATCGCATAGTCCACGGTAGCACCCAGCTGGATTGTTCCGATTACGATAGACGCGATAAATGGTATCGTCGTCCCTGTGTAATACGGGATTCCCAGATTGATGAATATGGCAAACTCAATGACAGATACCAGGATCACCGGGAGCGATATCGATTGGAACACAATGGTAATGATCAGGAAGATCGCGATAATGGAAACCGCGCTTACTACCTTAAAATCCTTATCGGTTATGGTGATCAGGTCTTTTGTACAGGGCGCTTCTCCGATCAGCATCGCAGAGCTGTCATATTTTTTAATGATAGAATTCAGCTTTGTACACTGGTCGTTGACCTCATCCGTCGCTACTTTATATTCGGACTGTACGAGGATAAGCTGCCAGTTTTCCTGTTTCAGCGTCTCTGTCAGTTCCGCCGGAATGAAATCCCGCGGGATTGCCGAACCCAGGATACTGTCCAGCCCTAACGCAAATTTCACTCCCTCGACATCCGACATTTCATTCAGCATCGCCTTGGCATCCTTTGACGAAAGATCCGCGTCCGCCAGTACCATATGGGTGGCATTCATGTCAAATTCGTCCGCAAGCTTTTCATTCGCCTGGATGCTCTGCAGGTATTCCGGAAGGGTGGAATCCAGATTATAGTAAACCTTTGTTTTCGTATATCCCCACAGTGCGGGAACCAGAAGAATCACAAACAGAAGCACAAATGCTTTGTAATGCTTCGTGATCATCGCGGCTGTTTTATCCATCCGCGGTATTATAGATTTATGAGTCGTTTTCCGGATTGCTTTGTCAAAAACCAAAAGCAGGGACGGCAGGATGGTGACACAGCTTATAACCCCAAACACAACACCCTTTGCCATTACGATTCCCAAATCCCGCCCCAGTGTAAAGCTCATGAAGCACAGTGCGATAAATCCGGCAACCGTAGTGACCGAGCTTCCCACTACGGAAGAAAAGGTATTCGCGATTGCGTGTGCCATAGCCGTTTCTTTGTCACCACCCAGCTTCTGCTGGTTCTCCTGGTAACTGTGCCAGAGGAATATGGAATAGTCCATGGTCACTCCCAGCTGCAGTACCGCGCTCAATGCTTTTGTAATATAGGAAATCTCCCCCAGGAAGTAATTGCTCCCCATATTGTAAACAATCGCCATCCCGATACTCAGCATAAAGAATACAGGAAGCAGCCAGCAATCCATAAATATAGAAAGCACGATACAACTTAGGATTACAGCGATCAATACATAAATTGGCGTCTCTTTTTCCGACAGATCCTTGATATCCGTTACCACCGCGGACATACTGCTTAGATAACACTGCTTGTTCGTAATGCTTCGGATCTCATGGATGGCATCCATGGTGCTGTCCGCGGAAGTGGTATCGTCAAAAAAGATTGCCATCAGCGTGGCATTCCCGGTGTTAAATACTTCCCGCAGCCGATCCGGCAATACTGACATAGGAATGGAAGTATCCATCAGAGAATCGTACCAGATCACATCTGCCACACCTTCCACACCTTCAATCTTCTCCTTCAGGTCCGCGCTTTCCTTCGTAGTCATTCCTTCTACGACTTCCATCGCAAACGCGCCCTTCCCAAAGTCTTCCATCAAAATGTCCTGCCCGATCATCGTGTCGATATTGTCTGGCAGATAATACAGGATATCATAATTGACTCTGGTCTCAAAATATCCCAGCGCAGATGGGATCAAAAGCAAAAAACCAAGTATCAGAATCAGAATCCTGCACTTTACAATTTTTTTCCCTATTTTCACCATGTAAAATGCCTCCTTTTTCCAGAATGACCTTTGGTCATTTTTGTTTGCAAAAGTACTATATAATAAAAATGACTAAAAGTCAATATTTTTTTAGAAAAAATTTGACTTTTAGTCATTTTTTATTTTTATAGAATTTTAAAGTATGTATTGATAAACATTTTCACACAGGATATATTGTAATTAGTTCTTTTTTATTGATGAAAGAATTGACCGGAAAGGAGCCCGAACATATGGAACATCACTCATTTATTTTAAAAGGAAATATCTGTTATTCGAAAAACAAGGACTGGCTGTCTGTTACAGACCATGGATATCTGGTATGCCGCGAGGGAATCTGCCAGGGGGTCTATCCGGTCCTGCCGGAAAAATACCAGGGTCTTCCGGTGGCTGATCACCAGGATATGCTGATCATTCCCGGTATGACCGACCTGCACATCCACGCGCCCCAATATCCTTTCCGGGGGCTGGGAATGGATCTGGAACTGCTGGAATGGCTGAATACCCATACCTTTCCGGAAGAAAGCAGGTACGCGGACCTGGATTATGCCCGGAGGGCTTATCAGATCTTTGCAGAGGATCTCCAAAACAGTGCCACTACACGGGCCGTCATTTTCGGCACCATCCATGTCCCGGCCACGGATCTTTTGATGGAGCTTCTGGAGGCCACAGGCTTAAAAACTTATGTAGGCAAGGTCAATATGGATCAGAATAGCCCGGATTACCTGACAGAAAAAAATGCGGAATCTGCTCTTGAAAATACATCCGCATGGCTGTCGGAAATGAAAGATAAATATCCAAATACAAGACCCATCGTTACACCACGCTTTGCTCCGACCTGTACCGGCTCTTTACTGGAAGGTTTAGGAAACCTCCGGAAAACATACGGGCTTCCTGTCCAGTCCCATTTGTCCGAAAATTTATCAGAGATCGAATGGGTAAAGGAATTGTTCCCATGGTCCACCTGCTATGGCGATGTATATGACCACTACGGTTTGTTCGGTAAAGACGCGAAAACCGTCATGGCACACTGCGTTTATTCTTCAGATGAAGAGGTAAATCTGATGAAAAAGAACCAGGTCTATATTGCCCATTGCCCGCAGTCAAACATCAATCTTTCTTCGGGGATCGCGCCTGTCCGCAGATATCTGGAGGAAGGGATTCCGATAGGACTTGGAACCGATATGGCCGGCGGCGCAAATATGTCCATGTTCCGCTGTATCGCCGATGCGGTCGGAGTTTCCAAGCTTTACTGGAGGCTGGTCGATCAAAAGCGAAAGCCACTGACGATGGAAGAAGCATTTTACCTGGCGACCAAAGGAGGCGGTTCCTTCTTTGGAAAGGTGGGAAGCTTTGAAGAAGGGTATGAGCTGGACGCGCTGGTACTGGATGACAGCGGCATCCACAGCACAAAAACATTGGATACAAAGGAAAGGCTGGAACAATATCTTTATCTGGCTGAAGAAGGCGGCAAATTAGCCGGCAAATATGTGGCTGGCAAAGAAATTTTCCGCAAAACATAATTTGTAAATGACCAAAAGTCATTTTTATTTTATAATATTGACTTTTGGTCATTTTTTTGCTACAATACAAAAAAGTGAAATTGAAACTACTGAAAAATCATGTCTGAACCGCAGAAAGTCCGGATACCGTTCTACACAGGCCAACAGGAGAAAAATTATGGGAAAAGTAGATGAAAACAAACAATTGAAACTGGACGCGCTTTTTTCGAGCGCCTATGATTTATTTTTGTCACAGGGGATTGTGAAAACCTCTATTCATGACATTGTCCAGAAGGCCGGAGTGGCAAAGGGTACATTCTACCTCTATTTTAAGGATAAATACGACATTCGGGATAAACTGATTGCCGAAACCGCGGGCAAATTGTTCCTGGCTGCCCATGAGGAGCTTCAAAAAGCCGATATTCCGGCTTTTGAAGATAAGATGATATTTATTGTAGACTATGTGATCACGAAACTGGAGACAAATAAACCCATCCTGCGTTTTATTTCGAAAAACTTAAGCTGGGGCATGTTCCGCCAGGCCGTGTCCAAAAGCGAGGATAACGCCGGAATGAGTATTATGGATCATTTTCAGGAACTAATCAACAGTGACCCGTCCTTGCATCTCCACGCTCCGGATACCATGCTTTTTTTGATCGCGGAGCTGACAAGTTCTGCCTGTTACAGCACGATACTGGAAAATGAACCGGTAACCTTTGAAGAATTAAAGCCGGATCTCTACAATGCCATCCGGGCGATCATTCAGGTTCATACGCTGCCAGTACCGGAGAAAGCCGCATGAACCATGTTATAAAAATCCGGCAGAACGCGTCACCGGCGTATTTTGCCGGATACTTCGTAATAAATCAGGGCATCCCGTCCAGGTATGCCCTGTAAATTTTTTATTCCAACTCAATCCCTTTTTTCTCCAGCCGTTTATACACATCTCCCCGGAACAGGATATATACTACAGATACCAGCGGAATAAACACCAGCATTCCCACTACGCCCATCAGGCTGCCGCCGATACTGACTGCCGCAAGCACCCATATGGAAGGAAGTCCCACAGAATTTCCCACAACCTTGGGATAGATCAGGTTTCCTTCGATCTGCTGCAGCACCAGGAACATGACCACAAAAGTAAATGCCTTCACCGGGTTTACCATGAGGATCAGAAACGCTCCCACAATACATCCGATAAACGCCCCGAAGATCGGGATTAATGCCGTAAACGCGATCAGCACGCCCACCAGCAGGGCATAGGGAAGGCGCAGGATTCCCATGGTCACGAAAAACATCAAACCCAGAATCAGGGCCTCCACGCACTGTCCGGCAAGAAAACTGGAAAATGTCCGGTAGGTCAGCGAGCAGATATCCAGTATCTTCCCTACGGTTGGTTTCGGCAGATAGGCATAAAATATTTTCTGTACCTGCACACGCAGCTTTTCCTTCTGCAGCAGAATATAGCAGGAAAATACGAACGCGATAAAAAATGTGGTCACACTGCTGATAATGCTTTTTGCCGCGGACATAGTCGTATCCAGTACATTTCCCGCGCCGTTCTTAAAGAAAGCCGCCACGCCGTCCAGAATCTTATCCCAATCCACATTCAGACTTCCCAATAATGCCGTCACTTCTTTATTGTTATGGAACATTTCTTCCACCCATGCCATGGCGCCAGGGGTGAAATCCTGGATCGTCTTGCCCAGTCCTACAAAGGTGGAGCCAAGCTGTGGGATCACTACAAACATTACCAGTACGATCATACCGATCACACATAGGATCGTAAGCGTCAAACTGCATGGCCTGGCTAGTTTTTTCAGCGGCTTTCCTTCTTCTTTCGCATTTCCAAAAAGCTTGTTTTCCAAAAAACTCATAGGCACATTCAGAATAAACGCGATCGCGCCGCCCAATAAAAAAGGAAAGATGATGTTCAAAATAAATCCCAGGAAATCCACTATCAGATTATATTTCCACAGACCGATCAGAATCACGAGCGTAAATACGATCAGTTCCTTTATTTTACGCATGTTTTCTCTATTTAAGTCCATTCGTCCGCCTCCCAACGTATCTTTTCATTCTCCTCTGCCGCCATATGCACATTGTGCTCATAAAACTTCTCTTCATATATGTTCGTCCTCCATCCCGATAAACTCCATCAGGAAATTTTTTACTTACAGGGGTATTGTAGCATGTTGAAAATACGGTGTAAACAAAGTTCGGGAGACTTAAGAGAATCTTTATTATATAGGTTACAATTCACGGCCTAACCGTGCACTTGATGCACGGTTAGGCCGTGAATTGTAACCTATATAGGATCCTTTTCCATACAAAAACAAGGGATTCCCACAGCGCCCCACGTGCCGGAATCCCTTGTTTTTTTTGTGCTATTCAGCCGCCTTTTCTCCTTTTGGTTTTGGCTTATATTGTTCTTCACCGGTTTCAATATAAAGGACAAAATCGTTAATCTCTTTATCAGACCATCCGGCAGCCCTCAAACCTAAGAGCAATCTTGCAACCTCTGTCAGGTTCATATTCCGCAAAACCTCCTTTTCTGAAATCCTCCGTCCACCAGATTTACTTACCTATTGCATTTTTGTCATACGCAGTATTGTATAACTCCCATCTTCTTTTATAGATTGCCTTTATCATAAAATATCTGGTAAGCAAAATCAAGAAAACATACCATAATCTAATAAATCCAGAACAAGGAAGCCGTATTCATGACTATACCCTTTTCCAATGAATTACTTTTCATACAAGAACTCTTCCGGAAGTGTCACCTTAAAATCTTTTGCAAGATCCCGGAAATTATCTGGTGTGATCGTCTGCAGTTTTGTCGGAGACATGGACAACATTTTCACTAAAATCTCTGCTGACTTCTCCACAGTATGCAGCAGTCCGAAAGTCAGGTCAAAATCTTCTCCGGAGCAGAACATTCCGTGATGTGCCCAGATTACCACATCATACTTTTTCATGAGTTCCGCTGTCTTCACAGCAATGTCTCTTCCGCCCGGAACCATCCAGCCAATGACGCCTACTCCGTCTGGAAATACGACCGGGCACTCGGTAGCCATTTCCCACAATTCTCTCGTAAATACTTTATCCTCCAATGGCAGTACAAATGTCAAAGCGATAATATTGGTAGTATGCGCGTGATAGATGACACGGTGCCTGCCGTTTGTCAGTTTTTTCTTTACTTCATGGTTCATCAAATGTGTCGGCAGTTCACTGGTAGGTCTTCCGCCCTCCACCAGTCCCCAGCGGATACGGTAATTTACCCCGGCATCATCCAGTTCGATGATTGCCAGGCAGACTTCCGGGTCTTCCACGATATTACGGAAATACTTTCCGCTTCCGGTCACCAGGAAAAATTCTCCCGCAAGCCCGGGTACTTCCGTGCCGATCGGCTCCCAATCTCCAGGTGCGTTCAATCGCGGACGGATCATCTCCACTTCCTCCGGTTTTAAACGATAGCTCAGGTTCCCTCCATTTCTCTCATGCCATCCCTGACGAAATCCATCATCCGCCATTTTAATAAATCCCTGTACAAATCTTGATTCTAAAATTCTCATGTTGATCCTCCCATATTTCTAAATATTTCCTCACTGTTAGTATATCCAATATATACAACATAATTTGCAGACAGTTATCAATGTTTTCTGCTGCTTTATACGTATATTATAGAAGGTTTACGGAGAAATTATAAGAACTTCAATTGCAGAAAATAAGGACTCTATTTGCGGATTATTTGAATCCTGGACATATGGAAGGATGATTGTATGCCATCTTTTGAGGCACTTACATATCATCCAACATCTCTTGATACATATCTGCCAGCGTTTTCTCCGGATGCCATCCCAGGTACGCTAATTTCTTCCCAGACAGCCGCAGCCCTGTATCCTGCGCGTATCCGTACCGATTCTCCGATGGAATATCATATTGCACTCCAATCCTGCCTTTTGCCACCTGTGACGCGACCAGCTCCGCCATCTGCCGGATCGACATCGTATTGTCCTCATTTACAACATTATATGCTTCTCCATCCTTCCCGCACTCTAAAATTTTCAAAATACCATTGAGGACATCATCAATGGCACAATAATTTCCCATAGAACGTCCTTCCGTATGAAGGAGAATATCCCTTCCATACTTTACTGACTTAGCAATTTGAGCGAAAATCCGGTTATCAGATGGTAAAATTCCACGTCCAAATGTCTGTGCAAGCCGGGCAATTTTTACTGGCACGCCATATTCCTTAAAATAACTAAAGCAAATATTTTCAGCCATACGTTTTCCCAATGGATAGCAGCTTCTCACATGCAAAGGTTCGATACGTCCAACCGCCGCTTCTTCCTCTGTCACGCAATGGCCGTCAGAACAATCTATATCCCCATAGATTTCCATACTGGACAGATACACCATACTTTTTATCTCATAATGCCGCGCAAGCTCCAGTACATTCTGTGTCGTGTTGATAATACTGCCTGCCACTTCTACAGGATGGTTTACCATATCTATGGAACGTGTGACGGAGGCACAGTGGATGATATAATCAATCTTTTTATTTTCCGCGCAAAATTGGTCTATGAAGCAGCTATCACACAAATCAGCCCGGAAGCATGCCAGCCTGCATTTGTCTCCCTGCGGATACCCGTCTGAAAACCGTGCTTTTAATTTTTCAAAATCACGGTTCAGGGCAACTACCTGGGAATCGTTCTCTCTTTTTAACAATTGTTTGATCAGCATACTGCCTATATAGCCGGATGCTCCTGTAATAAGATAGACAGACATATTTTGTACCCTTTCCTTTTCGGCATCCTATTTCTTTCTTATGATATCCGGCAGCGAAAAACAATCCCTGTCCATATTCAGTGCCACAGCCATCTCAATCCCCGAAGGCTTCCTGTCATTGACCACGATCCGTTCTCCCACAGGCATATCAAACAGAATCCCGTCATACCGTATCCCATTGTCAGATAAGAACCTGACCGTTGCTTCCTTATATTTTTCTTCCCGTGACGTTAAAAAAATAATCTTATCCTCCGGCGGGAGCTTTTTCAGATACTCCCTTGCCCCCGGAAGCAGGGAATCCCTGCCGTCCGTCTTATATCCGTTGTGCTTCACAATTGTTCCTTTTTCTGTATTTCCTGGGGCAGTTTAATTGGCTTTTCATTTAAAACCGCTTCGAAAGCATTATTGACTTTCAGCAGAAAACGCAGATAATGTTTTTCTTCTTCTGTCAGGTTCTGATTGACTGCGATCAGCTTTAAAAGCTTGGATTTTGTCCTGGTCCACTGGCTCTTAATATCGCCCAGTGCGTCAAAGCCAGTGCGTCAAAGACCGCCAGATAAAAATATACCGACGGCATTTCCAGATCCGCGCGGAGCCCGCTTTTTGTCATCTCATTCTGCACCGTATATCCGGGATAGATTTTTGACAGGCTGCCGATTCCTCCGAAACGGCTATATACATAATTCTTCACCGTTTTGTAATCTTCCGCGATGTCGAGAAGCTTCTGCATATCCGTATTTGAGACCGGCTCTTTATTGTATTGGTGAATCGTCTTGCATATCTTTTCTGGCAATCTGTGTCCACCTCACTCCGTTTTCGCCTGTCGGAACGGATTGTCATTGTCCGCGCCGTTGGTATGGGCGGCAGCCGCTTTGCGCCGTCAGATTTTCGTAGAATATCAAATTCTAGGAAAATTTGAGAGTAGAATCATATTCAGATTTTATATAGAAGAAAGTCTGAAAAATATCGAAGTGTTTGACTTTTATAACGTAAAATAAGGGTTTCCGGCTGAATATAATCAGCTAGAAACCCTTTTGCAATATTCGCAATTCTATCTTATATTGGGGGAACTACGTTTAGTCATAATAATTTCTTAAATATACTATAATAGCAATTCCATTCAAAGTTATCACGTATCACAAGATTTTTCGGCAGTTTTATCCGCAGTTTATCCTTCATTTCATCTGTCAGCTCCGGATTTAACGTATAGCTCATATGATTGATATCCAGAAATTTTTTTACCTCCTGCAGTCCTCGCTGAACCCGCTCAAATTCCAGGCTGATATCGAAATTATATCGGGTATCCGATTCCCATGCTTCAATTTCATATCGGTTCTGCGCGATCCAGTCCGTGATGATTATAGCAGAACCATTATTTTCTGACATAGAGATCAGCTTATGGATATTATGAGTCTGTGGAATTGTAACTCCTTTACATTCCAAAAATGCTTTCAATGTTTTTTCAACACACTGCTGTAAATTATACGCGACATCATTTAGATACATTTCATCTTGTTCATAATATCGCATCAGATTCGCCGCAACATCATAGCAATGATATGCTGATTTAAAAAAACGGATATCACACATGCTGTTTCCTCCTATAATACTGTAGTGCCCCCTCACTTACGTTCGAGGGCATATCATCGGAAGGCATTAAAAAATGCTCCGCATTTGCCTTCCTCCTGTATACAATTACGCCTGTTTTTCCAATTTCTTTCTTTAAGCGTGCGCCTAGCCTGGACTGAAATATGATATCTAATTCACTTTGGACTTCTGACAAGGAAGCATCAATCTTAAGTTGTGAATCATCACGTATAATCAAAACATCCAGGTCGCTCCTGGAATGGCAGTCAAAACGTACCGCACTGCCAAAGACTATGACCCCCATAATATGAGGATCTTTTTGTACATCCTGTATCAGCATAAAGACATCCTTTTGCTTAAGCGGATGGATATGGTTCACGTTCTCATACTGCAGATCAGCGATAATCTCAAAATCCCATAGTTCATCCCCATTATGGGAAATATATGAGTCAACCGTGGTTTCCATGTCTCGAATTTCCTTTCATCATCGTAAAATACGCATTGTTTCTTCTGTTAATAATCATTAAAACATAAATAAAATTCTTACGCAAGTATATATTACTTCCCATGAACCTTTTCATCGGCATTTCTATCTATTTTATATTTCCCGTCCCAATGCCTGCAGCAGCATTACATGATATTCCTCATCCTGGATGATTCGTCTCAGCACTGCATTTACGCAGTCATCATCAATCATCTTGATGTGCATATGATACTGTTTGATGGCATCCTCCTCGGCTTCTATGTCGGCCTGCAGCATCTTTCCTACATGCTCCGGTAACGTCAGGTATTCCGGGGACCACATCCTGGGGCGCCCGTTGTACGGTCTTGCCACAAAATCAACCTTTCCGCCCAGCAGGCAGATCAGCTCTCCCAGCTTCTGCAAGTGCATCATTTCCGCTATCGCAATTCCCAGAAGCGTCTTTGCCATCTGACATTTTTCAAAAGAAATACGATTTTCGTTGTTAATGTACTGGGTGATCGCGGACAACTCCGACACCGGCCCGCAATAATCGATACTCAGCAGGTTCGCATAAGATGGGTTCTCCCTTCTCACCTGGATCGGGGGATAGGGCAGATCCACCATGATCGGTCTTACTCCTGCAAAACTACACGTATTTTTCAGACATGCTTCATTCTTTTCCATATTTATAAAATATCTCCTGGTTCATATCTTCTTTACTTGATAATATGCCAAAGCCATAAAATCATGCCTGAAAAAACGACTCTATCATATCCTCTTTACGCAGACTTATCTGTTCAATTTGCCTGCATATTTCAGACGTTCCGTCATCTAGTTTCGGTCATTCCCTCTTATTTCCTCCATATACTCTTCGACATGTTTTCTTCATTTCGTTCCAACATGTTTTGAGGCACTCCTATTTTTTAAGGGGATGGCCACATACCGATCACCCCCGCGATCAGCATCATGATGAACGGTACGATATATTTTCTCGGATGGTGCCACAGATCATTTTCAATCTTCCAGTTCCGGATCGGGTGAAACCACTCCAGCAGAGCAGACAATATCGCACTTTGCAGGGCAATCAGCACTGCGATGATGATTTCTATACGGTCTACATCGCCATATTGAATTTGCCAGCTGATCAAATACACGCTGCTTACTATCATATGGATCGTAAAAATGAACAAGCAATAACGGATGCAAAAGCGTCTTGTCTGTCCCGGTATTATCCGGACAGCCTGCTCCAGATCAGGGTCACAGGATAGCAATATGCAGATCGGGGTGTTGAGACAAAGAATAGCAAATCCGAAGGGCATCATATTCAATTCCTCAAAGGAGCCTAACATCATCGGCAGAACACCGGCAAGCACACACAGACCGACCGTATTCACAAGATAATTTTTATTTGTGAACAAATAACGCAGCAGATATAGAAATATGCTTCCCCTTCCCTTGGTGTGCTTGAAGAGAATTTTCCCGGATACCGGGTGATAAAATGCATAAGCGTCTGTATACAGTACTTTCAAAAATGCAAGAAACAGGCTCATAAGGACGAGGATGTCCAAGATCACGATCTCCTGCACAAAAAATATGGAAAAAAGTATTCCCACACACCAAAAGACCGCCAAAGGTAACCTCTTCTTTTCCTTTGTCATCGTGTACCATGCCGCAGTCATAAAGCAGCCATTACAGGTACAGAGCAAAGCTGTGGCTATTTGTACCGCGCTCCACTCGTGAACCGCAAAGAATAAAGCCAATACAAGAAATGCCTTTGTGACCAGTGTGTAACCAGTAAATGCCCCTACGATCGAAAAGGTCATTTCCCTGTCTGCAAATGGCAGCATAAACACCTCGGTCATACGCTCTGCATTTCCCGAAGAATGAAGCGTCTGCCACATGATCCCTGCCGGAAAAAACGTAGCCGTCAGAAATAGGATATTGGGCGCGATCTCTATTTGGACCTCTGTGATATCAATGGCGAAAAAAATGATCAGGCACGCAAGAAGGCTATTTGCGGCACGTTCATATTTCGCGCCGAAAAGCTGTTTTGAAAGAGCTTTAAATATATTCATTCTTTCAATGCCTCCCTGATTTTTCCGGCTTCGATCTCCCCGCCGGTAAAACATTTTTGAATCTGCCCCTGTTCCAGCACCAGCACCCGGTCAGAAGTCAGACAGATACTTTCCAGGATATGGGACGAGAAAAGGATCGTGCCATACTGCCGATAACCGCTGACCTGTCGGTATAAGTATTCCGTGCTTTGGAAATCCAGTCCGTTGACAGACTCGTCCAGCAGCAAAATCTTCGGCCGCAGGGCAAATGCAGTGATCAGATACACTTTTTTTAGATTGCCCGTTGACAGTTCCTTCAAAAGCACATCCATATATGCTTCAAAATGAAATCCTTGCACCAGCCCGTCCATGTTGGATAGCTTTTTTCCATAAGATTTAGCCACATAAGAAATATACTCACGGAAGGTAAAAAAACGGAAGGAATGATCTTCGGCAAAAACAGTATATCGTTCTTTCTTAAAGCATTTATCCCGAAAACGGAATGGCTTGCCCTGCCACAGAGCAGTTTCAGCCTGATAACTGTCAAGCAATCCGGAAAGTGTTTTTATAAAGGTGGTTTTTCCGGCCCCATTCAATCCGATCAGTCCAACCACCTCATTTGCCCCCAGCTCGATAGAAAACTTATCCAAAACGGGCCTGCCCTTCGTATACCAAACGGTTAGATTGTTGAGAACAAGAAGTTTTGAACTGCTCATTGTATTACCCCCAATTGTCCTTGTTCTTTTTCCGGATCGTATAAGCTGAGTACAGAAAACGGATTCCCAAAACGATATACAAAATCAAAAAAGGGATATTCAAAGTAATTCCGGAAAATACCGCACAAAACAGCCATACAATTCCTATAATAAGACGAAAATAATAATGACGCATAAATTTGTACCTCCATTTGATTGATTACATAAACAGAATAGTACAAATCATCGTGCTCTGCTGTTTTGTCCATAAACGGTCGTTTTTTGTCCATAATACATTTTTTATTCTATTTTTACCGCTTCAAAGGATAAAGTAACGACCACCCGAAACACATTTTCTTCATATGTGTTTTCCACGATCCCGTCATATTTTTCCGCGGCGGCCCGGACACTTTTCAGCCCCCAGCCATGCAGCCCGCTCTCCTGTTTCGTGGAAAGCAGTTCCCCTTGCTTCAAAAGCGGTGCGGTATCACAGCCATTTTCCACCTTAATCACAAGCATGTTGTTGATGCGGCGGATCGTCAGATTTATAAAACGTTGATTCTCAGGGACAGACTTTACTGCCTCCAGAGCATTGTCCAGCAGGTTTCCCAGGATCGCGGCCAGGTCTGCACTACGGATATTGGTGTGGCGTGGGAACTCGATATTAACTTTTGCGGACACTTGCTGCTCTTTCGCATACGCGATCTTATTGCTGATCAAATAATCAATCGCGTCGTCCCCTGTCCAGGCGGACTGCATGATTTCCTGAACAGGCGCGCGCAGATCTTCCAGATATTGCAAAGCTTCATCTGCATTTCCCCGGGACAGGTAGCAGTGCAGGATTTCCAGGTGATTATGCAGGTCATGGAACAGCTTTGCATTCTCCGAATAAGTGCGATTCAGATTTTGATAATCTCGTTCCAGAAGCTCTGCCTGCCCTTCCTTCAGGCGGGCGATTTCTTTTTCTGATTCATACCGGCGGTTCATATTGAAAAACAGGACGGAAAACATCAGTATTACGGAAAAAATGTTCCAGGTACCCAGTGCATCTTCGTCAATCGGAAGGATTGTCTGCGAACCAAGGCTGACGACACATATCATTCCCGTTACCGCGATCATGGATGCCGGACGGAAGAAGTCTGCTTCTTCATGCTTGCTTCTTTTTTCGTTTCGATTTACAGAAAATAACAGGATTCCCAGCATGAGAAGGCGGACAGTCCAGACAGCAAACAGATGCTCCGGTGCTTTGCTGTCATAAAACGCAATAGCGAACATGCAAGAAATGATAAACTCCCAAAGCCCTACCGCTATCTCGTAGAAGAAAATCAAAAACAGGCTCATCCGAATCTGTTCCCGAAAGAGAAAATATACAGCGATTCCCAGGAGAAGAATCTCCATCCCGACCACTTCCATCTCCGAAGCAGAACATATCTGCAAAGCTGTGACGATTACCGCAATTCCCGCAGAAACCACACTTGTCCAAGGGAAATCTCTTCGAAAAGAAAGTACATGAGATACAAGATACAGCCCCAGGAAACAACGAATACTATTTGTAACAAAGTAAGAAAGAAGCTGGTACCATTCCATCATATATGTGCCCCCCAAAATCGGTTGACCTGTTGCTTCACTTCCTGTAAATGAGAACGGCTGATGGGAAGCCGCACGCCATTTTTCAGAATCGCCGTTCCGTCACTGATCTTCATGATCTGAATGATATTTACGATAAAGCTTCGGTCAATAAAAAGAAACTCCGGCGCATTCAGCTCCGTATAAATCTGCTGCAGAGACTTTCTCACTTTTGCCGTTCCCATCGCCGAAATGACATTTTGGATATAGATAACAGAATTTTTCCCTCCGTCGCGCTCAATATACAGGATATCTTTATAAGGAATTTTTTCCATGCGATGGCTGGTGCTGATGATATATTCCTGCCCGGCTTCCAGCTCGATCATCTTTGCTGCATCTGCTACGGCAGCCGCAAGACGATTGTCCGGATCGTTTTTCGGGACATAGCGAAAAATAGACAGTTCAAACGCATCGATCGCATATTCCAAATGCGAGGTAATAAAAATAATTTTCACGTTGGGCAGAAATGGTTTGATTTTTTCCGGAAGTTCCATACCGGTAATCCCAGGCATTTCTATGTCCAGCAGAATCAGGTCATAGAAAAAATGGTCATCTGTAATGTCATAGAAAAGATTACTGCTTTTCGTATAAGTTGTGATCTCATATCCAATGCCGCAATCCTGCAGGCTTGCTTTTGTCACCTCTTCATGCAATAAAACTGCTTCCTGCTCATCATCACAAATCGCGATCTGTACCATAAATTCATTCCTCCAGGCAATAGCAATATACATTGACAATTGAATTTGTCGTCTCATCCGTCACCTCAGCCCGGATCTCCTGTGAATCATCCAGCGGATAAAGAAATGGCTGCAGGTCAAATTCTTCCGGAACTGCTTTTTTCGTCCATTGTGCAATTTCTTCCGGTTTCTCATAATATTTTGAACTATGTTTCCCCATGCCGTTTGCAGATACACTGCCTACACTGACGGAGCGCACCGGATAATCTGACAAGGTTTTACGGATTGGAACACCATATACTTCCAGAAGCTCACAGGTCTCAGTGAAAAATGGATAGATTACAAATTTTCCCGAAAGCCGCTGTGTTTCCGAGTCTATATCCACAAATCCCAATGGAAGGGCTTCTCCCAGCTCTTCCATTTTCATGCCTTCAACGTCTTTCTGATAAGCATTCACAATAGCCTCTTTTTCCTCCTCCGTCAGCTTCAGCGGCGTATCCATAATTCCATCCGACCAGTTGAAACGAGCATCCACCAGTTGTTCTCCATCGACCGAGGGATATGCGATATTCTTGTATTCCCCAGTCTCATATACAAAAGAAAATGCCTGGATATCCTCTGCGTCTACCGGGTACAGACGATATACTTCGTTTCCATTTTTCATATGATAGCATACCGCCGCATGAATGTACCCGTAGGACATCCCGGAAGCCACAGTTGGCGTGGACTCCATTTCTTCTTCATCTGAGATGGCGAAATTCTTTTTCTCGACTAAGGAAGTGAGCCATGCTTGAGCCGCGGTTTTTCCGTCTTCCGTAAGCACATACTTTTCCAATTGTTCTGCTGTCTCGTATCGATCTCCCCTTAAAAGGATCTGTGCATAGCACTCCTGGTTCATTCCAATGCCGTCAACACTGATTCCGATCGCTTCCACTTCGTTTTCTTTCGGCAAAAAAGAATCAAATGCGGATGCACCCACAAAAAATACCGCCCCCGCCAGGACAACTGCCGCGCACTCCCCGGCAAGCTGCCATTTCCGCCGGATGAGCCGCCCTCTTCCGACTCTGTTAAGTTGAGACGGCTGCGTCCGGCCAGATATATTTTTTATACCGCTTCCTATTCCCCATTCTACCAGAAAATGTACGGCCGATGCCGCAAATATTCCTGCCAGGATACTAATTCCGGCGCCCGCCATCGGATGTTCCCTGGCAAGCCCTGATAAATCTGTAAGAAAGCTCGCGCTCCATACTCCCGCAAGAAAGGAAAGCAGGAACCTGGCTGCCCGTTCTGCCATCGGGAGGACAAATATTTTCCCGACACGTTCTGCTTTTCTTTTACTCTGTGCCACAGCAAAAATAAGAAAGGAAATAAGAATCCACCCAAAAGCTGCCACGGCTTCTGCCTCTGCGGGCGCATACTCAAAAACAAGCTTCTTATCAAACAGCCCGCTCCCTGTCATCTGTCCTGCCAGAGAAAGTGGGACAAGAATGACATCCAATTTTTCAAGAAGAGGAATCCTGTAGTACGTCCGGAAATAATTTTCTGCCCATGTAGTCAATACATTTCCGACCAGAATATGTCCATAAAACAGGCAGCCCCCATATCCCAGGATAACAGGAATGATATTTCCGCAAATGGTGACCAAAAGGATGCCCATATGATAAAATATCAAAAATACAGCGGCAAAAACAAGAATACTACGTCCTGTATAACTGCCTGTATAAGGGAAAAAATCCAGATCCAGGCTGCTTTCAAAGATCCCGCAGATCACAACGGCCAGGCAGAAGGGAACCATAAAATGCAAAAAACCATGCACATATCTGCTCCAGAATATGGTACTTTTTTTCACCGGCAGGCTATAATAAAAATCCAGCTTTGCGGGCTGCAGAAGATAAGAAAATTCCAGTAAGGAGAGGGCTGCCCCAAGTCCCGCGCAGATCCATAAAAGCTCTCTGCTGCCAATACCATAAAAATGATATTCCGTACTCATAGCCAGTTGTATCCCTTTGATAAGAACGTAGCCAGCCAGACATCCCCAGGACAGAAATGCCGTGATATGTCCTCTTCCTGCCTCCCGGAACCATTTAAGAAAGTACTTTTCTGATGTCATAGCCCGCTTCCTCCATTTCCGCGATAAATGTCTCCTCCAGACTTAAAGGAACCTCGTTGATAAAAATAGGATCTTGCTCCTCCAGAAGCTTTCGCATTTCCTTCGGATCCCCTTTTGTGATCAGCGTAATAAAACGTGCGTCCTCATGGAAACGAATGATATCCGGCTGATTTCGCAGATCGTCCAGCTTCGTTTCTTGTTGAAATACACATTGAAATTTGCGGACATTTTCCGCCCGGTTCCGGAAGTCTCCCGCCGTGACCACACCGCCCTTATGGAGGATCGCGATATTTCCACAGATATCTTCCAGATCCGTCAGCTTGTGGGAGGCCACAATGATCGTAAAATTTCGCTCCTTCATTTCCTGACGGAATAAATTTTTCATGATCTCTGTCGCGATTGGATCCAGGCCGTCAAAAACTTCATCACAGAAAAGATATTTTGTCCGGGAACACAATGCCATGATGAGAAATGCCTGCCGCTTCATTCCCTTCGAAAATGTACGTATCGGCTGGTCCATATCCAGATTGAGAGACGCAGCCATATAGGAGGCAGACTCCGCGTCAGTCCCGGGATATTGTTTTTTGAAAAAATCCAGCATGACCTGCATCGAAGCATTGGGAAAATAGTAGGGAGCATCCGGGAGGTAAAAAAGATTTTCCTTACACGACGGCGAAAATGAATCCTCCGCCCCGTCGACCCGAATCTCCCCTTCATCCATATCAAGAATGCCTGCCAGCATCCGGAGCAGGGTCGTCTTTCCCGCGCCGTTTGTACCAAGCAGGCCGAACATGATTCCGTCAGGTATTTCCAGAGATATGTGATCTACCGCACAAGTATTGTCAAAATATTTCGTCAGGTTATTGATCGTAACCATAAGCTTCACCTTCTTTTCTATTCCTCTGTTGTCACCTCATACACCGTATATTCATGGTCAAAATGATAACCAAGCTTTTCCGCCAGGGCCACCGACCATGTATTCTGTGCATCCCAGCTTGGATACCAGCCTCTTTCCAGACATTCCAGGATCAGCTTCGCGCCGCAGGCATAAGCAAGCCCTTTTCTCCGATAGTCTTTCCGGGTATCGATCTCAATCTCGATACCACCGTTATAAGTGTTGGCCGGAGATATCCCTGCACGGGCTCCGGACGGATTTTCCAGCCATGTTTCTGAAAAGCTGGTGTAGGAAGAAGCCCCGGAAACCGGCTCTTCGTCCTTTAAAGCAACAACGCCAAGTCCAAGCCTCCGATACATATCATAATCCGGATACTGAGATACCCAGTCCCGGCACCAGGAAATTTCCCTGCATTGATGATATAATTTTTCATCTATCATTCTCAGCTGATATCCAACAGGCAGGGCATCCACCGCTGCCTGCAATCTCTGTTTATCAAAAATATCCGGTTCTTTCTTAATAGCATACCGAATGGTCTTCTTTGCTTTCTTTCCGTAACAGTATTCGATCAGTCCTCCCCATTCCCTGTTCTGCGGAACCATGATGATTCCGGAGGCTGTCTTCTGCCCCCATGATCCCGCCCAATAGCGGACAATCTCCGCATCCGGTTTTCCTGCGAAAAAGCAGAAATCCGCCAGCAATGCCATAGCGGAAGCCGGATTTTCCAGAGAATCTACATAAATATTTCCCATTACCTTTTGAATGCAGGACCATATCATGGTTTCCTGCCAGCCCTCAAATAACGGAGCTGCTTTTTCCGTTTCATGTATTTTTAAAACCATGACCTGCCACCCCATATTTCCGGTAAATAAGGTATGCTGCTCCTGCCGTCAAAAATTCCGTAAAACAGAATGCGTACCAGACTCCGTTTACCCCGATCAGCCTGCTAAATAAAAATGCCGCGGGTATAATGATGATTGTATATCTGAGCAGAGAAATATACAAAGAGGGCTTTCCCTGTCCCAATCCTTCCAGTGCCCCGGAACAGGTCACGGAAACAGCCGATACTACGAAGCCCAGGCTGATGATATGTAACGCCGTCACACCGCTTTGAATCGTTTGCGGATTCGTAGTAAACAGGCCGATCAGATATTCCGGGATGATCCATGACAGGATCATCCCAACCACCATAACACTCATGGTAAGCGCCAATGTTGTGTGGAAAATCTTTTTCACACGCTCTTTTTCTCCTGCGCCAAAATTATATCCCATCAACGGCCTGATTCCCTGGATGACTCCATTTGCCGTCAGATAAATAAAGGTCTGCAGCTTATAATAAACGCCCAGCACCAGGACATATTTTTCTGAAAATCCTGCCAGTATCCCATTCAATACAGAGATCAGCAAAGAAGGGAGCGCCATGCTTAAAGTCGCTGAAATCCCTACGGAATACATTCTTGCCGCCACATCCCATTCCACACGCATATATTTCTTCGTTATTTTCAGTGGAAGCGGGTCAATCTTGCAAAATATAAGATATGCGGCCAATGTCAGCACCTGCCCGATTCCGGTCGCGTAAGCCGCCCCGGCGATTCCCAGGCGTGGGAAAAATCCGATTCCAAAGATCATCAACGGATCCAAAATGATATTCGCGACAAAACCGCACATCATGCTGAACATGGATACCTTCATCTTCCCCACGGCTTGAAATACTTTTTCATATACCAGGGTCATAGTGATGACCGTGGAAAATAAAAATGCCCGGTTCGCATAATCCAGCGCCATCCCGATCACCATTTCATCCGTAGAAAACATTTTCAAAAATGCAGGCATGACCGCAATGGATAAAACGGTCAGTATGATTCCATGAAGTATATTCAGAAGCATTCCCTGGGTCGCTGCTTTATCCGCGTGCTCCTGATCCCGTGCTCCCAGATAAAATGCCACGCTCGCGTTGATCCCGATAGCAAATCCGATGGCGATCGCATTGATCATATTTTGGATCGGGTAGACCAAAGACAATGCTGTCATGGCCTCTTCGTTTACTTTCGCTACAAAATAACTGTCCACAATGTTATAGAGTGAGTTGACCGCCATGGAAATGACCATAGGCAGAGACATAGACAGGACGAGGGGCAGTATCCTCTTTTCTTTCATAAATGTTTGTTCCATAAGCGATTCTCCAATCTTCAGATACGTTTCAATTCCAGCATGGCCGCATAATGCCTGATTGGAAATTCTTCCGGCGCGATTTCCTTCAGAAGCCTTTTATGTTCGCTTTCCCACCTGTCAATTTCCTCCGGTAACAGGGACGCTCCGATTCCCCGGCAGGCTTTCATCCTTCCGTTCCATGTTTCCCTTGTAAATGGTATTTCCACATCATATTCTTCATGGTATACGGCTTCGAATCTTTCATAGATACAATCTGGCACCTGGATCGGTTTCTTTGTCTCTCCGGCGCCGGTCCATTTCGGATTGTATTTTAAAGCCAGTTCTTCGCTTGCACCCGCAATTTTATCTTCAAAGGGAAGCCACGCCATATAAAGCAACAATAATCTTCCATTTTCCTTTAACAGCCGGGCCAGATCTGGCGTGATCTTTTCATGGTCAAAATACCAGAAACACTGACAGGCCGTGATCACATCAAATGTCTGATCCGGAAAGTCTATGTCCTCCGCTGCTACTGTCTGGTATTGGATGTTCATGTTACTTTTCTCAGACAATATTTTTGCCTGAGAGATCTGATTTTCGGAAATGTCAGTTCCATACCACTGCGCTCCGAAATGATACATATTTCTTGGAAGCACCCCTGTACCTGTTCCCAGGTCTAATACCTTTTGGCCATTCACGCAAAGTCCGCGTTTTGCAATCTTCTCGTAAAAGATATCAGGATAAATGTCACGGTATTTTGCATAATCACCGGAGATCCTTCCCCAGTCAAATGCTTTGCCGTCATCAATTGCTTTGTTTCTGATCTCCATATATGTCACCTTCCTTATTTTGAATGCATTCTCTCCTGGAATCCTCTAGTTCATATTCTTTCGGGATGGACGGATAAATTTTAAAAGCGACCGGCTGACCGCCTGTGCATATTGCTCCGGCGGTTCCTTCATCCCTTCCATGATCCATCGCTGAAGAAGCATAGAAAAACCTCCGGTGGAGTAGTCTGCAAAATATGCAACCTCTTCCTCATTTTTCTCTTCTTCCCTGCCAATGCGGGATTTTACTACTGTCCTCGATGCCTGGCTGATCTCATAGTACAGCATTTCATCCAGCCCGCGCCGGTGCATAAGCAATAAATTTTCCTTGTATTGATACCAAAAGGTAAAGTATTCCCGGGTGACCTGGCTGATATTATATTCTTCTAGTGTTGATGCCTGATCGCAGTATTCCTGACACAGCCTGTCAAAATAGCAGTGAAGTACCTCATCCTTTTCATGGTACAATCTATAAAATGTCCGCCGGGACAGGTCCGCCTTTCTTGTAATCTCGGACACGGAGATCTCGGCATAGGGCTTCTTTTGCATAATTAAAAATAAAGCTTCCTCTATCATCCTGCCGGACTGTTCCTTCTGTTTTTGATGGCCATTCATTCTGTTTCCTCCGGAAATGGCAGATGCCGTAACAATTCGCGGACGGTTAGACCGTGAATTGTTACGCAAATCTGTGTTTTTGTGGCACTTTGCCTTCACACCTTGATTTTTATACAATCACAGTATACTATAAAAAAAGAAAAGACACAAGTGTGACAGATTCTGTGTAATTACATTATTTTTTAAGGAGTCAGATATGAAAAGAATTGCTGTGATATATGAATCCAAATATGGATACACAAAAAAATACGCCGAATGGATCGGAGAAGAGCTGTCCTGCCCGGTGTTTGAGAAAAAAGCGTTCCGCCCACGGGATCTCGCGCAGTACGAAACCGTGATCTACGGCGGTGGGCTATACGCAGGCGGAATAAGTGGCATTCAATTTGTTGTAAAGAACTGGGAGCTTCTTTCTGAAAAAAAGGTAATGATCTTTACTTGTGGTCTTGCAGATCCTGACAATCCGGATAACCGTTCCAATATCCGGAAGGCTCTGGGGAAGATTTTTACAAAAGAAATGTTAGAGCATGTCCACCTGTTTCACCTTCGAGGAGGAATCGATTACTCCAGGCTGAATCTTGTACACAAGTTTATGATGTCCATGCTCCGCAAAATGCTGCTGAAAAAGGATGCGCGTGATTTAAACGAAGAAGGCCGGCAGCTTTTAGATACTTATGGACAATGTCTGGATTTTACAAAACGGGAAAGTATCCGTCCTCTGGTGGAGGATGCTATGTCTGCACCGGGCATTCGCTAATTCGTCACATCTGGTAAAAGCATAGAAAAACAGAAAAATTATTTGCTTTTTTAGGAAAAATCCCTTGTCAGTAATCCGTCCTCTGTCAACAGTTCTTCCACTGTTCGTAATCCAAGCTGATTCAGTACCTTTCGTACATAGGGATTTTCCAGAGGAGTATTGTACGGGGCATTTGCGGCGTAAGTATCCACATGCCTTGTTCCTTCCTCTGCTCCTAATATTGCCTTCGGACCGCCGACGCAGCCACCCACACAGCCCATCCCCTCGAAAAAATTTGCGTCTGTCTCCCCTTCTTTTATCCTACGGATCATCTCCATACATGCTTTCGTTCCATTTGCCTGTTCGGAACGGACATGGATGCTTCTGTCCGGACGGAGCTGATCTACCATCTCTGTTACCGCATGGCTCACCCCACCGGTTCTTGCATAAAGCCGGCCTGCTTTTGAGGCATGTTCTTTTTCAAGATCCGCCAGTTGATCCGGATGGATATCCGCGGCTCTGAAAATATCTCTCAGTTCCTGAAAAGTAAGCACATAATCTACCGCATCCGCAATATCCGGCTCTTTGGCTTCTTTCTTTTTTGCCAGACAGGGGCCGGCAAATACAGTAACCGCATCCGGATGAATCCGTTTGATCATACGCCCGCATGCGATCATCGGTGAGACAGCCCCAGGAACATGGGGCATTAGCTCGTGATAAATCTTGCGGATCAAAGAGATCCAGATCGGACAGCAGCAGCTAGTCAATTGATAATCCCCGGCCTGCTGTACATGCTGGTCAAATTCCAACGCTTCCTTCAAGGTCAGGATATCCGCAAACAAAGCGACCTCCACCATCCCTGTAAAGCCCAGCGCTCTGAAGGCAGTACGGAGCTGCCCGGGAGTTACATTTTCACTGAACTGACCGAAAAATGCCGGAGCTACCATCATGTAGGCGGGTCCCTTTGCCTCTCTTACTGCCTTCATCGCCGGAAGTATGTCTTTGCTTGCTGTCAGGTGGCCATCTTTACAGGCTTCAATACACGCCTCACAGCCCGTGCATCGTTCCGGATCGAGCGTCAGTTTTCCTTCCTCGCTCCATTGGATGGCATCAAAAATGCAACTATTCTGACATGCCCGCTCGTAAGCACATTTCTGGCATTCATCGATATGAAGGACCTCAGCATATTTTTCCGGATGCAGAAGGCAGTCCAGATGGTAAGGGTCGTAGTCCGCCGGAAGTGGCTCATCCAGATTGATTTTTCTTTCGAGAAGGTCCTGGTAAAGTTCGTCAAATGTTTTCATAGAATCCTCTTTCTTCCATAAAATATATTTGTTACTAAATTCTTATATATATTATAGACAAAAATAAGGATTTTATATAAAGAATGACTATCTTTACTTCTCTACAGGTTTTTCCTTTCGATCCGATCTAAAATACCATCAACATCCACCCCGGGATGGGTCAGGTACATTCTGCAGACCTGCTCTATAAACTTTTCATCTATATGGTTACGCGCAGCAATATCTGAAATTTTTCTTCCGGCATCTATTTCTTTCATGATCTCCCGGACCAATCGGTACATATCCTGCTCCAGAATTTTCATTTCCCCGGCAGCTTCTGATTCCATATCCGCTAAGACATGTCCTGTCTGCTCCGAATACCATTCTCCATTGGATGCCCCTCGCACCTTTTCATGGGGAATTGACAAGCAATCTATTTTCTCCGTTTTCCATTGATGATTCTCCGGATACAGGGTGAGAATCATCATGGTAACCGGCAGACGAAATCTTCTTGGCCCACAGCTTCCTGGGTTCAGCCAGGTTATATGATCGTAACTGGATTCTTCGTATTTGTGGGAATGGCCATAGATTACAATATCCACTCCGGATAAATCTTTTCGAATCTGTTTTTTGTTATGGATCATATAAATGTGAAAGCCAAAAAGCTCTATTTCCAATTCTTCCGATAGTTTTGCCAAATCGCCGTTTGTCGAAATCCGGAACTGATCCGCGCAGACCTGATCCACATTTCCCAGAACCGCATAGGTGTCAGTGATTGCCTGAAGCCGGGTGAGAATTTCCAGTTTTCCAATGTCTCCGGCATGCAAAATAATTTCACAGGATTTTAATTCCTCCTCTACTTCCTGCCGTAAAAGGCCATGAGTGTCTGATATGACACCAATGCGATACATCTCCATTCTGAATCTCCTCCTGTCGAAATACAAAAACACCGTTACTGGCGGCCTTTCCGCATCCCTTCTATAATATCATTCCAACTGCACGGTTGTTTACCAGGAAATCCCATTTTTAAAATACCAACTCCTGCTGTTCCACCACTTCAATCTGGGAGACTACCATCGTCTCCGGTTCATTTCCCCGCAGGTGGTTTGCCCGGAGGTACTGCATGCCGCTGCGCAGGCTTGCCGCGATCAGGTTGAGTACATAGATATTGTCAAACCGATTGTAGATGGTATCGCCGCCAAGCCCGGTCAGACAGATGAGCTGTGTATTTGTCTTTTTTGCTACATCCATGAGTGGCTTTAACAAATGGGACGCGTTTGTCTGGGCAAATGGATTGTCCATGAGCAAAACCTTGCCTTCGTTGCGGTCCGCAAAGATGTCGGTTTCGTCCTTGCGCATGTAGTACAGCAGGCTGGACAGAATTACAAACGCGGACAGAAATCCTTCTCCGCCGGAATTTTTCGCCACCTCAGCCCAGGTGATGGGGTACTCCCGCTGGGCTTCGATCTTGTAAAGACGGATCTGGACATTGCCGATGCCGACCACTCGATCGTATAGGTTCCGGGTAGTCATACGGGTGCCAAAATATTCCTGCGCGTTTTCGTTGCGCTCGAAGATGCCGATCCCTTTTTCGGTCAGTTCATCGATAAAATCCTGTAGACGAATATGGTACAGGTTTTCATTTTCTTCCCACACCGGAAGCTGGATCTTTAGCATTTTGACTGCCCGGTCACGGATGGTAATCGTAGAATTCTGATCGATCCTGCCCAGGTTACGGTGAACCTCTTGTAAATAATCCTCCAGCAGCTCCACGATTTTCTGTTTTTCCTTTTCCACCACGGAAATGTCCACCTCCAGCTTTTCCATCAGGCTGTCATAGGACTGGATCGTGGTATTCAACTGACGTTCTGCCTGCTTTGCGTCATTGGAAAGCTCCAGCATAGCCTCCAAAGGCTTTTTATAATAGTCCTCCTGAAAATGTTCATCCCGCGCGATCTGGTTCAATACACGGACTAACTGCTCTTTCGCGTCCTGCTTAGATTTACGGTACTGGTTATAATCACGGATTAAGATCCCTTTAAAATTCCGCAGCTCCCGGGCATTCATTTCTTTGAAATCCTGTTCCCATGCTACAGGCTCCTTTTTTTCAAATTCGCTGTATTCTGCCAGCGCCGTCAGATTTTCATTCAGGCTTTGCAGGCGGTCCTGAAGCTTATCCGCAGAGCTTTTCAGTTCCTTTTCCTGATATTTCAGTTGGTTTTTCCGGGACTCGAAGTCCTGATTTTGTATGTCGGCTTTGGGAAGCGGCTCTTCCTTGCCGCACTCGGTCCGCATCCTTTTCATCAGGTCTGACTTCTGCTGGGTGATGACAGCGATCCGCTTGTCCTCTTCGTTCCAGAGAGACTGCTTTGTTCCGATTTTCATCCGGCGGTCTTCCAGCAAAGTCTCCTGGTGTGCTTCTTCCTTTCGATTGTATTGCGTATCTCTCCAGGCCATTTCGGAAAGACGATATTTTTTCTGTAAATGCAAAAGCTCCTGGGCAGCCTCTTTGTAACGTTTGCCGCATTGCTGCTCCTGTCGTTCCCATTCCTGGATTTCCAGAGAAACGGCAGCCGTGACCGCGGCAAATCTTGCTTCCATATCTGCCACGATCTGCTTGTTCTTTTCTTGCAGATCTTCCCTTTCTGCCGCTTCCCACAACGCTCTCCAGTCTTTTCCTGATTCTGCCTCTGAGGGCTCCACATATTCCTCATATCGCCGGTACTTCCGTACCGCCTCCTGCTGCCCCTCTTCCTCACGAAGCAGCACATCCCTTATGGATTCCAGTGTCCGCTGACGCTCCTGGAACTTTTCCAGCTTTTCTTTGGAAAGCTTCTGCTTTTCCACAAGCCGGTTCATCTCTTTCCTGCACAGCTCCAGCTCCTGGCGGTAACGGATATACTCTTCATAGGCTCCACGCAGTTGTGCAAAATCTTCTATTTTCCGCTGCTGCCGTTCCATTTCCTGATCAGCCCCGCGGATCTCCTGCTCCTGTCGGTCCATCTGGTCTTTCAGCTCTGCCAGCTTCTGAGCGGCTGCCCGGATCTCTTCGTCCGCTTGCCTGAGACGTTCTTCCAGTTCTTCAAGACTCTTTTCATTGGCGATATAATTTTCCCGGCTTACTGATTGATTCTTCACCATCTCCTGCCGTTCAAAATACTGCCGGTATTCCTCCTGCCGGATCTGGATGGCTTCCTGCTTCCGCCTGATCTGCTGTTCCTTTTCTTCCACCAGGCCACGCAGCTTTTCTTCATCTAAAAGATTTTCATTAAACAGGACATAGAAGCTCACACCCTCGTATCTACGGACATTTCCCTGACTTTTCGTTTCCCGCTTTTCCAGATGTTCCCGCAGGATGATCGGAACCGGAAACGAGGTACAAATCCCCCCCGTATGGCGTGACAGTTTTTCCAACTCTTGTTCAGACAGGATCAGCGCATAGGGAAGAAATGGGTGGGAACGCACCAGCTTACGATTTTCCTTTTCCGGATATCCGTTTTTCTTCAGCCACTCCATCCCATATACAAAATGAATCCCCAGGCCTGTCAGTTCCGCTTCCAGCTCCTGAGGGAGTTCCAGAACCTGCCCTTTTGTTAATCGCTGGTATTCTTTCTGCAAGGTGTCCTCTTCCTTTTCCAGATTCCTCCGGATATTGGAAATTTCCAGAAGCTTTCTTGCGGACGCCTGGAGGATTTTTTCCGTATCAAACAATTCCTTCTCGCTTAAATCCAGATATTTCAGAATGACTTTCCGTGTTTTCAGTTCTTTCTCATATTGACTTCGTATGCTTTTTTGCTGTTCCTGCTCTGCTTTCCTGCGGATCTGTCCCTCCCGCATATCCGTAAGCTGCCGTTCCTGACGCCGTTGTTCTTCCTTCGCTGTTTCCAGGGCCTTCTTCGTTTTCAGCCGCTCCCGGCTCAATTCTTCCAAATGCTTTTCCTGGGATTCCCCAAAAATTTCCAAAGTACCGGGCTCATATTCTCCCAAAATATTGCGCACAAAATTCTCCTGATACCGGGTATTGAACTGCTCTTCCTGCCGGTCATACGCCTGTACCTGGCTTTTCAACGCACCTTCCACGGAAGCTTTTTCCCGAAGCCGCTTCTCCTGCTCCGACTGTATGTCCTTTTCCTGGGAAATACTTTCCGCGATCTCTGTGATTGCCTGTCTGTTTTCCTCCTGCTTACGCCCGTTCGCTTCCAGCACCCTCTCATAATGGCAGCGCAGTACATAGCCCAGGCGGTTTCGCTCTGGTTCCAGATTCACATTCTTTTCCTGTGCCACACAGAGCTTTTGCAGCGCTTCCTCCCACTGTGCCTTTTCCTCATCCACCATGTTCTGCTGCTTCGCGCAGACAAGTAAATGGAGCCTTTGTACAATTTCTTCTGCTTCCCGTTCCAGAGATTCCTTCTCCATAGTGATCATGTCCCGGTTACTCAAATGAAAACGCATCTGCTCTTCCAACTGATGAATCTCACCGGACAACTTTTCATATTCGATATGGGCAATCTGCTCCAGCACCCTTTCCATCTGCGACAATATTTCCTGGTGTTCTTCTTGTGTCACAGTCTGCAGGCATTCCAGCTCCGAGATAAAATATGCCACCAGATTTTCCTGTTCTTCCTCCTTTAGTTCCCCCTCCCGGTAAACAGAAAGCTTCTCCTGAATCCGCTGTGCCTCCTGCTTGAACAGCCGGATGGTATCCCGGCGCTGAATCTTGGAACGGTTGTCTTTATACTGTCCAACATATTTTTCCAAAATACTCTGAAATTCCTTCATCCGGTTCTTCTCTTTATTCAGCTTACTTTCCACCGCGTCCAGAAACCATTTTTCCACAAGCCCTTTTTCATCCCTGCAATCCGAAAAAAGCTCAGAGAGACCGGACTCCTTGAGGTTCACTTTTTTAATAATGCTTTCCCATTCTTTATAATGGATCTGGTATTCCTGAAGCTTGTCAAAATATTGCCTCGACTGGGCTGCATTATTCATGTCATAATAAAAAAATTGCAGGGAACGGTCCCGCTTGTAGCCCTCAAACATTTGGCGGCAGGCAGAAAAATTTTTCAGGATCATCTCTTTTTTCCCTTTTTCCACCACAGGAAGATGCTGGATATCCTGCAGGCAGGAGGACCGGTATTCACAGATGAAATTGACCATCTCCAGGTCTTCCCCTCCGCTGTTCTCACTGTCCTGGCTTTGGCGTACCATCATCCCGGTCAGCACATAGCCGGCGTTCTGGTCCAGAACCCACTCAACCAGTATGAAAGACGGCTTGCTCGTTGTAAAATAGCTTTCAAAAGGTCGGTCTTTCGCGTCACGATAGCGTTTGTGGACAAAGGGCGCGGTCAGCATCTGGACCAGGACAGATTTTCCACCGCCGTTGCGCAACGAGATCAGCGTACTTTCCCCATTGAAATGAAAAGTCTCATCGCTGATGCGGATGGCATTGTTGTTATAATTGATATTAATCAGGCGTGCTGCATTGATTTTACTCATTTTTTGCTCCTTCTCTGGCAACGCCCAGAACCCGCAGCACCCTCTTATAATTGTTCTGGTTCAGCAGATTCCAGTCCATAAAATTATCCAGCTTCTTTGTGGTTTTGATCATTTCGTCCTGCTCCACATATTCGATCAGCCCCTGCTTCTGAAGGAAGGTCAGAATATGATGGAGGAATCCTTCTTTTGTAGTCCGGGCGCGGGAACCCTTCTCGTCAGATTTCAGCGCCTCATAGGCTTCCAGCATATTTGAAAACGCGATTCCTGCCTGCTCTTCCTCTTCCTCAGAAACATTTTCCGCGCCTTCCTTCAGTCTCTGGGAAATACAGTTCTGCAGTTCACCTACCCGCATATATTCCCGTGCTTTACTGCTGCTCCCCTGGCCGTCGAAAAATTCTACGAGAAGCGTCAGTATCACGAACTGGGATAAATAATAATCCTTATCCGTAGCGTTGGATTTGCAGAGTACGGCCTTTAACTGTGCCTTGGAAAAACCGAGAAAATGATTTTCCTCCCTGGGGATCAAATATATGACATTTCCGTAACGTTCGATGGTACTTTGGGCCGCCTCCCCCTGGGATTTCACCAGATTCTGGATTTCCTCCTGCTCCGCGTATGCCTTAAACAGCAAAGCTTCTTCTTCCTCACGCAATTCGTGGTGCTCCAGAAGATAATAGAAGATCTCCTGACTGATTCGGATATCCCCAAATTCATAAGCCATTTTCTCCACCTCCCTTTTTCCTTACACAAATCCGTACATTGGAACAGCGGATTTTTTTCCGTTCTCCATTTTCATTAAAAATATCTTCGAATGTCACAGTCCCGCCTTTTTCCATGCGGTATACCTCGATCCGCTCTATTTCCGCAAATTCTGGATTTTCTTCCACAAGCTGCAGGACCATTTCATTGAGCTGGAATTCGCCCTGCTGATCCTGGATGAACTGGCTCCGCTCCCGGCGAAGTACGTCGATCTCTATCTCCCGATTTTTGATCAGCTCCACCATGATTTCCTTAAAAATCTCCACATTGGGGATCAGCCGATCCCGTTTTTTGGGATCTTCTTTTACCTGTTTTTCTACCTGTTCCAACGTGACCTCTCCATTTTCCGCATGGACAGCCTGTCCCAGCAGAAAGGTCAGACTTTGCCCATAACGCCGCAGCTGTTCTTTTCGGAGCCGCTCTTGCTCCTGCTGCCACTCTTCTTCATCAAAATCAATCTGTTCTTCGATATCTTCCTCTGTCTGCTTGCGCACCGGCCGCTGGAGCTGAAAAGCTTTGTTCAGGTTATAGCCCTTTTCCGCGTCCTGGTTGAACAGCGGACGCAGGAAATATTCCAGTTCCTCCAGGGCAGCCGGATTTTCCAGAAGTTTGTCATATAATTCTGTCCGGAAGGAAAAGCGTTTGATCAGCGACATCCGGGTCAGGTCTTCTAATTCTTTTGTATACAGCGCTTTCAGGTCTAAGTGGCTTCCCAGGATCTTCTGGTGTTCATCGATCGTCCGGTTCAGATACCATTCGATTTCCCGCAGATGTCTAAGTTTTTCTTCCTCTTTTGCACTAAGCCTTTTTACATTGATGTTGACCTCTTCCAATTCCCGCACCCGGCTCTTTACCATTTCCCGGTAATTCTGGAATTTCTTCTTGGTGTCATCGATCGTCTCCAGATTTTCATGCAGGATCTGTTCATAATCACGGACCGAATAATTCAACGCGTTTCTCCGGATCTTGCCCATCGCCTCCTGGATTTTCTGAAGCTGGATGCGAAGAAGATTGAACACATTCTTGATCTCATCCACAGCTTTGTCGTAGCTTTGTTTCTCCAGGTGCATCTGAAAAATCATCTCATGGATGGTCAGTTTCATATTGTTTTCGATTTCCAGGGTTGCCAGTAAAAGATTGTAACCATCATCTGTAAGGTAATAAGACGTGCGTTTCAAATCCTGATCGAGATAAACGATCTTGTTCGCCACATAGCTGATGTGCATGCTCTGATATGCGTTCTGCCCGAAATCATAGCCGTCAAAATGCATGACTCTTCCCTCGTTGGAAAGAACCACATTGACGATAAAATCTCCGAGCTGACGGCAATTCTCATAGGACATATCTTTTTTGAAATGCTGTACATTGATATTGTCGATATAGGCGCCGATATCGTCCATCGTACAGTTTTCCTCCTTTAGTGACTGCTCCATGATGTAGAGCATCACCGCAAAGATCATATTGAACTGCTCGTCCGTTTTCTGAAAGCCGTACTGCTTCCAGATCGTTTTCTGCAGGCTGTTCTGGATCAGGACCGTATATAAGCCTACATTTTTCATCCTTTTTGGAAAATGCTTTAAAAATTCATACTGCATGTGAGGGTTCCTTTTCTATATATGTCTGCTTGTTCAAAAGTCCGTAATATTTAGAATTTCCTGCGGAATATAGGTTCCTGCTTCCAGGATCCGGCGCATTTCTGTTATCTGCTCTTTTGTAAAATACGAAAAGAAGAATTCCTTGATATTTCTGTTCTGCCGCTCCTTTGTTTCCGGCATCTGCCCCGCCAGCGCCGCCTTTCTCAACATTGCTTCATAAGCAGGAATAAATGGCGTGATCTTCCAGGCTCCCTGGGACAGCTCTGCCAGGCTTTCATAGATTCCGATCCCTTCATAATCCAGATCACCGAAATAACAAATCTGATTCCCGGCTGCTTTCATGTATGGTTCCACGCAAAGATCAAAATCCTGAAAGGATTTCCAGATTCCTTTTCCTGCGCCATAGATCAATGTACCGATCCGCTCTCCCAGGATCGTTTCACTTCCTTCAAGCAAATGTCTGCGCATACTGTAGAAGGTATCTTTATTCTCCAGAATGAGAAGCTTCTGAGGTACTGTCCTTGTATGTGAATAATAGGACAGCGGCTCCGTAGTTCCATAGACATTCAGGAAACCCAGTTCCAGTCCACACCGCTTCAGTATCTTTTTTCCCTGTTCCCGGGAAAGGAACTTCTCCCGCTTCCAGATCTCGAAGCTGCGTTCATTGATTGATTCCTGCCGCCCTAAAAGCTCCCGCCTGTTTTTCAGATAAGTGTTAAGCCGCATGACCCATTCCCTGTCCTTTTCGTAAGTTTCCAGATGGGTCAGGTAATAATCCACTGAAATAAGCGGGACAAGCTGATATCTCAACTCTTCCCGCAAATTTTCATAATCCTTCTTTTCCTCAGCCAGCCAGTACTCCCGATACAAAGCCGGGCTCTTACCATTTGTGCCGGACGCCCTGACCGGCCTGATCTTCCCCGAATCCAGCAATTCCAGAATTCGGCGGGACTGCCGGATATAGGTTTCATTTGTATGAGGTTTTAAAAGTTGTTCCAGAGAAACTCGTTTCAACAAAGGCCTCCTTCTACAGCTCGTCATAGAACTTGTAGCCGTTCCGTCCATGCTCCTTCACATAGTAAAGTGCCTTATCGGCTTCTTTGTACAGTTCCTCACTCATACCCTCCGGAGAAAAGGCAATCCCAACGCTAAGTGTCACCTTCGGAAGTCCATCCGATGGATTGCGCAATACGGTACTGATCGTAGCAAGCTTATTGATGATTACGTCCTTCATCTCCGTTGTGACCTCTGACATGATCACAGCGAATTCATCTCCGCCGATCCTGGCTGGAAAGTCGTTTGCCCGGAACTGATCCTGAAGAAGCTTTGCCACCTTTTTCAATACCAGATCTCCTGTGTTATGCCCGTATCCATCGTTGATCTTTTTAAATTCATCCACATCAATCAAAAGCAGCGCCGCCGATTTGCGGGATGCTTTTAAGATTTCCCGGAACCTGTCAAAGGATCCCCTGTTGGCGATTCCGGTGAGGGCATCATGCTCTGCCTCGTGCCGGAGCAATTCCTGATTCGCCGTATTGATCTCAAAAATATCGTTGTAGGTCAGCGCCAGGTACTTGAACTCATAGGAACCGGCGATCTGCATCAGCTTGCCTTCTTTTATGCTATTGATATAAAGCTGCAGAGGCCTCATGACAAGAACGATATTCATAATAAATACCATGATGTTCAAAATAAACAGGATGCTGATATATGTCCTTTGCCGCACAATCATGCTTTTCAGCAAATCCTCGCTGTCTGTCTGTTTCTGCCCGGTCTCTTTTACGATATCATCCAGAAAAAGGCTGATATCATCCATGATCAGCTTCTTGGAATCCTGATATGTATTGCCAAACACCATATCCAGCGCCTTCGATAGCATCTCCTCCGGCGTCAGTTCCCCATCCTCTGTCGTAAGCCGTACCTCACGTACCTCCGGCGGAATGTCTTCCGTGTCATATTGGTTTGCGGCAGAGACCAGTTTCATTGCGTAAAGTTCTGTGGACATCAGCTTGTTTGAATTAAAAAGCGCGGCTTCCATATATTCGCCAACCTTCCCGCTAAAAGAAAATTTACCCAATTCCTCCAGCGCTTTATCACGGCGCTTTGTCACATTCACTTCTTCCAGATAGTTTTCCATATACTCTATATTGTAGGTCACGACAAACAGGCGCACTTGTTCGGTCAGATAATCAGAACCTTCCCGTACATCAGCCGCTCTTTTCTCGCAGGCAATATAATCATTTGTCGCCGCGATCAGATCGGCACATCGATATGAAACTTGAAGAGTCGCATAAATAACCGCTATATACAACACGCATGACACCAGGATCATCGTTGTGTTGATCGAGCGGATCCTGATGCCTTTAACATTCCTTTTTTTCTCATTCTCCATAGCTGTTCACCCTCTTATTTTATTGCAGAGTCTTGCAATTACACCCTACAGGATTTATTATAACAGATATCAGAGGAAAAAGGAGAAAATTTTTACAAAATTTCTTTTGTCGCGACAATATCGACTTTTGTTCCAGCTATATCGGACACGATCACATCCCCGATATGCACCGGCGCTTTTATGCGGATTCCCCTCAGGCCGTCCACGCAGGCAAATATCTTTTCCTTCGGAATGTCTGTTTTTGTTTTCACGGAAACCATTTCCGCGGTTCCGCCTTCCACTCTTACGGTGGAAGTAACAATCCGTGTAGGATTAGTCACTTCTTTTCTGGCATAGTCTTCCCCGCGCCTGCAGGTGTGGCCTGACACTCCCGTGATCTGTCCTGCCGTGTCCATTTCTACTGTCACGGCACACCCCATTGGGCAGCCGATACAGGTTAGTTCTCTTCTCTTCATCTCGTTAAGCCTCCATGTACTTTCTTTTTTCATATACTACTTTTCACTTTCGATCTTCACGGTAATACGCGAAAGCCCGGTATGTGCCTGAAGCTGTTCCTTTTTTAAAAGGATTTCCTCCATCTCTCCGGGAGCCATGACAGGGCGCCTCTTGTGGATGATCCGCTCATCGTCCAGATATACGCTGACATAGCATTTCGAATACACAGCGCCCACACGGAAACGAACCTTTAACTGTTCTTCCATCCGGTCCACGCGGATGTTGGACGGGACTGTGTATCGGATCCCTGATGTAGGGATGATTGGAATTTCCTTTTCTATGATATCTGTGCCTGCCGTTTCTAAAATATATCCCGCCGCGCTTTTTCCGGCCATAGCCGCTTCCTCGGACACAAAGTCTACCAGATCATGGACGTGCAGCACATTACCGCAGGCAAAGACTCCAGGGATACTGGTTTCTAAGCTTTCGTTGACTACCGGCCCGCTGGTTACGGAGGACAGCTCCACCCCCGCCTCCTTGGACAATTCATTTTCCGGAATCAGTCCGACAGACAGCAGCAGCGTATCACAGGAATAATATTCTTCCGTGCCGGGAATCGGTTTTCCTTTGCCGTCCACCTGCGCCAGAGTGATTCCCTTCACCCGTTCCTTTCCGTCAATATCGATGACCGTATGGCTCAGCTTTAACGGAATGCCAAAATCATCCAGACACTGCACGATATTCCGCTTCAGGCCTCCGGAATAGGGCATCAGCTCTGCCACGACCTTTACCTTCGCGCCTTCCAGTGTCATTCGTCTTGCCATGATCAGGCCGATATCACCAGAACCAAGGATCACGACCTCCCGCCCGGGCATAAAGCCCTCCATATTTACCAGGCGCTGGGCGGTTCCCGCGGAATAAATTCCCGCCGGACGGAAGCCAGGGATATTCAGGGCTCCGCGGGGTCTTTCCCTGCAGCCCATGGCAAGGATAATGGATTTTGCCTGTAGTTCCTGTAATCCTTCCTCCCGATTCATGATGGTCACCTTTTTGTCCTCTGAAATATCCATTACCATCGTATTTAATTTATACGGAATGCCCAGTTCCTTCACACGGTCAATAAATCTCTGGGCATATTCAGGCCCGGTCAGCTCTTCCTTGAAGGTATGAAGACCAAATCCATTGTGAATACACTGATTCAGGATTCCGCCCAGTTCCTTGTCCCGCTCCAGTATGACCATATTTTCAATGCCGTTTTTTCTGGCTGCCTCTGCCGCGGCAAGCCCCGCCGGCCCGCCTCCCACGATCACCAAATCATAATTTTTCATTCTTATCCACCTTTCTATTATAAGCGCTTAAGGCCTGTCTTTCAAGTACTTACGCACGGGTTATAGTTATATAGTTACGCGCCTGCTTCGCAAAACTTTTTCGAACTTAGTGTCGGGAAACTTCTTTATTTTTACCCACGATCAGCTCAGAACCTTTTCCGCATTTTGTAGTTTCAGACATATCCACATGCATTTCTCTCGCCAGGATCTCCATGGTCCTCGGAGAGCAGAAACCGGACTGGCATCTTCCCATTCCCGCACGGACGCGACGCTTTACACCATCCAGCGACCGGGCGCCAAGAGGCCTGTGGATCGCGTCAAGAATTTCTCCTTCGGTTACCTTTTCACAGCGGCAGATGATGTTTCCATAAGCCGGTTTCTCCTTGATCAGGGAGTTTTGTTCCTCTTTGGATAATGTTTTCGGGTCGAGGATTCCTTTTCTTGCCGCTTTATAATCAGATTTCCTGACAGGATCCAGGATACCTACTACAATATCTTTCACATATTCTCCCACTGCCGGGGAACTTGCCAGTCCTGGGGATTCGATTCCGGCACAGTCTACAAAACCTTTCGAGTCTTCCAGCTCTTCTATGATAAAGTCCCCTCCGTCCTCATGCGCGCGCAGTCCCGCAAATGACGTGATCACCTGGCGCATGGGAATATTTTTTACGGATCCCGCGGACTTGGCGATCACCTGGTCCAGGCCTTCCCTGGTGGTAGCGGTGGATTCCTTGTCTTCCTGTTCGATTGCCGTGGGGCCAACGATAATATTTCCGTGAACCGTAGGGGAGACCAACACTCCCTTGCCGAACTTGCCGGGAAGCTGGAAGATCGTCCTGGAAACCAGATTTCCGGCCGTCTTATCCAGAAGGCAGTAGTCTCCCCGCCTTGGCATAATGTGAATATGTGTTTCGCTTATCATGTTGTGGAATTGATCCGCATGGACTCCGGCGGCATTGACTACGACTTTTGTTTCGATTGGACCATTTTCCGTAATAAGCCGATAGCCGCCGTCCATTTTTTCAATTTTCAGTACCTCTGTGTCAAACCGGAACTCTACCCCATTCTCACAGGCATTTTCCGCGTAAGCAATATTTAACAGGAAAGGACAGATCACGCCCGCGCCTGGAGCCCACAGAGCTGCCGTTACATCGTCCGCCAGATTGGGTTCCATAGCATGCGCTTCTTCCCCGTCAATGATCCTGAGGCCTTCTACGCCATTCGCGATTCCCTGGTCATACAGTTCTTTAAGCATTCCCTGGTCTTCCCCTTCCCGGCAGACCACCAGAGAGCCGCAGGGGTTAAACGGTACATCCAGTTCCTTTGCGATCCCGGGCATCATTTTATTACCTTGTACGTTCAGCTTTGCCATCAGGGAACCTGGTTTCGCGTCGTAGCCTGCGTGCACGATCGCGCTGTTTGCCTTTGAAGTGCCACAGCACACATCCTCCGCCTTCTCCACCACACAGATCTTCAGATCATACGCAGACAACGATCTCGCGGACGCGGCGCCGGACACACCTGCGCCAATAATTACAACATCATACATCTTCTCTTCCTCCGTCATTCATGGGTATATTGCGGCTCAAATGAAAACAGGGGTACCCGATGGGTATCAAAAGAGTTTTCCCTAAAACAAAAAAGCCAAATTAAAGAACAGACATATCTTTGCATATGTCCACTTCTTTCATCTGACCATTTCTCCACGCTCAAAGCCGCAATGAACCTCTTTATGAAACTTTAGCCATCCCGCCGTACGAAATAAAACCGGCGGGATATTACATATTGTATCTGATATATTTAGTCTAACACAGAATAATCTGGAATACAAGCCTTCAATTTTGTTACCTATTTTTTACTTTTTTGGCATCTAACCGTGCAGCGAGTGCACGGTTAGGCCTTGAACAGTAACCCGTTTACACATGCCAAGCCAGCCGTACACTTGCTGCATGATGCTCTCCGGTCATCCAGTCCACGTCATTGGTGATCCAGTCCATGATCTCTAGCTGTCTGGTCTCCCATTCCACCGTAAATGCTTTCTCCGCCTCTGTGGGTTCCTTCTCCATGGTAGTATCGATCTCGTCATACCCAAAGATATAACCGCCGGCGCACCAGATACTGAAATTGCTGTCTGGTCCCTGGGTGATCGTATCTCCTCGTTTTTCTATCAGCCCGTCATGCCTGCGCTTGTACTCTTCTTCGCATCCCGGCTTTAGCTTCGTCATAAACATCCTGTGACGGATCAGCTCCTTGCTTTCTCTCACAATGCCAAAATCCTGATACATCAACCGCATCGGCTGTCCCGGAGCGGAAATCCAGTCAAAGGTATCCTCCATCTTTTTTACAAGTTTATGCTTTGCGTCTTCCTCCTCAGCAGAAAGAACTGCATGATCCGCGGTCTCATAATAGCCAAAGATGAGAGTTTCCGCGTTCCAGATGCTGAAATTCTTCACCTGGTTCCGATCCAGAAATGCGGTCAGTTCCGGCCAGATCTCCCCCAGCCTTTTCCGGTACTCATCCATCTGTCCTTTTTTTACTTCCATTGCAAATGTGTGTCGTTCCATATTACGATCCTTTCTATGCTTTTTTTGCATACGATGATATTTTTGAACTGTTAGAACAGTTCTTTAGAGCAGTAGTAGTTATAATTCGCGACCGTGAATTGTAACCAGTGGCAATCTGCAGTCTGTTGTTCTGATCGAAGCAGCCGCATTATACTCGTTGCATTTCTAGTTAATTGTAACATGGGATGCCCTTCATTTCCACATATATAAGGTTCTTTTTTAGAAAACAGCCTCAGAAGACCGGAGCGGCAGAAGACGTATCTGATGCTTGCTTTTTTGCATATTTCCTCGCTTCAAGGTCTTTCCGGAACAATACCTTGAATACCGTCCGGATCAGCGGCTGGATAAAGAACAGCTGACTGAAGAACGCGAACGGGAAGTTAAAGCATACCAGCTCCAGCCAGTTAGCCAGGAGGGTAACCAGGTTGAATCCGGTATAATACGGATAGTAGAACCATGCTGCCAGAAAGCTCATTGCCGGGCACATGATCCCTACTGTCGCGCAGATCACAGCGGTCTCAAAAATGACCGGATGGGTTTTCCCAAGTTCAAAATTCTTACAGGCAAGCTTAAAGGAACCTGGGCTTCCTACGATACATTCCAATCCATAGGCAAATACAAACTCGATCAGTACTACAGCCCAGATCGGCATCATTTTTCCAAACATATAGACCCCACCCTGGGAATTGATCGCCTGGAGCACGGAATCCGCGCCGGTCACCTGCATCAAAATTGAACCATTGACCACATAGAGACTATAAAAAACATAAGCGTGAACCGTTACTACAACGGTCAGGAAGGCAAAGACCATCCTTTGAAATTGATTTCTTGGCATAAAATCTCCTCCTAATAATATAGAATGGCACACAAAAACACAGGCAGCCCCACGCAAAATCCACTACGAAATATAAACCATGTTCCGTGATCAGATTTACGTGCGAAAGCACTACCTGTGTCGTCATGTATGTCATCTTTTTTTTGCATTTGCGATTTTATCATATAGAATTTAAAAAAGTCAAATATTTTTTCGCATTTTTTTGCAGGAAGCAATCATCGATTGATGACAACGCAGTACTGGCAGAAATTTTTTTGTATCCACATTATTTTTTGTGCAAAACTTCCATTTGATTTTGAAATTCATCTTGTGTTAGAATAAAAGAGTCGAGTAGCACAGTGCGTAAGTCCAGATTTTGGCCTTACGCATTTTTTATTTTTCAGGAGGTAATTCATTATGAATGAAACAAATCAATCTTATCTTGCCACCGAAGAGGTAGGCAGGCTTATGGGCCGGTATGCTGTTCCTTGTATCATTTCGCTGCTTGTCGGCGCACTGTACAACATCGTTGACCAGATCTTTATCGCGAACGCAAGCTATCTTGGCTCTTACGGAAATGCCGCCAATACGGTCGTATTTCCCCTGACTGTCATCGCCCTCGCGATCGCTGTCATGATCGGCGACGGGTGTTGTGCATTTGTCAGCCTAAGCCTGGGCAAAAAGAACCCGGAGGATGCGGGCTGCAGTATCGGGAACTCTATTTTGCTGGCCATATTAAGCAGTATCGTTCTTTGTGCCATTTACCTTATTTTCAGTGACCAGATCATTGCCATGTTCGGCGGCACTGTAAATGAAGAAACCTTTTTCCACTCCAAAGAATATTTCTTCTGGATCTCACTGGGGATTCCGTTTTATATGTTCGGCCAGGCAATGAACCCGGTCATCCGTGCGGATGGAAGTCCGAAATTTGCAATGGCCTCTACCCTTGCCGGAGCCATTACCAATATCATCCTGGATCCGATTTTTATCTTTGTATTTAAATGGGGAATGATGGGCGCCGCCGTCGCAACTGTAGCAGGGCAGATCATCACTGCCGTACTGGCCGTATGGTATCTCTGCCATACAAAGACGGTACGGCTTTCCAGAGAAAATTTCCTGCTGAAGTCCGGGATCGTCAGCCGCACGCTGGTACTTGGAATCTGCAGCTTTTTATCACAGATTTCCCTGGTAGCGGCTATGGCTGCCATCAACAACATGATCCGTAAATATGGAGCCATGGATAAAATATTCGGCCAAATCCAATACGCGCAGATTCCCATGGCAGTGGTCGGCATCGTTATGAAATTTTTCCAGATCGTGATCTCCATTGTGGTCGGCATGGCTGCAGGCTGCATTCCGGTCGTCGGATTTAATATGGGTGCCGGGCTTTACAACCGTGTGAAAAAGCTGTTTACAAAGTTATTGATCGCGGAAGCCTGTGTGGGAATCCTTGCGTTTCTGATCGTAGAAATATTCCCGCAGCAGCTGATCAATATTTTTGGAGCTGCAAACGAAAGCTTCTATTATACGGATTTTGCCATAAAGTCCTTCCGGATCTACCTTTGCATGATCATTCTTGCCTGCATCAATAAGGCATCCTTTATCTTCCTGCAGGCCATGGGAAAGGCAGCGGCTTCCACCATGATCTCCATGGTACGTGAGATCATATTCGGAGTCGGATTCGCACTTCTGCTGCCTGTTTTCTTCGGGCTGGACGGGGTTCTGTATTCCATGCCTGTTTCCGATATACTGACGGCTGTGATATCGGCAATCATTATTGTGATGACGTACCGGCAGTTGTCTATGAAGACGGCCGGGAGTGATCCTGAAGCCCGCCCGCAGGAGGCTCGGACAGCGAGTGTGTGACGGTTCATTTGGCGGAAATAAAGAAATAAATCTAAAGGTGTAAAGTCCTTCCTAATTCAAGAAGGTCTTTACACCTTTTTATTACCTATTTTTCCATAAATTCCTTCCGGGTCTAACTTTACATGGATTTTTTACCACAGCCACTTTTTAAATTACCAATTCACAAATCTCTTCCACTGTCTTCCCCTGATTCTGGATAATGATATTGTAAATGGGAAGTACTTCATCTGATTCTGTCTCCAGTTCTTCTGCAATGACAGACAATGGTTTGTTTTTCGCGCATTTTTTCCAGATTAAAGTAATGCGGTCCGCAAGCCTTGCTGTCTCAGCTTTTTCAACTGCTTCTTGAACTGCTTTTTCAACTGCTTTTTCAACTGCTTTTTCAACTGCTTTTTCCGTTTCTTCTTTCAGCTTCCGGTCAAATTTTTCCTGTACAATTTCCATAAAAATATCACTCATACCATTTACCTCCTCAAATACCTTCTGATTTGCATGCATGATCGTCTCCAAAGCTGACCTGTACAAAGTATTTTCCTGATTCTTTTGATAATCCTCCATCAGCTTTCTGGCATTCTCCGGCTCTTTCAGGTTATTCGTCAGACTTTTCAGCCAGAGGTTTTCCTTTGCAGACAGTTCCTTTGTAATTAAAATCTGTATGGTAAATACATCACCTTTTACACTGTAGATTCCGTCTTCCACCTTCTCGACTTCATACTTCTTAACCGTCCTCAAATGCCGGATCAGCTTCCGGGGTTTTCTGAAAGGACAGGGATAGATTCCCTTTCATTGATGTGTAACAGATATACCGAAATTCAACACTCCGATATAATTGAACTTTAGAAAATATGCTTTTTCTTATTTTAGCACATCGATATAGATTTGCACAAGAAAAATTTCCACCGCGTTTTTGCCGGCGGATGCCTTGCAGCAAGGCACCCGCAAACAGTAACACCTGTTTCTTAGAGCGGTAAACAGTACAATCGCTATTCCACTTCCCTCAATAACCGATCCAGCTTTTCTCTCTTCTCTTTGGTCACTCCCTGTCCGGTAAAGGGTGCCCAGGTCAGCTCCTCCAAAGTACACAGTTCCTTCTCAAAAGGAATTTTCTCCAGCTTATATTCCCTTTCCAATATCTCCCAGGTTTTCGGATTTGCTTTCAGTTCTTCCCAGGTCGAGTCCAGGCTGTAGGTCTTCCGGTATGGTGTGGCAGGCTCGTAACAGAACTCATAGCTTCCGGCGCCGACACACAACACTACATTCTTTCCTTCCTGACGAATGCATTCCGCTCCTGCTGATGACTGACTGCCGCCATCTGCTCCTGCCGCCTGTCGCCCAATGTCTCCCGCGCCAGCAGCCTGCTGCCGGATCGCATCCAATGAAGCATCCGGAAGTATGATTTCTGCCTCTGCGTCAAAAGGAACCGTAAACCGGAATTTCAGCATTTTCCCATCTATCTCCCATGCGGACCGGATCGTCCCGGAAGCGGCGCGAAGCCTAGCGTTACAAGCCTGGATCCGGTAATCCGGCATGGGCGCAAGACGGAATTTTTTGAAGCCCGGCTTTTCTTCGCAAGGATTGATCCCGGCCATGTTCCGGAACATCCATTCTACGATGGAGCCATAGGAATAATGGTTCAGTGAGTTCATTTCCGTACCGCTGATCTTGCCGTTTGGCTCCACGGAATTCCAACGTTCCCAGATCGTGGTCGCGCCCATGAGTACCTCGTACAGCCATCCCGGATATCCCTTTTCCATCAACAAATGATAAGCCAGATCGTTCATTCCGTTTTCCGACAGCATCCGGCACAGATAAGGAGTTCCTACAAAGCCGGTATCCAGGTGGTAGAAGTTCTTTTTCAGCCTGTTCAAAAGACCTTTTCGTACCTTTTCATAGGCAAAATCCGGTGTCAGGCCCATATACAGAACGACCACATAAGCTGTCGTAGTATCTATTGCCAACTTCCCGGAAGGCGTAAAATACTCTTTGATAAACGCGTCATAAATCCCCTGTGCCAGCTTCTCATAGACTGCGGCGTCTTCTTCCTTTTCCAGTATTCTGGCTGTCTTTGCCACAATATTCGTGGAATAATAGTAATAGGCGGACGCGATCATATCCGGGTCTGTCGCGCCATAGACGCCGCCGGGATAATTGCCGTCCAGCGCCAGCCAGTCCGCGTAATGCTTCCCGGTCTGCCACAGGCGCTTCGCGCCGTCCTTGTCGTCCTCCCGCTTCATGTAATCTACCCAGCCCTTCATGCTGTCATACTGGCGGCGCAGGATATTTTTGTCGCCATAATGCAGATACACATTCCAGGGAATGACGGTGGCAGCATCCGCCCAGGCTGTAGAAGCGTCCCCGGGGAAATTCGCCACCGGCACCACGTCCGGCACGCTGCCGTCCAGCTTCACCTGTTCCGCGTAGAGATCCCGGCCGAACTTTGTGTAAAACGCGTCTGTATCCATAAAATAGCTGGCTGTCCCGGAAAAGATCTGCGCGTCACCTGTCCATCCATACCGCTCGTCACGCTGCGGACAGTCTGTAGGCACATCCACGAAGTTCCCTTTCATCCCCCATTTCGCGTTGAGGATCAGGCGGTTGACCAAAGGATCGGAGGTGGTCAGTTCTCCCAGCTCCTCCATATCCGAATGGATCACCAGCCCCCGGAAATCTTCCGGATCCGGTTCTCCTTCCCAGCCTTCTACCTTCACGAACCGATATCCGTAGAAGGTAAAATGCTGTCGCATGTTCCGCTCTTTTCCATCTGAAATATAGGTAAATTCCGCTTCCGCGGTACGCAGGTTTTCTGTGTAAAAATTGCCGTCCTGCAGGATCTCTCCGAACTGGAAATGAAGCCTGGTCCCAGAGGGAGCGTTACAATGGAATTCCAGCCAGCCCACCATATTCTGCCCCATGTCCAGAACGGTTTCTCCGGCCGGTGTATGGATCACTTCCACCGGTTTCAGACGCTCATGAACGAGGATCGGCGGGGAAAGCCTGGGGGAAAGGCGGTCATATCCCAGATCCAGCAGCTCTGTGCCAAAGGTTTCGCTGACATCCTGTGTCGTATCATAGGTCTCTCCGGAGTAGATCCCGCTGCTGACGATCTGGCTTTTTCTCGCCTTCCAGGTCTCATCCGTAGCAAATACTTCTTTTGTGCCGTCTTCATACCATACATGGATCTCCGCCAGCGCCGCCAGGCGGTCTCCATAATTCTCATACAATTTCCGCATTCCATAGCGGCCCTTGTACCAGCCGTCTCCCAGAACCATCTCTACGCGGTTGTTTCCTGCCCCGAGCCGCAGGTCATAGGTCTGGTACTGGAGCCAGCTGTCATAGTCACAGAATCCCGGAAGGAGACATTCCTCCCCTTGCTTCTCTCCATTTACAGAAAGCTCATAAAGTCCAAGGCCGATCACATAGCCTCTTGCTCTTTTTACTGGTTTTGAAATCTCGATATCCTGCCAGACTGCCGCCTGAACCTCTTTTTCCAGCTTTGGGGTGATCCATTTTGCCTGCCAGCCACAAGTCTGTCTGGTCACCGTTTTTGCCGTCTCAAACCACTGGATATCACTGAGAGCGCTGTCTCCTGTCTCATCCGTCACACGGATCCGCCAGTAATATCTGGTCATGGGCTTGATATCGACAGGCAGTTCAAAACCGGTACTGACGATCGTGGTACACTCCCCACTGTCATATAAGATCTCCGAAAAATCCTCCTGCAAAGAGACCTGCACCTGCGCAAAAGCCTGGCGCTTTCCCGCCGCCTCCGTTACCACATAAGAAACCGTTGGATCTGCCAGGTCAAAGCCCAGCGGATTTGTCAGATGGTTGATTTTTAAATGATTGATTTTCATGGCTGCTTCCTTTCTTTTTCTTTTTTCGTTATACTCACGGCCGATGAAATTGCCGTTCCGTATAAATACAGGACCGTGCAACAAATACACGCCCCTGTATTTTATAAGCATTACTCTATTTTCCTTGCCTGTGTCTTCTGCCCGACCGTCACAGCGAATCCATGGCCGTCCGGCACATTTTCCATTTCAAAGATCAGATTTTCAAAATATAAAAGCACACATCTGGCATAGGTATTCACGATCCCCATTCCGCCGATCTCCATTTCCGCGGGCTTGGACCGCTCCAGAATATCCTTCCGGACCTCTTCCAGCCGCTCCTGCAGTTCCAAAAGCTTCTGCCCCGGAACGCCGGATCCATTGTCCTCCACCCGGATAGTCCAGCAGTCCTTCGACACTTGTCCGGTCACGGAAATATGTCTGCCGGAATCCATCCCCTGAAAACCATGCTTCACACTATTTTCCACCAACTGCTGCAAGGTCATCTTGGGAATAACCTGTTTTCCAATCCTCCGGTCAACGTCTACGCTCACCGTCAGGCAATTCTCATGCCGGGCTTTCAAAAGGTAAAAATAGCTGTCCAGATATTCCAGTTCCTTGTCCACGGAAGCATAGCGTTCTTTGTTATTTGTAGAATAGCGCAGCATCGTTCCAAGAGAACCGCACATCTCACAGATTGCTTCATCATTGTCCATGATCGCACGGGAAGAGATCGTATTCAGCACATTATAGATAAAATGCGGATTCACCTGCGCCTGCAGCGTGTCGAACTGAGCCTGTAGCTGAAGCTTCGCCGCCTGTTTCTCGTTCTGCAGCGCCTCATCCAGCCGCGCCATCATAGCCTGATAGGCCCGTATCAATTCCTGAAATTCATCCAGCGCCCCTGCTTTCTCCAGCAGTTGGTTGTCCTGCAGGTTTTCAATGTTGGTATTTTCCACTGTTTTCTGAAGGACTTTGACCGGCCTGGTCAGGATGCCTGCCCAGAAAGTAATCATCATCAGGCTGATGCCAAATGTAACAAGCGTTGCCAGAAAAGCGATCGCGAAAAGCTGCCTCTTTTCTTTTTCGACCAAATAATTCTTTTTATAAGCCAATACTGTCAGATCGAAGTCCGAAGAAACGGCTTTTGTATAAATAGCGCCGTCCTTCTCCAATATCCGATCCTCCTTCATATCCCTGATCCATCCATAGCCTCTTGTACTTCGCTCTGTTTCATATTCCTTGTCACTGGCATAGAGAAGTTCTCCGCCATTTACAAGGAGCAAAAATTCAATATCCGGATCTGATTTTTCCAGAGAATCCAGACTGTCCATCCTGTTTTCCACTTCCAGGAATCCCATTTTCTCTCCCCGCAGCGCCTTCATCATGGAGTAGACCATCACCTGGTCGTTCGGGCTCCAGAAATCCGGATGAGCCGCCACGAGCACAGATGCCCCGTCTGCCGCAGACACCGGTTCCAGGTAAGGAATTTCCTCCACCGCAAACTCTGAAATAAGCCTCTGCTTTGCCTGGATTCCGCTGCCCGTTGTATAAATAGCGCTGCTCGCCAAAAACGAGTCCTGGTTAAAGAAAACGGTCCGGTAAGAATTTTTCATAATATACACTGTAGACAGCCCGGTACTTAAATTCGATTTTGCGTCCAGAACATATCGGTTGGGAACCTCTCCTCCTGCTTCCTCTGCCAACCAGCTAATACTTTCCAGCAGAACGGCGTCTGACAGAATGTATTGCATGATCGCGTCCATCCGTTCCAGTCTTTCGTCCATCTGCGTCACAAAGGATTTTGCCGAAACCCGTAGATTATTATTCTGGCTGTTCGTCTCATATTGCAGACTGATCCTGGCCACAGAAACGCCCAGGACCAGACTGACTAAAAGCGCGACAGTGGTATATGCAAGCACCATCTTACTGCGAAATTTCATAATGGTTTCCTTATCCTTTGACAGAGCCGGCAACCATACCATCTACGATTTTCTTGTTGAAGATTATGAACAGGATCAGCATCGGGATCGTGATCACAATGATATCGGCAAACAACAGATTGAAGCTGCTGGCAAGCTGTCCCTGATAGCTGTATAGAGTCAACTGCACAGTCGTATTCTCAGAACCCGGCAGAAAATACAGTGGATTCGTGAAATCGTTAAAAGTCTGTACGCCAACCAGGATAATAAGTGTTGCCTGGATGGGCTTCAGCAATGGGAAGATTATTTTCCAGAAAATCTGCCATCTTGTACAGCCGTCGATCCTGGCCGCTTCTTCCAGTTCATTTGGAATTGATGCCATATACCCTCGGTACAGCATGATCGCAAATGGAGTCTGCAGAGCGATCTCAATCATAACCATAGAAAACATGGTCTTATAAATATGCAGCGTCTGCAGCAGATTGATGGTCGGAAGGATCGCCGCCGGTATCATCAGGCCAAGCATGATCACGGACTGGATACCGGTCATGACCTTATCCCGTCTTCTCTGGATCACATAGGCTGCCATGGCGGCAGTCGCAAGCAGTCCTACTACGGTAAAAAATGTCAAAATCCCGCTGTTCTTAAATGCAGTCACCAACTGATAGTTTCCATGCTTGAACACTTCCACGTAGTTTTCAAAATGGAACTCACTTGGCCAACTGATGGACAGCTTATTCGCTTCTGCCTTTGATTTCACGGACTGCACAAACATAAAGTAAAACGGGACCAGGAAGAGAATACATGTTACGAGTACTCCCAGGATATCTCCCAGAAGAATCAGTCTTTTCTGCTTTTTCATCCTTGGATCGCCTCCTCTCTCTTATTCAGGAAATGCTGCAGCGGGAACGCGATCACAGAAATCAGGATCAGCATCACCACGTTTCCTGCCGTTGAAAGTCCATAGAAACCGGCCGCGTACTGTTTATAAATCACAGACGCCAGGACATCCGTTGAAAATCCGGGACCGCCTCCTGTCATTGCCCAGATCAGGTCGAAGGAACGTAACCCGCCGATCAGGGAAAGGATGATGATAGAATTCTGGGAAGGCGCTACCAACGGAAGTGTAATATGCTTCAACTGCTGCCATCCGGTCGCCCCGTCGATGGAAGCTGCTTCATAATAAGTCTTATCGATAGACTGGATCCCCGCGATATAAATCACTACGGAAATGGAAAGACCTTTCCATACATCTGTCATGATGATACTGGCAAGCGCAGTGCTTGGATTTCCCAGGAAATCGATCGGAGTACCGCCAAATGCCTGGATCACTACATTTAAAAGTCCCTTTGTAGGATGCATCATGTAAGAAAAAGCAAGGCCAACCGCCATCATAGAAACCAGGTTCGGGAAGAACACTGCTGAGCGGATGAAGCCCTTCGTCCTGATCTTACTGGTCAGGAAAATCGCGATAAAGAACGCGAGAATTACTTTTAACGCACTGGTTCCGAACGCATAGATCAAAGTATGTATTACAGATGAGCTCATGGAACGTTCGGAGAAGAAAAGCTTATAGTTGTCAAGTCCACAGAATTTGGCAGTATCAAAATTCCAGACGGTCAGGCTATAGTACAAAGACGATATGATCGGCCACAGGAAAAAGATACAGAAAATAATCAGGGACGGAAGGACAAACCAAACCGGGTATAAACTCTTTTCCTTTTTAGTTTTCATATTGAAACCTCCTATTATGAGTACACTTCCTAATGAAATATGGCCGCCCGGAATTTTCAGGCGGCCACTTTTTTCTTTCAGGATATGATTTACTGCTTATTCCCAATCGTAGCCCAGCTGAACAGCAGATTTCTTGCAGTCATCATCATACATAGACGCTGCTTCCTCACCAGACATCTGTCCCAATCCTACTGCTGTGGTCATTTGCTCACAGGTCGTTCCTTTGATCGGGGACTGGTATTCCAGAGCTGGTGTGATCTTTCCATCATCAAAGTATGCCTGCATGTCTACACGTACCGCGTTACATACGGATTCCGGCAGCTCATAGCCTTTGATACAGGAAGGTCCGTTTGCCCCATAGGTTTCAAAATAAAGATCCAGTGCTTCATCAGAATAGTAGAAATCAAGGAATGCATGAACCGCTTCGATGTTCTCACTGTCTTTGCTGACATACCAGCTCATCGGCTCCCATACGGTAAGCCCGTGGTCGTCCGCGTCATCGCCAGGAACACCAAATACACCGATATCATCCGGATTGTCTACATTTTCAAGGATCAGCGGAAGCTGCTGGGTCAGGATGAACCAATGGGTAGCTTCGCCGGTAGCGATCGCGAAGTTTCCATCCGTAACAGTCGCCGCAGATTTGTCCGCATTCAGGAAATCTACCAGATCCTCATACTTGGTCCAGCTTCTGGTCGCCTCCGGAACGTCCGCATATTTTGCTTTTCCGTTTGTATAATCTTCCGCGAAGGTCGGATTCGCTGCCGCTACATTGTAATAATCACCAAGGAACAGCACCTGTGTTGCCCAGGTCTCACCGCCAGTGAAGTAAACCGGCGTCTTGCCCGCGTCAGCCAATTTTTCACAGTTTGCTATAAAGTCATCCCACGTATCTGGAACTTCCAGATCCAGTTCTTCATAATCCGGTTTGTAATAGATCACCGCGCCGGCCTGTGTGGAAGACTGCGGAGCACCGTAAACTGCGTCGTCGATCGTAACAGAATTCAGGAAAGCGTCATCAAACTTCTCCGTCACATCCCAATCGGAAATATCAAGGAATCCACGGGATGGGTTCAGGTCATACAGTTTGGAACCGGAATTGTAAACCAGAAAATCCGGAAGGTCGCCTGACGCCATTCTCGTCTTGAGGATATTATCTCCCTCAGATCCGCCCGGATTGACCTCTACCTCGAATTCCATGCCCAGCTTCTCGGTAGCCGCTTCCATAACTGCCTGTGTCCCCGCGTTGTTCTCGGCATTGCCTCCCCACCACTTCAGGGTAACGCCTTCATAGGGCTTGTCTCCGCCATCGGAACTGTCGGAAGCGTCCTCAGAACCGGAACTGTCGGAAGCCGCCGGAGCATCGCCGGAACCGGAATCCGATCCGCCGCTGCATCCTGTCAGGGCCAGCCCCATCGTCATCGCGCCGGCAAGTACCAGAGATAATACTTTCTTCTTCATAAAAAATCCTCCTTTTTCTTTTCTCAACTTGTTGTACACATTTTACCTGTTGAAAAAAGGAAAGTACATGGAGGATTCAAAACAAAGCTGTTGAAAAACCGAAACAGTTTCCATGGGTATCGTCTATGAAACGTTCGGTTCCGCGGCCTGCTGCTCCGCATAGTCCGCAGGACTTTGCCCCGTGTAAGAATGGAAGATCCTGCTAAAATAGAACTGATCCCGATACCCCACCAGCTCCGCGATATCTTTGACAAAAAGCTCCCTGTCCTCTTGTATCAACTGCTTTGCCCGCTCAATACGGATGCCGGTCAGATACTGGTTGTAGGATTTCCCGGTATACTTGCGGAACAGCTTGCTCATATAAGCCTGCGAGATCGCGAACAGGTTGGAGATTTCCTGCAGGGACAGCGGCTCGGATATATGGTCTCTCAGATAGATCTTGATATTTTCAAAAAATTCGGGAGAATCTACCTTGTAGTTCTCTTTCTCCTTTTCCGGAAAACGATAAAAGGATACGGACAGATTCTGCCGCAGCATTTCCATACTTGTTGAGTAATAAAAAGCATCCTCAAACTGATATTCGCTCTCGATCAGAGATTCCTCATCCCGGACTTGTGTCCTGATAAAGCTCAGGATTCTCCTGGCAGACTGCTCCAGCCAGATCTGCGGACGCTTCTCCTGTTCCCACCGTGCAAAGGCTTTCGCGATGCTTTTCGGAATCTGGTCGTATTTTCCCATTTTGGCATACTGCTCCATCTCCTGCAGAAGAGAGGATATCTCCGTGATATCCATAGACGGAAAACGTTCTTTCAAAAGCTGCTTTTTATCCAGATCCACCGCCTGGGTGAGTCCAACCGTACTGAGGGTATTCAGCCAATAATACAGATCCCTGATCTTTTCCGATATCTCCGGAGCGGAAAATGCTTCCCCATAATATAGAAGCGTTGTGTAAGACCCTTCTGTCTTCTGGCGCCGCTCTACCCGGGTCATATAGTCGATCAACGGCTGTTGTCCCAGCACCTCCTTGGGAATCAGGAATAACTCTTCCATATTATCACGGCCATAGACCAGATAAGCTTCATCGATCGTTCCATACAGTTCCGGCTCTTTTGCCGGCGAATATCTTCGCGGAAGCCCATTTTCCCGCAGGAGTGCCGCATAGAACTCTTTATAGGGAAAGAATTTCTGGATTTCTTCCAGGGCGATCGTCTCTCCCATACAGAGTTTCCGGAAAATGCCATTTCTTTTTTCATAATAAAACTTTCTCAGCTTTTCTTCTACATTTTTCATCGTACGCATCATCTGGGAGGGCACTATGGGCTTGGTCAGATAATCCAGGACACCGCTGCGGAAAGCATCCCTGGCATACTCAAAATCCTGATATCCGCTAATGATACAAAAGCAAAGGTTCTGCATCTCCGCGCTGGCATGGCGGACCAGTTCCAGGCCGCTCATCACAGGCATCTCCACATCTGTCAGAACCAGGTCAGGCGAAGTATCCGCGATCACCTCAAGTGCCTCGCTTCCGTTCCCGGCAGTACCTACGATTTCAAATTGGGGACAATATTTTTCCAGGACAAGGCAGATGGCTTTCACTGCCATAACCTCATCATCCACTACTACTACTTTATATCTGCTTCCGTTTGGTCCCATTGGATTCTGGCCTCCTTTATTTTCTCCCCTCAATCCTCACCACCGCGGTAAATATATTCCCGTTGTCACATAATTCAAGATCATCCCCCGGCTGGTTTAGCATCCTGCGTATACTAAAAAGCCCCAGGCTGCCTTCCTTTTTGGAAGACAGGATTCTGTCGCCGCTCTTTCGTATCTGGCCGCTGTAAGAATTTTCCACCAGCACCAGCAGATGATCCTCCATCCAGCGGCCCCGTACATTGATAAAAGCTTTCTCCTTCATTCTCCGGCATGCTTCCATCGCGTTTTCCAGAAGGTTTCCCAATACGATGCACAGCGTCAGGTCATCAATAGGCACATGCGCCGAGAGATCCATTTGCACGGAAAAAGCGATCCCGTCCCGCTTTGCCCTGGCGGCATATTCCTTTAGAAGTCTGTTCACCGCCTGGTTCTGGCAGAGGATCTCCCCTTCGGAGGTATCCATCTCCTGTTGAAGACTTTTCAGATACTGCATCTGCGCCTCCCGCTCCATATGAAGGAGCGCATGGATATAATGCCGGAAATCATGTTTGATGATACGGATCTGCTCTATATGCTCCAATGTCTGGTTATAGTACTCTCTTTGTTTTGTGATAACCTGCCTCGCAAGCGCCAGCTCGTCCTGGGTTCTTTTTCAAGATGGCGGACATGATCCAGATTCACAAGAATCTGACGCTGAGTATAATCTACCGTTTCTCATGTTTTCTATCATCTATACTCACGGCCGATGAAATCTGGCATGCAGTATAAATGTTCTGATCTTAGTTACATTTTATATAGAATTTCTATCTAAGTCAAGTTTACCGTATCTTCATATTCAGTATCTTTTTTGCATTATTGGTCGTTTTGCCATTTTGGGGGGCATGGTAAAATAAAGATAGAATATTTCTAAAAAGGAGGGTATTTTTTATGAGTACTAACATTATGGTAGTTATTATCGTTATTGTCTACCTGCTTTTCATGCTGTGGATCGGCTGGTATTCGTCCACAAAGATCAGCAGTAACACGGACTTCATGGTGGCCGGCCGGCGTCTGGGTCCCCTGCTCATGGCGGGAACTCTGGCAGCCACGGAGATCGGAGGCGGAAGCTCTCTGGGCGTTGTGCAGAACAGTATGTCCGGCTTTGGGCTCAGCGCGTCCTGGTATATTACTACCATGGGGATCGCGTTTGTCATCCTAAGCTTTATCGCGCCGAAATTCCGGGCCGCGACCGTAAAGACGGTTCCCGAATACTTCCGTAGACGTTATGGAAAATCCTGCGGACTTATCACGGCTATTATCATGCTTCTGCCACTGGTGGGACTGACCGCGGGACAGTTTATCGCCTCCGCAGTCATTCTCTCGACCATGCTGAATCTTGACTATCAGGTGGCTGTCATCATTGTGGCTGTTGTCGTAACCGTGTATTCCATTATGGGAGGCCTGTGGAGCGTTACACTGACTGACTTTGTCCAGGTATTCCTCATCGTGATCGGTATGATCATCGCCGTTCCTTTTGCCTTGAACTACGCCGGCGGCTGGGACAGCGTTGTTGCCAATATCCCGGAAGGAACTTTGAGCATGTTCGAAGGTTATGACATTTTTGGCATTATTTCCCTTGTCATCATGTACGTCGCCACCTTCTCCGTAGGCCAGGAGGCCATCTCCCGCTTTTACGCGGCCAGAGATGAAAAAGCGGCCAAAGGCGGCGCATGGCTGGCAGCCCTTGTGAATTTTATCTATGCCTTTATCCCTACGATCCTGGGAATCATCGCTTCCCTGCTTGCAGGGATTGTTGTCGTCATCTATCTGGAGCATATTTCCGGCGGCGTGCTTTTTGGCATCACTTTCAGCCAGCCGATCATTCCGGGGCTGGCCGCTGCCTTTATTGCTTTCATCATATTCTCCTGCGTAATGCCGCCTGAAACGGAAACTACCGATCTGGCGCCGGAGGAAAATGAATAAGACTGTAAATTCTGATTCGCTTGTTAAGGCCGGTTAGTTAAGTTCCTTACCATGCAGAAAAGCTGCCTATTGGCAGCTTTTCTATATATAATCGGTAAATTCATAGGTTTACTCGTCTATCGTGTCTTAGAATGTCTTTTTGCTTCCAGATTCAGGAATTCCTCCGCATCCCATTCCGTTTCGATCCATGGCATATCGCAGCGCGGCTTTCCAAATCTGCCTTCGATTCCCCGCAGGCAGACCTCCAGCGGATAATCCAGCCAGAATACGGTATCGCACCGGGCAAGCCGTACCGGAATCGTCCTGGCATAGTTGCCGTCAATGATCCATTGATCCCGGGACAGGATTTCATTTAGTTTTTCATCAAACTCTTCCCTGGAGCAGGTCGTTTTATCGGCCCTGTGGAAGATCATATCCAGATAAAATAGTGGAAGGCCGGTTATTTTTTGCAGTTCTCGGGCGAAGGTACTTTTACCTGCTCCGGGGCAGCCTATTACGATTACTTTTTTCATGAATTTTCTGTTCCTTTTTTAGTCAGCAGGCATGTTCCATACAAGTACCATATTCATTTTTCCTGCCAGCCTATCCACGTCACTTTTTTCAAGACCGGTATATAATACGATCTTGTCACCCGGCTCATTTGCCCGGTCATTCCTACCAAAGGAGAATTCCTTAACGCCCTCTTTTCCTAGATTATAGCATGGCATTCCTTTGATTTCCATAAGTATTTACTGACAATATCCGTGCTGTCAATCATACGGGATATGTGTGATTCCCGTACACAGGCCGCCCAGCTTCCGTACCTTTTTTCTAAAGGGTCCGCTCCAGAGCAGATTTCTACTCTTTCTCTTCACTTTCTTGCGCCAAAAACAATGCGTTCCAGATTTATCGTTTGGCTAACACTTCTTGCCGCATATCAGGATTAGCAATAAACACATTAATAGTTCTCCAAGGATAGTAAAAGCAAAAGTACAATATCATATGCCAAAGTGGTATTTCAACTCCCGATACCATTTTTAGAACGCTTGTACAAATTAACTTTACCGCAAAAAATATTACCCATGCAATTATGTATTTCCCGTCATGATGCATATACCAAACTTCGTCAATTTTTTCTACAATTTTCCTACGTCCAAGATATATACCTTTAACAAAGCCGATTAACAATACAATTAAAATATTAATTATCGCAATTGTTGAATGGATTCCATTATATTCCTTTACAAGACCATAGAACATTAATAATGTCATAATAATATATATTGTCAGCTTAATTTTTTTCCTCCTCATTCCACCAAACATAACCCAACACAGGTATGCGATATACAATATAGCAACCAATGCCAGTTGCCAACTTTTTAGGCTTAACGCTGTCATTTATTTTGCCCTCCTTACAATTGAAAATTATGGAACATCTGTTGCATTCGTTTGGTAATAAAGTATAATATGATAGAAAAGAATTTGAACATCAAAATAAGCAAAATTGAAAAATAAGCAACACATTTCCATAAATTGACGCATAAGGAGAACTTCTATGAAAACTGACGCAAGAATAAAATATACAAAATTAACAATCCGTAATGCCTTTTTTTGTCTGTTAAGGAAATTCCCAATCGAAAAAATTACAGTAACAGAGATTTGTAAAACAGCAGAAATTAATCGAGCAACTTTTTATCGTTACTATGATAATCAATATGATTTATTATCTTCATTGGAAAATGAAATGTTTGATGAAATCAAAAAATCAACATACGAATATAGAAATGATATTGATAAGCTGACAGAAATAATTTTTTTGAAATTTTATCAACAAAAAGAAATATGGTCTCTTCTATTAAGCGACCACGCTGATTTAGGGTTTTTATCAAAAATTTACGCTTTCTTTGACCAATATTTTGCTAAAAATGATTCTTCAAAAGAAAGTGAATTACGGTATCGTTTTCTTTTGTATGGTTATAGCGGAATATTTGATTACTGGCTAAAAAACGGAATGAAAGAAGCGCCAAAGGAGATAGCTACATATACAAGTAAGTTTCGGCATGATTTGATCGATAAGCTGTAATTGCGGCAATACCGGGATAGGATATGCCGTTACCATACAACAACAAGTGTGCGCACGTATCAGCAGCATGACAGATGAAGGAGCTGCTTTTATCGAACAGGTAATAAATAACATGAATCCCATTTTTTTTGTTGGTAAAAAATGTACAATATCCGATCCTGAAACGATGGACGTATCAAAAAGAATAGGCATTGGAAAAGGAATTCATTGAAGATCCTGAAGATTTTGATAAATGGGACGATGAAATTGCAGATCTATTTGAGGGCGCTGTAAAATGAATTATTTAGCAGATACCCATATTTTGATATGGGCAATAACAGATAATCCTAAGCTATCTGTTAAAGCACGGAAAATTTTACTGAGACTGTAAAATAAACTGTGTATTGTCGAAAATGCCTCCGTTCCCATCATTTATATATCCTTTGCTTTCATTTTATCCATTTCCGAATGCCGGATTTGTTTATATTTATCCCTGCCCGTTCCCCAGTTTAATAAAAATATTGTATTAACTACAACAAAGGGAAAAAGGTTATCAATTTTTTGAATGAGCTTATCCAGACGCAGCCGCACTGTCGGATACGACACTTCATACAGTTTAGCAATTTCTTTTAATGAACCTGATTTCAAAACAAAGTTCTTTAAGAAAGTAGCACCTTCCTGCTCCAGCGAAAAAAAGCATCTGCCAGCTTTCATCCAACTGACAGATGCCATTACCTATTTTACATTTTCATCCCAAATCCTTCTGCCCATGCCTTCAGTTCTTCCGCACTTGCATCCGCAGGAAATCTTTTTCCTTCCTTTAATTCTGCTCCCGGACAGGAAGCCGCAAGTTCCTTGTTGGTATTTCCCATACCGCTTCCACCGGAAGTTGCCAGCGGAACGATCGTCTTTCCCGTCAGATCATACTGCTCTAAAAAGCTGTTCACAATAGTCGGCGCTACGTACCACCAGATCGGGAACGCTATAAAAATCACATCGTACTGCTCCATATTGTCTACCTTATTCGCAACAGCCGGACGGAAAGATTTGTCACTCATCTCCACACTGCTTCGGCTTTTCTTATCCATCCAGTTCAAATCTGCGTTCGTGTACGGTGTCTCTGGCTGAATCTCATGTAAGTCAGCTCCCATTACTGATGCCAAACGCTCTGCCAGTTTTTTCGTCACGCCAGTCGCACTGAAATATGCCACCAAGACTTTTGCCATTTTCTTATTCCTCCGATCCTAATTTTTCGTAAACCTCTTCTGTCACCGGCTCCAGCCATTCGTTGGATCCATTTTCTCCCGGCACCTCAACAGCCAGATGTGAGAACCAACTGTCCGGTGCGGCACCGTGCCAATGCTTCACGCCAACAGGAATATTCACGCAGTCGCCCGGCTTCATCTCTACTGCTTTCTTGCCCCATTCCTGATAATAACCGCGTCCGGCCACGCAGACCAAAATCTGCCCCCCGCCTTTGTCGGCATGGTGGATGTGCCAGTTATTGCGGCAGCCAGGTTCAAATGTCACATTGAAGATTCCTACCTGACTGGTCGATATGGGGGCGAGATAACTCTGTCCGATAAAATACTGCGCAAAGGCATCATTCGGCTCCCCGATCGGGAATACCATCTCCGCGGCATGCGTGGTCCTTGCATCATCGGCAGGTGTTTCTTCCGCCCACACCTCTTTTGCCATATTGAACACCGCCCATCCTTTTGGCCATCCGGCATAGAACGCAACGTGGGTAATGACGGCGGCAATCTCTTTTTTCGTCACGCCTGCATTCTTTGCGTTTTCCAGATGATATTTCAATGAAGAATCCGTTACACCGGACGACATCAGCGCAACTACCGTGATGATACAGCGGGTTTTATGGTCAATATCTCCATTGTTCCAATTCTCTCCGAACAGCACATCATCATTATAGTGCGCAAAATCCGGAGCAAACTCTCCTAGCGCATCTCTTCCTGCGGTTTGTACGATTTTTTTCATTTTGAAGTCCTCCTCTTTATAATTTTATATTTCATTGCTGCCTCCTTTTATCTTCGTGTAATCACTACACCAGCAGTCTCTTCGCTTCAGCATAGACGAGCTCATAAATCGACATATGCACATAATCCACCTTTGCCCGTGCCATTGCTTCCTTCTGCTTATCCGTCACAACAGTGTAAGGATAAATCCCGAACATAAACGGAAAGAAAGAAAAGATAAAATCCTGCTTATCCTGAACTGTCATATCTGTAAAAAACTTATCCAGACATTTTCTCACTCCTGACAGTGACTGCCCATATACCACCTTAAATTCAGTCAACTGTTCAATACGGCTGTTTTCCTCCATGTCATAGTGATTCATAGACATAATCTTTAACAGATTTTTCCGTTCTTCCAGTGAATGTGCCAGTGCGTCGGCAAACTCCGCACCTGACATTCTTTCGTGTTCCTCCCGTATCTGTTTTAACCTACAGTTCCACAGCTCATATTCTCTTTGCAGCAAGGCCAAAAAAATTTCTTCCTTTGTCTGAAAATAATTATAGATGGAAGTACGGGTAAAGGAGGTTGCATTTCCAATCTCCTTCATCGTAATATCCTTGAAGCTCATGGTCTTATATAATTTTGCGCAGGCTGAGATAATCTCTTCTTTTCTGGCCACTGTTAATGCTTTTGATCCTTTTGGCATATGTCACATCTCCCCAGAAATATCCTCACTTTTATACTGACTCTATGTCAGCATAGATATTATATAATTATTTTGACACAGTGTCAATATGTTTTTAGAATAGCCGCTGAACGTTTTAATTCTATAGGAAAATTTTGCGAAATTTCATATAGAATTAAAAATCGAACGGTCTTATTGCTATTTCCGTTCGATTTGAGTATAATTAAGATATAGAATCCCACTCTAACTGTGTAAGGAGGTATTATGTATGTCAATTACCGCTACTGAACTTAAAATGAATCTTGGCAAATACCTTCAGCTTGCTGAAAGCGAAGATATCTTCATCACGAAAAACGGAAAGGTTGTGGCAAAACTGTCCAACCCCAATGCAGACCGTGTCGAGATGGCAAAATCCCTCCTGGGCGTGATCCCGGCCGACATCACATTGGAGGAAGCACGTGCGGAAAGGACAGATAAACTATGAAAGTATTGATTGACACCTGCGTCATTGTGGATGTCCTGCAAAGGCGGGAGCCGTTTTATAAAGCAGCAATGGATATCGTCCTCGCTATATCGAACAGGCGGTGCCTGGGTGTTCTCACCGCAAAGTCTGTCACGGATGTTTACTATATCCTGCGCCGCAGTATCCACAATGAAGAAGAAGTACGCAAACTCCTCCGCATTCTGTTCACGCTTTTTGATGTGGAGGATACATTTTCCACGGATTGTCAGCTTGCCCTCGGCTCTCCCATGAGGGACTATGAAGATGCCATCATGGTACAGGCTGCCATCCGTGTTGGCGCTGACTGCATCGTGACCAGAAATTTAAAGGATTACAGGCTTGCCGCCCTTCCCGTTTACTCACCAGAAGAATTCCTCGAAAAGCTTACAGAAGAACATACAAATGGCGAATAAGACTACAATTCCCATTGCCTCCGCTAATTCATTTCCCGTATACTTTTCTTTATCCATCTGTCACGGCCGCCGCGAATTCTGCGTTCACACTCTCTGTCCGTATCATGCTCCGGATCGCATCCGTATAGCCGTCATCCTCCAGCAGCATCTGATGGACTTCAAAAATGGCAGCGCTGGTTTCCCCGACTTCCTTCACTGCTTTTTCATATAATTTCTGAAGCTGTTCCCTTGATGTCTCTTTTGCCGTCTCAAGCCTTACAATTTCATGCTCCACATCTTCGATTTTCTGCCGCTTCACCATTTCATCCTTCTTTTTTAAAACAGCGGCCGGATCCATAGCGATTCCTTTAAATGCGACTTTTCCTGGTAATTTCAGCATATTCCTACACATCCTCTACAAGTTTTTTCCGGTTCATCCGCTCTACTTTTCGTATAACCTGAAAATAACTGATGACCAATATGACAGTCGCACCTGTCCATGCCATGATCTCTGCATAGAAAATACCATTTTCCCCGATCCACATCGGCAGAAATATAGCGGTCAGGGCACGCATGACAAATTCCGCAATGCCTGAAACCAACGGCAGGATCGTGTTCCCCATACCCTGGATCGCAGAACGGGTGATATGCAGGATATATAAAACAGGTAAGCAGATGCTCATGATCGACAGATAATAGTATGCGATCTGAAGCGTCTGTTCAAATTCCTCCGGCGTTCCCGAAATAAACCAGCCAAGAATGATCTTACCTGCAAAAAGCATCAGAAGTGCAATGATCACGGAGGTCACCAATGCAATCCGGATCGCGGCCCTTACTCCTTTTCGTATACGATCTGTCCTACCGGCGCCCAGGTTCTGCCCGGTATAGGTGACCATGGAATAACCATATGAAGTGGCAGCCACTTCCAGCACACCATAAAGCTTATTGGTCGCGGTAAATCCGGCAATAAAAATAACGCCAAAGCCATTGACCACGAATTGTACGATCATGCCGCCGATGGATATGATCGCGTTCTGAAAGGCCATGGGGAAGCCCAGCATCAATAGATGCAGAGGCAGCCGCCTTTCCTGCAGGCTGAAATCAGAAGCGTTCAATCGCAAAATCTCAATCTTCCGGATATGATACAGGCAGAAGAAGCCGGAGATCAACTGGGCGATCAGGGTCGCCACGGCCGCTCCGGCGATTCCAAAATGAAAGACCAGTACAAAAAGCATATCCAACACAATATTCGTGAGAGCGGCTACGATCATCGCATGCAGAGGAGTCTTCCCGTCTCCCAGGGCACGCAGGATGGAAGCCAGCAGATTATATGCCATCACAATGGGGACACCCAGGTACATGATCCGCAGGTACAAAAGGGTATTGCCCAGGATCTCCGGCGGAGTCTGCAAAAGATTTAAAACCGGACGTGCCAACAGTTGCCCGAGCCCCAGCAGTACAATGGAGGATAAGGCAGAAAGCACTGCAGCATTGCCGACAGATTTCCGCAGGTTCTCATATCTGCCCGCGCCAAATTCCTGCGCCATCAAAATACCAAATCCCTGTGTAAAGCCCTGGATGATCCCCAGCATCATCCAGTTCAGCCAGTCGGAAGCGCCAAGGGCGGCAAGGGCGCTGACTCCAAGCGCTTTCCCTACGACTATGGTATCTACCACGGTATAGAGCTGTTGAAAAATATTGCCCACCATCAGGGGCAATGCAAACGAAAAAATCAGAGAGGACGGCTTCCCCTCTGTCATATTTTTGATACGCGATGCCATAAGATTACCTCTATTTCAAAGCATTTTGAGAAATCATAGCATACATTTATGCGACTTTCAATACAGAAAACATTTCCCCCTAATACTCCCTGCCAAAAACAGGTGAAAATTTCTTTTGTGTATGCTATAATAAAGTAATCAGGAATAGAAAAGACGAAAAATGCTTTTCTGCCGCTATCTATTTGCCGCATCCAACGAAAAGAATCCCCACAAATATGCAGAATTTGATTCAAATTTAGAGAGGAACGCCGCAATGAAAAAGAAAACAACCATCCTGCCTGTTCTTACGATTGCCACTGCAATATTGGCCATTTTATCAATTGTCATTTTTACGCTGGAGAATCGGAAAAATATTTCAAACAACAACAGAGAATATCTGATTGATAATACAAGCCAAATGGCCGTACTTGTGGACGATTCTCTGATGCATGGATTAACGAACATTCAGGTTCTGAGCAGTTTGGCTGGAGAGTTGCTTACATCTCCGGAAATTGATGTCGCTATCTTACAGCGCATTTTGGATGATTCTATTTTTGACTTTATCGAATTTGCTGATAAAGAGGGAAAAAATCACAATACCACCGGCGGCGTATCCGAGGCAAGTGACCGCCAATATTATCTGGACGCGATGCAGGGGAATTCCGGTGTAGAACTGATATTTAATTCCCGCGCGACGAATGAAACTCTCCTGGCTTTTTATTCTCCTGTATATTATCGAGGTGAAATTATTGGGTCGCTGCTCGGAACGTATCGAGAGACAGATCAGTTAAATAAGCTTTTAACCATGGATGTATTTGGCTACCGAGCGGAAGCCTACCTGTGCGATAAAGATGGGCTTATCATTGCAAGCAATCAGAATATCGACACAACGGCGGAGGTTTTCATCGAAACCGTACTTGGCCCTCGAACCTCAACAAATGCCGGCAGGACCGATTTTATCTACAAAGATGAAACAACCGTCGTCCCCTTAGCGGGAAATGAAACCGGCGCCTGCGTCATGGGGCTTGAGAACAGCGATTGGTATATCGTTCAGATCTTCCCGGAGCAGGCCAACCGGATGATGATTTCAAACGCGAACCGGATCGGCATTGTATTGGCTGTATTTCTTGTGGCTATTTTGGTAGTCCTCCTGATCTTGACTTATTTGATCTTAAACCGGTCCAGATTGGAGACACAAAGAGCTCTTGTAAAAGCGGAGGCTGCCAGCAAAGCAAAGACGGATTTCCTGTTCAGCATGAGCCACGATATCCGAACCCCCATGAACGCAATCATAGGATTTCTCCACCTGCTGAACGAACAACAAGAAGAACCGGCTAAGCGCAAAGAATATATCCGTAAAATGGAAGATTCCAGCGAACTCCTTTTATCTATTATCAACAACGTCCTTGAAATGTCCCAACTCGAAGGCGGGGAGGCTGTGCTGGAGGAAACCGCGTGGAGCGCGGAGCAAATGATGGATTCTGTCTGCTCTCTGTTTGCCTCTCAGATGCAGAAGAAAAATATTACGTTTGAAAAGACCCTGGAAGTGCGGCATCCATTCGTCTGGTGCGATATGCCGAAGCTTCAGGAAGTCTATCTGAATATTCTGAACAATGCCAATAAGTATACGCCGGCCGGCGGGAAAGTGTCGATGCGGCTGACAGAGATTCCGTCGGATAAGGATGGGTATGCTTTTTTCAAAACAGAGATTGAGGATAACGGAACTGGAATCGCGAAAGAATTTATGCCGCATCTCTTTGAGGCGTTTTCAAGAGAGCATGACACGACACATAGCAAAATTGCCGGAACCGGTCTTGGAATGACGATCGTAAAAAGACTTACCGAACTGATGGGCGGGACTGTGGAAGTAGAAAGCGAGACCGGGAAGGGTACAAAAATTACCGTCATCATACCCCATCGCATTGCGTCGGAAACGGATATCCGCGACGGGAAAACAGAGGAAACGGCACTTGTGGATTTTTCGGGAAAACGGATTTTGATCGCGGAAGATAACGACTTGAATGCTGAGATCGCAACGGAACTGTTGACTGAAATGGGTTTCGAGGTCGAATGGGCGCAGGACGGGGATATTTGTGTCTCCATGGTGGAGCAGGCCGAAGGAAAGTATTATGACGTGATTCTCATGGATATTCAAATGCCGAACATGAACGGCTATCAGGCTGCCGCGGCCATTCGAAAAATGGATGACCCGTCAAAGGCAGGCATACCGATTGTCGCAATGACGGCAAACGCCTTTGAGGAAGATAAGAAAAATGCTTATGCCGCTGGAATGAATGCTCATTTGGCAAAGCCGGTTGATATTGAAAAAATGACGGAAACGCTGACGGAATTTTTATAAAATTGTTTCAAGAAAAGAATAGGACCTTAAAAGTACCGCCCTTTAAGGTCCTATTTTTACTTGATAAAATAGACTTACATGATTATCTCTGTCCCCGTCGTATCTTCCTCAGATGCCTTAAGCTCTGCCGTCCCGGTCTTTCCGGCCAGCACCGTATTCTCACTGTGCGCCGCATAGCCTGTTCCGCCGGGATCATTGACCACCTTTTTCATTCCCTCCAGGATCTGCGCGGCCGTATCTGCTGAAAATATATCCGGCAGCCATATCTCGGTCCGGGGTTCTTCTTTGTAAGTCAGATAAGGCTTCACCACATTCCTTCATATCTCCCTCCATAAATATTACTCTGCAACTGTACAAAAATGTTTACTGCATATTTTCATATCTCTTTAATCTTACATTTGTAATATTTCGATGTTAAGTTATATTGGAAAAAAACGCTCGCCTCCTATTCCCCAAACAGATCTGAATGTGTTCCTGTATCAATCAATGTCAAAACCAATATATCTTCTTCTATGAGATATACCAATAACCAATCTGGTTGAATATGGCATTCTCTGTATTTTGACATTTTCCCTTTAAGTGGATGATCCTGATATACTTCAAGCTTCATCCTCTAAAATCTCCCTAAACATTTCTTTTACATCTGTATAGCTTTTGACATTTGGATCTTTGCTTATTCTCTCTGCTTCTTCAAAGGCTTCTAATGTTTCTTTATTCAGTTCTGCTCTGCCTCCGTCTGTAAGTCCCTGTAAATAAGTGATAGCATAACATAACTTATAATCTGGTATAGCATCTACTAATTGATATAATTTTTCTCTATCGCTCATATACGAATACCTTCTTTCCTCTTGATACCTACATTATATGTAAAATTTATGAGTTTTTCAAGCCTGATTCAATGGCATCGGATGAAGCTCTTCCGGCGTCTCCTCATTTCCGGCGCTTACAACATGATAAGCAAGGAACACTGCAATGACCGCTGCCGCAAATTATTGGCGGAGGAATTTGAATGGGGTTCTCCTGTCGGAAGGGAAGTGTGGTAATGTATAATCCCGGGCAAGGTAATATCGTATTCCATAAATATTACGCCTAAAAAAACCCCACTTTCTGTAAATCAGACAAAATGGGGTTTTTAGGTGTAAATTTTACTGTAAGTTCACAACCAGAGGTCAATTTCTAAGGTATTTCTGAACCGTTGCCCTTACCGCGCCGGGGCCTGCGATTTCTTCCCGGAAGATTTCTTCAATCAACGTTCCGATCCCGGCCGTATAAAGATTGATATAGAATACATTTTCATTGGAAAGGATCCATTTTAACTGATCTGTGAAGCTGGAAGGCTCCCCGATCACGATCGTAGAAAGCCGCTTCTGCATTTCTTCTGCCATCGGATCCGGCGCAAGTTCATAGTGATTTCCGTTATCATCCACTCCAAGCAGATAACGGAGCCATCCGGCGATCGCCAGCGGAATGCCGGTCAGCTTTTTCGCGTCCCCATATTTTTCCACATAGGACTTGATCGTAACTCCAAAACGCACTCCCAGTCCCTGGGAAGAATCCGTACACAGGCGCAGGCAGGTATCGCCAAGATATGGATTGGGGAATCTTTCCTTCATACACTCATCGAGAAATGCTTTCGGAGAGATGATCCCCGGATCCTGGACCACCTCCATGCCTTCTTTATAGCCTACGGTTTCTCCCAATTTTATCATATCCGGATCCTTCATCTCATCAGAGAACAAGTCATATCCCAGCACACATCCGTAAGGGCCAAGTGCCGTATGGATCGGGTTCAGGCACACCGTCACCTTCATCCGCTCGGACTTATTCACCGTATCCCGGTCTGTCATATAGACCCCTGCCTTCTCCAGCGGCGGACGCCCATTGGGGAAGCTGTCTTCAATCACCAGATACTGAGGCGCTTCGGCGTTGACAAAGGGCGCAATGTAGGTTCTTTTGGAAGTGATCACCGGCTGCATATTCTTAACTCCTGCTGCCTCCAGCTCCTCTGCGATCTTTTCTCCCGGCCTTGGTGTGATCTTGTCGATCATCGTCCACGGGAAGGAAATTTTTGCCGCGTCACTCACATAAGCCACAAAGCCATCGTCTACAAATCCCCGTTTTTTCCACTCAGCCGCCATCGTAAGAACCGATTCTCTTAACTTTTCTCCGTTTTGAGAGCAATTGTCCATAGATACCAGAGCAAGCGGCGCCCCGCCGTTCTGATAACGTTCCAGCAGCATGGCGGTCACGACTGCCATAGCGCCTGTCGCTTTTTCAGGTCCATTTTCAATGTCCTTCTCCACAAAAGGAAAGAACGTATTGTCCGCGTTTTTCAGCGCGTATCCTTTTTCCGTAACGGTAAATGAAACCATCTGAAGACTTTTTGCCCGAAAAATTTCTTTTAATCTTTTCCAGGATCCCTGGTCTTCGCACTGTGCTTTCAGGGCTTCTGTAAGCGAAGCAAGTACTTTTCGCTCCTGCCTTCCGTCTCCATGGAGGATCACACTGAGCGCCAGGTTGTCATAGGGAGCATAGATCTTGTCTACTACGTCATAATCAAAGGTTTCCACACAGGTAATTCCCCGATCCATTTCACCTTGTTCCAGCAGAGAGTCCGCGATCCCTCCCAGAAAAATGCGGAAAATATTCCCAATCCCAAAGTGTACCCATACGGGCGCTTGTTTCGTTGCTTCCGCGACAGCCCTGATATCATAATCTGGAAGCATAATATCTGCCTTTTTCCATTCTTCTCTGTTTTCTACTCCGCTCCATGTCAGTTCCATTATTTTGCCTCCTTTTTATAAGCAATCCATAATAATGTAACGCCCCCTCACTTTCGTTCGAGGGCAAGTCGTCGGAAGGCATTTTAAAATGCTTCGCATTTGCCTTCCTCCTCTAATAAGATAACAGTATCATATATAGGGTTTTGGGTCAAAAGTTAATTTGCCTGTTTTTTCTTCTGGAAGCAATCGAAACCAACGGCAAGTACAAGTACAATACCTAATACAATATCCTGGATCCAGGTATTGAGGTTCATGAGTACCATACCATTCTGCAGAGCGCCGATGATAAAGGTTCCGGCTACGACTCCGGAGATTTTTCCATAACCGCCGGCTACGGACACACCGCCCAATACCACGCAGGTGATGACCTTGAATTCGTATCCCAGGCCTGCGTTACCCATACTGGAATTGGTACGTGACAGAAGAACAAGTCCCGCCAGTCCCGCAAAGAATCCGGACAATGCGAATACCAGATATTTTACTCTTCCTGTACGGATACCAGACAGCCTTGCCGCCTCAATGTTACCGCCTACCGCATAGAAATAACGTCCAAAGTAGGTCTTGTTCAGGATAAACGCGCCCAGCGCGAAGCAAAGGATCATGATGATGACCGGAACGGGAACGGGCCCGATCTTCCCCTGTCCAAATACCTTAAATACTTCCGTAAATCCATTGATCGGCTGTCCGTCGCAGATGATCAGCGCGATTCCGGAAAACGCGGTCTGTGTCGCGAAGGTCGCGATCAGCGCCGGAATACCGATCGTAGATACCATAAAACCGTTCAGCAGCCCGATCACCGTAGATGCTGCCAGCGTAATGATGATCGCCAGTCCCATAGGTATGTTCATATTTACCATCAAATAGGCGCACAGCACGTTGACAAATGTAATGATAGAGCCTGTTGACAGATCGATATCACCCAGCAGGATCACAAATGTCATACCTACGGAAGCTATCCCCCATACCGCCACCTGGCGCAGCATGATCAACAGATTCGTAGGATTGATAAATCTTGGATTTGCAATTGTAAATGCTATGACAAGTACAAAAAATACGACCCAGATTGCCTGGCTTTTTATAATATTTGCTACTTTATTTTCTTTCATTGGTTTCCTCCTTTTTAGGGCAGCGCCCCCTCATGCAAGGTTCAGCGGCATCTGCTTTCCTCTTATTTCGCTGCCGCGGACGCAAATGTCATGATTGCTTCCTGGCTGAATTCTTCCTTGGATAGTTCTCCCGTCATTTCTCCTTCTGCCAGCACGATGACCCTGTCAGACATGCCCATCAGCTCTTCCATCTCGGAAGAAATCATAATGATGGACTTTCCTTCCTTTTCTACCAGGTCATTCATCAGCTTGTAGATCTCGTACTTCGCGCCGATATCGATCCCTCTGGTTGGCTCGTCAAAGATGATGAGTTCGGACTCTGCCGCCATCCATCTTCCGAGGATCACCTTCTGCTGGTTGCCGCCGCTTAAGTTCTTGATCAACTGGTTCAGGTTCGGTGTTTTGATCGCCATATTATCCCGATATTTCTCAGCGGTACTCATCTCCTTTTTCTGGTCAACGACACTGAGATGAGAATCTCTCTCATAAATCGGCATGTTGATGTTGTTCTTGATGGATATGCCAAGCATGGCGCCGTGGCGCTTCCTGTCTTCGGGAACCAGTGCGATCCCAAGGTCGATGGCCTCCCGCGGGCTCTTCGGGTCGATTTCCTTTCCCTTGTAGATCATCCGGCCGGACTTCTTCTGTACGGCTCCGAAGATCATCTCCGCCAGCTCCGTACGCCCGGCCCCGACTAAGCCTCCCAGCCCCAGGATCTCTCCCTTATGGAGCTGCAGGCTGATATGTTTATCACCATTTCCGGTCACATCCTTCAATTCCAGGATGATTTCCTTCGGATCAATGCAATCTCCCCTCGGCGGATAGGTCTCCGTCAGCTCACGGCCTACCATGAGCTGGATCAGTTCCTCCACCTGGCTGTCCTTCGTGATCAGTGTCTTTACATATTCCCCGTCCCGGATGACCACGATCCGGTCGGAGAGCCGGTAGATTTCTTCCAGCCTGTGTGAAATATAAATGATGGAAACGCCCTGGCTTCTCAGAAGTTCCACGACTTCAAACATACTCTCGACCTCCGCGCTGGTCAGAGGCGCAGAAGGCTCATCCATGATCAGGATCCTGGCGTTCTGCTGGATCGCCTTCGCAATCTCCACCATCTGCTGGTATCCTACCGTCAGATCCTTCATCAATGCCTTCGGGTCGATCTTAATATGTAACTGGTCAAATGCTTTGGCTGCTTCCGCCTCCATCGCTTTTTTATCGATCAGGATCCCTTTCCTGATCGGGCGTCCTAAGAACAGGTTCTCTGCCGCCGATAGTTCTTTTACATTATTAAATTCCTGATATATGATCGCGATCCCATTTTCTGCCGCAAGCTGAGGGGTCATGCTGGAAAACTCTTTTCCGTTCACAATGATCTTTCCGGAGGTCGGGATGACCGCTCCCGAACAGCATTTGATCAGGGTGGATTTTCCCGCTCCGTTTTCTCCGATCAGCGCCAGGATCTCGCCGGCCTTTAGTTCCAATGTGACATCCTTCAACGCGACGACACCTGGGTATTCTTTTCTTATATGCTGTAATTGTAATACATATTCTTCGCTCATATTTTTCTCCTCTTACGATAGGGTTCCTGTTACATGCCCTCTAAGACTTCATCCACATTATCCACAGTGATCGGTCCAATGGCGCGGACGATGTTTTTGTCTTCGGAGAAATCTTCGCCGGACAGAATTCTCTCATACATCTTCATACATGCCTGTGCCGTTTCCAGATTTGAACCTTCAAAACCAACGATCGCCCTGACTGCTTCTTCCCCCGACTTTAAGGAATTTAACTGCTGCACGGTAACGTCTGTCGTGATCACGCCATAATTTTCCGGGATATTGCCTTTGCCAAACTCAGCGAGAAGCGCTTCATTCGCCCCGATCATAGCACCGGCTCCAACGCCTACGAATACATTTGCATCGGGATGGGCGGACATGACCGTTTCCACATTGGTCTGTGCCTCCGGTGCATCCAGTCCGTCTACTTCAGCGATGATCTCATAGTTATCTTCACAGTTGTCTTCCAGGCCTTTCTTGATGCCGTCCGCCCGGTCTTTCAGCACCTTTGTGGAAGGATATCCGATGACTGTGACCTGTGCCTTTTCGTCCTCCGTAAAATGCTCATTGATAAATTCCGATGCCGTCTTGCCGATTTCCTGCCCAAGCACTTCATTGTCCAGGATCCAGTTTGCCGTCGAATTTTCCATCGGGTCATCCCAGCACATGACCTTGATCCCGGCCTCCAGCGCTTCCCCGCAGATGCCCTCCACGGCCGCCGCGTCTGCAGGGTGGACCATGATCAGGTCGCAGCCGGAGATGATAAAGTTCTCGATCTGTCCTACCTGGGTACCGGCGTTGTCTTCACAGTCTACCAATGTATAATCCCAGCCCTTTTCATCCAACAATTCCCGCAGTCTGCCCATGACACCCGCCCAATAAGCATTGGACAACGACTGGATCGAAATGCCCACCTTATACGTTCCGTCGTCGGGCTCTCTGGAACATCCCGTCAGCAGGCTGCCGGCCATTGCCATACTCATGATCACTGCTAACATCCTTTTCCTCATACTCTTTCCTCCTATTATGAGCACTTAGCGCCTGTCTTTAAAGGCGCTTACGTGCGAATTATAGTTACCCGTCCGCTTAGCGAGGTTCTTTCGAGCTTAGCGGCGGTGTAACTTCCTTCTTTTGAGTGATTTATTTTATATATACTTCCAAATGGTTACACCATATCTTTTATTTCTTTTTGTACTTCTTTGAAATCCCGGCAGATCTTGAAGCAATAGGAGCAGGTTCCGGCCTCCGGTTCGATCAGGTCCGGTATCATGATCGTGACACAGCCTGCGGCATGTCCCGAACGAACTCCGTTTTCACTGTCCTCGAACACAAAGCATTCCTCCGGCTTACAGCCGATCCGCTTAGCAGCGCGCAGGAAAATATCCGGCGCCGGTTTTCCATGTTTCACCTCCGAGCCGCTGACGATCTCCTCAAAATAATCCCTGATCCCTGCCATCCGCAGATTTTTTTCGATCTGCTGCCTGGCCGTACTGCTCGCTACTGCCGTGCGAATGCCTTTTTCTTTCAAAAACCGCAGGATCTCATATACCCCTTCTTTGACCGGAACGTGATCAGAAAGCTTTTCCCTTACCCGGCTCATGCATACATCCTCGATCACGGTTCCGTCAGGCACCCGGTAATACTTTTCTACCACCTGCAGCATCCTTTTTCCGTTCGTTCCCGAGATGGTTTTGACAAAACCGCTGTCCAGCTCTATATGACGCTCTCTTGCGATCTCATGCCATATATCCTGATAGATCCGCTCCGTATCAAAGAGCACTCCGTCCATATCAAAAATCGCGCCTTTACATTTCATACTCTTTACCATTTTAGATTCATTTACCAATTCATGACTTCGATGGCAGACTGCTCGACCGCAAGCCCCGCTTTATAACGCTCCATAAAGAGCTCAAATCCTGCCACATCCTTTTCGTAAGGTACTATGGTTTCTCCGGATAATTCCTTGAAAATCCGGTTATCCAGATAATCCTCCAGCTTTTCTCCAGCTTTATGGTCCACCAGATATGCTGCCAGCAGAGCGATTCCCCATGCGCCGCCTTCGCTTGCCGTATCCATCACCGTGACCGGGGCGTTGACCGCTGCCGCAAGATACCTCTGGCCGACTCCTTTTGTCTTGAAGAATCCGCCGTGGCCCATGATCCGTTCTACCTTTACCTTCTCATCCTCCATCAGGATATCCAATCCCAGCTTCACTGCCCCAAGCGAGGTGTACAGATGAACACGCATAAAGTTGGCAAGGTTAAAATTACTTTCCGCGGTACGAAGGAACGCCAGGCGGCCTTCGTTTAGCATGGTAATATTTTCTCCGGAATAATAGCCATAGGCCAGAAGTCCGCCGCAGGCAGGATCTCCATTCAGAGATTCTGTGTACAACTTTTCGAACAGTTCTCCTGTGCCGGCCTTTATTCCCATCAGTTCCGCGAATTCCCCGAACAGCCCTACCCAGGCATTCAAGTCCGAGGTCCCGTTATTTGCGTGGGACATGGCACAGGGAAATCCGGTAGGCGTGGTGACCATATCGATCTCACGGTATACTTTGCCAAGCTGCTTTTCCAATACGATCATGGCAAATGTACTGGTGCCTGCGGAAACATTTCCGGTACGGGGCGCGACAGAATTGGTCGCTGTCATGCCGGTTCCGGCATCTCCTTCCGGCGGGCACATCGGAATCCCTGCTTTTAAGCTCCCCGATTCATCCAAAAACGCTGCCCCCTCTTCTGTCAGTTCGCCGGCATTTTCTCCCGCGACCAGAACCTCCGGGAAAATGTCCTCGATCTTCCAGGAAAAGCCGTAAGGCTCCACCAGTTTATTGAATTTCTCGATCATGGACGCGTCATAATCGTGAGTATCCGAATCAATCGGGAACATCCCCGAAGCGTCTCCGACGCCGATCGCTTTTTTGCCTGTCAGCTTCCAGTGGATATAAGCAGCCAGTGTTCCTACAAAATCCAGATTCTTTACGTGCTCTTCTTTGTCCAATATCCTCTGGTACAGATGAGCCACAGACCAGCGGAGGGGGATATTAAAGTCAAACAGCTCTGTCAGTTCGTCTGCCGCCTGCTGTGTATTTGTATTTCTCCAGGTCTGGAAGGGAGCGATCTGATTTCCGTTCTTATCCAGTGCCATATAGCCATGCATCATGGCGCTGACACCGATGGCCCCGAACGTCTCCGGGACGACACCGTATTCCTCTTTTACGGCATTTCTTAAAGAGCTGTAGCAGTGTCTGATCCCTGCATGGATCTCTTCCAGGCTATAGGTCCAGATATTGTCAATGAAGGAATTTTCCCAGTCATGGATACCGACCGCAAGGACCTGTCCCTGAAAATCCACCAGCACGCCTTTGATCCTGGTAGAACCAAGCTCGATCCCCAACGCTGTTTTCCCGCTGATGATTGCTTCTTTTTTCTCCATGTTTTTCCTCACTTTCTGGTATGGGTTCCCGGAACCGTTATTGCCTGCCGTAATATTACCGGTTTCCGGAAATGCCTATCCAATCTCTGGTTCCTTTAGAAACAGGTAAATGCTCCGTCGATGATGAAATCAGATCCTGTTGTAAATGTGCTGGTGTCGCCTGCCAGGTATACGCAGATGGACTGTAATTCCTCTGGTGTTCCCATCCTTCCAAGAGGAGCCATCTCGTTCCATTTCTCGATCAATGGGATCAGTGTCGGGGAATTCAGTGTCAGCTCTGTTCCGATGTATCCCGGGCTGATACTGTTGACACGCACGCCCCGCTTTGCCCACTCGATGGCAAGGGACTTGGTGAGCTGGATCACGCCTGCCTTGGAAGCATTGTATGCGCACTGCGGCTGAGGTACATTGACAATATGTGCCGACATAGAAGCCGTGTTGATGATGGAACCGCCGCCATGTGCCAGCATGTATTTTCCTGCCGCGATATCGGTGAGGTAGATCCCGTTCAGATTGATGTTGATCACCTTGCTCCACTGCTCATAGGTCATCTCTTCCGCCGGCGCGTTGATGCAGATCCCTGCGTTGTTATGGCAGAAATCCAGTCCGCCCAGCTCGCTGACTACCTTTGCCACCATAGCGTCTACCTGTTCCGGATCCGTGCAGTCCGTCTTGACCGCGATGGTCTTGCGGCCTGTTTTTTCCGCGATCTCTGCCGCTGTCTTTTCTGCTTCCGCAATGTCCAGATCTACGATCGCTACATCTGCTCCTGCCTCCGCGAACGCGGTTGCGGTGCTCTTACCGATTCCTCTTGCTCCCCCCGTTACAAATCCTTTTTTTCCATCCAGCCTCATTTTTTCAATAATTCCCATGATGTTCTCCTTTCTTTAATTCAATTTTGTAAAATCATTTATCAAATTATAATTACATAATATCCCTTATCATACAATAAGTCAACATGTAATAATTCACAACTTTTTCTTCAAAAAATTATGCACAATGCACAGTAGCTATTTTTCAAAAATTTGTGCTATAATACTATTTTGATAAATAAATTTGCAAAATAAGGAACAGAAACATACCATGAAAAAAAGTATCACTCCCAATCTGATCAAGCAAAATAACCGAAGCCTGATCTATCAGTACATTTATAAGAATCAAAAGGTCTCCCAGCAGGACATTTCCTACAACCTCCGTCTGAGCCGTCCCACGGTCACGACAAATCTGACCGCCCTGGAGCAGGAGGGCCTGATCACAAAATGCGGCCAGATCAATACCGAATATGTAGGGCGAAAGGCCGCCGCTTACTCCATCGTTGCTGACTATCGTATCGGGATTGGTGTGGAGATCGTAAATAAAGAAGTAAAGATGGTCGCGGTCAATCTATATGGTGAGAAGATCGACCTCGTAACCTACGAAATCGCTTATGAATATGAAGAGTCTTATTTTAAAACCGTATGTGAAAAAATACTGGATTTTAAAAATACGCTCGGTGTGAAAGAGGAACAGCTCCTTGGGATCGCGTTTGCCATGCCCGGGCTGGTCACGCCGGACGGACGGAGCATGCTGTATGGTAAGATCATGGACTGTACCGGGCTTTCGCTGGATGAGTTTTCCCGGTATCTCCCCTATCCCTGTACCTTTATCCATGACGCATACTGTTCGGCTTTTTCCGAAATGTGGGTGTCGCCGGAGATTACCAATGCCTTTTACTTTTCCCTGTGCAAGCATCTCGGAGCATCCATCATCTCCAAAGGAGAGATCCTGGCCGGAAAGCACGGCCACAGCGCTACCATAGAGCATATCCAGATGCAGCCGGAGGGCGGGGCTCTTTGCTATTGCGGAAAGTCCGGATGCATGGAAACGCTCTGCTCCCTGGACACGCTTCTGGATGAGAACGAAACCCTGGATGCTTTTTTTGAAAAGGTACGAAATGGGGAGCCTGTATTTGTAGAACGTTGGACTATATTTCTCATAAACCTTGCCAGAGCAATCAACCTGGTCCACCTTGTCTACGACACGGATTTCATCCTTGGTGGCTACCTCGCCCCCTATCTTTGTGAAGAAGATATCTCATTTTTGTATGAACAGATCCAGCAGTTGACACCCTTTACGGAAGCGCCGGATTTTCTCCGGATCAGCAAAATGCCGCGGCATAATATCGTGATCGGGGCAGCGCTTTCTTATATTCAAGAATTCTTAAATGAAATGGATGGGCAATAAGTAAGATTTTATCAATGAATGAAAAATATCCAGTTGTGCGGTTGGATACTCTTTAGAGCAGCCAATCCATTCATCAATTCGCAAAATCCGTGCAACCGCACATCTGAAAAAAATATGGACAGACCAGAATGGTCTGCCCAAAAGATAATTGTGTTGCTTCACATCAATAATAAATAATAAAAGAAATAATAATGATATAAACATACATAATTATAAATAATATATCTTCTAATGTTAATACCATACCATGAAAAAATATTTTTGTCAAATTTTTTATGGTTTCAACCAGATACTATCCGGTCTTGCTATAAGCCGAGCGTTATTGTATGCCATATCTAAAGTTAAGCATGTATGTCCCAAATATTGGTTTCCCGCTTCATTCTTACTTACAACTAACGCTAAATCTGGTATATTTTCGTTAATCAGGCAAATCGGTATTAATAATTGTATCTTCCCTTTATAGTATTGAGGCACCGCAGTTTTGTAATTAGCGTTTATCATTTGCTTTGCTCTTTTAATAGCACCGTCAAAAAGCATTATTTTATTAGCACTTTCTCTTATACTTTCGGGAATCCTTAAAAAATTCTCCGGGTCATTGAAAATATGCGGATATTGGGGAATAATTTCACAATTTGTGTCAAAAACCAATTCTGCCGGATTTAAAAAATAATTTGCTCTCTGCGGATGTTCAGTTACTCCCATATTTGATATTTGATATGAAGTGTAAAATCCATCTAAAAACCATTTCTGCTTATCCTTATTGTGATTTTTAATAAAATAAGCATAAATCTCCTGATAAAAGTCCGTATACAATCCAGTATTAAACAAGGAATAGTCTGTTTTTTCAATTACTTTGTTTTCCTCAAATACCTTTTCCAAAGTATGGTCGATATAGTTTTTCAAAATCACATTATCTGAATTTGAACCAAAACTCCATTTTTCAGGACAAAGTCCGCTTAATATATTAATTTTTTTATCATAATCATAACAATATGCATATTGAAATAACTTCATTTAGCCCTTCTCCTATACAAAATACAGAAAAATCTGCATTTGTATTCTACAGCGCAGACTATAGCTTGTCAAGCCAAAACCGTAGTTTAGTTTACCTATATCCTTAATCCACATCTTCCGCCAACTCCGGATCGCCGGAATCTGTTTTCTCTTCCTCTTCTTCCTTCTTCCATGCCACCGTTTCGTCTTTATCCTTCATGGCCGCCATTTCATTCTGCTCTGCTGTTTTCTCTGTCACATCTGCCAGGATCTCTCCGATGTCCGAAACCAGCCCCGCCGATTTATTCTGCAGGTCAGAAAGCTTATTTTCTTTGTCCGCAAGCGCTTCTTCTGACGCGCCGCGCATCTTATCCAGCTCAATCTCCGACTTCAGGACACGTGCTTCCCCATCTACTCTTGCCTTTACCGAGCTTACCGCTTCCGCCCTCTGCAGACCCTGTGAGAGATCCATTACGTTTGCCAGTCTCGCATTTTCAACCTCCTGCTTCGTCTTCGGCTTGTTATCCTTGTTTCCCTTTTCTGTCTGCTTCTGCATTTCCTTCGTTGTAGCTTCCGCGATCTGCTGGTCAATATCCTTGAGCTGCTTCTCAAAGGCATCCAGTTGAGATTGGATACTGTCCATAGACTTCCCGTCCTTTTTTGTGGAACTGATCAGGGAATCCTTTTGCTCCATGATACTCATTTTTTGTTTCATCAATGTATCGATCAGACTGTTCTGCTTTCCCTGGGGTGAGATCATTGCCAGATCTCTCCGCCCTTCTTCCGCTGCCTGGATCCCGGCTTTTCCGGTTTTTGCCGCCGCGCTCTGGTTGATCCGATATGCGCTAAAAATTTGATTTTGTGTCACAGGATTAAAATTCAGCTTCATCACTATGTTCTCCTTTCATGAACCAGGATCGTTCCTTACTCGTTGTGTTCACTCCTATATATCATCGACCGTCCCTTCTGGTTCATTTATTCCGATGTTGCAGACGGGTTCTTTTTTGCCGTAGAAGAAACGGGCAGCATTACATTTAATGAAAATTCCTCTCCGCTTTTCACCTCAAGCACGCCCTCATACCGTTCGACCGCCGCCCGGATATTCTGCAGGCCGATCCCTGCCGCCTGCTTTCCTGTGAAATGTAACCGTTTGGAAGAAGGAAATGTTCCTTGCCCCGCAGCGGCCGGTATATGGATGCTGTTGCTGATCTCCAGCACCCAGTAATTGGAATACATCTTTGACCGCATCCGGATCCACCCGGCAGGCTCCCCTGCCTGGATCGTGCGATTGCATGCTTCCATCGCATTGTCCAGTGCATTTGCCAGAATGCAGCAAAGATCCACTGCCGCGATCTCCTCCTCTCCCGGTACGGACATCCGGATGGAAATATCAATCCCAAGCTTTTGTGCCTGCCTGTATTTTGGATTGAGAAGGGCATCTACATAAACAGATCCGGTCTGTACCGGCGCCTGTCCCTGCCCCATGCGTTCATCCATCTGTGCAAGATAATGCAAGGCTTCCTTCGTCTTTCCTTCTGCCAGAAGCTGTGTCAGGCACAGGTCATGGTTTCTCATGTCATGCCGCATTTTTGCAAGCTGGCCATATTGCTCTCTGGAGATTTCCAGATGTTGGTCCAACATCTGATATTGCTGCTCTGCCAGACGCTTCAGAAGACGGTGCTCCAGCATCACGATACAAAATACATGAAGTCCTATGCCGGCCGCCGAGATGAGGGTACAATACAAAGCAATCTGGTAAACCACGTCCCTGGTCCAGCCGATGACGCCGGTAAACATATTCAGCATCATACTTAAAGCGGCATAAATAAACACGATAATGTACATCAGGTAAAAAGCATCCTGATCCGCAAAATCTCGCTTGAGCAGGTGAAGCTTTCGCTGGAGGATCTCCATCATCAGATAGTGTACCAGACGGACAGCGATGCCAATCATATCCAGCACCGCCTCCGGGCAATATCCCGGACCTTCGGCCACCGCCCAGGCATGGAACAGCGGAAAGACCGCACAAAATACGATCCCGGACGCACAATATATCCATAGCGTAAAAAAGAACTTTTTGACTACACTTCCATGGAATAGCAAAATATTCAACACAAGCGCACAGGTACAAAGGTAAACAAAATTGCTCTGTATCGTACCCGCGACCACAAATGTTTTATTGATATTTCCATAGAGAACGCTTCCCAGATAAAACCACACAAATGTGAAGCGATATTTTGCCCCCAGCATTTTATGCAGGAAACGATATTCCAGAAAAGCATCCAAAATCCCCCAGACAGCCCATATACATGCCTTCAAAGTACATCCCCGCTTTCTTTTAGATAGTGCATAAAAGCCAGTCCGAAGGATTTGTACCTGCGTTTTGAAAGAGGAATGATCTCCTCATTATCCAGCCGGATCTCCCCTTTATTGTAGTACCGGACATGGCGCAGATTGACGATGTAGCTGCGGTGGCACCTAAAAAATGTGCCGGGAAGCGTAGGCTCCAGTTCTTCCAGCTTCCCGTAAAAGGGAACCGCTTCTTCTGCCGTGTGCAGATATATCTTCCGGTCCAGAACCTCCAGATACAGCACCAGTTCCAGCGGAACTCTCCTGACCGCCGTCCCCTGACGTACCACCAACGCACGCTCCCTCTCTTTTTGCAGGGATGCACAGAGCTTCAGGAGTACCCTTTCCAGCTTTTCGATATCTACAGGTTTGACCAGATAATGAAATGCCTGTACATCATATGCGTCGATGGCGTATTGCTGATGGGCCGTAATGAATACCAGCCTGCTCTCATCGCCTCTCCTGCGGAGCCGCCTTGCCAGTTCCAGCCCGTCCAGAGGCTCCATGGCAATATCCAGCAGTAAAATGTCAAATTCCTCACGGGTCAGGAGCGCACTGCCATTTCGAAAGGATTCTATATTGTATGCTATCAGATTTTTGTCCAGTATCGCTTTCACCCAGTCTGTAAGCTGGTCTAAAAGCGGCTGCTCATCCTCGCAGATCGCGATCCAGATCAACGGAATACACCTCCCTCGTTTTTTTCATTATAGAGAAAATACGAGGCGGATACAAGACGATTGTGTAAACGGGATGGATTTTGATGTGAATGGCGCAGGGTAAACTGTAACAGTGGGCGGGTGAACTGTAGATCATAACTCCACCACCGTATATTCATGATGGACTTCCGGTAAGAACTTGTGCAGTAAATCTTCCATTTTCATACGTATACTGGAGGTATTCACACAGGGATGACACCCCAGATATTCTTCCTGTATTACATCCCGGTCCATCAAAAGTGTCACCTGATCGTCATGGTCATTCATTAACCCCATCACACTGACAGAACCAGGCGTGACCCCAAGATATTTTTCCATAAATTCCTCCGGAGCAAAAGACAGCCGCGAGCTGTTGATCTGATGGGAAAGCTCCTTTGTCTTAAACTTCTTATTTCCAAAGATCATCAACATATAAAATTTTGTTTTTTGTGCATTGCATAAAAAAAGGTTTTTACAGATCGCAGCCGGTTCCAATATCTGGTCTATCGCCTCACATGCTTCCATCGTGTAGGCAGCCTCATGATCCACTCTGTCATAATCAATCTTTAAAAAATCCAGCAGATCGTATACTGCCAGTTCCGTTTCTATCCGTCCCGCGCGGTCGCCGGGGTGTCCATGTTGTAAAACCAATCCTGTTTCCATATCTTTTTCCCTTCCTATTATGTCAAGCCCTAAATGTAAGTTTTTTGCGGGCTTGACGTGTTTTTATACCTCTTAAACAGGAGCCAATGGTGATGGATATCATCGTATCTGGTACTGAATAGTTGATAAATGGGTATGGGGGAATAGAGCGTCCGTTGTTTGTGCTCTATAAAGGCCATTTTCCCTCCGATCAACTATGGCGGTGAACCTTCCGTGTCTACAGGGATCGTGTCCCAACTTCCTTCGTCCCACCTATCCATACACCGAGTGCCAGCCAAGCTTTCAAACGGGGTCTTGCCCCACGGAGAATACCACCGCTGGCTACGGCTCTTGTTTTTCAATTGAATTACTACTGACCTGACCTCCCTCTGGCTGCACCGGTTATTCCGTGGACGCTATGCCGCCAGCGCTCCGTCTGTCTGTTGGTTTGGATGCCGTATCTGCTACGCCATCATGGTCGGGTTCCCTTCTTCTCCAGGACCCTGCCCAGCCGCTGTTCCTCTAACAGCCGTTCGGCAGGGCGCTGGAGGATATGCTGCTTTTTCAGATGCTCCGCCTTATGCTGCCTGTGCCGCTGCCCGTCTAGGACGTTTGATATCCCTGAGCATCTTCGCCGGGTCATATCTACAACCCGTCCTAAGCATCGTAAAGATAATCCTAAGAATCTTACAGGCGATCACAATCAATGACTGCATCTTTTTGAGCGGATTCTCTTTCCTTGTCGTATAATACGCATGTAGTTCCTGGAATTCCTCCCCATGGGATACTGCTGATTTTGCGGCCTGGAACAGCCAGTACCTCAGATGCTTGCGCCCACGGTGGCTGATTTTTGTCTCCCCCTTATGTTTGCCGGAACTACAGGCTACCAGCCCAAGCCCACTCAGCTTCTGGAGCTCACTGACATCGTCAAACCGCGTGATATCACCCATCTCAGCCAGAATCCCAGCCAGGATATTCTCACCAATGCCCCGGATCTCCAGGATGTTCTCCGCATAAGGGATTTCCAGGCACTTCTGATGAAGCTCAGCTTCAATTTCTTCCAGTGTTTCTGATAGGGACTTCATCTGTTCCGCAAAGATTTTAACCGCTTTCCTTCCCCCGGCTGTACCATGCTTCAGGCCAACACTTCCCTCTGCGTACCTGACAATCTGCTCTGCCCTGCTGTAGCCGCGCCCACGCAGCTTTGCACTATGCCAGATGTCTTTCAGGCCATCCACACCTAATTTCACGATATCTTCCGGAAATGGGGCTGCTTTCAGGATTTCCAGGGTAAATGACCCGTCCACCTTCCCAAATGCGTCCCTGTATTCCGGAAAGTAGATCTTCATCTCCCTGTGCAGGCGGTTGGTGTTCCTGGTCCGGTCTTCTGTCAGCTGGTCCCGCAGCATAGACAACCTCCGCAGATCCGCGTACAGGCCTTCTGGCAGATAGGGCATGCCATAATTCCCATCCTTCACAAGGTTTGCAATCAATTCACTGATGTCATTGGAAACCATCCATGCCGCAAGGCAGAACCAGTAGTGCCCTGTCGGCTCAAGGCCGAGCACAATCTGATGCTTGTCATTTGCGGCAGCCAGCTCGAAAGCCCAGGCCTTTGCGCTCTGAAAGCCTTCTGAGCTGTTGCTAAACGGAAATGCGTCCTGACTCAGTTCCCGTCCCCTGGAATCAATGGCTCTCACATAGTGCATTTCACTTCCAATATCGCATCCAATGATAAGCATATCATCTCTAATAAACGTGAGCTTATCGTTCTTTGTAAATTTCCCGTTTGTTTCCAATTCCCGCCAAGTCGCAGCCTTCATGCTTTCCTGAAGCATGGCAATCCTTCTGGTCAGTTCTTCCTTTGATAAAATATTTGCTGTTGAATTGTTGATAACTGCTTGCTTTTTTGCTTTCTTTGCTTTACTATTCATCTTAGATACCTCTTATGTTTTTGAATTTTACCAACTATCGGGTCAGTAAGAATTCAACTATATACGAGGTATCTTTTTTTATCAACTCCCTTTGCACTTTATATTATACAGGAAGCTTTCTATTTTAATAACATGTATACAGAAAAACTGCCAGTGGCCCGTTTCCTGTTTGACCAGCGCTCAGAGATGAGCAACATAAAAGGGAGCCACAGAGTGACTCCCCCAGTGCAGTCCTAAAACATACACCTCTTTCAATAGTTATAATATACAGTATAAACCCAAAAAATACAAGACAAATTTTGGCTTATCAAAACGGTTATGTATTGAGGTAGGTTTCCAAAACGGTTATCTTCCGGGTAACATTTTGCTGTATAATTTGTGCGTAAATTGCAGATGCAACACTGTTTTGAAGAAGTTGATTTTGGCTTTTGTAGGCATGAACTAGTTGCTTCGCTCTTGTGGAACTAAAATCAACACGTTTCAGCAAACAACATACGATAATTATGTAGTCAATCAGCGAATATAAGGTGACATTTTGTATTCCGGTTTCTTTTTCAATCCATTTTTTAAGTACGAGGCTGATTTTCCTGTCTTTGAATCTGGTATCAAAAATTATATTATTATGGGCAACGGCATTGCGGAGTGATTTTATAGTATACAGCATGCTGCTGAGCAGATTTCTGTTCGTATCAATGGAAACGTCAAACATGCTTAATTGTGTCATGATATGTTCTCTCACTGATTCGTTTAAACATTCAAAAAAACTTGCAAGGTCACTTAGATATAATATTTCGAAAACAACCCATAGAGGGGCATCTTCTCCTCGATTATAAAAATGACGAACCATCTGGTTATCGCTGCCTTCTTCATCATGGTAACGCGCAGACAACTTTGAATATACAGAGTTTCGCAACCTAAGCCGTTTGGACTGTAATTTTGTATTTGTAGTATTGTCGCACATACGTTCTTTATAGATATGTTCAAATGTGCCGAGTTTTAAACCATTTAGAGACTCATTGCAGACAATATTTTTTACGGCGGTTTCGATAAACATCAAATCAGAATATAATGCAGCTTTTAAATTGTTGTCATATTCAATTACAGCAACTACTTCACTGAAATCTGTATATGGAATTTGATTGTGTCTATTTTTTATGAAACGATAGCCTTTATATCCATGATAGTAACCATAACTGATTAATTGTTGTTTTTGGTAACTGCCACTGATTTGAACATTGCAATCATTCCTTAAATGCTGCATTAAACCGTTTATTGTCTGCGGAACACTCATTTCAGAACCTTCTCTCTGTATACATAAACAAAGTATAACAGCAAACAGAAAGGGGCGCAATAAAAATTTATTTGTATAGGTTAGAACTTGGGGTGAAAAATCGTTTTTCTCATAAAATATAAGACATCCTGATTCATTATTTTTTCCCCAATTCAGTCCGCGCCGCGCCACTGTTCTTTTGTTATGCAAGTAATATGCTCGGTCCGTAATACCCCCGGTATGGAACATGACACATTTTCCGAAGTATGGTGATAGCGGAAACCGCATTTTTCCTGCACCCTACGCGATTTTATATTTCCGTCAAAATAACCACACCACATGGAGCGAAAGCCCAGCTCTTCAAATCCGTACCGCAGCATTTCACGGACTGCTTCCGGAATCAGCCCCTGCCCCCAGTAAGGCACGCCGATCCAGTAGCCGATCTCTGCTTCGTCATCTGCCAGATGGATATTACTTTTCTCTCCAATCATCAGGCCGATGCTTCCTACCGGCTCTCCGGTCTCTTTCAAAATAACCGCATAAGTTTCCGGCGCGGATAACACATTCCTTATAATTTCTTTGCTGTTCTCTATACTGGTATGAACCGGCCATCCGGCGATCGGGCCAACCGCCGGATCTTTTGCGTATTTGTATAAGCTCTCTGCGTCCGTTTCCTCCCATGGACGCAAAAGCAGGCGTTTTGTTTCTAACATTTTTGTTCTCCTATTAAAATTAACCTTGTATTATATGAAAAAGCAGGCACGAAACTTTCTTCGGAGCATAGTTTTTCGCTTTTTTCTTCAATTAATACTCCTCTTTTATTTACGAATATCCATCGTTCAATGGCACAGTAATCCTAAAAACATCTCCTTCAATAAATTCAGGATCTTTGCCAGAATAAAATTTGCTGTATTTAAATAGATTCCGCACACCGGAACCAAGTTGATCCGCATATCCTATATTTCTAAAAAATGATGCTATAATCGGATTCTTTGGTGACGGCTCCATATTGTCCGGTGTAATAGCCGCATCCTGTGACGCACGGTTTGCGTTTTCCACATACATCCTTTCTTTTTCAATCACAAACTTCGCTTGATAGGAGCTTGTGTATTCACGATGAATCAGAGTATTTGCAATCATTTCACGAGTAATAATATTTCTCAGGCTTTTCCGCTGATCCTCCTCCAGAAAGAACTTATCCAATAAATGCTTCCGTCCAAATTCCATAAGCAGCTCATAGCTTTCAATCAAATTTGTCTGCACAATTTCTCTGTCATCATAACGGTCAACATTTACGCGGCGGAGCAACGCATCTGTCACATAGGCAGGCGCAATATCCAAGATCACATCATCCCTGCCCAAAAGCATAACAGCGGCCAAATTAAATCCCTGTTCCCCGGTTACACGATCTATGGTATACAGCCTTGCGCTTCTCAATAATTCATCATCCGTCATTCCATTCCATGGATGTCCTTTTCCATACCCCTTGTTTTCTGCCATAACCCGAAGTTTTGGCAGCATATCAAGCCGGAGGTCTGCTTTCTCCACATATGGGTAAACCTTCCTCTCCGTAAAAATTTCCTGTTTACGAATATACATTTGTGCAATCTGAGAAGTTGCGGTTACTTTTACATCCGCATCATCTACACGGTCATAGATGACTTTTTTATAGCTGTGAACCTCCGCACTGGGAAGAACATGTATATGAATGATCGTTTTACCATGATATTGTATGATCTTCGGTGACAGGTAAACTGTCGGCGCAAATAATGCCGGATTACTGACACAGCTTATGAAATTTTTCACCATGTCAGGTGCCGCCTTTTCAGGCAGGCCAGAAACGGTTCCGTCGTCCAGAATACCCAAAAAGATATCTCCACCAACATGATCGTATAATTTCTCTTAGCAGCGTTGAAAGTTCCAGATATACTCTTTCATTTCTCCGATTGCAGAAGATTTCTTGCTTCTATAACACTTTCGTCCTCAGAAACTGATAAAATATCAGATGCCATCATTACTTTTTGAAATAACTTATCATACTTTTTCTTATAGTCCGTTTTATTACTACATTCATTTATTTCCAGATTTTGATTCAAATCTTTCATAAGCAGGATACCTGCCTGTAAGCCAATTTCCGTATAAACGGACGCCACTTCACATGTCATGGCATTTGCCAGATCCAACAGATCGGTACTGCTTTCCGCGTCATGCTGAAGTACAGCTTTTTCAAATTCCAGATAAGTGTCATCCAGCCGTTCTTCATAGGTTCTGGAATCCTCATCTGGTCCATTTCCATACAGCAGATAGTCTACTATCCCTCTTATCGTCGCCCGCTGAAATATCTTATGTGAAAGCCCCATCTTTATCCCCTTCCATAACAGTATAGCGTTAACGTATCATATTTCATTTTTGTTGTCAACCGTATACCGTTAATCTCATTTTCCAAAACCTTTTATACTTTATCTAATTTCTAAAAGGGGGGACATCCTTTATGACTTACTCAGATGTTATTATCTTAAGGCTTACCCGGCTCTGTGAAGAGCGGGATATTACAATCAATAAGCTGGCCACTTTGTCCGGCATTACACAATCCACCGTTGAAAATATCATGACCGGCAAGACCAAAAATCCAAAATTGAAAACCCTTCATAAACTGGCGATCGGTCTGGATATGACGGTTTCTGAACTGCTGGATTTTCCGGAAATGAATGAGACGATCTTTGAGGATGAATAGATATATACCCACTATATTTCATTTTCTCGCTAATATAAAATGAAACCACCGGAATGTGTTTCTGCCCAGCTTATCATCAGAATACCACTTATCACATAACAGGAATGCCGGATGTTTTATTAAAATCTCTTCAAGCTTTTCTTCTGAAAAAGGGCAAAAATATCTGCCATCCGCGTCGATATCATTTGTCAATCCGGTTTTCATAGAAGCAAAGAGGGCACCATCGGTATCCATACATGCCTCTGCTTTAATAAAAAATGTATAAATCTGGGAAATCGTAACATGCAGAAGGGAAGCATTCGCCCATATACCGTCATATTTTTTTCGTGGATTCCATTCTTCGATCGGAACATTTTCTACACTTAACGACGATGCTCCGGCCAGCCTGCACATTTCGCTTGAAGCGTCTAACCCTTCCGCATGATAGCCTTTCTCGATAAAATACCTCATGTCTCTGCCACTTCCACATCCAATATCAAGGATGACTCCGCCATCCTTAATATGATCCAGAAATCTATCACATAGTTCACTCATATCTACATTGACTGTTTTGTCATAGTACGCCTGCGCGTTTTTGTTATAATACTTTATCGTTTGATTCCGGTTCATACCTTCTCCTTCGAAGCACCAGGTATCCAGATGGTGTCATATCCGTTCATCTTCGCCCACACGTAAACATGCTGAAGTATTCTCTGCTGATAATTTTTCATATCTCTATGCCGGATGCTGATTTTTTTATTCCTGTCTATCAAAAAATCCAGATATCGCTTTTCCGGAAGCCTGTCATTTTTTGATCTGTTGCAGGACGGGCATGCCAATACCAGATTCCATAAGTTATCATCTTTGATAAAAGACCATGGGACAAAATGATCCACATCTATTTTATCCGGCTTTAAAACCTTTCCACAATAAAAGCATTTTTTATTTTCAAACTCTTCATAGAGTATCTGCCTGTAATAAGATAAATTATTTCTCTTTGAGCTTTCGTCAATTTTTGTAAGAATATGGTCTGCGGTCTTGTCCTCATTCACCTTTTCCAGAAATCGGGCCCACTCATAATAATTCAGTTTTTCTATGATAATTTTATGTTTACACAGAAATTCGTACATACGGGGATTGATCTGAATCCATTCTTCTTTTTTCGAAAAGGAATAAAATAGCCTTTTTGTGTCTTCATACAAGGCCCCTACAACGCATGTCTTACATTTTATCTTAACCTGACGTGAAATCTCTATCATCATTTCAGGAGACAAGCTCTCATATGGTATCATTTCCGTAATCCCATATTTCTCTTTTGCTTTCAGTAAAATCTGTTCTATAAAAGACTTTTTGTTGTCACTCGTTTTCGCTTTCTGTCTCAGATCATATTTCAATATAAGATTCCAGTATATTTCCGCGAATTTTGAAAAAATCTGGTCAAAATTTAATTTCAGATTATCATCCACATTGTATAGATTATCAATAATTGATTTTAAAAAGCCGAATTTATAGCTTGTGTCATTTCTTGAACGAGATGAAAATACACAGCTAAAGGCTGACCATAAATCATCATCTGAAACTGGTTCTGTAACATAACGGCCTTCTTTCAAATCAAATCCTGCCATTTTACCAAACCTCCCACATTGTTACTTCGTCCTAAGATATTTATCCATCATGCAACCGCCATCCAGATACTTCGCTGTCATACACATTTTACAATGAACGCATTTTCGCGGATCTATGTAATAACCATCTTCTGAAATTGAGATAGCGCCTGTCCTGCAAATGGATTCACATTTCAGGCATTTTCTACAAGCATTAAATTTCCGTACCTGGTATCCCACCATTCTTTGAAGCTCATCATGGTCCTTCACAAAGATCATTCAGTCTGCCTCTATTTGCTTTAATAAATGTGTCTATATGCTTTTCAAAATACTCATAACTATTATTTCCTTTATATTTTTCCAGGCTCTCTCTTATAGCATCTGTATCCGCCATCCGGAACATTTCACCTGATATAGAAAGACTTTTTCCATCAATATAATATCTGTTATTTACTGCCCATACAGAAGATTTTATGAACTCATTTATTTGTTTATTTAGAAGGATTTCCAACAACAGTCTTTCCTCCGGAAATACCGGTCTTAAATCCTTTGCCAAATATTTTGTTTTTTTTCCACATATCGGACAAATTCCTTTGTCCACCTGGTTTGCCACCTGAATAATAGGCGTACTGCATTGCCTGCACCAGTATATTTCAATCGGGAGATCCTCTACTGTATCAGCGCCACAGACCGGGCACGTCGCTTCATTTGTCTCAATGTTGCAGTTTCTGCACCACACTCTGCCGCTCACCTCCGCTTTATGCTCTATGTAAGATATGCTTTTAAAAGTCTATTGTTCAATTATAACATGGTGATACCTTATAATCTACGGAAATATGTTATGCATTTAAGCATTGATTCGAAAATTTCAGAAAAAATATCTTGAAACATTTCACATATAATGGTATTATAACAGTGTAAAGGAAAGCACCCACTCCAAAGTGGATGCTCCAAGTTTAGGTTAAAGAATGTCCTTATGGGCACCGCCTATCCTGTGGGTCAGACAGGATAGGCATTTTATTTTCGCTTATTTCTCTTATTGAGAAAGGCAAGCAACGCAACAATGAAACTACCAAAGGACATCAGCAATGCTAATATTCCAATGAAAATCGTAATGATTTCAAAAGCTGTCATCGACGCCACCTCCCCTCCTATGTATTCCGGCACGCCGGTCTCCATAAACCGGGAGGCTGCCACCCTGTCATGGGTACTTTCCATAGACGTATTGTAACATAAAGATATAGGAATGGCAATTAGTTCTTTAGATGTCAGCTACTCCTCTTCAGCCTCATTAAATCAGTTGATCCATCAGGTTCTAATACATTGTCCTCATATTACAGGAGAGCAGTTGTTAAAAGAAATGGGATTCTCTAAAAATTGGGAGATTCTCTGCAAATACAAAATG
>CAZFXM010000002.1:0-185515 GCA_964523125.1 uncultured Clostridium sp. | reverse complement strand
CATTAAATGGAAACCCAAATATCATTTTCAATAAGGGGTTCTGAATAGTTACCAAAATGATAACATTAGCCCGTATAGGCGGGATAATATGGATAAATCAAATAATCAAAAGAAAGGCAAACACGATAACGAATGATTTCTAAACAAAATTGATTAGTCATTGTCGAGTTCGAGTAACGGATAAAATCTCGGAAATGCTGATAAAATGGGCGTTTCCGGGATTGCTTTATGCCTGTTGGCTCTAATTATCTGATGAATACTGGCTTTGGGACGGGTATCATGATACCTGCCGATGTCCTGTATTTTAAGTGAATTGAGCTAGAAAAGGTTTGGATTTTATTTTTAGCCTTTCCGTTTAAATGCAAATTCCGCTCAAACGGCGTAGTCTTTCCGCTTCAGACGGCGCAACCATTCCGCTTCAACGGCGTAGTCATTCTGGGCGAACGGCGTTGCCTCCTGATAAAAGACTACCATGTCCCTGACAGCCCGTCAAGGGTTTGCTGAGGCCACCTGCGGTGCCCTTGACGGGCTATCAAGGACATGGATTGGATAGTCAGAGGCAACGCCATAAAATGCGCCGTTAAGATTGAAATGGGCACACTGCTGATGCGGAATGAATACTCTGTTTGAGCGGAATTTGCACGTTTAAAGGATATTACGAGAATCTTCGATTGATAAACAGTATCTTAATAATACTGTTTAGTACAATCTGTGAACTTAGGATAATGGAACACATACAAAACCAGATAGAATTATAATACCTATACAAAAACATATAACGATAACGTTTTGCTTGCGGGCTTGCATTGTGGAAGCACACAACTAATCCGAGCCTTGATCTTTAATTTGAAATCACTTCAAAATTCTTCCATTTCCCGTTTCTGAACCGGAACCAGAAAATAATCCCTCTTGCAATCCAGTCAAGGCACATTGCGATCACTATACCGATGACGCCCATATTCAATGCTACTGCTTTTCCAAAAGTCAAAATCGCTGGCACAGAAAAGAAAAAGGCTTCCGGTAATCCCCCAATGTGCCGAACCCCCTTTATTTCTGCGGCTCCTTCAATATTCTGTTCCTATCCTTTGTATCAAATAAGTAAGTTTTATTTCAACGTAGAACTGGCAGTTCAGAAAACCGTTGCGCTTTGCGTAATCTTTCAGCATGGTTTTCTGTGTGCTGATACTCATGCGCTCGTTGTTTGTGCCATCGTCTTTGGAAAGCCTGCAATATAAAGCAGTGATTTTGCCGTTATTCAATTTTGCCCTTTTCATTTTGTCCGCCTTGATGAAAAGGGACTTCATCTCAACTCATATTATACTATATTCCTTTTTACGTTTCCATTTTTTCAGTGCCTGCATAATGCCTTTCCACAATAATTTTAGTGAGTGGGGGCTGTCGGGTGGCTCGTTACTATTTTGTTGTGATTACAATAATTGTTGGTTAGACAAATAGGAGTATGCTTTCAATCCAAATCTAAAAATTTGCTCGCAAGTTTATATACTTGTTTGATTTCTTTAGATGATAAATCCCATGAATTTAGTTCTTCTGAAATCAATTTAGGATATTTTTTGCTAATATCTTTCAAAGCATTTCCTACCGATTTTCGCACATATTCACTTTTATCTTCTCTATGGGCAGATAATAACTGTATTGCTATTTGAGGATTATCTTTAAAATAAGGACGACTTGTCCATACTCTTAATCCCTCTGAAACGGCTCTGCGAACATTGGCACAATCATTATTTAACCATTCTTCAATTAAAGGTAAGGCTACCTCATACCCAATAATTTTACAATGCTTATCAAAAGCCATAGCTAAGATTTCCTGTACTTTCCAGCTATCATGTTGGCTAACAGTATCTTTCAAAAAGGACAATGCAGAAGTATTGTGATGTGCAGAATATCCTAAAAGAAAAACACCCACTTCTTGTATTTGAAAATTATCCGACTGATAAAGTTCAATCCCCATGTTAAAACAATCATCAAGAGAATGCGACTTATAATATTTCTCTGCTTCACTTTTTACAAGTTTAAGACTATCTTTTTCAGGGATTAGTTCCGCTAAATACTGCATATATTCATTCATCTGCCATATCTCCATATTTTCCAGTTTGTATTTCTGATAGAATACCACAATCACATTTGTTTTTCTATCCACATTTCCGTTAAATTTCTTCCTCCCTCCGTTTCGTTTTGTTCTGTTGTTTGTTATGCTGTCGGCTCCCGGCCAATGCCCTGTTCCTTAAAAGAACGGTGTTCCCAACTGTTTATTAAAACACGCAAAGGCTTCCAATACCTTTGCGTTTTATTACAGAGAAAAAACGCTGCCCGAAATATGTAGCGCAGTTTCAAAAATACTTAATTGAGAGAAGGGAAGATTAGATGCTCTATAAACATTGGTTCGTATGTAAAAATTAAAGCATATTCAAATTATCCCTTTTTCTTATGAAGTTTTAAATCGATATTTTTCGCTGCCGCTGCATCCAGCAGTAATCCAGCAACAAAGGCGCTTTTTTCTTTGAGCGTCATCGTTTCCATATCAGGTTTGCGTTCAATTTCCCTGAGTACCGTTAGCAGGTCTTGCAGTTCCAAAAGATTGACGGCTACACAAAAGAGTGTCTTTTTGCGGCCATCATTATAGCCCAGCAAGAAAATCTCCAGGATTTTTGCTTTTTCCGCCTGCTCTGCATTATAGGTGTCTATCCCGAATCGTTTGGCCTTTTCCATGTTAGATCTTCGGTTTCGGTGTGTTATAAAAGAATCAAAATCGTCAATATGATCGTATTTTTCGCAAGGGTATTCACTGCATTGGAAACAATATTCAACACCGCCATGTTCCATACTGCACCTTGCGATTTTACACGACTGATTTCCTTCACCGCCGCCGCAGCCGGGACAGTATTTATTCAAGAACATGGGGCAAAGCCCACAATTTAACCCGCATAGGGCAAATAATTGATTTGGTCGGTTAAATCCTTTCATGGCATCTCCTAACCCGGATAAACCGGAAAAGTACTTCGAAAAATTCTCCGGTTTGCGCAAGAAATCGTTCGCAAGTGCCTAAATATATCTTATACCAGTGTTGCCCATTTTTCATTAGTGAATTCAGATTTTATCAATATCTTCCTGCGTAAACTCTTTTTGCTTCAGATGTCCATTTCCTTACGAATTCTGTCTTTGCTTCAGTATAGGCATCTCTATTATGTTCAAATAACTTCCACAGCTGCAGTTTCAGTGTTTCATACGTTTTTGCTATTTGTGTATGTTCGTTCAAATAATCTCTGAAATACAATTCATCATTGTCTCCAGCATAGCGAAGGTGTACATGAAAAACTTTGTCTGCAAATCCGTCTTTCGTATATCCACGATTAAACGACATTCTATTTGGCTCTGCTGACATACGAATGAATCCATTTTTTTCAATTACCTTTGCAGTATTCTGAATATCGGAAATCTTTGATACTTCGATCAGCACATCAACAATATCCTTTGCCCATATCCCGGATATAGCCGTGCTCCCAATATGGCTGATTCTCTCAACCTGACACTCTGACAATATGGTTTTTAGGAAAGATTCCATTTCATCATAAAATATATTCCATTTATCATTATGTGCGACAAGAAATATGGGAAACAGTTCCCATATTTCTTCTAAAGACATTTCTGATAGTTCTTTTCCCATTTCCGCTATCCTCCATGTATTTTGATTTTCCAATATAGCAAACTGAAATTCAGCACTCGTTCAGAAATTTTTGTAATTGTTCTACAAACTGCCCTATATGCAATCCATCCACAAAAGAATGATGCGCCTGTACAGAAATTGGAATCATAACTTTTCCATCTTTTCGGCATTCACGGTTAAAAATTAATTATAGCATAAGGAAGCCTGTATCTCCACTTTTTTATACCTGCTTTTATCCAAGTTTAACCCTATGGGTAGAGATTCCAGGAGAGAGTAAAGAAACACCTAAGGGCATGGTAAAATATCTGGAATGGGAAAATGCTGGGATCGTCCCTGCAAAAGGCTGTTATGTACTTGATGATGTTATAAATTCAGAATATCCGAAGCAGGCATATGAGATAGGAAAGAGTTTATAAGAAGATTACGGGGGAAAATTGAAAATGGAGCGGTGTCCCTGGTGTCTGTGTAAGGAAAAAATGGTGAAATACCATGATGAGGAATGGGGTGTAACGGGTACGCTTGCTATAGTTTTAATGAAGATCCTGCAAAGAATTTTCTCATTTCATGGACAAACCGGCTTGCTGCGTTTCCAGAAAATTCCGTTTCCTAATGCTTGAAATCACGATTTTGTGATATTCCGAAGTTGAGAATGGTTTGTGATTTTTTATGGGCATACTGATTATTAAGAAAAAAACATATGGTTCTTAAGAAAATTTAAGATTTTTTTTGCCGGGTTTTTAAGAAGTATGGAATAAAGTAATTCCCATGGCCGATGAAATCTGCTGTGAGTATTGCATGGCAAAGAGGCCGGACTGTGAATATCGTATAGCAGTTTATGGGTTCCGGCTGATTGGAAAGAGGAGATGATAGGACATGAAGAAGATCAGTATTATAATCCCTTGTCTGAACGAGGAAGAGGCTTTGCCGGTATATTATGAGAAAATGTCTGCGGTGATGGGGCAGATGTCCGACGTGGAGTTCGAGCTGTTGTTTGTGGACGACGGTTCTACGGACGGCACGCTTCGTACGATGAAAGAAATGGCCAGGAAGGATGAACGATGTTGTTTCCTTTCATTTTCCAGAAATTTTGGAAAAGAGGCAGCAATCTACGCGGGAATGAAAAACGCGGAGGGGGATTTTGTAGCAGTGATGGATGTGGATCTCCAGGATCCGCCGGAGCTTTTGCCGGAAATGTACCGGATCGTGACGGAGGAAGGGTATGAATGTGTGGCGGCGAAGAGGTCTACCAGGATCGGGGAGCCAAAGCTACGTTCCTTCCTGTCAGAAAAATTTTATCAGTTTATCAATCACATTTCCAGGATACGGCTTGTAAACGGGGCAAGGGATTATCGGCTGATGAGCCGGAAAATGGTGAACGCGGTACTGGAAATGAGTGAATACAACCGGTTTTCAAAGGGGATTTTTGAATGGGTCGGATTTGAGACGAAATGGCTGGAATATGAAAATGTGGAGCGGGCCGCAGGAAAAACGAAGTGGTCTGTGCGCAAGCTTTTCTGGTATTCACTGGAAGGAATCACGGGATTTTCCGTGGCTCCGTTATCCCTTGCTTCTGTGATGGGAATGGTGTTCTGCGGAGTTTCTTTTTTAATGATCCTGTTTATTATCGTACGGACGCTTGTGTGGGGCGATCCCGTGTCGGGATGGCCGTCACTGGTGTGTATTATTTTTCTGGTCAGTGGAATCCAGTTGTTCTGCACAGGGATCGTAGGACAGTATTTATCCAAAACCTATCTGGAAACAAAGCACCGTCCCGTGTTTATCCTGAAGGAAAGCAGCCGGGAGAAACTGGAAGTATCCGGTGGATATTTTAGTGGCTGCGGGCAGTGAAAGGGTGGGGCAAGATGAAACACAGATATAAATATAGACAGATTTTCCCAATCTTAGGGCTTGGGCTGCTGGCTTTTTTCTTCTGTTGGTTTTTTGTAGGAAGATATGGGATCTTTGGCTCCAGGGTGGACTGGATCAGCCAGCACAGTGTGATCCCGGATTATTTCCGGCAGCAGTTCTATGAGACCGGGGATCTTTTCCCGGAGTTCGCGGCAAATATCGGGGGAGGGCAGAATATTTATCATTTTTCTTATTATGGGCTGTTTTGCCCTGTGATCCTCATCTCTTACTTGTTCCCTTCCGTAAAGATGGGGGACTATCTGATGTTTACGTCTTTTGCCAGTCTGGCCGTATCTGTGATACTGTTCTATACATGGCTTCTGAAACGGGGGTTTTCCGGGAAGATCCGTTTTATGGTTTCTTTGATGTATCTGTTGTCAGGACCGATGATCTTTCATTCCTACTGTCAGATTATGTTTGTAAATTATATGCCTTTTTTATGCATGGCGTTTCTAGGAGTGGATCTTTATTTTGAAAAGGGCAGGAAGCTTTTGTATATGGCCGGCGTGTTCCTGATGATCATGAGTAGCTTTTATTTCAGCATCGGAGGGATGCTGGCGCTTGTGATATATGGGCTTTACCGGTATCTGGGGCGGGAGCCTAAAGGCAGTTCTTTTCTGGCGCAAAACCTTTGGGATTCTGGCGAAAAAAACATAGTATGCGATATAAATGGTAAAAGAAATCGAAAAGAAACAAAAAACGAATTGAATAAAATAAAGATAGCATGCAACCATATTTTCCTCTTTTTTACGGATGGAATCCGGTTTTTGTGCCCGATGCTGGCGGCAGTGCTGCTGAGCGGGATACTTCTGGTTCCTACAGCCGCGGCGCTGACGGGAAGGGGAGGGACAAAGGGCGGTTTCCGCCTTGTAGATCTCTTGATTCCGGACCTGCAGGTGGATCGTTTGCTGTATACCCCTTATGGAATCGGCCTTACTACTTTCATGATCACAGTTCTTATCACGGGATTTACTTATAAAAAACTTTCCGAACGGGTACTTTCCTGGGGCTGCACCGTGATTCTGGCCATTCCCTTTTTTTCCTGGCTCCTGAATGGCGGCCTTTATATCCGGGAGAAGGCGTTGATTCCGTTCCTTCCGTTACTATGTTATCTGATAGCATGCTATATAAAAAAGCTGGAAGAAGGGCGGTTTACATTACAAAGTATCCAGCAAAACATGCCAGTGACGCGTTTTGTCGGATTCCTTGCGGGAGGTATTCCGTTTTTGATTACGATAGGGCTTCTCTATGCAGGACAAAGGACCTCGGAATTTTCCGGATACGGGATATTATTTCTGGCAGACGCAGTGGTCATGGCGGGAGGTTATCTGCTGTTTTGTTGGAAAAAGGAATCTATGTTTCTTATGGTCCCGGCTGTGGTGTTCCTGTTCCTGTTTGGGAGTGTTTTTCACGGGAAGGCGAACAGGACAGAAAGCCGGGAATTTTATGATAAGGCTACGGATCCGGCAACAGGGCAGATTGTCAAAGAGATCCTGGAAGAGGATCCGGATTTTTACCGGCTGGAGCAGGTGGGAAATGAAGAGGAAAACGCGGCAGACCTGAACCGGATCTGGAACATGGGACAGTATATTTCTTCGATTTATTCTTCTTCCTATAATAAAGAATATCAGGAATTCCGGAAAAATGTATTTGAAGTGGAAGAGCCTTTCCGTAATGACCTGATGCAGTCTGTCTCACAAAACCCGGTGTTTTTGAAGCTGATGGGGGTCCGGTATCTGTTATCGGAAAAGGAAGTCACAGGGTATGAGCCTATGGGACAAAAGGGAGGCATCCGGGTATTTGAGGACACAGAGGCGGCTCCGGCCGCTTATGTAACGGACCGGCTGATTTCAGAAAAGTCCTTTGAGAAGCTGCAGTTTCCTTATAATCAGTTGGCACTGATATTCGGAGCTGTAAAAGAGAGGGAAGGAGAAAAACAAAAAGAGGACGGGGAAAGAAGCGTGGAAGCTTCGGTAATGGCAGAAACCTTGGGAAAGGCAGAAGCTGTGCCAGAGCAGGAGCAACAGATATTAGAAGAAGTGCAGCATGCGGTGAAGCCGGTGGAGATTGTGCTGCCGAAACAGGAGGAGGGGAACCTGCGGGTCACAAAAAAGGAGGATGGCTACCGGGTTCAGGCGGAAAAGAAAGAGACAGTGCGGATCGGGTTTTCCGATTCCGGGGACGGAGACTTAGGAACAACGGAAGCAGAAAAGATCTTGTTTCTGCAGTTCCATGTAAAAAATAATCAGCCCGGGCAGGACGTCTCGGTGTGGCTGGAAGGAGAACGCAATAAGCTGTCTGCCGGAAACCATACGTATTATAATGGAAACACTACATTTTCTTTCGCAGTCGCGTTGGAAAAGGGGAAAACATCCGCGGAGCTGGCATTTGGAAAAGGGGATTATGAATTGACCGGAATCAAATGCTTTTTGGGGAACTGGGGAAAAGATGTGGACCAGGAGCGTGCCGGCAGGCTGTATCAGGCAGAATTCCAGATGGATAAGGAAAAATCCGGAGGAAATGTGATCGCCGGTTCCGTGGAAGCAGAGAAGGAGGGGTATTTTGTAACATCCATTCCTTATGACCCGAATTTTGAGATACGGATGGATGGAAAAAAAATCGAATATGAGAAGGTGAATATGGCATTTCTCGGATTTCCGGTCGGGGAAGGTACGCATACGGTGGAGATGATCTATCACGCGCCGGGAAGAAAGACCGGAATCTGGTGTTCGATGGCCGGGGCGGTACTGGTCCTGTTACTGCTCGCTTCTAAATCGCGTGCCGTGCGGCCACAGGCCAATCGTTACAGGCCGCACCCTGACCAGGCGTGCCCTATGCCAATATGGCGCCAGGCCGGTTTTGTTGAAAAATCAGAATGACTTTTACAGGAATTTATGCTATGATGATAGACATGACGCAGGGAATAAAGGAGTTGTATCTATTATGAAATGGAATAAATTTCGTCTGAAGACTACCACGGAGGCAGAGGATATTGTTAGTAGTATGCTGATAGATATCGGGATACAGGGTGTGGAGATTGAGGATAAGGTTCCGCTGACCGCGGCGGACAAGGAAAAGATGTTTGTGGATATCCTTCCGGAGACCGGGGTGGATGACGGAGTGGCATATCTGAGTTTTTATCTGGAGGAAGAGGAGGACGCCGGGCGGATCCTGGAAGAGGTGCGTGCAGGGCTCGAAGAGCTTTCCGCCTGGACCGATGTGGGAGAAGGGTCGATCGAGGAGTCCCAGACAGAGGATCTGGACTGGATGAACAACTGGAAGCAGTATTTTCATCAGTTTTATATAGATGATATTCTGATCATTCCATCCTGGGAGGAGGTAAACCCGGCGGACAGTGAGAAGATGGTGATCCATATTGATCCGGGCACTGCGTTTGGCACAGGGATGCATGAAACGACCCAGCTTTGTATCCGGCAGATCCGAAAGTATGTGAACAGACAGACACGGATCCTGGATGTGGGATGTGGCAGCGGGATTTTGGGAATGCTGGCATTGAAATTTGGCGCGGCATATTCGGTGGGGACGGATCTGGACGTTTGTGCCGTGGAGGCTACCCATGAAAATATGCATGTGAACGGTATCCGGGAAGACCAGTATGAGGTGATGATCGGAAATATCATCCATGATCCGGAGATACAGGAGAAGGTGGGATATGAAAAATATGATATCGTCGTGGCCAATATCCTGGCGGATGTGCTGGTAGATCTGACGCCGGTGATCGTCCGGCAGATGAAAAAGGGTGGGATCTATATTACAAGCGGAATCATTGATGATAAGGAAGAGACCGTGATAGAAGCTGTGAAGCGCGCCGGGCTGGAAGTCCTGGAGGTGACTTACCAGGGCGAGTGGGTGTCGGTGACGGCCAGGAAAGGATAACCGTAAATTCCTAAGCAGGAGAAAAGAGAGATGCATCGTTTTTTTGTAGAACCTTCCCGGATACAGGGTAGGAAAATTTATGTGGAAGGGTCGGATGTGAACCATATTAAAAATGTACTTCGTATGAAACCAGGGGAGCAGGTGATGGTCAGCGACGGGGAAGGTGCCCAGTATCTTTGCGAGCTGGAGTCCATGGAAGCGAAGCTGGCCTGGTTTCGGATCGTGGATACGTGGAAGGAGAACAGGGAGCTTTCTTCTAAAATTTATTTGTTCCAGGGGCTGCCCAAAAGCGACAAAATGGAGCTGGTCATCCAGAAGGCAACGGAGCTGGGAGCCTATGAACTGATTCCGGTCGTGACCGGGCGGACGGTAGTAAAGCTGGATGAGAAGAAGGCACAAAAGAAATGGGGGCGGTGGAATGCCATCGCGGAGGCGGCGGCAAAGCAGTCCGGACGCAGCCGGATACCGCAGGTCCATGAGGTTATGACATTTTCTGAGGCGCTGGAATATGCAAAAGGGCTGGACGTGCTCTTGATCCCTTATGAAAAAGCGGAAGGGATGGAAGCCACCCGGCGGGCAATTGGAAAAATACGTCCGGGACAGTCTGTGGGGATCTTTATCGGACCGGAGGGCGGATTTGAGGAAGCGGAGGTCGAACAGGCAGTTTCTGCCCAGGCAGAGCCGATCACGCTGGGAAGGCGGATCCTGCGTACGGAGACGGCAGGATTTGTGGTGTTGTCCATGCTTTTATTTCATCTGGAATGAGGAAATGCGATGGTACGTTTATGGTAACTGTTCATGAATGAAGCACGACTATATCATTTCGAACATATTTTATAGGTAAAAAATAAAAAAGGAAAGATATCATGGAAGTATACTTGGATAATTCGGCGACCACCCGGTGCTACCCGGAGGTCGGCGAGCTGGTTTATAAAGTGATGTGCAGGGATTATGGCAATCCTTCTTCCATGCACCGTAAGGGCGTGGAGGCTGAACACTATGTAAAAGAATCGAAAGAAATCCTTTCCAGGCTTCTGAAGGTGAACGCGAAAGAAATTTTCTTCACATCGGGAGGGACGGAAAGCGATAATCTGGCGCTGATCGGAACTGCCAGGGCCGCGCGCAGATCGGGAAATCATCTGATCACGTCTGCCATTGAGCACCCGGCGATCTTGAATACGATGCGCCATCTGGAGGAGAAAGAGGGCTTCCGGGTGACTTATCTTCCGGTGGATGCCAACGGGCAGATCAAGCTGGAGGCACTGCGGGAGGCTCTTTGTAAGGATACGGTTCTGGTTTCCATTATGTATGTGAATAATGAGGTGGGGGCTGTGCAGCCCATCGGGCAGGCCGCGCGGCTGGTCAAGGGCTACAATCCGCGGATCCTGTTTCATTCTGACGCGGTACAGGGATTTGGAAAATACCGGATCTATCCGAAGCGTCTTGGGGTGGATCTGCTGTCTGTCAGCGGCCATAAGATTCATGGCCCGAAGGGGATCGGTTTCCTTTATATAAATGAGAAGGTGAAGATCAGCCCGATCGTATACGGCGGAGGGCAGCAGAAGGATATCCGTTCCGGTACGGAAAATGTACCGGGGATCGCAGGGATCGGCCTGGCATCGAAGATGATCTACCAGGATCTGGATATGAAAGTGGCGTTGATGAGGGAACTGAAGGAGCAGTTCCTGGAAGGCGTCTCCAAGATTGAAAATACGACGATCCATGGCCTGACAGATGAAAACAGCGCACCCCATATCGTGAGTGTGGGATTTGCGGGAATCCGCAGCGAGGTATTGCTTCACGCGCTGGAAGAGAAGGGCATCTATGTATCCTCGGGCTCCGCGTGCGCGTCCAATCATCCCGCGGTGAGCGGCGTGTTAAAGGGAATCGGGGCGGCAAGGGAATACCTGGACGCCACATTGAGGTTCAGCATGTCTGAGTTTACCACGAAAGAAGAAATTGACTATACGCTGGAAACATTATATAATTGTGTACCGGTACTTCGGAAATATACGAGGCGATAGAAAAGCCGCAAGAAGGAGAACAATATGAAGTTTCATTCGTTTTTGATAAAATACGGTGAGATCGGGATCAAGGGGAAGAACCGATATATGTTTGAGGACGCGTTGACGCGCCAGATACGGTATGCCTTGAAGGACGTGGAAGGAAATTTTGCAGTCAGTAAAACCCACGGAAGGGTCTATGTGGATTGTGAAGGGGATTATGACTACGAGGAAGCAACGGAAGCGCTGAGCCGTGTGTTCGGGATCGTTGGGATCTGCCCGGTCGTCCGTCTGGAAAATGCTGGTTTCGACCAATTGAAAAAGGATATCACCGACTATGTGGGGGAGCGGTATCCGCAGAAAAACCAGACTTTTAAGGTGGAGGCGCGCAGGAGCAACAAGCGTTATCCGATGAATTCGATGGAGATCAACTGTGCTCTGGGAGAAGCGGTTTTGGAAGCATTTCCAGAGATGAAGGTGGATGTGCATACACCGGATATTCTGCTGAATGTGGAGATCCGGGAAGAGATTTATGTATATTCGGAGATTATTCCGGGGCCGGGCGGAATGCCGGTGGGAACCAACGGGAGTGCCATGCTCCTGCTCTCCGGCGGGATCGACAGCCCGGTTGCCGGGTATATGATCTCCAAGCGCGGGGTGGCTCTGGAAGCCACCTATTTCCATGCGCCTCCGTACACCAGTGAACGGGCAAAGGAGAAGGTTGTGGATCTGGCAGGGCGGGTGGCAAAGTATGCCGGCCCGATCAGGCTGCATGTGGTGAATTTTACGGATATCCAGCTTTATATTTACGAGAAATGCCCGCATGAAGAACTGACCATTATCATGCGGCGCTATATGATGAAGATCGCGGAGCATTTCGCAAAGGCGGATAAATGTCTGGGGCTGATCACAGGGGAGAGCATCGGACAGGTGGCCAGCCAGACGATGCAGAGCCTGGCGGCTACCAATGCGGTGTGTACACTGCCGGTGTACCGTCCGCTGATCGGATTTGACAAGCGGGAGATCGTGGAGATCTCGCAGAAAATCGATACCTATGAGACTTCCATACAGCCGTTTGAGGACTGCTGTACGATATTTGTGGCAAAGCATCCGGTGACAAGGCCGAATTTGGAGCGGATCGAAAAGTCAGAGCTTAATCTGGAGGAAAAGATCGACGAGCTTGTAAAAACAGCGGTCGAAACGACAGAGGTAATCGAGATAAGCTAAAGGAGTAATGAGCGCGAAATTATCCTCTATAGGAGTAAATGCAGAAGGTATAACCTTACACTAAAATACAAAAGCGATACGTTCATGTGTTCAGAAGGTGTAGAGTCTTTCACGGAGGATAAAAGGCTTTACACCGTTTTTTCATATGATTTTGAATACCATCGTATCAGGAAAGGAAAACAAGTTTATGGATACAATCGTGATCAGGGACGCAAACTTAAGTGACGCGAATAGTATTTTGGATATTTACGCATATTATGTAAAAAATACGGCGATTTCCTTTGAGTACGATGTCCCGGGGCTTTCAGAATTTCAAGGCCGTATGCGCCGTACGATGAAGCGATACCCTTACCTGGCAGCCGACCGGGAGGGGATCATCGAGGGCTATGCGTATGCGGGCCCGTTTGTGGGGCGCGCCGCCTATGACTGGTCGTGCGAGCTGACCATATATCTCGGCCATACGGCGCGAAAACGCGGCTTGGGCAGGAAGCTGTACGAAGCACTGGAAGAACGGTTAAGAGAAATGGGAATATTGAACATGTATGCCTGTATCGGCTATCCGGAAACAGAGGATGAATATCTGGACAAAAACAGCGCGGAGTTCCATGCGCGTATGGGCTTTACAAAAGTGGGAGAATTTTATAAATGCGGATATAAATTTGGACGTTGGTATAACATGATATGGATGGAAAAAATAATTGGAAAACACCATTTTGGCCAGCCGGCTGTAAATTTCCCGCCTGCATAAATAGATGGGCAGGCAGGGTGATCCAGCCATGCAGATTTTCCGTATAGGGAGGAAGGAGGAAAAGTATGGCCCATAAAGAACGTGTATATATCGCGATCGACCTCAAATCATTTTATGCTTCAGTGGAATGTATCGAACGGAACCTGGATCCTATGACGGCCAATCTGGTGGTCGCGGATCTCAGCCGCACGGAAAAGACGATCTGCCTTGCAGTGTCCCCTTCCCTGAAATCCTATGGAATTCCGGGGCGCCCAAGGCTGTTCGAGGTGGTTCGGAGGGTGCGGGAGGTCAATCTGGAAAGAAAGAGCATGGCGCCGGGGCACCAATTTTCAGGTTCTTCTTATGACCATGCCAGGCTGCAGTCATCGCCGGAACTGTCTCTGGACTATATCGTCGCTCCGCCAAGGATGGCCCTTTATATGGAATACAGTACCAGGATCTATGATATTTATCTGAAATACATCGCTCCGGAAGATATCCATGTCTATTCTATCGATGAGGTTTTCCTGGACGCGACAGATTATTTAAACACATATCAGCTTACCCCCCGTGAACTGGCGGCGGAGATCATACAGGATGTGTTTCACACGGTCGGGATCACGGCTACAGGGGGCATCGGCACAAATCTATATCTCTGTAAAGTAGCGATGGACATTGTGTCAAAGCATGTTCCGCCGGGGCGGGACGGGGTACGGATCGCGAAGCTGGATGAAATGAGCTACCGGCGGATATTGTGGGCGCACCGGCCTCTTACGGATTTCTGGCGGGTAGGCAAAGGATACGCAAAGAAGCTGGAGGAGATCGGGCTGTTCACGATGGGGGATATCGCCAGATGCTCCATCGGAAAGCCAACGGATTATTATAATGAAGATTTGTTATATAAACTTTTTGGGATAAACGCGGAGCTGCTGATCGACCATGCCTGGGGCTGGGAGCCATGTACCATGGCGGATATCAAGGCATACAGGCCGGAGACGAACAGCGTGGGTTCCGGACAGGTGCTGCACTGCCCTTATGATTATGAAAAGACAAGGCTGATCGTCCGGGAAATGGCGGACGAGCTGGTGTTGAATCTGGTGGAGAAAAAACTGGTCACGGACCAGATCGTTCTTACAGTAGGATATGATATCTGTAACCTGTCGGATACGGACAAGAAAAAATCCTATAAAGGCGAAGTGTCCACAGACCGTTATGGCCGCAGGATCCCAAAGCATGCCCATGGCACAACGAATCTTGCGGGGAAGACCTCGTCTGCCAGGAAGATCATGGGAGCCGCTCTGGAGTTATATGACAGGATCGTGGATCCTAAATTGTTGGTGAGAAGGATCTATGTTACGGCAAACCGTGTTACAAAACAGGCCTCTGTGGAAACGGAATATTTTTATGAACAGCTGGATCTGTTTACGGATTATGCGGCGCTGCAAAAGGAGCGTGAAGAAGAAAAAGAAGCACTGGAACGTGAGCGCAGGGTGCAGGAGGCGGTATTGGATATTAGGAAAAAGTTTGGAAAAAACGCGCTCCTGAAGGGGATGAGCCTGGAAGAGGGGGCTATGTCCAGGGAGAGAAACCGGCAGATAGGAGGGCATAAAGCATGAAAAACGATATGTGGACAGGCAGAAGCCGTGATGACGGTGACCTGCACAGATATGATGATATCCTGCATCTCCCTCATCATGTATCCACTGTCCATCCACCCATGCCGGTATTGGACCGGGCCGCCCAGTTCGCCCCCTTCGCTGCTTTGACGGGACATGGCGAGGCAATCAGGGAAACTGCCAGGCTGACGGAGGAAAAGATAAAACTGGATGAAAACTGCCTGACGGAGCTGGACGGGAAGCTGCAGATGATAAAAGAGCGGCTGGCTTCAGGGCCGGTTATCATGGTGACATATTTTAAACCGGATGGGAAAAAACAGGGCGGGGCTTATGTGACAATAAAGGGCAGGGTGAAAAAGATCAATGAATATGCGCATACCCTGATCATGGAAGATGGGGAAGAGATACCGCTGGATGATATCGCGGGGATAGACTGGTGAAATCCGGCATATATCGGGAATGACGGAATGAGAAAGGAATGGAGATTATGGAAAAAATATCTGGCGCGGCAAATAACAATCCCACGGCGGAGAAAAAGAGGGTCCGGGACTCGGAAACAGAACAGGTCTATGTGATACGCTCCCAGCATATCAATCCCCAGGGCAGGCTGTTCGGGGGCTTTTTGATGCAGTGGATCGATGAGATGGCCGGGATCGTAAGCAGAAGGCATTCCGGGAAAATGATAACCACGGCTTCTATCGATAATCTGAACTTTAAAGCAGGCGCCTATCAGAATGATATGGTCGTCCTGGTGGGGAAACTGACCTATGTGGGCCGTACTTCCATGGAAGTGCGGGTAGATACCTATGTGGAGGATTACCGGGGAAACAGAAAGAGCATTAACCGGGCATATATTGTCATGGTGGCGGTGGACGAAGAAGGGAATCCCGTTGAAGTGCCGGGGCTGCTGATCGAAAATGAGGCAGAACAGGCGGAATGGCTTGGCGGAGAGAAACGGTATCAGCTCCGGAAGCAGAGAAGGATCGAAGGGTTTTGAGAGGCCGTGAACTGTAACACGCCCGGAAGGGAAGCGGTTTATATGGTTGAACAAAGGCTTTACACCTAAAAATACCTTTGCTATAATGAAAATATCAAAACATTATGAACGATATAGCGATACTTTCATAAAGGGAGGTGAGGATATGCCAAATAGTACTGAAATTGCTAAAGATGCTATTGAACAATTCCAGAAAATTCAGCGCCATATGCAATTAGCGAAGGAGGAACATGCTGAAAAGACATATGCAAGCTTGAAAGATGATTATTTATCTTTAAAAGCACTTTTACAGGTTGCCGGCGTAAATCTGACAGATATTGATAAGATAAAAGAGTAACAACAAAATAACAAAAACCTGACCGGGCAGGAACAAATGATAAGGGCAATCCTTTCTATTTGTTCCTGCCCGATTTATGTTTTGGCTGTAAATCATATAAAAGCAAGATTGTGCAATCATCCGGCAATAAAAATGTTCTCATACTTCGCATAGAAATTATCGATGTTTCCATCACGCTTTTTTGTGAAAAGGGACTGGACCAGGCATCCATGCAGGATATCGCGAACGCGGCGGGCATCTCGAAAGCGGCCCTGTATTTTTACTTTGATTCCAAGGCAGCCCTGATCCAGGAGGTATACCGGCACTGCTACCAGATGGATATTGAAGCCTGCAATGAGGGCGTGGAGCGGGAGAAAACAGCAATGGATAAGCTGTGCAGGAGATTTCAGAATATTATCAATTACTCCTTGAGCCACCCCAGGGAATCCATGATCGAGAGGCTGTATTCGGTGTCCCCGGTCTATTGCGATATGCTGCTGCAGTGCAAGAAGGAATTTTACGATGATATTGATAAGATTGTCCTGGAAGGCAGGGAAAACGGCGAGTTCAAAGAAGGACCGGACTGGCTTATGACGACGGCATATTATGGATTTGCCTGCCAGATATACCTGAAGCTGAAAGAAGAGCCGGGGTTATGGAATGACGATACTTTGCGCGCCTGTATGGAAATGATCCGGGGAATGTTCGCGAAGGAAGACGAAAGAACTGTCAGGAAATAACATGACTCGAAGCAGCAGATGAAAGGCAGGCCAAAACGATCCGGAACAGTAGGAAAAAGAGCAGTCAAAAAGTATAGTACATTTTTATGCAGAGGAGGAAAGCAAATGCCATTTGAAAAATTATTTTCGCCGATTAAAATCAGAGACCTGGAATTGAAAAACCGTGTAGTCATGAGCGCCATGGAGACACACGGTGCCAAATAAGATCATCCCTTCCCATGGGGAAAAGGCCGGCATAAATGTAGAAGAGGCGGCCCGGATCAAATCAGTCAGCACCGTTCCTGTGATCGTGGTAGGAAAGATCAACACGCCGGAACTTGCGGAGTCGGTGGTCGAAGAAGGGAAAGCTGACGCGGTCGTGCTGGGCAGGGCGCTGCTTGCGGATCCGGAATTTGTCAATAAGACCCGGGAGGGACGCAGAGACGAGATTGCGCCCTGCGCAGGCTGTCTTGTGGGCTGTGTGGGTGAGCAGAATAAACGCAGGCCGGCTTCCTGTGTGATCAACCCATTTGCGGGCAAAGAATCCAGAATGTCCGTGGAACCGGCAAAAATTTCTAAGAAGGTGGCGGTCGTAGGAGGCGGTATCGGCGGCTTGGCCGCAGCAAGGATGGCCGCCATCAGGGGAGAAGCTGTGACCCTGTATGAGAAGGAAGAAAAGCTGGGGGGTCAGATTTTGCTGGCAGCAATCCCGCCTTATAAAGAGCCTCTTTTGAAATGGATCCGTTTTCTGGAAAGGGAACTCAAACGCCTGGACGTAAAGGTGGAGCGCAGTCATCCGGTGACTGCGGACGAGATCACCGGGAGCGATTTTGATGCGGTGATCCTGGCCAACGGATCCCATCCGATACTGCCGGAGGAAGAAGCCGGGCAAGGCGGACAGAACTGTACGGCGCATCAGCTCCTGAAAAAAGAGAAGGAGATCACCGAAGGAAATGTGCTGATCGTGGGAGGCGGCATGGTAGGGCTGGAGACAGCGGAGTATCTGAATTCCGTGAAAAAAGGCAGCTTAACTCTTACTGTCATTGAAATGAAATCCGCGATGGGAGAAGGCATGGCGCCAGCGAATCTGGTTCCGGCTATGGCCAGATTAAAGGGCATCGGCGTGAATATGATGACAGACACCCGGCTGGTCAGTGTATCCGGAGATACCGTCAGGCTGGAGATGGCAGGAGAGGAAAAAGAGCTGTCCGGCTTTACGGATATCGTGTACGCGATTGGCTCGAAACCGGACACCGGACTGTACGACGCGGTCAAAGACTGCGGAAAGGAGATCTATCTGGTGGGCGACGCGAAAGAAGCCGGACAGGCGCTGCAGGCAGTCGCGGACGGTACGGCGGCGGCTATGGCACTGTAAAAATGTGGTCTGCTGTTTTGGACAGTAACAAAATGTGAATATGTAAGCGGCTTTCCGCAATATAATAAGCTGATTTCGGTGTAAAGCCCTTATCCGGTTATCATCCACCAATATTTCTATAAATATTACTTTTCACAGGGGGAAAGTAACGAAGCTACAAAAAGGATACGTGAAAGATAAAATTCGAACTTGTCCTTAAAATCTGAAAATGGTATAATTCCCTACAGAAAATGTAGCGATCCAAGACAGCAGGCCAACAAAAAAAGTCTGCTGTTTTGAATGTCATCGCATACAGAAAAGAATCTAAGGGCAAGGAGAAAAGGAAATGAAGCGTGCAGGAGATTTCAAAAAACGTATTTTTATGACAACCGTCGGTGTGATCTTATGTGCCATTGCTGTTGGCTTTTTTAAATGCTCACAGTTCGGCGTGGATCCGTTCCAGTGCTTCGCGCAGGGGATATGGGGCCGTTTTTTTGAAGACAAGGCGGCGTACGGAACCTATTATACGATATTGAGCGGGATCATGCTGCTTATAGACCTGGTGATCGCCAGAAGCTGTATGGGCGCGGCCACACTGGTAAATATGTTCCTGACCGGATATGTGGTAGACTTTACCTGTATCGTGATCAACCATTTTTTCGAAGGCCCCGGACTGCCGGTACGGATCGTGTTCCTTGGCATAGGGGTTCTGGTAATGTGCTTCGCGTCCTCCCTGTATATGACCTCCAACCTGGGAGTATCCGTTTATGACGCGATTCCGATCGTGATCGCCGGAAAAGGAAAGCTTCCTTTCAAATTCGTGCGTATCGGCTGTGACCTGATCTGCGTGATTATCGGGACGATTTCGGGACTGATGCCCGGTGTCGGTACTTTGATCACCGCCTTCTTTATGGGACCTCTGATCGTATTTTTCAACCATAGCTTTTCCGAGCCGTTTCTATTTGGAAAAGACGGCGCTGAAAAAGAGAATGAGGCAAAATAGCAAGGATTGGGTGAAAGAGTAGCTTTGGCGATATCAGTTTTCTTAAGGGCAGGAGGCTTATTTTGAGCACACAGGAAGAAAACCTACAATTGATCCGGGGAGAAGCGCTGACATTCGGACAGCAGGTCCGGCTGGTGATCCGGCTGAGTATCCCGGCGATCCTTGCAGAGATCAGCTCTATCGTAATGCAGTATATTGACGCGGCAATGGTAGGGAGCATGGGAAAGGATGCCACGGCTTCGATCGGCCTGGTGACCAGCACCACGTGGTTCGTGGGAGGCTTATGTATCAGCGTGGCTATGGGATTTTCCGTACAGGCTGCCCAGTATATCGGCGCGAAAGAAGAGGCGGCGGCCAGGGATGTGCTGCGGCAGTCTCTTCTTGTTTCCGGGGGATTTGTCCTGCTGCTGTCCTTTGCGTGCGTCTTAGTCAGCGGAAGTCTTCCGCATTGGCTTGGCGGTTCGCCGGAAGTATGCGAAGACGCGTCACGGTATTTTTTTATCTATGCCTGTGCCCTTCCTGCAGTACAGTTCCGGCAGCTTAGCGGAAGCATGCTTCAATGCAGCGGGGATATGAAAACACCCAGTATTTTAAATGGGATCATGTGCGCGTTGGATGTGATATTTAACTTTTTCCTGATCTTTCCGGCCAGGACGTTGGAAATCGGCAGCGGGCATGTAATGATATATGGTGCCGGGCTTGGAGTGGCAGGGGCAGCTCTTGGAACGGCGCTTTCGGAATTGGTGACAGCGCTGCTCATGTTGTATATGCTCTGTTTCCGGTCGGAGACCATGCGGGTCACACAAAAGGGCAGTTGGGCTTTGAGCAGGCGCTGCCTGAAAAAAGCAGTCCGCATTTCGGTTCCTATGGCCTTTGAACACGGAATACTCAGTGGGGCACAGATTATTTCCACAAAAATTGTATCGCCTCTGGGTACGGTGTCCGTAGCGGCCAATTCTCTTGCGGTAACGGCGGAAAGTCTTTGCTACATGCCGGGGTACGGGATCGCGTCGGCGGCAACAACGCTGGTAGGACAGAGTATCGGGGCCAGAAGAAGGGAACAGGCACGGGGCTTCGCGCGGTTGTCGGTTCTTCTTGGAGTCGTCATGATGACGGCGGCCGGCTTTTTGATGTTTTTCTTCGCTCCGGAAATGTTTTCGATACTGACTTCGGATGAGGCAGTGCGGGCTCTGGGAGTACAGGTGCTTCGGATCGAGGTGTTTGCCGAGCCGCTATATGCTTGTTCGATCGTGGCGGCGGGGGCGCTGAGAGGGGCGGGAGATACCCTGGTGCCAAGTGTGATGAACCTGTTGAGCATGTGGGGAATCCGGATTTCCATGGCGGCATTTCTTGCGCCGCGTATCGGGCTGAAAGGAGTGTGGATCGCCATGTGCGTGGAACTGTGCATACGGGGGATCCTTTTCCTGATCCGGCTGTTCCGGGAAAAATGGCTGGTATTATAAGACGTGGGAGACATAAAGGGAGTATGGTTCTTTCAAGATACTATATAGCATACAGAAAGCCTGTCGACGGTAGGCTTTCTGCATGAAGAACGTTACTTTCAACTGAATTTTATCTTTTTGTTATTCTTTTATTCTGTCAATCTCCGTCAAATTAATTCCAGAAGATGTTAATATGACTTTTAAGTCAATGTATCGTTCTTTCATTAACGCATATACTTCAGAATCTTTATCAGCAGCCATCATATAACGCTGCAATCTGGAAAACTCTTCAATATTTTTTTGCAACTTTTCTTTTTTAGTCAATGTATTCACCTTCCTTTTTTAAATAAAGATACCGGATATATTCCGTTACAGTATCCTTCCGTGGAGTATTTTTGATGATCCCTAGGTACACCGGTTCCGTGAAACCTGCCTCTTTCAATAAAGGTGCCTGTGAGATATCCAGCCCCATAGGATATTCTTCCGTTTCCGCGGAATAGGGGATGGAGCTGCCCAAAGACGCTTCCTCCTCGTTGTCTTCGAGTATCACGATATTTTCCCGCAGCAGCTCCCGGCAGTTCCGGTATAACTCCGGATCCGCTTCCGATAAAAATTCTTCCATATTACATAGATACCCATTCTGTGAAAATGTGTCAAATGCCTCCTGGTCCATCAGGGCAATATCCAGTGTTTCCGAGTCAATGGCCGCGATCAGCTTGATGCGGGAGGCATAGGTATATTCATGATAAGGGTTTGACTCATCGGTAGTAAGATACAGCCCGGAATACAGATAAAACGCGTTTTTCTTCAGATCCATATCCCGGGAGATCAGAAAGCCGTCGCTTAAGCGTTCTGTCAGGGAATCGCTGGGCGCGACATTGATGAAAGCAGCATACAGGACATTATTTTTCTGGGTAAAATGCCCATAAAGCACATACCCCAAAATGTACAGAAAAATACATACTATTACAAAATGCAGCTTGTAATAATCCCATAGGTACCGCAATTTTTTCCGGCCTTTAAGCCGGCGTAATTTTTCCTTTTCCGAACCATAAGCATCTTTTGCCTGCATGAACCCAATGCCCCTTTCCGTACGGACGGCGCGGTAAACGCGCGGTTCGTTTCTAAACAATTACAACAGTTCTTATAAACCAAAATCATGTGATCAGATCTCGGAGGTTTCTTCCGCCGGAGAATCTTCCTCCGCTCTTTCCTCACACTGAACCAGTATATTTGAGAGCAGCCAGGAGCAGAGAAGCGCGCATGTGCCCTGCCCGAAGATGATCATAGGAGTGCATACATTGATGATCACGTACAGCATGGCAAAATAAATGGCTGCCATCAGCGCCGTGCAGAGCAGAAAACGCATCCCGATCATCAGGGAATTCCGGAACATTGCCTTTGTAGTGTTGCTGAAATGTGCCAGAAGAGGGAAAATGTACAGAAGGACGATCCCATAGGCAACGGCAGCCACGATGAACACTGCGGTAAGCAGCGTCCAGAACGCGTTTTCAAACCGCATATGGTAGAGTACATATCCGTCAATTCCAAGAACAGCGCCAAGTCCAAAAAGGATCAGCCAGATCTGCGTCCCCTGCTTCAAATTTTCTCTGAAAGAATGGAAAAATGCTTTCGTCAGATTCCCTTCTTCATTCTTTACTATTTTTAATGATACATAGTAAAGCGCTGCCGTCGATGCCCCGATGGTAAAGACCGGAAGACAGCAGACCAGCCATAAAAGATTCAGATATACACTGTAAACTATTTTTGTGATAAACTGCATAACAGGACCGTCCAGATTCAGTAAACCGCTCATGATCATTCTCCTTTTCTTTTGATTAAAAATTTTTTTAAAAACGAATCGTTTTGATAAAATTAATCTTTTTTTCTGAAATACTTCCTACAGATTTCATTTTAATCCCCGGTTGATTCCCGGAAGATAAGATCTGTCTCCGTGTGGATGGTACGGTAGTTCAACGAGGGCTCCTTGATACGGGAGATCAAGAGATGCACCGCGGAAAAGCCCATGATCTGGCTGTGGATATGGATGGTAGTCAGGGACGGCGTGATGATCTTAGATTCCGGCGAATCATCAAAGCCGCACAAGTATACATCACCCGGAACATCGTATCCAAGCTTCCGTAGCGCGTGTATGGCATCTATGGCCACGAAATCATTCGCACAGATAAAAACGTCGGGGAGGTGTCTCATGCTTCGGAAAGAATCTGTCAGATAATCCTGATAATCCTGGGAAGTCGGATTTTTAACATTTTCTTTATTCCCCAGCAGGCAATATTCGTCCGGACAGGCCAGGGACTGTAGATACATGGCGTTCCGGTAAGCCATATAGCGTTCAAAAAATGACTGGCAGTGCATGTATTCCCCGATAAACCCGATCTGTGTTTTCCCACGCTTCAGCATTTCATATACAAACGCGTAGATCCCGGTCTCGTTATCCATATACAGCTTATCGGCTTTCAGCGGCTCCTTCTGCCCGATGACCGGAGAGTCTACGAAAAGGACCGGGATGTCCAGCCCGCACAGCATCTGGCTGTATTCATAATCAAACATTTCATAACAAATGATGCCAGCGGTCTTTTGGCTGTTAAAAGATTTGGGCATGGCCCGCGCGGCGATTTCTTCCGGAAGAAGCCGGTGCATGGAAAATCCGTAGCCAAGCTGGGAGATCTCCCTTTGAAATTTGTCCAGCATGGTGGAAGAGAAATGGGATTCTCCAAGAAACCTTGCGGTAAATAAGGCAATCTCCTGTTCCTTTTTGGGCTCCTGTAAAATGGCGTCCCCCTTGCTGTTAGTGATCGTGATATAGGAAAATTGCTTGTAACCCATTTCCATTGCCTTTTGTAAAACTTTTTCCCTGGTGGAATCGGCCAGGATGCCGGTATTGTTGATCGCTTTGGATACGGTGTTCCGGGAAATGCCCAAAGCATCAGCGATATCCTGTATCGTAATTCTGTTAGCCATAAAAGCCTCCTTTATATAGTAAAAATTGACTGCTGTTCTGAGTTGTTCTAAAATACAGTATAATGCACAAATTTGAATGTGTCAAATGTAAAAGTGCAAAAAAACGAATTTTTTACATGGAGAAGAAATTATGAGTAGTAAAATTTACAAAAAGAAAGAGGAATGGAAGGCGCATTTGTAAAAAATAAATAAATAAAATGATGCAAATGTGAAAATTGCTATTGACTAAACAGGAAAAATTTGTTATAACGTTTATATAAAGAATCTCAAAACATTTTACATATGCACAAATGAAAAGGAAGGAGAAGGGAAACAGAAAAAAGGAAAGATGAAAAGGAAACAATACAGGCAGATGCAAAAAGCGGAGAGATCTTGTATAAGAAAGGAGGAAGTTATGAAATTATGAAAACAAATGCAACAACTGTTCCAAATGAAAGACAGGACAAAGGGTTTCACAACACGGTGGTCTATGTAAAACAGCACTGGCAGCTGTATGTGATCTTCGTGTTACCGGCGCTTGCGCTGACGTTGATCTTTAAGTACGCTCCCATGAGCGGGATCCTGATCGCGTTCCAGGATTACAATCCATTCAGGGGTGTCTCCGGGAGTGAATGGGTAGGGCTGAAGCATTTTACCAGGTTCTTGTCCTCGCCGGATTTTATGGGCTATCTGGTTAACACATTGAAGCTGAGCGTCTTCAGCCTGCTGTGGGGATTCCCGGTTCCGATCATACTGGCGCTGCTTCTCAACCGGATCCAGAGCACAGGCGTGAAGAAAAAGATACAGCTCGTACTCTATCTGCCGAACTTTGTATCGGTCATCGTACTCTGCGGTATCGTGAGGATTTTACTTTCCGTGACAGGCCCTTTGAACCTTTTGATGGGGACAGAAATTAATTTTATGACAATGCCGGAGGCATTCCGCTCTATCTATATTATAAGCGGTATCTGGCAGGGGGCAGGCTGGGCATCCATCATGTATACGGCATCCTTGTCCAACGCCAGCCAGGAGCTGAAAGAGGCGGCAGTCATGGACGGAGCGAATATCCTGCAGCAGATCAAGGCGGTAGAGTGGCCCGCGATCAAGGATATGGTGGTGATCCAGTTCATCCTGCAGGCAGGAAATATCATGAGCATCGGATTTGAAAAAGCATACGCGCTGCAGACAGACCTGAACCTTCCGGCATCCGAGATCATTTCTACCTATGTATACCGGAAAGGTCTGATCGACGGGGATTACAGCTTTTCAACCGCAGTAGGTTTATTTAACACCGTGATCAATGTCATTCTTCTGGTTGCCGTGAACAAGATCGTAGCGAAGATGAATGACGGACAAGGATTATAAGGAGGCGCGCGAAATGGTAAAAACAAGATATTCCGGTCAGGACAAAATATTATTGACAATTGGATACATACTTCTCGGGCTGTTTGTAGTCGCGATCATCGTGCCTATGATCTACATCGTCGTGGCATCCTTTATGGATCCGATCACATTGCAGAACAAAGGAATCACATTTGATTTCAGCAAATGGACGGCCACCGCTTATGAGCGTGTCATGACCAACAGCCAGATCTGGATCGGTTTTAAAAACGCGGTCATCTATTCCATCGTATTTACGGTGGTGTCCGTAGTCGTTACGCTTTTGGCCGCCTACCCATTATCCAGGGAGGACTTTAAAGGAAGAGGAATCTTCAATATCATTTTCATGATCACGATGTTCTTCGGCGGCGGGCTGATCCCGACCTATTTGGTCGTAAGTAATTTGGGCCTGGTAGACAGCATGTGGGCGGTGATCCTTCCGGGGGCTTTTAGTGTCTGGAACATGACTATTGCCAGGACCTATTACCGCGGGATCCCGAAGGAGCTTCGGGAAGCGGCGGACGTGGATGGGGCGAATGAGCTGACCTTCTTCTTCAAGATCCTGCTCCCGGTATGTACGCCTGTGATCGCGGTACTCGCACTGTGGCAGTTCGTCGGGATGTGGAACAGCTACTTTGACGCGATGATCTACCTCAATGATTCCGCGAAGCAGCCGCTGCAGCTGGTGCTTCGTTCCATCCTGATCCAGAACCAGCCGGAATCCGGTATGATCTCCGATATGCAGAGCACGGCAGCCAGGGCGCAGCTGGCAGAGCTTTTGAAATACGCAACCATTATCATTTCCAGTTTGCCGCTTCTGATCATGTACCCGTTCTTCCAGAAATATTTTGACAGTGGTATCATGGCGGGAGCTGTAAAGGGTTGAGAAAGGAGCACACTATGAAATATGGAAAAGTAAAACGCGTAATGGCAGCGGCGCTTGCAGGCAGTATGGTACTTTCTATGGCAGGCTGCGGCGGCAGGAAAAAGATCAATGACGGTACATTCCGTCCGGTGGACGAGGCTACGCTTCAATTTCCGCAGGAGGAGACAGTCACCCTGACCGGCCTGATCAGCTATCCGCCAAACACGGAGTCAGATCCGAATAAAAGGACGATTTTTAAGCGTCTCCAGGAACAGACCAATGTAGAGATCGACTGGACCGCGATCCCTTCCGACCAGTGGGCGGATAAGATTTCCCTGAATATGTCAGACCCGAACAAGCTGACTGATTTTGTGTTCTCGGCGGGCTTTTCGGACAGTAACCTGCTCAAATACGGGGAGTTCGGCGCGATCATCCCGTTGGAGGAATATATTGACAACTATATGCCGAACCTGAAATCCGTATTTGACAAATATCCGGAATACAGAGTCATGTGTACGGATGTAAATGGCCATATCTGGGCGCTGCCCTGGATCGAGCAGCTCGGCTCGGAAAAGACGGCGATCCAGACGATCGGTGATATGAGCTTTATCAATAAAAAATGGCTGGAATTTTTAGACCTGGAGATCCCGGAAACGGTGGATGAATTTGAAGAGGTGCTGATCGCGTTCCGTGACAACGCATCAGAAATCCAGAAAGAGTTTAATATAGATGGTTCGATCATCCCTATGTCCTGTATCGTAAATGACGGCGACCAGGACCCGGCGATTCTGATCAATGGATTCGGGGAAGGCTACGGCGACGCGGACAGAGGAAGGCATATCGCGGTCACGGACGACCAGGAGGTGATCTGCGCGGCCACGCAGGAGGGATTTAAGAAAGGGATCGAGTGGCTGCACAAGCTGTACGATGAAAAGCTCATCGACCCGGAAGCGTTTACCCAGGAATGGTCTACCTATGTAGCGAAAGGAAAATCGGGCCGTTACGGCGTGTGCTTTAGCTGGGACGTGGGAAATATCGATAACCTGAATGACTGGGTTCCGCTTCCGGCGCTGACGGCGGACACCAGAAATATCACTCCCCAGAATGGCTCTTATACCAGTGGATTTGACCGGGGGCGCTGCGTGGTGACCTCTGTCGCGGAGAATCCGGCGCTGGTGTGCGCGTGGCTGGACCAGATGTACGCGCCCATCCAGTCCCCGCAGAATAACTGGGGAACCTACGGGGAAGATGATGACTTTGATATCTTCGAAATGAGCACCAACGACCAGGGCGGCGAGATGCTCAGGCATGCTCCTTTGGGCGACGCCTCCCCGGTAGAAGTCCGGGAAGCGGAATCGGTCGGCGGCCCGCTGGCGGTTCTGGATGAGTATTATGATGTGTACGTGACCTGCCCGGATGACGCACAGTACCGTCTGGACTGGATCAAAGATATCTATACACCGGATATGCACACAAAATATGTTTATCCCAATCTTTTCATGAGCAGGGATGACACCGAAACACTGTCCAACCTGCAGGCCGATATCGAGAAGACGATCAACCGGAATAAAGCAGACTGGATCATGAATGGGTTTACGGATGCGGACTGGGAGAAATTCCTGGATGACCTGGACGCATATGGACTGGAAGAATACCTGGCATTATTCCAGAAATATCTGGACAGCTACAATACACAGATGGAAGAATAAGTAAAAATGATATATAATGTCATTATATGACGAAAGATATAGAGCGGCGGGTTCTTTGTAGTATCTGGTCGATATGGATTTTATATTTGATGAAAGGAAGGAAAAAGAATTATGACAAGCCAGACATTGAGAGAAGCAAGGAAGTATGAAGAGGCTTCCGAAAAAATGATCAAGAAGGAAGAACGGCCTGATTTCCATTTATCTACCCGTACCGGCTGGATGAATGACCCCAATGGATTTTCTTATTATAAGGGCCAGTACCATATGTTCTACCAATACTATCCCTACGATACGAAATGGGGCCCTATGCACTGGGGCCATGCGGTAAGCAAAGACCTCCTGCATTGGGAATATCTGCCCGCCGCGCTGGCGCCGGATGAGGCTTATGACAGAGACGGCTGCTTTTCCGGCAGCGCTATCGAGCTTCCTGACGGAAAGCAGCTTCTGATGTATACCGGAGTGGTGCGCACCCCACAGTGGAACGGCGGCCATTGTGATATACAGACACAGTGTATCGCGGTTGGTGACGGTGTAGATTATGAAAAATGTGACTGCAACCCGGTTCTTGACGGGAAGGATCTGCCGCAGGGATTCAGCAGGGAGGATTTCCGGGATCCCAAAATGTGGCGGGACGCGGACGGCAGGTACTGGTGTGTGGTTGGGAACCGCCCGGCGGACAGAAGCGGGCAGATACTGCTCTTCTCCAGCGAGGATGCCTTTCATTGGAAATATGAAAAAATACTTGTGGAGAACCGGAACCGTGTCGGGAAAATGTGGGAATGCCCGGATTTCTTTGAACTGGACGGCAAATGGGTACTGCTTACGAGTCCACAGGACATGCTCCCACAGGGCTTTGAATTTCACAATGGAAACGGGACACTCTGCCTGATCGGAGAATTTGACAAACGGACGCTTGAGTTTACGGAAAAGAACCAGCAGTCCATTGATTATGGGATTGATTTTTACGCGCCCCAGACCGTACTCACTCCGGACGGACGGAGGGTAATGATCGGCTGGATGCAGAACTGGGATACCTGCATGCCCCATTCTCCTTATCAGAAATGGTTTGGCCAGATGAGCCTGCCGAGAGAACTTTCCGTAAAAAATGGAAGACTGTATCAGAAACCGGTCAGAGAACTGGAAGACATGCGGAAAAATAAAGTGGAGTATTCGGATGTGGTTCTGGAAAATGACACGATCCACCTGGAAGGAGTCCGGGGACGGAAGATCGACATGGAGCTTTCCATCCGTCCGGGAGATCCGGAAAGTGGATACCGGAAATTTGCGGTACGCTTTGCCCAGAATGAGGAATATCAGACATCTTTAAGCTTCCGGCCCTATGAGTCGGTGCTGAAGATCGACCGGAAGTTTTCCGGCTCCCGCAGGGCGCTGATCCATCAGAGGAGGTGTAAAGTCAGAAGCTGTGAGGAGGAACTGAAATTGCGGATCATCTTGGATCGATTCAGCGTGGAGGTCTTTATCAATGACGGGGAACAGGTGATGTCAGCAACCTTCTATACAGATCCGGCGGCAGACGGGATTTCCTTCTTCGCGGACGGTAAGGTACGGATGGATGTCGTGAAGTATGATTTGAATTAATCCGAAAAAAATAGCAGGAACCGAAGATCATATTTCGTGTTCCTGCTATCGCTTTTTTGTCCTTTTGTAATTGCCGTCCATCATTTTATTTTCTCGTTGATGGTGCATAGTACTGTCCGCTCATCGCCGCAAGCCCTGCACAGATGATGTCCGCGTTTTCTGTAAAATATTTCTTGATTGCCTTAATGATTGCTTCCCCCAGGTTTGCGTTTGCCTGAAGCATATAATCCATTTGTTCTGCTGTCATATTCATATACATAATATTTTCTCCTTTTCTTCGTCGAAATTGTTTTGTATCTTTGCTACGTATGCTATAATATCACCAGGGGAAGATGATTTTTAGATAATTTTTTGACAAGATATTAGGTCGATATTGACATCTTTTTCGGCTGTACGGCTGCGATAGCAGACGTAAGAGCGCGTCAGCACGGTTTTTGTTAATGGATGAATGGATGAGCAGGCAGGATGCTCCTTCCCGCATGGAGGATAGAAAATGAACAGGATTCTTTTTGGATATTTACTTATGGTTAATGTAGTGACTTTTATCATCTTCGGGGTGGATAAGTGGAAAGCGGTCCATGTAAAATGGAGGATCAAAGAGTCTACCCTGCTTGGGCTGTGTCTTGCCGGCGGCGCGGCGGGAGGGCTGGCCGCAATGTATTTGTTCCGGCATAAGATCCGGAAAACACGTTTTAAGCTCTGGGTGCCTGTGATGCTTATAGCTCAAATGTTTTTTTATATTATTTTACGTCCATATTTACTATTTTTTGCTCTCGTTTTATATCTGGCATAAAATTTATAATAGAAACAGTGATCGGCTGACATATTATGACATGAGGAGATAAAAGAGATGGAAACAATCGGCATTGTAGAAGATGATGAATTGCTCGGACAGGCGCTTTCGATCGCCCTTCAAAAGGAGGGCTTTCAGACCATATCTGCCCTGAATCGCAGGGAAGGCATGCGGCTGCTGGATCAGGATCCGGACTTGCTGCTGATAGACATTAACCTGCCGGACGGGGACGGGATCAGTTTCTGCCGTGACGTGCGGAGATACCAGGAGATCCCGGCAATCTTTCTGACCGGGCAGGATGATGAGGAGGACATGCTGGGCGCTTTTACGGCCGGAGCGGATGACTATGTGGTAAAACCATTTCCCATGCGTGTATTGATCAAAAGGATACAGGCCGTTTTGTACCGGTGCAGGGAAAGGAAAGAAGCATTTCTATATAAAGGGCTGGAAATTGAATTTGGCCGGAAGCGGGTGACCTGCGGCGGTGAGGAGGCCGCGCTGACGATGAAGGAATACCGGCTTTTAGAATATCTGGCAAAGAACAAAGGGCAGCTCCTTACAAAAAGCCAGATCCTGGAGCAGGTGTGGGATATGGACGGTGCTTTTGTGGGAGAAAATACGGTCAGCGTGACGGTGAACCGGCTGCGCAAAAAGATTGAGCCGGATTCGGCAGATCCGATCTATATCAAAAATGTGTTTGGGCAGGGATATGTGTTTGGGGAATAAAAAGATGATGCATGGTAACTAAAAATGATAAGGTATGGTAATTATGAAGGCACGGAATCGTTATGAGGTATGAAAATGGGAATATGGTGTATGGTTACGGCGGCGCTGGTATTGATAAGTACCGGCGCCGTCTGGTACAGGCAGGGAAAATACAGAGAGAAGGAGCTGGCGGATATTTCGGCCATGCTGGAATGCGTTTTGGATGACAGGGAACTCTCGGAAAACAGGTCTTATGAGGAAACAATTTCTTCGAAAATACAACATCAGCTCTACCGGCTGCAAACGATGACAAAGGGATATCATGCCCGGCTGGAACAGGATCGGAATTCCATCAAAAACCTGATCACGGAGATCGCCCACCAGATGCGGACTCCTCTGGCAAATATGGAGACCTATCTGGATTTTCTGGGAGATGCGGGGCTTGACAGGCAGGAACGGGAGCAATATCTAAGGGCGGTGGTGCTTTCGGAAAGGAAGATGCATTTCCTGGCGGAAAGCTTTATCAAAATGTCCAGGTTGGAACACCGCGTCATTCAGATCAAACTTGTTGACACCGATCTGCTTCTGACTCTCGAAGGCGCGGCCGGCCAGGTGAAAAACCAGGCGGAGGAACGAGGGATGCAGATCCGTACACAGTTTCCGGAGGAACTCACCTATGCGCATGACGCGGACTGGATGGGGGAGGCAGTGTATAATCTTCTGGACAATGCAGTGAAATATTCGAAGGTTTCCGGTGAGTCCGGCTCAGGTAAGGCGCAGGAAGGAACCGGAATAGAATCTGGTGGGGAGCGGGAAAGAGAAGGAAGCGGAGTCGTATTTGGCAAAGAGAAGGAAAGAGCAGAAATTTTACTTGGCGTTGAACAGAATGAGATGTTCGTGTGTATCTGGGTGAGGGATTATGGGATCGGCATCGAGGAGGGAGAAGAGGCAAAGATCTTTCAGCGTTTTTACAGAGGAAAAAATGCGGGCAGAACGGAAGGCTTTGGACTGGGGCTTTATCTGGCAAGGGAGATCGTCCTTTTGCACGGCGGATTTATGAAAGTGAAGAGAGAAAGCCCCGGAATCCGTGTGGAAATTTATCTGGAAAGATAAAAACGCTCATGTCTGTTAGCAGTTTGTTAGATTTTGCGTTTATAGTGAAAGCTGTACAATGAAACAGACAGGAGGGACTACAATTTATATGGAGATCGTAAAAACGAACGGACTGAAAAAATATTTTGTGAATGGGGATTATGAGGTCCGGGCTCTGGACGGTGTGGACATTTCCATCGAGGAAGGGGAATTTGTGGCGTTGGTGGGAAGCTCGGGCAGCGGTAAGACCACGTTGCTCAATATGCTGGGCGGCCTGGACGAACCGACAGAAGGAGAGGTATGGATCCGGGGGCAGAGCCTGAAAGGGATGGGGAGGGAGGAAAAGACCATATTCCGGAGACGGAATATTGGATTCGTGTTCCAGCAGTTCAACCTTGTGCCGGTGCTAAATGTGTATGAAAATATGATCCTGCCCCTGCGTCTGGACGGGCTGGAGCCGGATGAAGTGTTCCTGCGGCATATCCTGAAGACTTTGAAAATAGAAGAGAAGATATCCCAGATGCCGTCCACTCTTTCCGGCGGCCAGCAACAGCGGGCGGCCATCGCGCGGGCTCTAAGTGTCAAGCCTGCCATTATTCTGGCCGATGAGCCAACCGGGAACCTGGATTCCCATGCAAGTATGGAGGTAGCAGGGCTTCTGAAGACCTGCGCGGTACAGTTTCATCAGACGGTCATCCTGGTGACCCATGATGAGGAGGTGGCGCAGATGGCAGACCGGATACTCCCCATTGAGGATGGAAAGATCAGAACCATTGATACCGATGGAACGCGTATGGCGGAACCAAAGGCGCGGGGCGCGCGTTGAAAGGGGGAGGATCCGAATGCGTATTTGGGGAAAGTATATTTCTAATAACAATCAAAGCGCCGTGAAAATACTGGCGAAGGCAAGCAGGCGTTATAGTAAAGGAAGGAACCGGATCCTGGCGGGAGCCTCCGCTCTTGGGATCATTGTATTATGTTCCGTATTCAGCATTGCGTCCGGGAAGATCGAGACGGATTATCTGCTGGATGCCAGAGGATATGGAACCGTAGCCGCCTCGTATCTGGAGCGGGGGACTATGGAGCAGTACCAGGCGATCCGGAAGCTGGATTATGTGGAATCCGTAGGGAGAGAAGTAGACGCGGGCGCCATTTATCAGGAAGGACGGCTCATTTCCACCTTACAGGTATTGGATACGGCAGCATGGGAGAAAATGCAGGTTCCCGCGTATACTCATATCCATGGAAAATATCCTCAGAAAGAGGGTGAACTGATGCTTCCGCTTCGGGCATTGGAGGCGCTTCATATCTCACAGCCGAAGATCGGGATGGAGCTGAGGCTGTCCGTAGACCTGGAAACAGGGCAGCAGGAAGAGGTGGACTTTACACTGTGCGGCTGGTATACGGATTATGTAGACCCGGTCATACCGCCTGCCGGATATACCAGTGAAGCACAGGCAAGACAGTGGGGGATGAGCCTGGAAGAGCCGGACCTGCTGCTGATCTGCCAGAAGAATACCATGGACGGATACCAGATTGAGGACCGGCTTTATGAAGATATTCCGGTCAGAGACAGGACGCAGCGGTTTTTAGGCGGGAACCCTTACCTGTATTCGGCGTTCCATGATTTTATAGGAGGATATGGAATGGCGGCATTCTGCGCGGCTCTTGTCCTGGCAGGCGTGTTCTTTCTGATCTATAATATCTTTGGAATTTCCATGCAGAAAGAGATCCGGCAGATCGGCCTTCTGGATACGCTGGGAACGACTCAGAGGCAGATCCGCGGCATTTACATGCGGCAGACCGTATTTACCATATGTGAGGGAGTCGTGCTTGGAATGGCTGGGTCAGCAATGATCATTTTGCTTCTGGTGCCCAGGGTACTGGGGAACCTGTATCTCTATAATTATGGAAAATCCGCGGATCTTCTGGTGTTCCGGCCGGAACTGTTCGGCGCGTCAGTGCTGTTTACCGTTATGGTCGTGTCCGTGGCGGCAGCCGTTACCATTTACCAGGCGGCAAGGCTGACACCCTTAGAGGCTCTGCATTATACAGGTGTGCGGGAAGCAAAGGCAGGCAAGGAGAGATTAAAGCGGCAGGCTCATTGGTGGTATAAAAAGTGGGCTTTTATTCCTTATCGTATATGGAAAAGCAGCCGGTGGCAGGTTTTTTGCATGGCGTGGAGGAATCTGTTCCAGTATAAAAAGCGGTGCTTTCTGACGATCGTATCTCTGTTTCTTGGTATGGTTACGGCGCTGGGAGCGGTGGTGCTGACAAAGGGAACAGATACGACATATTCTATTGAAAAGGGAGCGGATTTTACGATCAGCGGAAATATTCTGGGTCAGTTATCGGAGGAAATGATCGCCCAAAATGACCCGGAGGGAGGAATCCTTATGACTACCCAGCGTGATGAATTTACGCCGATCACCCCGGAGACAAAGGAGAGGTTGCTGTCTGTCCAGGGAGTACAGAAGGAGAATACTGTTCTTGTAAAGGGCGCATATATGTATATGGATGGGCTGGCAGAAGCAATAGCGCCCTGGCTGGAAGCGATCCGAAGTCCAAAGGAAGGAACAGAACCTTTGGAAGAAGAGCCGGGGCCTCCGGGCTCCTGGAAGGAGGCGGTCATTCAGATCGTGGATGAAGAAAGGATTCGGGAGCTGGAAGAGTATGTGGAAAAGAACCGGCTGCAGGTAGATATGGAGAGCCTGCGAGATGGGACCGGGGTTATTTTTCTTCATTATCATGCGTTTTCGCCTGTCATGAGTGAAGAAGCTGATTCAAAAGTAGGGCTTCCTGTCCCATTCTGGCGGCTTCCGACCGGAGAGGAAAGAACTCCCTCATGGGAAAATATGGATGAGGCAGGTCATGAAAGCTGGCGGCAGGAGAACTGTCCGGTAACGGAGCTGGAACTGGCCGGGTATCTGGATACCCAGGCAAAAGGATTTCCCAGATTCCGAAGAGAGTCGAACGGATATCGGCCATATTTTATTGTCAGTGAAAAAGGATTTCAAAAGCTGGGGACAGAAGAAAAAATATTCGGGATGGAATTGAATGTAGAGAAAGAATCCGAGCCGGCGGCTAAAACAGCAATCCAGAAGATCCTGCAGGAGGAGAACCACAGGGATGTGTGCCTGGGGCTGCATGTGCGCTGTAAATCTGATGAACTGGCAAGCGCGCGGGAATATATCCGGACGAACCAGATCATTCTGGGTGCACTCAGCCTGGTACTGATCCTGATGGGGATACTGAATTATCTGAATGTCATGGTCACCGGCATTTTGTCCAGGCAGAGGGAGCTGGCGGTGATGGAATGTGTGGGGATGACCGGAGGGCAGATCAAATGGATGCTGGCGGCGGAAGGAGGCATTTATTGCGTGATCGTCGGAGGGCTTGTGCTGACGGCGGGAAGCGGGATGCTGCACCTGCTCCGGCTGTATATGGAAAGCAGGATCGCTTACTTTAAGTTCCTGTATCCTGGGATTACGGCAGGAGTGATCCTGGCGGCGGTGGCGGCCGTATGCGTCAGTGTGCCGCTGGTGATGTACGGGCAGATGGAGAAAAAAAGCGTGACCAGGAGAACCGTGTTCGGGGATTAACTTGACAGAGATTGACTATATAAAAGAATAACGGGCATGGCTGATATCGAAACGTAATATAAATGAAGAGCGGTGGTTATTCCCCGCTCTTTATTTTGTGATCGTATGCGCGATATAATTCAAATGATCCCCAAGCCGTTCCAGGTTGGACACAAGATTAATATATACGGTACTGCATTCCGGTATCTAATGTTTGATCAGATATACAAAATAGACCGCATATCCCATCAGCATCACAACGCCGTGCCAGCGTTTTAATTTTAGATCCTTGATACAGCATAAAAGAAGGAGCAAAGCTGCGGCTCCGGAGACAATGCTGTCAAAACGGAACGCAGGTGCAAAGGGCACCGGGGTGACCAACGCGGAGAGCCCGATCACAAACAGGATATTGAAAATACAACTGCCGACAATATTTCCGATGGCGATATCCGAATTGCCTTTTCCTGCGGCAGATACGGAGGTACACAATTCCGGCAGAGATGTCCCAAGGGCAACGATCGTCAGTCCGATAAACCGCTCGCTCATCCCCAGGATCCTGGCGATAGCAGAAGCAGCGTCCACAGCTACGGTACTTCCAAACACAACGATCCCCAGGCCGGCGATGGTGAATAAGAGAATCTGCCACAGTTTCCGTTGCTGTGCGTTTTCCTCTTCCCCCCCGGCATTCTGTTTTTCATGGTCCTTTTTCGCCATGACCAGCAGGTACAGGAGATAGGCGATAAACAGAACCACCAGTACGACCCCGTCGATCAGGCTGACCGTACCGTCCAGCCCCTGTACAAAGAGCAGTACAGTGATCCCGGCCAGGAACGGCATCTCATACCGGATGGTGGACTTTCCTACGGCCAGAGGCATGATCACGGCCGAAAGCCCCAGAATGATCAAAATATTCAGGATATTGCTTCCTACAATGTTTCCGATCGTGATATCTGCGTTCCCTTTCAAGGCAGCGGAAATACTCACCGCCGCTTCCGGCATGCTGGTTCCCATGGCCACCACCGTCAGTCCGATCACAAGCTGCGGTATATGGAATTTTGCTGCCAGCGCCGAGGCGCCGTCCACAAAAAGATCCGCCCCTTTCACCAGCATGGTAAATCCTGCCGCCAATAGTAACACCTGTAATAACATTTCCATCAGAAATCCCTCCTTTGATTAAGAAATCATAAATATGGCAAAGCGCAAAAAAAGCGAGGCTATGCCGCTATTTATAACAGCAAAGTCTCGCTATTTCATCACAGAGCCGGATTCTGAAATCGTATTGACGGCTAAGTAAACACAAGAATACCTGTGCAAGCTACTCCCTTTGATGGGTATAGTATATATTTTGCGTGAGGGGTTGTCAATCCTAAATTTTCCAGTTCCATAGAAAAGACTTGCATTTTTTCGCCAATGTCATACAATGGAGGTATAAGGGAGGAAGAAGGATGTCAGCATTTTTAAAGGATCTGTCAAAATTTTATGGAACCGGTGAACGTAATCAGGCGGGACAGACATTGGAGGAATTTTTAGATGGATATGACCCGTATAAATATCGTACGCCAAGCTGTACGGCAGATGCCGTTATCTTTTCCTGTGTGGGGCCTTTGACAAAGGAACTTTCGGGAATGAAGGTATTGCTGGTAAAGAGAAGCAATCATCCGAGTATCGGCTTCTGGGCGCTGCCGGGCGGGTTTGTGGATATGGAAGAAAATCTGGAGGAATCCGCGAAGCGTGAGCTGCTGGAAGAAACGGGAATCTGCGGCCTGCCTATGGAACAGATCGCGGCTTATGGAAATTATGACAGGGATCCCCGGACAAGAGTCATCACGACGGCATATATGGCGCTTGTGCAGGGGCAAGAGCTGAAGGCGTGTGCCGGGGATGATGCCGTGGACGCGGTCTGGTGCGAGCTGGAGCTGGAAAAGGCAGACAGCAGGAAGCAGACACAAGGTGCGGGGCAGCAGGAGGAGAAAGAGGTGGAAGTTACGGCCTACCGGCTTTCTGTGAAAAATCAGGAGAAGCATCTGGATACCTGCGCGCTGGTGGAGCAAACAAGACATCCGGGGCTGATCCGGGAAGAATCCTTTGTGGTAAAGGAAAGCGGGCTGATCGCGGTGGATCATGCGGCGATCATTGTCCAGGCTTTGACGATTCTGCAGGGGCGGTGTGAAAAATAAGGAATTGCCGCGAAATAAGATGCACATATTATTTTGAGGCAATTTCCAAGGAATAGTATGCAGGAGGGAAAAGAACCGTGGAATCGAAAGAAGATTCGATTAAAATATTGGAAATGAGAATCCGGCATCAAATGAATCGTTCTCTGGAAAAAAAGCTGAAACCGGAAAATCTACAATTTTACGCTTCATCGGCCGGAATGTTACAGAAACAGGAGTTTGCGCAAGGAAGTCCGGCTGAAGAGCAAGAGAATCCACAGCAAAATATTTATATCGACGCGAAAGGAAATGTGCAGCCAAATATAGACATGGATGAAAAATCAGACTTGCGGCAGGATTCTTTCGGCAATGAGGAAGAAATAGCCAATCAGAGTGGTTATGAGAATCGGCCGGTTGACATGGAGTACATAAACAGAATCAGCGAAATGCCCCGGATCATCGAACATATGGAGATATCCGAAACAAAAGAAGCACAGCACGCAAAGGCAAAGAACAGCTATGAAAATGTACGCAAGTCATTAAATGATGAAAAGTTTTTCCCATTCCGAAAAAATGGTCTCTTTGACATAAAGGGGTAAAATCGCGGGGGGCTGATTTATATCAGCCCCCTGTCGTAATGCCGTAGTACATCTATTCGCCGCATCAGCATCCGGTAATCAGCCGCTCTATTTTTAAACCATTCTCTGTCAATCTCGTGGATCTGGTTCAGGCCGATCAGGGAAACTGCCTGTATCGCGGCTTCCTTTTGGGTCATATGGTCCGGCAGGACAGTAAGGCAGTTTGCCCCATCCAATTGCCCATAAGATTGAAAAGCCTGGTTAAAATCCATCAAAGGATGCAAAGAGACCGGACGGTTGGTTTCATTATCTACCAAATATCCCCAATTTCCCCAGTGCCTGTCCGTATTTCCAATAAGGTAATCAAGGATGTTCATCATATAGTAAGAATAGCCATCCAGTTCCAGGATATACGCAGCCGGGTCGATTTCTTCATTGGTCGCGTATACTTCAAAGGCTTCCCGGGATACGATGGAATACCGTTTTGAGGTCATTAGTTCTCCTGCAGACACCTTGATTTCATCATAAAAGGATTCACGGTATATCACCTGGCTGCAGCGGAAACACTGGCAGATCCTGCTGGCCAGAAGTTCATTTTCCACGGCAGTACTTCCACCGCCTTTTAGCAGGGTAAACCCGAGTTCGTGCAATTTGTGACATTATTGACCAGTGTGTCCAGATCTTCGCCTACATCCTCCAGATAGAGATTGAAGGGCATATAGTTTCTGCTGAAAATCCTGCAAAGTCCTTGTAAGTCGATCTGTGCGACAGCCATTTCTCCGTGCATGATTTCATAGACGATATGAGAATTTGTTTTCATTTTATGCTCCATTTTATGTTTTTCGAAAAGAATTCCTACAGACCTTTCCTTCTTCTCATGAATTTTAAGGTAGCCCGCTGATGCCAGTGCAGGTCATCAACTTCCGCTTCGCTACAGTTGGTGACATTTATTATATCAAAAGCAGATGCAAACAGCAAACCGTATTTTTCTAAAATAAATTACTCAAACTTCCTGAGCCGCGCGTTATGCCGCGCGGCCACAGGCCGGGAGCAGTACCGGACAGGATGGCTTCCACGCCCATTTCCGTATTCCGGACCGTAAGTGACAGATGGTGCAGTGAGCAGATCTTTTTACACAGATACAGTCCGAGCCCCAGATGTTTTTCTCCGCCGGCAGAATCATTTTGCCCGCTATAGAACATTTCAAATATAGAGGGAAGATCCGCGGCAGGAATTTTGTCCCCGGTATTTTCTATGACGCACTGTTCTTTATTGACGGAGATTCGGATCGTGCCGCTTTCCATATTATAGGCGATCGCGTTTGACAGCAGGTTCCATATCACTTTTTCCAGATACTGGCGGTCGCCGGTCACATGGAAGGTGTCCTCCGGCTCATACAGGATCAGCAGCTTTTTCCGCGTAATGTTATCTTTTAATTTTTCTAATTGCGTATCGATCAGTTCATTGAGACAGACCGGTTCTTTTTTTAAGAGCAGCTTTTTCGAATCTAACCGGGAAACAGCGATCATTTCTTTCGCAAGGGAATCCATTTCGGCTGTCTTCAGGATGATCTGCTCCAGATAATGCTCCCGCTTTCGGGATGCCGTATTTTCTTTTAGATTTTCCGCGAAGCCACGGATCACGCACAAGGGGGTTTTCAATTCGTGTGCCATGGCGTTGGTAAAATCACGGCGGTTTTCTTCCAGGGCCTCTCGCTGGCGGTTCGTCCGGCTGATTGCAAAGGCCAGGACACTCACGCAGACCAGCATACAGGTGAGCCCGGGCAGATAGAAGTACTTCATCGAATCCATGGCGGCAAGCCAGGGATGGCAGTCCGCGGCGCTTACGAGGAAATAGCTTCCGACAGATTGTTCATCCAGAAAAATGTAGATTTCCGAAACTCTCTTTGTCTGCGGGAGGAAAGGAGGGGAGTCATCGGCGGCAGCATTGTAGGAGGGCATCGTGTAAAAGAGTGTGTTGTCCAGCCGCAGATCCTGTAGAAACTCGTTTTCCTGCCATGCAAGCCAGCTTTCATATCCATAGGAGAGATAAGGGAAAAAGGGATCGGGAGCCGCCATCAGCTCAAAAAAATGGCTTTGTGGTTCTTCGGATATCCGGATATCCGGATTGTTCCAATCCCAGGCAATGGTGCTGTTCTCTGCATTTTTATCCGTCTTACGCACTACGATCTGAACCGGGATATGGGTTTCTTTGGTGAGTGTTACAGTGGTCTGATAATCCGTGGGGGAAGCATTGTTCGGGGAAATATTCCCGCCGGAAGCTCCATCCTCGGGGGAAGCGGATAATTTTTGATAAAAGTCTGTGCGTTCCAGATCCATATAATAGGACAACTGCTTAAGCTCTTCCGGGGTCAGATACTCGTCCACGGGACAATTGCCGTAAAACAGATTTCCCTCTGGATTTATGAGGGGGAGAAGACTTCTGGTTTTTGACAGCAGATGCCGGTTCTTATCGAACAGCGCGCCGGAGCATTGAAAGTATTTACTGTCGGACCGGGTCAGGGCATCGGTCAGAATATCATCATACTGAGTCATGGCGTCCCTGGTATTTCCTTTCGAAAGCCATTTATTATCATTTTCTACATTTACGATCCGGTTTTTTGTTTCGGCAACGGCGACAATGTAACTCTTCTCAAAATTGTCCATGAATTTTTCCTGGATCAGGAATGTGGCGATGGACATCAACACAAGATATAAGGCCAGGAAAACTGCCAGTATCAGCATAATAGTACGAAGTGTCTTTTTTTTGCATTTCAATTTCTTACCTCCAGGCCATACCCGGACTTTCGGAAGGTCCGGATCTTGCATTTGCTTTGTCCCATTGCTTTACGTAGTATTTTGATGTGGTTGTCAACGACCCGTTCATTTCCTTCAAAATCGTATCCCCAGAAGCGGACTAAAAGCTGTTCGCGGCTGAAGACCCGGTTGGCATTTTCCATGAAGAAGAGAAGCATCTCGTATTCCTTCGGCGCCAGGTTTAAAGGGGTTCCATCCACCAGGATCCGGCGCGTCCGGAAATCAGCCTCCAGGTCCCCCCGGCGCAGCCTGCGAAAGGGCGCCTCCCCCCGGACGCGGCTCATCAGAGACATAGCCTTGGCATATAATACCGGCAGGGAGAAGGGCTTTGTCACGTAATCATCGGCACCCAGGGAATAGCCGTTTAGCTCGTCCTCCTCCAGGACACGGGCGGTGATAAAGATGACCGGCACGTCACTGGTTTCCCGGATCTGTCTGCATACAGTAAATCCGTTCAGCTTCGGGAGCATGACATCCAGCATGACAAGCTGGAAATCGGTGTCTTCTATTTTTTGTAAGGCGGCTTCGCCGTTGGCGGCCTCGGTGATCTCCCAGCCTTTGCCTCCAAAATAGTCGGCAACGGACTCACGTAAGGAAGGGTCGTCCTCTACGATCAATAATTTCAATGCCATTTTCTTCACTCCTTTTGTTCCGGATCTGACCGGGAGAGATGGATCATTTCTGCCGCGAGGGAATCCATTTCTTCCGTCTTTTGGATAATCTGGTCCAGAGTATCTTCCGGGTTGTCTTCGTTTTGTTTTAGATTTTCTGTCAAGCCACGGATCGCGCGTAAGGAGCCTGTCAACTGATGTGCCATGACATTTGTCAGGTCGCGGCGGCTTTCTTCCAGTGCTTCGCGGCGGCGTTCCTTCCGGCGGATACAGAAGGTCAGGATGCTTACGCAAAGCAGCATACAGGCAAGGCCGGACAGATAGAAGTATCTCATGGAATCCATGGCGGCGAGCCAGGGATGGCAGTCCATCGCGGCAGAGAAAAAACAGCGGTGGCCGCTCTGTCCGGGAAAAGGGACATGGATCTCGGATACGGTTTTTGTCCGCGGGAGGAAGGGCTGGGAGCTTTGGGCAACATTGTTGCCGGCCGACATGACGTAAAATGTATCTGTCTTTGGCCGCAGGTCATGGAGGAACTCATTTTCCTGCCAGGAAAGCCAGCTCTCGTATCCATAGGAAAGATAAGGGAAAGAAGAGCCGGGGGCGGCTTCCGCTTCATAAAAATCTTCCTGTGGTTTACCGGAAATCCGGACATCGGGATTCCACCAGGTCCAGACAACTGTACTATGGTCCCAGGGAACGTTTGGGAACCAGAGCGTCTCATCTGGCGTTGTTCCCTCCGTTTCTTCGTTGTCCTCACCATTTAGATATAGTTCCTGTACCATGAGGCGGACAGGGATATCGGTTCCTTTTTCAAGCACCAGGGTGATCCGGTAGCGTTTTGACATGTATTCCTCCCTGGAAACGCCGTTTAAGGAGGAAAGATCCGGGGAAAGACCTGAAAAATGTGACTGCCGCTGATAGATCAAGTGTGCCAGTTCACGGAGTTCTTCCTTGTTTAAATAATCATCCGCGGGAAACAGGATTTCTTCCAGATGTCCGTCTACATTTAAGAAGGACAGGATATTCTTATTTTCGAACAGGAGATTTCTGTCTTCATCAAATAAGGCGCAGGAACACTGAAAATATCTGCTGTCTTTGATTTTTAGCCGGCTGTTCATTAGCTGATCATAAAAGCAGCGGATATACTCAGCCGATTCATTTTCCGGCCATTGATCTCCTTCTTTCATTTCAAAAAAAGTGCCTTCGATCCCGAGGATCATAGAGGTATAGCTGTTTTTAAATTCCTCCATGAATTTTTCTTTGATCAAAAATGTCGCAATAGCCATCAATACGAGATATAAAGCAAGAAAACCTGCCAGTACGGGTATAAAAGTGTGTATCCACCCTTTTTTATGCTTCATTTTCGCCGCCTCCTTTTCCGGAACAGTGGTCTGTGATGTTCTGAATCGTTCCTTATAAACAGGATACTACAGAAATATATACTTTTTGTATACCTTGTGAAACGGCCGGATGGCCATAATGGGGTGCCCGGAGGGGATACGGAAAAGCTGACGCAAAAAAGGTAAAAAAATAATGGCATAATAATGAAATTTATATGCCATTATTCCCGCGAACTCTTTATTCCCAGGGATTCCCATCCGGGGAGACTGTCTGCTGTTCTTTCAGCCAGTCCCAAAGAATATCCTCAAAGGAGCCTTCCACGACCTGGGCGTTATACTGTTCACCTGTCTCATTGGTATAGCTGCGCATCAGGAAGGCTACCTGGTAAGTCTGATCATCTTCCAGCTCACCGCCGCCTTTGGTTACCAGAATATATGGATACGGTTCTTTGTCTCCGGCTAAGTCGAAGCCTTCTTCGGCCAGTTCTTTGGCCTGGGCGCCGGTCATGGTAAGAAGGGCGTATTCTCCGTCGTATCCGGGGGCAATAGTGGTGACGGTCTCTCCATCGATCATGCCTTTGTAAAGCTTTCCGCTGATTCCGGCGCTCAGGGCATCCCCGCTCTTATAAAAAGACGCGATAGGAATCATTGCGGCATCGACCCCGGCGGCGCTGCCCAGCGCCTTGCCAGCCAGAACAGCGGTTTCCTCCAACGTAAAGTTGGCGGTGCTTTCACAGATATCCAGAGGTTCATAGTCTTCGAGATAACTGGTCTGCAGCCCATCCATCCAGGAGATACAGACAGGGCCATCCGCGCCTTCTACCCCACGGAACCACGTTTTGAAGACCCGTCCCATATCATAGAGTACTTGTTCCCAATGGGTGTAGGTCACAGGATAGACTCGCCCCTGCCCCAGCGCCTGGCGGGCATCGTAGAGCAGGGAGCCTTCCGGAACTTCGGTATCCTTCGCGATACTTAAGGCACAGGGAGTCTGGCCTGTAATAAAAGTATCCTGTCCTTCGGGGGAATAGAGCAGGGCCAGGAGCCTGAGCGCATCCTCCAGCTTCTTCTCATTGCCCGGTTCGGTAAGACGCCTGCTGATACCAATGTAACCTGAGGGATTATAGATATAGACATTTTTATTCCCATCTTTGCTGATGTAGGGCATTATTCCAAGCTCATCGCCATTGGGCAGTTTTGTGACGTTCATATCCAGCATGGAGGTGAAGAACATGGCCCGGCGGTTTCCCATTTCTTCCAGGATCAACTCCTTATTGCCACGGTCATCGGGATCTGTGGAAAACATACCGATATCTATGTATTGTTGGATATAATCCATGGTATCTTCCCACATGCCGGCAGCAGATGCTTCGCCGGACAGGAATTCTTTTTCCCATTTTGCGCCTTCCGGGGTGGAGAGCCAGTCCGTTTTGGCCAGGTTGAATACGGCGGAAAAGGGGTCATCGTTGAGCTTGGTGCCGACCAGCCCGGGGGTCAGGCCCGCGTCTTTGAGCTGGCCGCAAAGTGCTTCCAGTCCGTCAAAGTCCGTGGGGACTTTCCAGTTGTTTTCTTCCATCAGTGTTTTGTTATAGTAGATGCCGTGAACCGTGCCGCCCACAGGCAGGAGATAGACCCCGCTGTCGATCGTGGACTGGTCTACGGCTGCGGTAGAAATATTTTTGATAAAATCAAAATCAGAGAGATCCGCCAGACGTTCTTTCGCCAGATCCTCATCAACGACCCGGGAAGTAATAAAGATATCCGGGATATCATCGCCTTTCATCTGTGCCCAGCTATACCCGTTGGGATTGGCGCCCGCATATGTGGAAAACGTAAAGTCAATATCCGGGCAGGTTTCTTTTGCAAGAGCCAGAAAATCAATATAACCGACCCTGGTGCCCCAGGTTAACGCAGAGCCATCGTTATTGGCAGTTTTCTTAAAAGAAGAACAGGCGGACAATAAAAACACAGCCGCCATAGACAGTGCCGACAGGCGGCACAGCAGTTTTGAGCGCATGAGAAAAACCCCTTTCATATATGTTAATTATTTTCTATCCGGACTGCTTCTCTAAGAAATTGCGTTCCCATTCTTTAGCCTTACGCTGGAGTTTGAAGCCACGCTTCATCTTCGGGCGGTGGGTTCCTGTCCAGTCCACGTAATAAAATTTGCAGTACCAGGTATTTGTCTTTTCGTTTTTGTAGTCGTCCAGTCATTGCCAGTGAGCGGGACGGCTATTTCTTATTGTTCTTTTTGACGTAATTCAGTATCGACACGATTAATAATGCCACCGATACGATTAACTGAAGTTCCTCATAAGTACTCATAAGCACCACCCTTTCCAACAAGACTCGAAACGGGTGGGAGCACGTCCCCCGGCTGCCTTGGCAGATATACTATTTTCAATGTGCAGAGGATCCAGAAAATTATTTCTCTGGTTCCTTCTGGTATTCTGGTATTTTGGTTAAATCCATAGCGTAATCGTAGAGTTTATCTTGTCCTTTTTTATTTAAAAATCTATCATAAATATTTATAATAACATTTCGCTCTCCACAGTGCTGTAAATAATTATTCAATTCCTCGCCAGCTCTAAAGGCTTTACCATTTAATTTTAATGAAGGTGGAGTTGGCACATCTCCAAGTTCATCAGCGGAAACATTTAAAGCATCAGCAATTTTATATAGTGTTTCAGGCTTAGGGTTCCTTTTGCCGTTCTCGTATTGTGCAAGGTTTTGTGCCGTAGAGCCTAACTTTTCCGCAAGTTGTTTCTGCGTGAGACCAGCTTTTTTCCTCGCTAATCTTATCTTTTCAGATGTTTTCATTGTATCACCTCAAAATATACAATACCATAAAGTAAATCAAAAATCAATCAAACGAAAAATGCTGCTGCATAAGAACGCAAAAATCGACAGCTTATTTTTGTGTTCTTTTTTTGTTTTTTATATCCGGGAGTTTAAAAGAACAATTTTTCGGTTCCTTTGGGATAAAGGAATACAAAGACGGGAAGGTATCCGGGCAATATAATTAAGAAAAATAAAATACAGAAAGGATTGAGGACATGGGGAAGAAAAAAGTGGTTGGCTTTTCTTTCGGAAGAAAGATGTCCAACACAGAGGTCATGATCAAGGAAGCGCTGCTTGTCTGTGAAAAGGCCGGTATGGAAATCCAGTTCATACGCTGCGACGATCTGCATATTCACATCTGTACGGGCTGCTGCTCCTGCGTGGCAGGCCTGATGATGGGGAAAGGCCGGGGGCACTGTATCCATAAGGATGATGATTTCCATATCATCGAGGAGGCGCTGATGTCAGCGGACGGAGTCATTGTCGGCTCCCCGACCTATGAGTTTGCGCCAACGGGAAATTTCAAAGTGGTATGTGACCGGATCGGCCCCGCGCATGACAAGACATTCCGCGGGCCGGCAATCGAACAGGGAATCGGGCAGGGGAAAGATCCAAAGGAATATCCGGATCCCCGCAGTATCAAGCCCCGGGTCGGCGCGTTGATCACGGTAGGGGGCGCAAGGACGGAGAACTGGCTGTCCTTATCGCTGCCGAACATGTATGAGTTCACATTCCCGATGGGGATTGATGTGATCGACAAGTACAAATATTTTGGGGCAATGAACATTGACCATGTACTGGGCAGGCCCGATGTGATGGAAAGAATGGCAAAGCTGGGGCAGAATATCGTGGACGCGCTGCAGGCAGAGACAGAGGAAGAGCGTACCCGTTACCGGGGAGATGACAAAGGCGTATGCCCGGTCTGCCATGAGAGTATCCTGACCGTTGGTTATGGCGGGAATAAAGTGGAATGTCCGGTCTGCGGGATTGAGGGGACACTGGATCTTGTAGATGGGGAGATCCGGGTGGACTTTTCCGAAGAGCAGCAAAAGCGTTCCAGACTGCGGGATGCCGGAAAATGGGAGCATTCCAATGAGATACGGGATGGCGCGATGACACAGAAAAAGGTGGAGAACCTAAAGGGATTAAAGATGAAATACATAGGTGTCGGAGAGGCATGACAGAGAAAATAGAAGGAGGAGAGTCATGGAAAATCAAGTAGTAACGCAGGAAAAAACAGACAAATTTACAGGCTTTTGTTATAGCTTCGGAGAGGTGGGATCCCAGCTTTCCTGGTATATGATCAATACTTATCTGATGGTATTTTATACGGATGTTGTAGGGCTGACCGCAGGCGCAATCTCATTGATCATGCTGATCGCGCGTATCTGGGACGCCATCAATGACCCGATGATGGGTGTGATCGCGGACCGTACAAGGACACGTTGGGGGAAATTTAGGCCATACCTGATGTTCGCGTCCCCGTTCCTTGCCATTTTTAATATTTTGACATTTACAGTATTTCCGGTAGAAGGAGCGGCAAAGGCTGTTCTCTGCCTCATCTGCTACATCGGCGCAGGTATGGCGTACACGGCAATCTGTGTCACATACGGCGGACTGGTAAATCTGATCGCGAGAGATTCCCAGATACGTATGAACTATACATCCTGCCGTGCGATCGGGGCTTCTGTGATCAAGATCATCCTTTCCGCGGTAGCAATGCCGATGATCCTGTTTTTCAGCAGAAGCGTTGACGCGGAAGGAGCGGCCATCGCGGACGCAAGAGGATATTTCTGGACAACCGTCATCTGCTCTGTAGCCATGCTGCCATGTTTCTGGCTTTGTGCGTGGAGATGCAAGGAGACGGTAGTGGTTTCCGCTCCGGCACAGCAGGCAGTAAAGGAGCCGGTGTTCCAGTCCTTGAAGAAAATGTGTAAGAATAAAATGCTGCTGATCACGGTATTTAATGTATTTACAGGTGCCATTGCGATTATGTGCCGTATGTCGATGCTGACTTATTATGTGATCTACGTGGTAGGATCCTTCACCATGATCGCGCCGATCTTTACGACCATGACGGTCACAGAGCTGATCGGATGTACGGCCCTTCCCTTTGGTACAAAGAAATTTGGAAAAAGAAACTGGCTGTTGTTCTTGAATGTGATTATGGTTGCGGGATTTGTGATCATGTTCGCGGTTCCGGCCAATAACAACGCGTTCCTGATCATCATCAGCGCGATCATCGGATTTGGAAATTCCGCGGCAAATGTCAGCACGGGAATGCTTTCCGACTGTATCGAATACGGCGACTGGAAATACGGGATCCGTCAGGAAGGGCTGACCTATTCTTATATGAGCTTTGGCGTTAAGCTGGCGACAGCGGTAGGTGGTTCCGCGACTGTCCTGCTTCTGGCAGCGTCAGGATTTGTTCCGAACGCAGAACAGACAGAGGCGGCGAAAATGGGGATCAATGCGGTTGTAAACCTTGCCCCGGCGGCTTGTATTATTATATCTATGATCCCATTGTTCTGGTATAAGCTGGATAAAAAGATGATGGATCAGATCCGGGTGGAACTGGATGAAAGAAATGCGAAGAAAGCATAAAATTTCGTAAATATTGAAAGAGAGGGCTTTTACACCATTGATTTCCGCGAAACAGCGAGTTAAGCGGACACAGGTGCAAAAGCCCTTGTGTAGTTGACGTGTCTGTGGCCTGCCGTTCTGAACAATTACAAAAGAAGTCAAAAAAGATATAGCCAGGAGGACGGGAATTGGCTATGATAATCTATAAACACATTTTTCGGAAGGAGAGATGGCATGAAATATGAAAATATCATCCGATGCCAGTTTTCCACAAAAAAAGAACAGGCGATGCATTTTCATCAGGACATAGAGATACTCTATGTCCTGGATGGTTCACTGGAGATCGAGTATGAGGAAGAAAAACATTTTCTTGGAACGGATCAGTTCATGCTGGTCAACTCCAATGTGCGTCATGCTTACCACGCCGTCAGGGAAGGCGCGCATCTGCCGGATGGGGGCATAAACAGCGATATCCTGCTGGGCAGCCTGTTCATAGATAATACCATGCTGACCGAGATTTTCGGTGGGGAGCAGCAGTTTTTCTGGTGTAATTCGGTGCAGGAGCATTCGGAAAGCTACGAGAAAATGCGTTATTATATCCGGCAGATCTTTAACTACTACCAGACCATGGAAGGACAGGGGATCGTGCTTCGAAACAGCATTTATTACCAGCTCATTTATCTGATCACCACAGATTTTATCGTGAAAAAGGGGATGAGCAAATATGAATCCCTGCGTGGGATCCGGGATGAGCGCCTCAATGAGATCCTGGGCTATATCACCACGAATTACCGGGAGCCGATCACACTGAAGGAGCTTGCGGACCGCCTCTTTTTGTCCCATACCTATCTATCCAAATATATTAAAAATAACTTTGGGATGAGCTTTTTGAAGCTCCTGAATAATATCCGGCTGGATCATGCGGTCAGCGATCTTCTGTATACAGATAAGACCATACTGAAGGTGGCCATGGATAATGGGTTCTCGAACCAGGCGGGATTGAATCATGCGTTTCGGGAAACCTACCACATGACTCCGGCAGAATACCGGTGCCAGATGGCGGAAAAGCTGGAGAGGGAAGAAGAGCAGGAAAACAGTGCGCAGGTTATAGAGAAGGTGGAACAGTATCTGGCTTCCAATCTGGTCAGGACTTCGGACGCCGCGGATTCCATTGTACAGGAAATGGAGATCGACACATCCCGGAAGGAAGAAGTGAAACGGAACTGGCGCCGGATCATCAATGTGGGCGCCGCCTCTGACCTGCTGCGTTTTGACGTCAGGGAACATCTCCAGTATATGAAGGGACAGCTTCATTTTGAATATGCCCGGTTCTGGAATCTTCTGGCAGATGATATGATGATTGAGCTGAAGGAAAAGAACTCGCAGTATAACTTCAAGCTGATCGATCAGATTTTTGATTTTTTGGTCAAGATCGGGGTGAAGCCACACATCGAACTGGGATTTAAAGGGAGAGACTTTTTCGTGGAGAAGGTGAATCTGAAAATGCTCAGCCTGGATCTGGAAAACCAGATCAACCTGATCGATAAAAATCGGATTTTCCTGGAGGAGCTGATACGCCATCTTACAAGGCGGTACGGGATCAGTACGGTGGAAGAGTGGCATTTTGAACTGGAACAGAATGCGGTGATCCAGAAAAAGGTGCCGATCGACCATTATTTTGAGGCGTTTGACGCGATTACAGAGATTTTCCGGACGTATGCCCCGAATGTGAAGATTGGCGGAGCAGGGTTCAGCATGAATTACATTGGTGAGGAATTTCCGGAGGTCATCGCGAAGTGGGCGAAGAGAAAGCATCGTCCGGATTTTATTTCTATTTGCTCTTACCCGTATCTGGTAAAGGAACATCTGCTGGACGCGGGAAGAAATCCGTATTCACCGGATGAGGATTATCTGTACCACCAGATCCGGAGGGCAAAACAGGTGGTCAAAGAGGCAGGTTTCGATGTCCCTGAATTTTTCGTGACAGAGTGGAGTTCCACGCTTTCCAACCGGAACTGTCTCAATGACGGATGCTATAAAAGCGCCTATATCATGAAAAACCTGATACAAAATTATGACGAGGCGGACGCCATCGCATACTGGAGCGCGACAGACATTTTTGCTGAAAGGATCGATTCGGACGAGCTTCTGTTCGGAGGCTGCGGCCTGCTCAGCAGGGATGGGATCCGTAAGCCGGCATTTTTCGCGTTTGAGCATTTGGCCCATATGGAAAAATATTTTCTGGGAAAATGCCGTAACGCGATTGTATCCGGGGATGGAAAGGGGATTTTTTATATATGCTGCCACAATTACAAGCATTTTAATTTCCGTTATTATTCATTGGATGAAAACCAGATCGAGATCGAGCAGCAGCCCCGTCTTTTTGAGGACCAGGAAGCGCTTCAGATGAGTTTTAAATTGCACCCGGTGAATAACGGAATCTATCAGATCAAGGTATTTTCGGTGAACCAGAAAAACGGAAATGTGCAGAATGAATGGGAAAAGCTGGGGTATTTTAACGCACTTTCGGTCGTGGAGATACAATATCTGCAGACCATCTGCCAGCCGGAACTGACGATCCGTAAGGCAAAAGCCTATGATCATACGCTGGTGGTGGAAACGAGGCTTGCGGCGCAGGAGATCCAGGGGATCGTGATCGCGGAGCTTTAGTATCAAAAATCATATGAAAAGGAGAAAAGAAAGGATGAAACTGACAGAACAGCAAAAGCAAGGGGTAGAAGAGTTGTTATCCCGGATGACATTGGAGGAAAAGATCGGGCAGATGAATCTGGAATCGCCTTCTATCGTAGGCGGATTTGATGTGCCTTTTGAGGAACTGATCGAAATGATGACAGACGGAAGGATTTCCCAGGAGGAATTCCAGAAGATCATGTCTACTGCCACCCGGGACTTCCATGAGGAAGAGATCCGGGCGGGGCTGGTGGGCGCCATGATGGGGGATGACCCGGTGAAGGCCAATGAGCTGCAAAGGATCGCGGTGGAGGAAAGCAGGCTGGGGATTCCGTTGATCATGGGATTTGACGTGATCCATGGGCTGCGTACCGTGTATCCCATCGCCATCGCGGAGGCGGGGGCCTTTGACGAGGATTTGTTTGAGCGTACTGCCCGGATTGCGGCAAAGGAATCCAGGGCGCACGGGATTGAATGGAATTTCGCTCCCATGATCGATGTGGCACGGGACTGCCGCTGGGGAAGAGTGTCGGAGGGGCCGGGCGAAGACCCGTATCTGGCATCCTGCTTCGCGAAGGCAAAGATCCGCGGGCTGCAGAATGACCGGTCTTCCAATGAAAATTATGTGGCGGCCTGCCTGAAGCATTATGTGGCATATAGCGCCTGTGAATCGGGGAGGGATTACAATACCACCAGCATGTCCATTTCCCAGTTACATAATGTGTATCTCCCGCCTTTCAAGGCGGCGGTGGAGGAGGGCGCGGCAAGCGCCATGGCATCCTTTAACGATCTGAATGGTGTGCCCTGTACCGTGAATCCTTATACCCTGCGTGATATCTTAAAGGGAAGTTTTGGAATGGAAGGCTTCGTAGTCAGTGACGCCAATGGGATCAAGGAATGTGTGGCCCATGGTATCGCGGAAAATGATGAGGACGCAGGTGTCCAGGCGGCCAACGCGGGTCTGGATATGGACATGGGAACCCATATTTATAAAGATCATCTGAAAGCGGCTGTGGAGAATGGGAAGGTTTCCTTGGAGGTTGTGGATGAAGCGGTCAGAAGAATCCTTTCTGTGAAAATGTGGCTTGGACTGTTTGAAAATCCATATGTGTCAGAGGAGGCAATGGAAAAATACGCGTCAAAGATTCCGGCGGAGCATGCAAAAACGGCTTTGGAGGCGGCGAAGAAATCAATCGTCCTTTTGAAAAATGAGGGAAATGTCCTGCCCCTGTCCGGGAAGCCAAAGATCAGCCTTGTGGGGACACTGGCGGCCAATGAAGAGGAAATCATCGGGGCATGGGCCATGAGCTGGAAGAACGAGGATTGTGTGTCGATCCTGGATGGATTGAAGAACAGCGGAGCGGATGTCAATTATTATCCCTGCGGCGGGCCGGAGGGCGAGGTCAATATGGAAGAAGTCGAAAAAGCCTGCGAGGACGGCGATGTGGTCGTTGCCGTAGTGGGAGAGCTGGTGAATATGTCGGGGGAGGCTTCTTCTAAAGCAAATGTAGAGCTGCCGGGAAAACAACGGGAACTGCTTTCTGCTTTGCTGGAAAAAACGAAGGAAGCGGGAAAACAACTGGTCACGGTTCTGATGAACGGACGCCCGCTGGCTCTTGGCTGGGAGGAAGCGCATCTGCCGGTCATCGTAGAGGCATGGCATCTGGGCGTACAGATGGGAAACGCGGTGGCGGCGGTGCTTACCGGAGAAGAGAACCCCAGTGGAAAGCTGGCTTCCTCCTTCCCGTCGGTGAACGGGCAGTGCCCCATTTACTACAATCATCCGAACACCGGAAGGCCGGGAAGCAAGAGTAAATTCACGTCCCGTTATCTGGACGCTCCATTTGACGCACTGTTCCCCTTTGGTTACGGGCTGAGCTATACCACATTTGCATATTCAGATCTGAAGGTGGAGGAAGAAAAGAATTCATTGTCTGTCTCTGTCCGGCTGAAAAACAGTGGGGAGAGAAAAGGGACAGAGGTGGTCCAATTCTATATGCAGGATGTGACGGCCAGCCTGGTGCGCCCCGTGAAAGAGCTGAAAGGATTTCAGAGGGTGGAACTGGATGCCGGGGAGGAACGTACGGTCAGCCTGGAATTGAAGAAAGAGGATATGGGATTCTATAACAATGAGGGAGAATATGTACGGGAAGACGGGCTGTTCCGGATCTATGCGGGCGGCAATTCCAGAGAGTGTCTGTGTGAAGAGGCGCGGGTGAGGTTTTGAGATAAAAAAGAAGGGCCGGACTTTTTCAGTCTGGCCTCAGCCTTTTTTCATTCCCGCTTCATGGCGCGGATACTAAAAGAAGCTTTGCATCCGCGATTTTAGATATCTGACAGACCGTGAATTGTAACAATGGATATTTCAATCTTTCTGCTTTTCATAAATAGTTGTAACAGAATTTGAAAGAATGTGTTACAATAAAGACAGAAAATGGATCGTGATATTTTACAGGGGAATGGACATGAATGTTCTTCAGGGTTTGACGGAATTATATCATTATCTCTCTTTTGACAGTACATATCGGAATGTCTGCAGAGGGATCCTTGAGAATCTGGAGGAAGCGGCGGACGGCAATATCTATGATATCGCGGAGGAGCTGAGCGGGGCGGATAAGGTAGTGGAATTCATGCATACCTGAAAGGATCTGTTTTTGAGTTTCATGATGTGATCGGAAAGGGGAAGCTGTAGTGGGAAAAATATTTAATGTGAGTGCGGACTGTAAACCAAATCTGCATTATATGGTAGATATCAGTGAGCGCCTCCGGAGGATAAAAGAACTCATAGACAGAGGAGAATATTTTACGATTAACCGAGCGAGGCAGTATGGGAAGACGACGACTCTGAGGGCTCTGAAAAGATATCTGCAGGAGGAGTACATCGTAATCAGCCTGGATTTCCAAAAACTGGATGCGGCAAAGTTTCAGGATGGAAATATGTTTTCACTGGCATTTGCGTCTTACTTTATTCGTCTGATGAAGAGAGAATGTGTAAATAGAACAGATGAAGTGGAGGAACTACTCGAAGAATTGCGGGAAATTGCCCAAATAGGGTCCAGAACATTCACATTGTTTGATTTATTTGGAAGGTTAAGCCAGATCTGTGGGGCAACAGAACGGCCGATCGTCATGATGATAGATGAAGTGGACAGCGCGGCAAATAATCAAGTGTTTTTAGACTTCCTGGCACAGTTGAGAGGTTATTATATAGATCGGGATGAAACGCCGATTTTTCAGTCGGTGATTTTGGCCGGGGTATATGATATAAAGAGTTTGAAGTTAAAGATACGTATAGAAACAGAACATCAGACAAATAGTCCGTGGAACATTGCGGCGAATTTTGATATTGATATGAGCCTGCCTGAAAATGGGATTGCCGGAATGTTGGAAGATTATGAACAGGATTGCCTGACAGGGATGAATGTGCAGGAACTGGCGGCTTTGATTTATGAATATACATCCGGGTATCCGTTTCTTGTATCCAAAATCTGTAAGCTGATTGATGAAAAAATTGCAGGTAGCCGGGAATTCCCGGATAAAAATTCGGCATGGACCAGAGATGGTTTTCTGGCGGCAATACGGATGCTTATTCAGGAGGAAAATACGTTGTTTGAGTCTCTCGACAATAAGCTGATTGATTTTCCAGAATTGAAACAGATGCTGCAGGATTTGTTATTAAAAGGCAGGATGATTGAATATGTGCCGGGAGATACGGGGATACGGATGGCAGTCATGTTTGGCTTTGTTACATTAAAAAATGGGGTCGTCGCTGTTTCAAACCGTATTTTTGAAACACGGCTTTACAATGGATTCCTTGCTGAAAAAGCCAGGCAAATGGAGATTTCACAGATTGCCGTGGATGAGAAAAATCAATTTGTTGCCAACGGGCAATTGGATATGGAACTGGTTCTTCAGAAGTTTGTAAGTCATTACACGGAGTTGTTTGGAGAGTATCATGAACACTTTCTGGAAGACAATGGGCGCTGTATCTTTCTGCTTTATATGAAACCCATTATCAATGGAACAGGAAATTATTATATAGAGTCCAAAACAAGGACGAACAGGCGCACAGATCTGATCATAGATTTCTGCGGACAGCAAAAGATCATAGAATTGAAGATCTGGCATGGAGAAGAGTACAACCGGCGGGGGGAGGAACAGCTAACTGAATATTTGGAAGAATATCATCTGAAGCGAGGATATATGGTCAGCTTCAACTTTAATAAAAAAAAGCAGACTGGAATCCATAAGATAGTATGCGGAGATAAAGTATTGATAGAGGCCGTTGTTTAAAAAGGCAGGCTATTTTTGTTTGTAACATAACGAAGGCAAAGGCTACACCGGCACCGGACAAGACCATACAGGAGTTCATAAATGCGGAATCTGCGGAACAGATCGTATTTACAGGCGGGATCAGGGACGCTCTGGATATGGTCGCCCGCTCCTATCTGAAATAGGATTCCATGGAGGGGATCGCAGTAAGGTCCGGAAGCCATTGCGCCCAGCCGATCGTGCGCAAAATGGGATATAAATCCGTACTACGTTTTTCACCGGCTTTTACAACAGCCTTGCGGAGGTTGATACGATCCGGGAAGCGCTTTCCGGGGTGCGGTCATTCTTTGGCCGCGGACCAATCTGATAAGAGTAACCTGCCCTCTTCTGCCTGGCTGAAATAAGGAAGAGATTTCCATAGTGATGAAAAAGTGTCGTGGATCAATGATTTCCCTCGTTTTTGCACAAGGAATGTGTTATACTTGATGAAAAGTAAGGCAGGGGGGAATGGATATGAATGTTCTTCAGAGCTTGACGGAATTATATAATCATCTTTCTTTTGACAGTACATATCGGAATGTCTGCAGAGGAATCCTTGAGAATCTGGAGGAAGCGGCGGACGGCAACATCTATGATATCGCGGAACTGACTAATTCGTCCAGGACGACAGTGTGGAGGATGGTGCAGAAGCTGGGGTATCAGAATTTTACGGATTTCCATCATGAGCTGAAACGGGCGGTGAAGCAATATACCTACTACAACCGGCTTCTGCCGTCTGAGCAGAGCCGGGATGCCGGAAGCGTGAAGGATGCCATGCTGGCACAAACCATAGAGACCTGTGAGGTCATGCGGGACCAGATCGACCCGGGTGAGGTGGAGAAGATCGCGGAGGAACTGGGCGGGGCGGATAAGGTGGTGTTCTATACACCTTATAAAAACAGCGCCATACTTTCCCTGCAGCAGAACCTTGCAATGGACGGAAAAGAGACGGGCTATTACTGCCTGCTTCCGGATATGCTGGAGGACAGCAGTACATTGACGGAACAGAGTATTGTCATTGTCAATATGATCGAGCATGTAGAGACCATAGACATGGAACCGGTATTTGCCAACCTCAAGGCAAAGGGGGCGAAGGTATATGGCGCATCGGTGCGTTATAAAAGGTATATAGACAGGGAACTGTTCCGGAGCAATAAGGAAAAGGTGGTAACAGGGGTGCTTTTGTTTGACCTGTATTTTCTGATGCTGAGTGAGATATACCGGATGAAGTATATCCGGTGAATAGAAATATCATCAAAGGCGGATATGCCACAGGACACTGCAGTGAGAGCGCTGGTTTCAAATTTGAAGCCGGAGCTCTTTTTTTGGTGCCATCGTATACGGAAAAGCTGCCGGCGGCCGGTTTCAAATTTGAAACCAAATTCTTTTCCTCTGAAACAGTGTTGCTGAGGAAGAACGCCGATGCAATAGGATCGTCTTATAATGGAGACATAAAACAAAGAGAAGAAGAAAGGAGTTATTGAAGTGATGAAGTACAGTTTATGTGCAGACATTATGTTTGTGGCAGTTGGCGAAAAGGGACCCGTCTGGCCGGATACAGATGGAATCATTGAAGCTATGAAGCTGGCAAAGAAGAACGGATTAACGGGAATTGAAATGTTTGATCTGGAAGGAAGAGATCTGGACCGCCTTGCTGAGGCGGGCAGGGAACTGGATATTGAGATCCGGGCATGCGTTTCCGCAGGGGCGCCTCTTTTGGGAGACCCGGCTAAGACAGATGAACTGGTTTCTCTTTTTACACAGAGCGTGCCGAAGGCAAAGCAGATCGGGTGTAACAAGTTGATCCTAAACGCGGCCGATTATGCGAAAGATCTTTCCTCAGAGGAGGTCCTTGCGGCTATGGAAGATGCATTGAAGCGTCTTGCGCCTATTGCTGAGAAAGAGGAGGTAACAGTACTTGTTGAGCCGCTGACGAATGGATTTTTTACAAGCTCTGAACAGGCATTTGGTTTAATTAAGAAGGCGGGAAGCGAAAATGTAAAACTTCTTTATGACATTTTCCACTTCCAGAATATTGAGGGAAAGATTACGGAGACGATCAAGTCGAACCTGGATCTGATCGGAGATATTCACGGAGCAGGGGCGCCGATGAGAGCGGAGCTTACAGTGGGAGAACTGGATTATACGTTTATCCTGAATACAGTAAAGGAACTTGGCTATGAAGGAAACTTCTGCTTAGAATTCTTTACATTCGAGAACCGCGACGCGAAGGTAGCGGCATCCTGCAAAGTATTACCTGCATAACACAAGAGAACCCGGAACAAATATGGAAAAATAAAATCTATGGAGGAAAATAAAATGGCAAAGAAAAGAATTGGAGTTATCGGTATTGGTGAAATTGGGACGACAAAGCATTTAACACAGCTTGTGAAGCATTCTGATGAAGTGGAGATCGTTGCGTTGTGTGATATCCTTACGGAGAGATGTGAGAAGGCAAATCAAGATTTCGGCCTCAATGCTAAAATTTACACAGATTACAAAGAGATGTGCGCGGCAGAAGACATTGATGTAATACATGTTTGTACTCCGAACCCGCTTCATTGTGAGATGACGATCTGCGCGTTTGAACACGGCAAAGACGTTTACTGCGAGAAACCGCTTGCATGTACATATGCAGACGCGCAGAAAATGCTCGCGGCACAGCAGAAGGCCGGCAGGAAGCTCACAAGCGGCACACAATGGCGTTATAATACGGCCCCGATGGAAATGAAGAGAATGTACGAAGCAGGCGAATTTGGAGATGTATATTATATCCGTTCTTCCCAGCTACGCCCAAACCGTCTTCCGGCATACGGCGTATATACAAGCAAAGAGCTGAACGGCGGCGGAGTTTTGATGGACGGAGGGCCTCATTCCATTGACCTTCCAATGTGGCTCACAAATAACTATGATGTTGCAAGCGTTCGGGGAGTCACTTTTGATAAGATGAAAAACTTCCCGGAAGGAAATCAGCTTGGACCATGGGATCCGGATAACTTTGATGTAGAAGATACCGCAATGGCAATGATTACAATGAAAAACGGCGCGATGTTCTATGTCGAGACAGCATGGCGTACGAACATGCAGCAGGAAGCCCCTGGAATTATCTGTTCCGTAGCAGGGACGCTTGCAGGCGCGGATATGGTCGGCCCCGGATTTGAAGACAGCGTTCGTATAACAAAAATGGTTGACGGGGAAATGAAAACAGAGATTACCAGCCCGGAAGCAAAATATGACATGTGGGAATATGACATGACAAAATGGGTAGAGTGCGTCACAAAAGGAACGGAACCGGCAGTTCTTCCGGAGCAGGCGGCAGTTGTGACCAGAGTTATTGAAGCTATTTATGAGTCCGCGGCAACCGGAAAGACGATCGTATTTGATTAATTAATACCATCTCAAAGATGACCACGACTTACTTGGGACTGTATGCCGGATATAGCCGGCAGTGACAGTCCCGCTTGTTTATCAGCAAAAGCAATAAAAAATATTGCGGCGGAAGAGAAAGCTATGGAAAACGAAAGAAAACTAATAAAGTTCTATTTTATCAGACAGGAAGAAGCATCGGTGCATTATCATCAGGATCCGGAAATCATTTATGTGATGCGGGGGAAAATGGAGATTAAAATTGATGAGTCGGTATATCAGCTTCAAGAGGGAGATTTTCTCTTGATCAATGCGAATAAAAGGCATGCCTGTGTAGGTGAACAGGGAATTCTGGCGGCAAGATTTTTTATTGATTTTCACATCCTGGCGGAGCATATGGGCACGCTGCAGCTGATGTTCTGGTGCAATACGGTGGTGGACAGAAATGACGCGTACGAAGAAGTAAGGAACTTATTGGACCGGATCTTAAGCTGCTATTCCGATCAGGAGGAAAAGGGTGCGTTATACCTGAATTCACTGTATTATGAACTCTTGTACCAGTTAGTCAGTCATTTTATGGTCAAAGCAGACAACATCTGGATAGATCAGGAAAATTCTAAGGATCAGGTGCGGATCCGGCAGATCCAGAATTATATTCAGGCAAACTATCAGACTCAGATCAGCCTGAACGATCTTGCGCAGAGATTGTATCTGTCGAATGTATATCTGTCAAAATATATCAAAAAACATCTCGGCCTTACCTTTTTGGAGTATCTGAATAATATACGTCTGTTTCACGCAGTAGATGAATTGCTGTATACCAATAAAAGTATCACCCGTATTGCCATGGATAACGGATTTCCTACATCAGCAGCATTTATTAAGAGCTTTCGAAATATCCACCGCGAGGCGCCCAGCCAGTACCGAAAGAGGATGCAGAAGAACATGCCGTCTTCTTATGAGGAGTATGAACTGGAAGAAAAAAGTCTGGATATGGTACACGAATATCTGAGAAACAGACAGGCCGGGCAGCAGGAAAACAGAGGCAGACAGCAAATATGTACTGCCGATGTCAACCATTACGAAATTCAAAATGTGGATTGGATCCAGGCAGTGAATGTAGGAGAAGCGTACACGCTTCTGCAGTCAGAAGTGCAGAAGCAGTTCATACAGATCCAGGAGGAAACGGGTATGGTGTACGCGAGAATCTGGAATCTGCTCTCCTGGGAACAGTGTATGGATGAAAAAGAAGGAATGAATTTCCGGAAACTGGATCTTGTGCTTGATTTTATCATTGACCATCACATGAAGCCTTATATTGAACTGGGCGGAGGATTTGATTCGAAGGAGACACGGAAAAATAGCGTTGAAAGAAAAAAAGTATGGGATCCTGAACTGTTCAGTGAAATTTTGAGGGCATTCTATCTGCATTTGATCAACCGCTACGGCCTGGAAGAAATGGAAGGATGGTATTTTGAGTGCGGAAATGGCTCTGGTTTTGGAATGACAGAGGAAGATGGAACCTATTATCAGAACTTCGAAGTCATTTACCGGACATTTAAGGAAATTGCCCCGGAAATCCGGGTGGGAGGCGCCGGTTTCCTTTTGGGATATGATAATGCTTCCTGCCGCGAGATCTTCCGTATATGGAAGAAGCGCGAGATCCGGCCGGATTTCCTGTCGTTTCGTTCCTTTCAGTATATCTCGGTCGCTGAAAATGAGCTTAGATATGCAAGAAGATCCATTGACAGCAGCTATTTGGAAAATCAGGTGCAGTTGATCAGAAAAATGATGGAAGAAGAAGGATTTCGGGTTTCGGAACTACATATTGACCAGTGGAATTTTACGGATTCGGATCAGAATGTGTTTAACGACAGTTGCGCGCAGGGGGCTTACATTGTAAAAACATGTATCGGCATGCTGGGCAACGCGGATCTTATGGCTTACTGGCATGGCCTGGATATGGGATCGGAATATGCCCACCAAAGGACATCAGGCGCTAAGAACTTTGCAGGACAGGAAAATACGCAGACTGGCTATTATGATTTTCAGGCCGTACTGAACGGGAATTCGGGAATGGTCTCCAGGGACGGGATCCGAAAACCATCTTTCTATGCGTTTCAATTCATGAATAAGCTTCAGAATCATGTGATATGCAGGAGTGAGAACAGTGTCATTACTTCAAATGGGCGGGGACGGTTTACGGCAGTCTGCCATAATTTTAAAAAGTTTTCATCAAAATACGCGTTTTGCAGGGAGGATGAGATCCGGATTGACGAGATGGATCAGTTTGTGGAAGATTCGGAACCGCTGAAGCTGAAAATCTGTCTGAACCATGTAAAAAATGGTTCCTATCAGGTGAAAATTCATTATATGAATCCGGAAAACGGATCTGTGCAGAATATCTGGAAAATGATGGGATATGAGAAGGCACTTTCGAAGGACGAGATTGAATATATGAAAAGGCGGGCGATCCCCAGCATGGAGATCAGAACCGTTCAGGTAACGGACGGAAGCCTGGAACTGGAAAACGTGATGCAGCCTCAGGAAATCCGGCTTTTGGATATTCAGTACAGATATGGTTTGTTCTGAGTTGTTTCAAAGATTAAATTTGATATGATTATTTTTAGTTTTTATGGTTTTGGCGCGGAATGTGCACTAAATTTTGATGCGGGTTTAAGATAAATGTACGAAAGCAAAATTCTAAAAAAAGTGTAAACTGAAAAGCATACTAACGAGATGGAGGATAGAAAATGAAAGTATTGGGAATTTCCTTCGGAAGAAGGAATCAGCGCAGCGATGTGATGGTAAAAGAGGCATTGTTTGCGGCAAAGAAGGCAGGAGCCGAAGTGCGGTTTATCAATACCATAAGGCTGGATATCGGACACTGCAGGGCATGTGATTACTGCAGCCGCCTGCGGGATAAAGGAGAGGTGGAGATCCATTGCTGCATGAAAGATGATTATTCAGTTTTGGAGGAAGCGTGTCTGGAAGCGGATGGGATCATTGTAGGCGCTCCGGTCTATGCGGTCGGCATTGTCGGGCAGTTTAAAAATTTTGTAGACCGTTTCGGACCTTCCCATGACAGGGCCGCTCTTCTGGAAGTCAATAAAAAGCGGATCGAAGAAGGAAAGCCGGAGCTGGATCCCAGATATTTTAAGGACCGGTATACCGGATTTATCTCCGTAGGAGGCGCGCAGACTCATAACTGGGTATCCCTGGGACTTCCCATGCTGGATCTGTTCAGCTTTTCCTTCTGTATGAAATGTGTGGGCCATGTGGATGCATATGATCAGGGCAGGACAGGACATCCGCTGCTGGATCCGGCTCTGATGGCAAAATGCGGGGAGCTTGGAAAGGCCGTGGCAGAGTCTGTCGGAAAACCATACGGCGAGGTGGATACGTGGGTAGGAGACGAGGGGGTATGCCCGGTCTGCCATAATCCGCTGCTTAGTATGAATGGGACAACTCACGTGGAATGTCCGATCTGCGGGATTTGGGGAGAACTGTCTGTGGATGGAGGCCAGGTGAAGGTAGAATGGCCCGAAAAGGAGATCGCGCGTGCGCGTAATACGACCATCGGAATCTATGAGCATTACAACGAGATCCAGAATATGATCAAGGTATGTGTGCCGAAGCTGACAGCTAATAAGGAAACGCTGCCGAAAATGATGGAGAAATATGAAAAGTTCGAAGAGACCATTGCTTCGATGTGATACAGAGGAAAGAGAGAAAGAATAACAGAAGAGTTACTTTTGAGAGAAAGTAATATTTGGAGGGCGCTATGAGCGAAACAAGATTAAACAAATATGGTATGGAGCCGCTTACCTTTAAAAATTATTTCGTCTTTGGTATGGGAAATTTTGCTTCCCAGTTATCCTGGACCATGGTAGGTACATACCTTTCTATTTTCTATACAGACGTATATGGCCTTGGCGTAGGAGCCGTAGCCATGCTGATGCTGGTTGCCAAGATCTGGGACGGCATTAATGACCCGATGATGGGAACCATTATGGAGCGTACCCATACAAAATGGGGACGTTTCCGGCCCTATATCTTTGTTGGCGCGCCGCTTTTGGTCATTTTTACGATCCTGACCTTTACGGTGCCGGGATTCGGCGGAACGGCCAAGCTGGTCTACGCATATATTACCTATATCGGCCTGGGAATGGCTTATACCATGACCAATGTACCGTATACGGCACTTCCGGTCGTTATGACACATGACCCGAAGGAAGTAAACAGGCTGAATGCCGCGCAGATGATGGGCATGACCATCGGACAGATCGTACTGAACCTGACCGTGCTGCCGCTGGTAACCTTTATCGGCGGCGGAGACCAGGCAAACGGCTACCAGAAAACGGCAGCCCTGCTGGCGATCGTTGCGCTTCCCATGTTCTGGGCAGTGGCGGTCTTGTCAAAAGAGAAGGTAACGGTAGAGAAGAAAGAACAGGGAAAGGTCATCGACGGCCTGAAGATGATCGCAAGGAATAAGAACCTGCTTTGCGCCATGTTCTACTCTTTCTTTAATATGTTTGGTATTTTGGGACGTATTTCCGTAGCAGTATTCTTCTATATGCACTGTGTACAGAATTTTGCGCTGATCACGGTATTTATGATGATGCAGATGGCAGTCGGTACACTGGTAATGCCTTTTGCGCCGAAGTTCGTAGAGAAGTTCGGAAAACGGAACGGCGCGATCATCTCCATGGTCATCCAGGGCGGTGCACTGATCCTGCTGTACTTCGGGCCTTCCACCAATATCCCGTTCAACTTCCTATGCATGGTCATCTATGGCGTGGGATATCTGGCAGGTCCGTCCGGAAGCGGTATGATCGTTGACGCGATTGATGATTTTGACGACAAGTATGGGGTTCGCAATGACGGAATGGCATTCTCCTTTAACGGGACTGCGATCAAGATCGCGACAGCAATTGCGAACTCCGTATTCCTCCTTGTCATGGGTGCCTTCGGATACGTGGGCGGCGGAGAGATCACACCTCATGTACAGACCGGGATCAACATGGCGGCAAACCTGCTTCCCGGAATCGTATTCCTGATCGGGATCATTCCGCTTGCATTGTATGACCTGGACAGGCCGGGATATATGGAAGCAGTCAGAGAACGTCTTACCGCACGTAACGAAGCGAAGAAATCAGAGGAGTAAGAGTGAAGTTACCCTTTGTGGGGCGTGAATGGTAAAATACGGAACGGTTGCCGGTTACATTTTGCATATGATACTGAAAAATCCCTGTGGTATAAAGCTACGGGGATTTTTGGATATCATAGTATGCAGAAAAGCTGCCGGAGGCGTATTTTTCGTATAAGAAAACACAGGAGGATGATGAAAATGTATTCGGAGAAAAGATATGACCTGTCAAATAAAAAGAATATACGTATCAGGATCGCGGTATGTGTATTCATCTCGGCATTTGCACTGGGACTGAACATTACGGGGGTCTTACCGGTGCTTGGTGTGTTGAATGAGAAATATAGCCGGTATGGGACCGGTATGGTGCAGCTTTTACAGACGGTACAGTATCTTCTGCTGATGGCAGGCTCTTTGATGCTTGGCCGGCTGACCGTAAAAATGACGAAGAAAAAGATTACGATGCTGGGATTGTTTATTGTGGGCTGCTGTGGGGTGATCCCCTTTTTTATAGAAAGTTTTGAAGTGCTGTTTTGCGCGCGCCTGGTCATTGGTTTTGGATTTGGAATCATGAGCCCTATGAACACGGCGATCATCAGCGAATTCTTCCCGCCGGAGGAACGAGCCTCTTATATGGGGCTGCATGTGGTGGGGATGGGGGTCGGAAGCATGGTGGAAAATCTGGCAGGCGGGCTGCTTGCAGGGATTGGCTACCGCTATTTTTACCTCGTATATGTGGTCGCTTTCATAGCAATGATCGGGATTCGGGCGCTCCTGACCGAGACACCGCCCGTAGCGGCAGAGAAGGCTTCGGATCTGAAACTGAACAAAATGGTGTTTGTCATTTCGGCAGCTTCCTTTGCCCATACATTGTTCATCAATGCTTACAATACGAATATTGGAATTTATATCCTGCAGAATATTACCGATGCGCCATGGGCAGCGGGGGTAGTGACAGCGGTCAATGCAGCGTTTGCTTTGCTGATGGGGTTATTTTTTGCAAAAGCATCAGGGATCTTAAAGAACTATACACTGGCATTTTCGGTATTTTCAGCGGCAGCAGGATATGGCGTAATCCTGTTTGTGCCGGGGATGCCGGGGGTATATCTTGCCAGTGCGCTATGCGGGGTGTCACTGAGCTGCTTTATGGCGATCGGCTCTTATCTGATCTCTATTTCCGTAGAGAAGGAAGCGGTGGCAAAAGCCAGCGGCGTATTTTCCATCATCGGGGGCATGGGTGGCCTGACCGCACCGGTCTTTCTTGGAAAAGCGGCAGAAATTCTCGGAGAAAATTCAGCAAAGAACCAGTTTTTCGTGGCATTTATCGGAATGTGTATTTTTGGAATGATCACATTAGCGGCAACTAAAAAAAGTAAGGTTCAGGAATCTTGAAACAGAGATGGCCGGCCTTCTGTGAGCTGCCTCTAAAAAATGCCTCACCCCATGATGAAGGTGAGGCAGAATGAAGGACGCTATGCTGACACAGGGCAGGACAAAAAAAGATATATCTTTTTTGTCCTGCTATTTGTTTTATTTGAAAAAAAGTCCAAATATGGGGATAAATCTGGATAATTAAACGAAAGTTTTCCGGCTGGCTGTCCGGTATAATGGAATCAAGTTAAACAGAAAAAGAAAAGGAGAAAAAACAATGAGCAAATTGAAAATCGCAATCGTAGGATGCGGCGGTATCGCAAATCAGAAGCATATGCCTTCCATTAAGGCAAATGAGGACAAGGCTGTCATGGTGGCATTTTGTGATATTATCCCGGAGCGTGCGGAAAAGGCATGTAAGGAATACGGCGCGGAGGGCGCGAAGGTTTATACGGATTATAAGGAAATGTTAGCGGACAGGAGCATTGAGATCGACGTGGTCCATGTATGTACCCCGAACGTGGCACACTGCCCGATCACAGTCGCTTCCTTTGAAGCAGGCAAGCATGTTATGTGTGAGAAGCCTATGGCCCACAACACCGAGGACGCACAGAAGATGCTGGACGCATGGAAGAAATCCGGCAAGAAATTTACCATCGGATACCAGAACCGCCTCCGTGACGATACCCAGACACTGCACGCTTCCTGTGAAGCAGGCGAGCTTGGAGAAATCTATTTTGCGAAGGCTCACGCTCTGAGAAGAAGGGCGGTTCCGACCTGGGGCGTATTCCCGAACAAGGCCCTGCAGGGCGGCGGTCCTTTGATCGATATCGGAACCCATGCATTGGATATCACGCTTTGGATGATGAACAATTACGAACCGGCTTCCGTTTCCGGACAGGTATTCTACAAGCTGGGACGCCAGGCAGACGGCCCGGAGGGAAATGTATTTGGACCATGGGACCCGGAGACATTTGAGGTAGAAGATTCCGCGTTTGGCCTTGTGAAGATGAAAAACGGGGCGACCATTTATCTGGAAGCATCCTGGGCATTAAACGTACTGAAATCCATGGAAGCGTCTACGACTCTTTGCGGAACCAAGGGCGGCGCGGAGATCCATCACGGCGGAAGCTATCCACAGGACGAGCTGATCTATAATACGGTGGAGCATAACCAGTTGATGGAAAAGACCATCTCCCCGGCAGGCGTGGTGGACTTCTTCGAAGGCGGCGCGGCGGCAGAGGCGGTCCGTGAGCAGGAGCAGTGGCTGAATGCCATTATCAATGACGGCGAGCCGCTGGTAAAACCGGAGCAGGCATTTGTGGTAACGCAGATTTTGGAAGCGATTTATAAATCAGCGGAGACAGGGAAAGAAGTGTACTTTGATTAATTCGCACGTAAGAGCCTGAAAGACAGGCTCTAAGTGCCGAAGAAAAGAAGGAAGTTACACAGCCACTAAGCTCGACAAGACCTCGCTAAGTGGTCAGGTAACTATAACTCGCACGTAAGAGCCTGAAAGACAGGCTCTAAGTGCTCATAATAGGAGGAAAGGAAATGGCTGGCAGACAGATTTATAATCCGGAAGGGTTTAAGAATGTAGAGGAAAATGGAAAAATTATAGGATATCAGTTTCAGTTCAAGGCACAGTACTATCGCGGGTTCACGTTATCTATCGTGCGTGACATCCAGGTAAATGTGGACGGAGAGGATGCGGCACGGGAGGATATCCGCTTTACCGTGAACGGAGAGACATTTACATTGGAAGAGATGCGTACCGTGATCGATTCGGATTATCGCTGGGAATTCGGCGACTACGCGACCGTTACCGTATTAAAGGAAGGCGGGCTTGCAAAGGGAAGCCATCATATCAAGGCAATGCAGATCATTGCTCCATCTTATATGCCATTCCAGACGGAGGCATTGTGTGAAGCAGATTTTGAGATCGCATAAGAGAGAAAACAAAACATAGACTGCCGCGTCAGCCGGGCAGACAGGTGATCAGTCTGCCGGGCAGGCCGGCCGCGATAGATGAAGGAGGAGCAGATTATGAGCTATGATATTAAAAGAAGTGTTTCCCTGTATAGTTATCAGGATGAATATTATGACGGGAAATTAGATCTGGAAGGATGTTTGAGAGAAACCGCGAAAACCGGGGCTACCGGCGTGGAGCTTCTGGCGGAGCAGATGATCCGCAGGTTCCCGCTGCCGATCGAGACACAGGAATTCAGGGATCAGTGGTTCGAATGGCTGAAAAAATACAACCTGGAACCATCCTGCTACGACGCATTCCTGGAAAATAAGATTTATGACAACCGGACCTTGTCCCTGGGCGAGCAGATCAATATGATGAAGCGTGATATCCGGCTGGCTTCCATGCTGGGCTTCAAGAACCTGCGTACATTGGTGTCCACTCCGATGGACGTGATCGAAGGAAGCCTGGATTACGCGGCGGAAAAGGATGTGAAGATCGGGCTGGAGGTACATGCGCCGTTCTCACTGAATTCCGGCTGGGCAGATGGTTATATGGAAATGATCCACAAGACCGGGACAAAGCATTTTGGATTTATTCCGGATATGGGAATCTTCTGTAAGAATATCCCGGACGTACTGCGGGATAAGGCAAGAAGGCAGGGCGCGTCCGAGGAATGTATCAAGATCGTGGATGACGCATACGCGCAGAGGCTTGAGAAGGGATTTGTGAAGATCAAATATGACCTGAACCTTGGAAAAGCCAATATGGAATACCGTATGTCAAACGGCATGAAGGAAATGATGGACGCGGTAGAGAAGGCCGGCGGCAACCAGGCAGACAAGGCTTACGCAGGGGCATCCTTTACCTACTCCTGGTCAGACCCGCAGGATCTGATCGACAATATCGATTACATTTTCCATACTCATGCCAAGTTCTATAATGTACATGAGGATTATGTAGAGACAGCAGTCGCGATCCCGGAGGTGGTAGAGGCATTTAAGAAGGCCGGGTATAAGGGATTTCTGAGCTCTGAGTATGAAGGCGGGGAGCATCTGCGTGACGTAGGTGTTGACAGTATCGAGCAGGTACGCCGTCATCAGGAAGCAATGCGCAGGGCGATTGAAGGATAGATTGGTTTGATGACAGAATGAAAAAAGGCTGCCTCATGCAGGATGGATATGGGATCCTGGGTGCGGCAGTTTTTTATACCATTGTATGCAGGGAGTATTTTACGGATTGAATCGTAATAAAATGTATTGCATTAAATAGACAATGTGGCGATTCGTATTGCTTTTTTGCTGATAAGCTATGGCGGAATTCCTTTTGAATTGAAAGTAGACCCTTTTTACAGTGAAGAGAATCAACAACATTTAGAAAAAGTAATCGGGAATTATCAAAAAGGAAAATCATAGCTTATTCATAAGGAAATCAAAGAATTGGAAGAAATGGAGGGATGAGATGATAAACCTTACATTTCTTCCTGCTATTCAGATAAATAATACGGAAAGAATAGAAAAGCATATTGAGAAAAGACATCCAGATCAATGGTATCCGGATGTCTTTTTTCTGGTGTGCAGAACAAAAATAATATATGTTTTTTTGTTGCCTGTTTCTAAAAAGAATCATTTAAGGACAAAAAAAACCGCCTTTTTGGTTTAAATCAAAGTATTGGAAGGGCGAAAAAAACGATAAAATAAAATCAAGCTAAGGAACAATAAAAACGTAGGAAAAGTGAGGTAAAAAAGATGGCAAATTATGAGACACAGGTTTGTGTGATCGCGGCAGGCCCTTCCGGATTGTCAGCGGCGGTACAGGCAGCGGAAGACGGAGCAGATGTGATCGTGCTGGAGAAAGCGGCGGCAGTAGGCGGAGCGGCAAATATGGGAATGGGACCGCTGGGAATCGGTACAAAATACCAGAAGCAGAATATGCAGGACATTTCCGTGGAGAAGGCATTTGGTATGTTTATGGAATATACCCATTACAATGTAGACGCAAGACTGGTAAAGCGTTATTTTGAGCAGTCTGCGGAGACCATTGAGTGGCTGGAGGATATGGGCGTGGAATTCGAAGGCGCGTTCCGTTATTTCCCGAAGTCAGAACCTACCTGGCACATCGTAAAGACAGATACCGGTATCGGGCCAAGAGCAGCTTCCTTCATGAACAAGGCGTTGTATGCAAGGGCGCAGGAGCTTGGGGTAAAGGTCCTTCTGGAAACCCCGGCAAAGAAGATTCTGATGGAAGACGGCAAGGTGGCAGGTGTGCTGGCAACCGATAAGGATGGAAATGAAGTAAAGATTTCCTGCAAAGCAGCGATCATCTGTACCGGCGGCGCAGGCTGCAATCCGGACTTCATCAAGCAGGAGACAGGCTATATCCACGGAACCGACATGTTCAACTTCGCGATTCCGGGCATCATGGGCGATGGCCTCCGGATGGCATGGGAGGCAGGCGCTGATAAGCTTCCGGTCAGGATTGAGCAGGCGGCAAGCGTGGTAGGCGTGGAAGAGCTTCCAGGAAGTGTTTCCAACATTTTCGGACAGCCGAACCTCCTGGTAAATAAATTTGGCAAGCGTTTTATGAATGAGGACCATATGCAGAACGCGACTTACCTGTCCAATGCGGTTTCCCACCAGAAGGACAGGAGCGGCTTCAGCATCGTGGATTCTTCCATCGTGAGATATTATATGAGAAATGGTGTAGACAATGTAAGCCTTGTCCGTCCGGATCCGGATGTGTCCGATTTTATCGAGGGCGTAAAGATGGCGCAGGAAAATGGGAATACAGGGCTGATCGTGGCAGATACCATCGAAGAACTGGCAGAGCAGGCCGGGATCGATGTGGACAATCTGGTTGATACGGTAGATGAGTACAACGATTTCTGTGACAGTGTGGATGAAGAATTTTTCAAGCCGAAAAAATACCTGCGTCCGCTGGTGAAGGCCCCTTACTATTGCGCGAAGATCTGCCCGGGCGGATATGGGACCGTAGGCGGTATCCGTATCAATGAAAACTGTGAAGCATGTGACAAGGATTTTGAGCCGGTTCCGGGACTTTACGCGGCAGGTGCGGATTCCTGTAACATTTACGACGACAGCTACATGTTCCTGCTTCCGGGAAATTCCATGGGTTACGCGGTAAATACCGGACGTATCGCGGGAATGAGCGCCGCGGAGTACGTGGAAGAATAATCAGGACAGCAGCAATGATACATTAATAGTAGGAGGAAATATGAGAGAGACTGTATCAGATATTCAAAACCGCAGGAGCGTAAAAGAGTATAAAGCGGAACAGATAACTGACGAGGAACTGACAGCCGTGCTGGAGGCGGGAATGAACGCCCCCTCCGGCGGCAACAGGCAGTCCCCCATATTTATCGCGGTCCAGAACAAAGAGTGGATCCAAAAACTTTGTAAGCTCAACGCGGAGATTGCGGGGGCACCGGAAGGATTTGATGTGTTCTATGGCGCGCCGACCATTATCCTGGTGCTGGCGGATAAGAACGCACCGGACGCGGTACAGGACGCAAGCTTATGCCTGGGAAATATGTTCAATGCGGCATATGCCCTTGGCCTGGGTTCCCGTTGGATCAACCGGATCCGGGAAACCTTTGAGACGGAGCTGGGAAAAGCCCTTTTAAAAGAAGCAGGATACGAAGGAGAATATATCGGGGTAGGCTCCTGTATCCTGGGGTATCCGGCCAATGGTTTTCCGGAACCGATCCAGAGAAAACCGGATTATTACAAGATCATCAGGTGACGAAAGGAAATAGAAAAATGGAAGAGAAAAATAAAGAAGTGATCCGTAAATTTTATCAGGAATTTTTTAATGATCATATCGTAGAATCGGCTGACAAATATGTAAGGGAAGATTATATCCAGCACAACCCCGGCGTGGAACAGGGCAGGGAAGCATTGAAGAGCGCGTTCGGCGAAAAGTTTGCGGAGCATCCGGATTTCCGGCTGAATATCCAGATGCTGATCGCGGAAAAGGATATGGTTGCGGTTTATCTGAAAAATGTGGATCCCCAGGGAAATACAAAATGCCGTGTGGTAGATATGTACCGTCTGGAGGACGGCATGCTGGCAGAACACTGGGATGTGCTGCAGCCTTGTGACTGAGTAGGAATACCTGGAGGGTATAGAAAATGAAACAATATGGATTTGGAGTAGATATCGGAGGGACTACCTGTAAGATCGGATTTTTTGATATGAGTGGGACCGTCCTGGAAAAATGGGAGATTAAGACGAACACCGAAAATGGCGGTTCGTCTATATTAAATGATGTGGCTGCGGAAGTCCTGGGAAAGATCCAGGAAAAGGGCATCAAAAAGGAAGATGTGCAGGGCATCGGGCTTGGAGTCCCGGGACCGGTAGGAAATGACGGGACAGTCTATAAATGTGTCAACCTGGGCTGGGACATTTTTAATGTAGAGACGGAGTTATATAAAAAGACCGGCCTTCTGGTCAAGGCGGGCAATGACGCCAATGTGGCGGCCCTCGGCGAAATGTGGCAGGGCGGAGGAAAAGGCCATGAGGATGTGGTGATGATCACCCTGGGAACCGGAGTCGGCGGCGGTATCATCATCGGCGGCAAGATCGTGGCAGGCCATCACGGAGCCGGCGGAGAGATCGGGCATATCATCATGCGCGAGGATGAAACGGAAGTTTGCGGATGCGGAAAGAAGGGGCATCTGGAGCAGTATGCTTCCGCTACCGGGATCGTCCGGATGGCAAAGGAAAAGCTGGCATCGGAAACGAGGGAGACCAGGCTGACATCCATCCAGACTTTGACAGCGAAAGATATATTTGACACGGCGAAGGCAGGGGATACGGTTGCGGTCGAGCTGACAGACGCGCTCTGCAGCATGCTGGCAAGGGCGATGGCAAGCATTTCCTGCGTGGCGGACCCGGAAATCTTTGTGATCGGCGGAGGAGTGTCAAAGGCAGGAGAATTTTTGATCGAAGGGATCAAAAAGCATTTTGTAGAGAAAGCCTTTCATGCCAGTGAAGAGACAGAGATCGCACTTGCGACACTTGGAAATGACGCAGGGATGTATGGGTGCGTGCGTCTGTTGTTTTAAATAATGAAGTTACCCGCTACTAAGCCCGAAAAGACCTCGCTAAGTGGCCGTGTAACTATAACTCGCACGTAAGCGCCTGAAAGACAGGCGTGAAGAGAGTCAGCGGCTTTGCTAATGAAGTTACCCGCCACTAAGCTCGAAAAGACCTCGCTAAGTGGCCGTGTAACTATAACTCGCACGTAAGCGCCTGAAAGACAGGCGCTAAGTGCTCGTAATAAGGAGGCTAAATATATGGCAGTGATAACAATTGACGGGATCCGGCTTGAGGTTCCGGATAATAAGAATGTGTTGGATTGTGCCTTGGAAAATGGCATTTATATCCCACATCTGTGCCACCACAAGGACTTGAACCCGCTGGGTTCCTGCCGGATGTGCATTGTAGAAGTGGAAGGACAGGAGGGTGTGGTGACGTCCTGTACATTAAAGGCGAAGGACGGGATGAACATCCGGACAAAGACACCGGAGATCGAGCGTCTCCGTATGCTGGCGCTGGAGCTTTTGCTGGCAGGGCATCCGGAGGACTGCTCCACCTGCCCGAAGTATGGAAACTGTGAGCTGCAGATGCTGATCCAGTATATCGGCCCGAAGACCGGAAGATTAAAGCTGCGTACCAAAGGCTTTAAGCCGGAGGAAGGGAATCCGTTGATCATGCATGACATGAACCGCTGTGTACTTTGCGGAAGATGTGTGCGCGCCTGCAACGAGCTGCGGGGCGTAAAAGTGCTGCAGTACCAGAAGAAGGAAATGGAAACCTATGTGGGAACTTTACATAACAAGCTTCTGAAGGATGCGGACTGCCGTTTCTGCGGCGCCTGTGTGGAAGTCTGTCCGACAGGAACCATCCGCGACAAGATCATGAATTCAGAAGTGAAGAAAGAGGACGCGGTAGTGCCATGCCGCCACGCATGTCCGGCGCATACGGATATCCCAAGATATATCCGCCATGTGAAGAACGGCGAATATGACGAGGCTGCCGCGGTCATCCGTGAGAAAGTACCGTTCCCGCGCGCATTGGGATATATCTGTACCCATGTCTGCGAACTGGAATGTAAGAGAAAAGAAGTCAGCGAGGCGATGTCCATCCGTGAAATCAAGCGTTACGCGGCAGACCATGATACCGGTTCCTGCTGGAAGGGAAAAGGCAAGCAGCTTGCGGATACCGGAAAGAAGGTCTGTGTCGTAGGCGGCGGACCGGCAGGACTGACAGCGGCATATTACCTGCGCAAACAGGGACATGCGGTGACTTTGAAAGAAGCATTGCCTACGGTGGGCGGCATGATGTCTTATGGAATCCCGTCTTACCGTCTGCCGAGAGAGATTATTGCAGAGGAAGCGGCAGTGATCGAAGAGGCCGGTGTAAAGATGGAAGTGAATACAAAGGTAGAGAAGCCGGTAGACCTGCTGCAGGAATATGACGCGGTATTGATGGCCATCGGCGGCCACAAGGGTGTGCGTCTCCCGATGGAAGGCAGTGACTTGGACGGCGTAGTATTGAACGCAGATTTCCTGCGGAACGCAAGTATGGGCAAGGAGACCGGCATCGGAAAGCGGATCATTGTCCTGGGCGGAGGAAATGTGGCGTTTGACTGTGCAAGGACCGCAAAGCGTCTCGGCGCGGAGGAAATCCATCTGGCCTGCCTGGAAGCCCGCGAGGTCATGACAGCGGACGATGAAGAGATCGAACAGGCACAGGAAGAAGGTATTTTCGTACATCCGGCACAGACCTTTGAACGGATCACGGGAACCGGCCATGTGACAGGCGTGGACTTTATGAACGTAGAGTCATTTACCTTTGATGAGAACCGCCGTGCCATCATCCAGAAGGAAGAGGGCAGTGAGCACCATATCGAGGGAGATACCGTGATCTTTGCGGTAGGCCAGAGGCCGGACATCACGGAAGAGGCCGGACTGGAACTGGGAAGGGCGAATTCCATCGCGGTCAGGAATATGGAGACCAACAAGGCAACCTCCGTGGAAGGGATTTTCGCGGCAGGAGACGCCATTTACGGGACAAAATCTGTGGTTATGGCGATTCAGTCCGGACGCGAGGCGGCCAGTGAGATCGACAAGTATCTGGGCGGCGACGGAGACATTTCCGAAGTGCTCGCGCCGGTAAAAGAGACAGAGCATTATATCGGGCAGTGTCCGGGATTCGGCTATCTGGAGAAAAAGAAACCCCAAGTGGACGGGCCGGAGAAGAGAAGTGATAATTTTGATTTATTTGACCATGGAATCTGCGACTCTGATATTTGCGCGGAGGCAGGGCGCTGCCTGCAGTGCGACTTGCGGCTGAAGATTTCAAAACCAAGCCTGTGGGGCGATTTTACAGAGAGTAAGGAGGCGTAAGAGGATGAGTGCTTTGGAAAATGCAAAAAACATGAGCAAAGAAGAAGTGTTGGAAAAGATCGGGGCGCTTTTCATTCAGGAAGCCGGGCTTCACAGCGGCCCTCTTACCGCCCATTTTGAAGCAGCCCTTGCAAAGAATGCGGAGGAAGGCACGGAGCTTGCCGTTGCCGCGGCATTGAATAACGCGGACACGGACCAGGTCCTTTTGGAAGTGCTGAAGGCTGATCCCCAAAAAGTGTTTGAAGGACTGGCGATCGCTGCTTATGCGCTGGGGACGGAGAAAAAAGTGTTATATGTGCCGGAAGCAGAGACAGAACTGGCGAAATCCCTGGAAGATATTGCGGCAAAATATCAGACAGAGGTAAAAGCAGAATTTTTAAATATCCGTGCAAATAAGGGAAATGCCTTGATTCATATCGTGACCGCGGCGGATCTGGCGGATGCGTTTGCGGATGCTTATGCACCGGGCATTTATGTATCTGTAAATGGAAGTGAGGCCAGGAAAGTGGCTCCGGACACGAAGATTGCGGATCTGGCAGATACGGAAGGGGCAAAAGCCCTGCTCCTGGGCTATCAGCTCCACCAGCCGGAGGACGCGGCGCTGACTGTAGCAGAGGCCGGAATCGCAAACGGTGTGGTACGTGTACTGACTGAGAAGGACTGTATCGTGGCGGAGACCGAGAAGAGGCTGACGGCTTCCAGAAAGCAGAGCTGCGGAAAATGCGTGTTCTGCAGGGAAGGGCTTATCCAGCTACAGTATATGCAGAAGGAGACCACGGAAGGCAGAGGCAAGATGGAGTACATGGACCTGACGAAGGAGATCGGCGAAGCAATGTGCTATTCCACCCCATGCACCATGGGGCAGGTGTCCGCGAAAATCGCTTTGACGGCAGCCGGGCTTTTCGGGAAAGAGTACGAAGCGCACATCAAAAAGAAGAACTGCCCGGCAGGCGTGTGTACCTCCTTTGTGAATATTTATATCGATCCGAAGCTTTGTGACGGGTGTGGGGAATGTATGGATGTATGTCCGAAGGACTGCATCGAAGGCAAGCCAAAATATATCCATATGATTGATGATTTCGATTGTACGAAATGTGGAAAATGTATCGAGGCATGTCCGGCAGACGCGATCGTGCAGACCACCGGAAAAGTGCCGAAACTGCCGAACCGGCTGACGAAGGTCGGGAAATTTAAGAAGCATTAAGGATAATATCTGATTTATGCCTGAATAAAGACAGTAAAAAGAACCGTAGATTCTACGGTTCTTTTTGTTGCTTATAAATCATTGGATACAGAAAAATCGTCTACTTCACCGGAAATGTCACATCATTTGCAAGAATTTCCTGGATTTCATTGACATCCACTAACCGGTTGAAGGCCGACATCATCCAGCTTTCCGAGACCCCTCCCAGTTGATAGCCGGTATTATCAACATGCTTTGCGTCATCATAGACAACATAGCTGCTTCCGTCTTTATATTTGATCTCCATGCGGGCAAGGTTTACAGGATCATAAGAGTCTGCTTCAGAAAGCCCAAGGCCCTTTGACAGATCAATACCGATGGAGATCGGAGAATATACCACGCAACCCTTTTCACCCAGGTCGATCTTCTGTACCGGGATCGGTTTCTTGTCTGTCAGCGTAGTCTCTTTTGTTTCAAACTGCCCATAGAATGCTTCTGCTTCTTCTTCCGTCATATTTTCTGCCGTACTGACAGGACCCGGATATTTCGTAATGTTAAGCTTCGGGAATACTCCTTCCGGGAGGGGTTCACTCCAGAGGATGTAATCCGTACAGTACAATTTATCCGCCGTACTTTTTTCCATATCTACATAAATATTGTAACAACCGAATATATCATCACTTGTGGTATCAAAACTGAAATGGTATTGCCTGTCTTCTGAAAAATAAGCACCCTTCCGTACATTGGTGTCATCATTTCCAATCAGCATGGTCACGCCGCCCGGGCGTTCCAGCGTGAAATATATGACCGCGCCGTTCTGGTCATAGACCATATTTTCAATCCGCAGGGTATGGTCCCCAAGCTGCTTTTCTACAGGCTTATCCAGGCATCCGCCGCCAGTCAGGTCTTGTGCTTCCTGGGGATCCACGGAAATAAATTCGTGGGACGGAAGCGTTACGGGAGCCATTTTTGGAGTTCCGTCTTCATTCATTTTTCCGGTATCTACCTCTGTCTCAATAACAGGGGTGGATTTTTTCGTATTGTTTCCAAACATCGCGTCAAAGAAATCCAGATTTGCCGCCGCGTATACGCCTCCAGGTATGGCAAGGCATATGGCCGCCGCGATGGCAGCCGCGGCATAGGAAAATCTCTTGCGATGGGGCTGCCTGTGACCTTGTTTTTGGCCCGCCTTCAACATTTTGTAAGTGTCCTGCAGCCGGTTGTTTACAGTATCTGATACTTGAATATCCCGGCCTAAAATTTCTTTCATCCTTTTTTCTGAAAATCTCATAGCCTGCCTTCCTTTCTCTCAAAATGAGACTACCTGCTCTAATTTTTTCCTGCCTCGTAAAAGTCTGCTTTTTACCGTATTCTCGTTCCAATCCAGGATTTCCGAAATTTCCCGTGTATTAAAGCCTTCCCCATAGTATAGAAGAAAAATGATACGGTCTTTTTCCGGAAGCTCCCGGAGAAGCTCATAAAATTCGTAATCGCTTTCCACCAGCGAACCGGCCGGTTCTTCCGCTTCCGCCATAGATACCATCCGTCTCTGCCTGCGGACAATATTGGTACAATGGTTGATCAGAATCCTGGTAAGCCAGGTCTTAAAATAGGATACGGTTTTTAATTCGTCAATGTGTTCAAAGGCTGAAAGTATCGTGTCCTGCATGGCGTCAGCAACGTCCTCTTCATTTTTTAAATAACTCTTCGCTACCTTGTACAGCGAGGTTTTGTTTTCTTCGATCAGCTGGATAAACGCGTCCGCGTCGTGCTCCCTCGCCCGCTTTATCAATAGCATATCCAAGATGGATCACCCCATTTTCTTTTTGTTTTCGTATCTGCCTGCGCCCCTACAGACACGGAACAATTGCTTGTTTACACTTATTAGACGAATATGTCTGCCATTTCGGTGCAATAAAATCTCTTTTTTTTATCTTTCTTCCATGATAGAATAAAGTGCAGGAAAAAGCAAAGGAGAAGACCGATGGCACAAAAAATATTGGTGGTTGAGGATGACCGGAAGTTAAACCGGGCGCTTTGTTATGCCTTGGAAAAGAATGGCTATTCCATAAATCCGGCATATTCGGTAGAAGAGGCGAAGGCCGTGTATCTCCAGGGCGGGATCCAGCTTATTTTATTGGATGTGAATCTGCCCGACGGGGAAGGTTTTTCATTTTGTAAATGGGTGAAGTCGAAAGCACCGGTCCCGGTTCTGTTTCTGACCGCCCGGGATCTGGAGGAGGACGTGCTGGCCGGGTATGAGCTGGGAGCGGAGGATTATGTAACAAAACCATTTTCAATGAAAATATTACTGAAAAAAATGAATGTGATCTTAAAAAGAAATGTTCCCGACGGGCGGCTGTTCTTTGACGATGGATTTTTGAACGTGGACTTTGAAATGGCGAAGACCATGGTGGGAGGACAGGAATGTGTGCTTACACCTACGGAGTTCCGGCTTTTGAAGCAGTTCGTAATGAACAAGGGACAGCTTCTGGCCTATGAGGTCCTGCTGGAACGGGTATGGGACAGCAACGGACAGTTTGTGGACAAGCACACCCTTGCCGTCAATGTGAACCGGCTCCGGAAAAAGATCGAAGATCAGGAGCATTTATATATTTCCAATGTATATGGGATGGGATATCAATGGCTGGGATGATCATACTGACCGTATGTGCGGTGCTTTTTTCCATAGTGCTGGCGTGGAAAATGTGGAAGCTGAAAAAGGAGGTTTATCAGTTTACGGAGGAGCTGGAAAAGAGCCTGGATGATATGGTTTCCGGAAAGGAGCTTCCGGCCGTAGGGCAGGACGAGGACACGCTCTGGGGAAAGATTTATGAAAAATTGTGGAGAGTCAATCATATCTGGCAGAAAAAAGAGGAAGAAAGCCTGGATGAAAAAAATAAAATGAAGGAGCTGGTCTCGGACATTTCCCATCAGACAAAAACGCCGATCGCAAATCTGAAATTATGTATGGAAATTTTGCAGGGTGAGCCTGTATCTGAAAGGGCGGAGGAATTCTTAAACAGTATGGACAGCCAGATCGGTAAGCTGGATTTTCTGCTCCAGGGCATGGTCAAGATTTCCAGGCTGGAGACAGGGGTCATCCGGATACGGGACCAGGAATCAGATATTCGGGAAACCATTGGCCGGGCAGTATCTGCCATCGTTCCAAAAGCGGAGAAGAAGCAGATCCGGCTGTATGTGGAATGTGACCGGGAAGTACGGATACGGCATGACGGAAAATGGACGGAAGAAGCGATTTTTAATATTCTGGACAATGCGGTCAAGTATACGGAAGCCGGCGGCTCCATTCACATAGAGGTAGCCGTACAGGAAATCTTTACACGGATCAGCATCCGGGATACCGGGAAAGGGATCGCGCCGGAGCGGCAGGCGGAAATATTTACCAGGTTTTACAGAGAGCCGGAGATTCATGAGCAGGAAGGAATTGGGATCGGGCTGTATCTGGCAAGGAAGATCCTGGAACTGCAGAAAGGGTATATCGAAGTAAAATCAGAGGTAGGTGAGGGTGCGGAATTCCGGATCTATCTGCTGAACGAAACATCCGGCTGCTAATCAGCCGGATGTTTTGCGATTTCAATAAGAATCTTTACGACAGTTTCCATTGCTTCCACTGTAATATGCTCAAACGGCCCGTGGAAGCCATCCCCTCCGGTTCCCAGGTTGGGACAGGGGAGCCCGCGGAAGGAAAGCTCTGCGCCGTCCGTGCCTCCGCGGATGGGAGGAGATACCGGCGTGATCCCTACGGCCTTCATGGCAGCTTTCGCATTTTCTACAATATAAAAATGATCTTTGACCACTTCCAGCATATTCCGATAGTTATAAGAAATCGTCAGCGTAACCGTATTCTCGCCATATTTCTCATTGAGTCTCCGCTCAATGTCTTTTAGGAAAGCAAGCCGCTTTTCAAAAAGCTCCTGGTCGTGATCCCGGATGATGTACTGCAGCTGAGCCTGGGATACGTCTCCCTGCATTTCCGCCAGATGATAGAAGCCCTGCCGGTCCTCCGTATGTTCCGGCACTTCCATAGGCGGCAGCAGGCGGTGGAGCTCGCAGGCGATGGAAGCAGCATTGACCATGATATCCTTAGCCGTGCCGGGATGGACGCTTACCCCTTGGATCTGGAAAATGGCGGAAGCCGCGTTAAAATTTTCATAAGAGATCTCGCTCTCATGGCCGCCGTCCACGGTATATGCGTAATCGGCTTTGAATACATTCAGGTCAAAGGCTTCAAAGCCTTTTCCAACCTCTTCATCCGGCGTGATTCCTACCCAGATATCTCCATGAGGAATATTTTCATGGATGATCTGCTCCAGGGCAGTAAATATCTCTGCGATGCCGGCTTTATCATCTGCGCCAAGCAGCGTGGAACCGTCTGTTACGATCAGGGTCTGTCCTTTGCGGGAGCTTAGGGCCGGAAAATCCGATACCTTCAGGACAGCGCCGGTAGCCTGCAAAGTGACGTCCTTTCCGTCATAATCCGGAATCAGGACCGCATGTACATCTCTGCCGGAGAAAGAAGGGGATGTGTCCATATGTGCGATAAACCCCATCGATTTTTTATTTTCATAGCCCTCTGTGGCCGGGAGCAGGCCATACACATAACAGTGCGCGTCACAGTTCACCTGGGAAAGCCCCAGGTCTCTTAGTTCATCTGCCAGTGCCAGCCCCAGCTCGAACTGCCGGTCCGTGCTGGGAATCAGCTCCTGCCCATCACGGGACGTTGTCCAAAAGGATACATATTTTAAAAATCTTTCTTCAACCTTCATCATAACCTCCTGAAAAAAATTGTTCTATGTATTATAGCCTCAGGATCGGGAAAAAAGCAAGATGCAGAGTATTAATTCTTTTTCTGTACAGGACTCAAAAATTTCGATATAATATAGAATAGTTGGTTTTAGCGTGATATACTTATTATAATTTGATTTTCCGGGAGGATTCGGTAAAAACGAGGAGGACGAGATGGCGAAAGGACAGGTAAAAAAATCTCCGGTGAAAGTACAGACGAAGGCAAAAGCGGAAGCCCAGGCAGACAATATGGTATTTGCCCTGGATATCGGAACCAGGAGCATCATCGGAATGGTGGGCGTTGTGGAAGAAGATAAGGTCAAGATCATTGCCATTGAAAAAGAAGAGCATTCGGAACGGGCAATGATAGACGGACAGATCGAGAATATAGATAAAGTCTCCGCACTTGCAAAAAAGGTAAAAAGGCGGCTGGAGAGCAAGCTGCACGTAAAGCTGAAGCGTGTATCGGTGGCGGCGGCAGGACGTGCCCTGCGGACAAGCAGGGTTGATTATGAGATGACCCTGCAGGGGCCGCAGTTGATCAATGATGAAGTGATCAACCGTCTTGAGGCAGGAGCAATCAGTAAGGCAGAGCGGCAGTTCGATGCGGAAAATGAGGCGCAGGAAGATACACGCCGTTTCTATCTGGTAGGATATACGGTATGCCAGTATTATCTGGACCAGTATATGATCTCCAGCTTAAAGGATCATCGGGGAAAGCATATCAAGGTAGATTTGATCGCTACATTTTTGCCAAGCGAAGTAGTGGAAAGCCTGTATACGACTATGAATAAGATCGGCCTGGAGGTAGCCAGCATCACATTGGAGCCGATCGCGGCTATCAATGCCGCGATTCCGGAAAATTTGCGGCTTTTGAATCTGGTAATCGTAGATATCGGCGCCGGAACCTCAGATATCGCCGCTTGTACGGGCGGCAGCGTGACCGGATATACGATGGCTACGATCGCGGGGGACGAGATCACGGAGGCGATCATGAAGGAGTTCCTTGTAGACTTTATGACCGCGGAGAATATGAAGGCACAGATCGAACATGAGGAAGAGATCTCCTTTACAGACATATTGGGGTTTGAGCGGAAAGCTACGCGGGAAGAGGTATTCCATTGTATCCAGGATATGTCCGGAGCTTTGTGCAAAGAAATCGCGGCGAAGATCCTGGAGGTAAACGGTACGGCTCCTTCCGCATTGTTTTTGGCAGGCGGCGGCAGCAAACTGGCAGGACTCAAAGACGGCCTGACGAAAGAACTGGAGATGGATGCCAACCGCGTGGCCATCGCGGGAAATAATTTCAGGGTAAATGCATTTTCAGAAGAATATGATCTGAACAGTCCGGATTATGCGACGCCTCTGGGAATTGCCATTTCTTCCGGGCTGAACCTGATCAACGACAGCTTCCGTGTGACATTGAACGGAAAATCCGCCAAGCTGTTTAGAAGCGGCAGCTTTACCATTATGAATCTTTTGATGATGAATGGTTACGGCTTTCAGGATATGCTGGGCCGTTCGGGTATGAGCGTGAGCGTCAGGGTAAATGGAAAGCGAAAGGTATTTTACGGAATGGCAGCACAGCCGGCATCGTTGTTCGTCAACAGAAAGGAAGGGAATCTTTCCGATATTGTCCATGCCGGGGATAACATCGAATTTGTCCCTGCTGTCAATGGAATGTCGGCGAAGCCATGTGTGAAAGATATTGAAGGCGCCGCGGAATGTCTGGAACTGACCCTGAACGGGGAATATGTGGATCTGGAAACGCCTCTGAAAAACGGAGACATTATACAGATGATGCTGTCTGATGAACAGATCGCGGCAAGGAAACGTGAGGCAGAGGAAAAGGCAGCGGAGGAAGCGGCTGCCGCGGAAGCAAAGGCGGAGAAGGAAGAACAGGCTTTATCCGGGCAGGAAGAAGAGCAGGAATCGATGCAGGAAGAACCTGAACAGGAATCTACGCAGGAAGAGCTTGAACAGGAACCTACGCAGGAAGAGCCCGAACAGGAACTTATGCAGGAAGAGCCTGAACAGGAATCTACGCAGGAAACAGGGCTGGAAGAAGGGCAGGAGGAATCCACGCAGGAAACAGAGCCGGAAATAATAGAATCCCAACTATCGGAAGAGAAGCTTTCGGATCTGGAAAGGGAAGCGCCAGGGACAAAAAATCAACCAGAAGAAAATATTCAAAACATTGTGGAAGAATTTATTTCAGAAGAACCAATCTCCGAAGATTTGTTCCCACAACAGAAAAAGGCGCAGGACACCATGGATAGATGGTACGATATGGATGCGGGCTCTATCGTACAGGAGACCTTGGATCTGGAACTGGAAGACGCGGAAGCATTTGAAGAGGAGTCCATAAAGAAGGAAATGGTGCAAGAGGAAACAGCTCCGGCGGCAGAGCAGATACCGAAGAGTATACATGCAAAAGAGAGTCCGGTATCAAAGCCGGGAACCATTCTGTTCTATCTGAATGATGTCCCATTGCGTCTGCCTTTGAAAAAGGACGGAGATTTTTATTATCTGATGGATATGATCGAACATTCCGGCATTGACCTGAAGCAGCCAAAAGGCAGAGTTACGCTGAGTGTCAACGGGGAGCCCGGAATCTTTATGCAGAAGCTGTCGGAGGGAGATATCATACGGATCGTGGAAGAAGAATGACAGGTTGAGGATTTTATGAAATCAAAAAATGCAGTGAAAATGCTTTTGCCTGTATTGGGTATGCTGACATTTACAGGCTGTAACGGAAGCTTCCCTTTTCCTGGACAGAATCCGGCACAGACAATTGCCGGAGAGGTGAGCCAGGTGGGAGAGGACTCTGTTTTCATTCAGACAGGGATCTGGAAAGAGACAGAAGCAAAGGATACTTCTGAACTGGAGCTTACAGGAGAAGAACAGGAAATCCAAATAACAAAAGATACAGTGATCCGGCTCCAGGAGGCAGATGGGAAGCAGGATATAAAAAGAACAGATAACGAAGCCGAAGGAGATCTGGAGGAATCCGAAGAAGCCGTAGGGAATCCGGAGGAAGAAAAAGATGTAGAAGCTCTGGAAGAGGCTCTTTTGGTATCGGATCTCCGGGAGGGAGATGTGGTTTCTGTCCGTTTGGATAAAAAAGAAATTCCATTGGAAATCCTGGTCGTCTCAAGAGGCCGCCCGGGCCGCGTGGGAAAGCCGCGGGAGTCAGAGGATTATGATGCCGCGACAGAACTTGCCGTAGATATCGAGACAGATGGGGAAACTTATATTTCTACAGGGATAGATGAAAATGCTGTCCATGTGTATGGAGAAGCAAAGGCGGTATTAAAAAATGCCAGTCTCACCAGGAATTCCATGGATAGTACAGGCGGACGCGATTCCAGCCTCTATGGGGCTGGTGCGGCACTGCTGGCGACGAACGGGATTTCTTATATTCAAGATAGTACAATTACCACAAACGCGCCTGGCGGCAGCGGCATATTTTCCTATGGCGATGGAGTGTCATATGCAACAAATACAGCGGTCACAACCCGGCAGGATACTTCCGGAGGGCTCCAGACGGCAAACGGGGGAACTCTTTACGGCTGGGACCTGGATGTGGAAACCAGTGGCGCGGCCTCGCCGGCTGTCAAAAGTGACAGAGGCGGCGGCAATATGGTGCTGGATGGCGGTTCCTACAGATCCGGAGGGACTGATTCACCGGCCATCTACTGTACGGCAGATATGGCATTTCACGAAGCAGAACTGACAGCAGGCAATTCCGGGGCGGCGGTCATTAAAGAATGGGGCGGGCTGCATTTATATGATTGCAGTCTGACCGGAAATATGGGAGATGATCTTTACAATGAAATAGTCTGGAATATACTGCTTTATCAAAGCGGAACAAGAGATTACGAGGCAGGAAAGAGCATTTTTGAGATGCAGGGCGGGACGCTGGCCGCGAACAATGGTGGCATGTTTTATACTACAAACACAGAATCGGCCATTACACTGTCAAATGTGAAGATTGTTTATCCTGAGGTCCGGGATTTCTTCCTGAAATGTACCGGAAATGATACCCATAAGGATTGGGGGGAACCCGGTTATAATGGCGCGAAATGCCTGTTTACTGCAATAGAACAGGATATGGAAGGCGAAATCATATGGGATGATATCAGCCAGCTCGATTTCTATATGACGAAAAACTCTTATCTTAAGGGAGCAGTCCTAAAGGATAAAAGCTTTGCAAAAGCGGAACAGGAGGGATATTGTCATCTTTATATTGAGGAAGGCTGTACATGGGCCGTGACAGGAGACAGCACACTGACCCGGCTTTCCTGTAGGGGAAAGATTGTGGATGACGGGGGAAATACAGTGACAGTCCGGGGCGTCGACGGGACTACCTATGTACAGGGAACCGGAAAATACACGATTACCGTGAACGATTATGAGATCGCGGCAAATATGTCTGGCGCTTCTGAATTGAGCAGCTGGACGGAGCATCAGGCCGCATTACCGGAATAAAGCAGAGCTGGCAGCGATATCCCTGGCTCAGATGGCTCTGGCATGGATCCTTCGGGATGGGGATATTACCAGTGTTTTGATCGGCGCCTCCAGGGCGTCCCAGATCCTTGATAATATAGGCATGATCGGTAATATGAAGTTTTGTGAAGAAGAGAGGGCGCAGATCGATCGGATCCTTGAGAAGTGAAAACCTGTCCTGCAAGCGTGGATAATGCCTGCAGGGCAGATCCCGTTCAACGGGAACTTATTTCTCAATTTTGTCTTCTATAAGAAGATATACTTCAATATAAACAAAACGGCCAATACGTACATCAGTACACTGATCTTCTTCTCACTTGCTTTTCCTGTAACCAGATTCAGCACAACGTAGGAAATGACTCCCATGGAAATTCCTTCTGAAATACTGTAGAAGAATGGCATTGCCGCGATACAGATGTAGCAGGGAAGTGCTTCCGATATATCACTGAAATCAATATTCACTACATTTGTCAGCATATAAAATCCGACAACGATCAATGCCGGCGCGGTCGCAAAGGAAGGAATCGCAAGGAAGACCGGCGACAAAAACAGGGAAAGGCCAAACAGGATGGCGGTGGTTACGGAGGTAAGGCCGGTCCGTCCGCCTTCTGTTACTCCGGAGGCGCTTTCGACAAAAGTAGTAGTGGTGGTGGTTCCGAGTGCCGCGCCTGCCGTGGTGGCGATGGCATCTGCCATCAGCGCGCCCTTGATCCGCGGAAGCTTTCCGTCTTCATCCAGCATGTCCGCTTTGGAAGCAACACCGATCAGCGTCCCGATCGTATCAAACATATCCACAAATAGGAACGCGAAGATCACAACGATAAAATTCAGGGAAAAAATGCCGCTGAACTGGAGCTTTCCCAAAACAGGCATAATGCTTGGTATGGACAGACCATTGCTGAAGTCCGGCAGAAGACCATAAAATCCCAGTTCCGGATTCGGAACATAGAGCCCGGTAAACTGGCAGATAATTCCAAGAAGCCATGTGATCAGGATTCCCCACAAAATATTTCCCTTGATATTTTTGATCACGAGAATTCCTGTAATGATCACGCCGAGCACTGCAAGCAGGACTGTGATCCCGACATCGTGGAAACCGGCCTCTACACCATTCGCGAGATTGTATCCGTCTATGGAGAATAATTCCACCAGGGTCGCGCCACTGATTACGATATTCGCGTTCTGAAGTCCGATAAATGCGATGAACAGACCGATTCCGACGCTGACCGCGGCTTTCAGGTTCAGTGGGATCGCGTTAAAGATTGCTTCACGCACGTTGGTAAGAGAAAGAATAATAAAGATGATACCTTCTACAAATACCGCTGTGAGGGCGACCTCCCATTTGTAGCCCATACCCAGAACGACGGTATAAGCAAAGTAGGCATTCAGCCCCATTCCAGGCGCAAGCGCGAATGGATAATTCGCGAGAAGCGCCATGAGGAGTGTTCCGACCAGCGAAGCAAGCGCGGTCGCGGTGAACACAGCCCCCTGATCCATGCCGGTGGCAGCAAGGATACTGGGATTTACGGCAAGGATATACGCCATAGTCATAAATGTGGTGATACCGGCCAAAACCTCTGTTTTGACATCTGTGTTGTTTTCCTTCAGTTTGAAGAATTGTTCTAACATGTTTCTCCTCCTTTTTCTCATTCTGCTTTTATTCAGATAACAATATCATTTTACCAAAATAATCGTGTTAAGTAAATGTTATTGGCTCTGAATAGTTGCAATATTTTGTTTTTGCTTGACATTTCTATCGATATGTGATATTTTCAATGTATGAAAATTGGTATTTGATAACAATACCAATTTTGGCGCGATAAAAAATCTTATGCGCAAATTGTACAAAGTAGATGTGGTGGATGACCAGGCAAAACGAGGTACCCTAATGCAGGTGCATTTTTTTGAAACTAAATGGTATCATGCTATAGTACCATTAAACGGATGTGGTAGCTGATCGCAAAGCTATAAATATAAAAATAGAAAAGGATCAGAAGAATAAAGGAAAGTGGAAGAATGAAAATAAAAATATTTCAGAAGGGATTTAATTATTCCCAGGATGGACGGGGGAACCGCCTTGTACTGCATTTGCAGGGCTGTAATATGAAATGTCCCTGGTGTTCCAACCCGGAAGGAATGCAGCCGGAGGGGATCGTTATAAAAGGAAGAATGTCCTGCAAAGAGTACGAGTTGGAGGAGCTTGTCAAAGAATGTGCCGGAGCAAGGCCCATGTTTTTTGACGGCGGCGGTGTCACGCTTACGGGCGGTGAGATCAGTATGCAGTTTGAAAGTGTGAAGGAACTGCTGGAGAAGCTGGGGGAAGAGGAGATACACCGTGCGATCGAGACCAACGGAAGCCATCCGCGTATGGCGGAGCTGATTCCTTATGTGGATCAGTGGATCATGGATATCAAACACTATGAGGAAGAAAAGCATAGAGAATGGATCGGCATATCCAACCGATGGACCCTGAAAAATATGGAAACGGTTTCCGAACTGCACCCGGACGTACTTCTTCGGGTTCCTTTGATACCTGGCTTTAATGACAGTAAGGAGGACGCCTATGGATTTGCCCGGTTATTTCGGGAAAAGATACGTGATAAAATTCATACGAAGGTGGAATTTTTGGAGTATCACGAATATGGCAGGGAAAAATGGGCGCAGTGCGGGAAAGAGTATACGATGAAGCAGGGCAGGCTGCCTCCCGGAACAAGAGAGTATTTTGAGAAGATAATGACGGAACAGGGGATCCACTGTATCAGAACATGAAAGAGAGGTATGAACGATGAAGATTGAGAACATTTATTCTTCCGAGGAGCTTACAGAACTGGCAAAATCCAGATTTCAGGAGGAGCGGAAGCTGGATCATCTGGAAGGCTGGTTTTTGGTTAAAGAGATTGCTATGCAGTGCGATGAGAAATATAAGGACGCACCGGACAGCATCCGTATTGCCAGGACTCTTGTGGAGGCTGCGAAAAAGCTTCCTCTGACGCTGGGCAAGTACCATGTATTTGCGGGAACCCAGGATGACGCGTTTGCCAGATCCTATGCGCTGATCAATCCGGCTTTTCAAGGAAATAGACAGGCACCGGGAGTTGACAGAGGATGAGGAGAAAAAGACCTATTATGAGGCGATGAAATACAGCATAGACGCGCTGCTTATCCTTGCGGAAAGATACCGGGAGGCAGCACTGCAAAAAGCAGAGACGGCAAAAGGGAAAGAAAAAGAGCGCTTTCAATTGATGGCGGAGACTCTTGAAAAGGTTCCGGCTTATGGCGCTTCCAATCTTTATGAAGCGATCCAGTCCTTCCTGCTGATCTGGCAGACCATGTGCCTGGAACAGGCGCCCAATCCTTTCGCTTTTTCCGTGGGAAACGCAGACAGGATCTTTGAACCTTACAGAAAGCTGGAAAATACCCCGCGGGATATGACGGCGGCATTGTTTAAACACTTGCTGGTATTCTTTAACGTGGCGGACAGAAGCTGGGCGATCTCGCAGAATCTGATCATCGGAGGCAGGGACTCAGACGGCAATGATCTGACAAACGCTACCTCCTATGCGATGTTTGACGCTTATTTTGATATGAATCTGCCGCAGCCCATTTTGTCGGTAAAGCTGCATAAAAATACACCGGACCGACTATATGAGGAGATGGGAAAATTTTTCTTTACTCCCGGAATCCTGACGCCGTCTTTGTTTAATGATGACGCGCTTTTTGAGATCCTTCAGAATCACGGAATTGACAGGGAAGACCTGCCGGACTATTCCGTAGCAGGTTGTCAGGAACCGCTGATCATGGGAAAAGATAATGGAAATACGACAAATAGCTGGCTGAATATGCCAAAAGTCCTGGAATTAGTCCTACAAGGGGGAAAATCGGAGATCACGGGAAAGCAGATCGGCAGGACATACGCCGAGCTGGGATATGAGAGCAGTTCGGAGCTTCTGAAAAATATCCGACAGGTATTTTACCGGGAGCTGGATCAATATGTGGACAAAATGACAAAGGCCGCGAATGAAGCTTCCAAAGCCATCGGCCTGTATCAGGTACCGTTTCTCTCTTCCATGATGGGAGGAATCGAAACCGGGATCGATATGAGGGATCCGAAGAGGCAGGGGACAAAATATAACGGAAGCGGCTGTCTCATTCATGGTTCCAGTGTGGTAGCCGATTCGTTTATCGCCATTGATACGCTTTTAAAGGAACGCCCGCAGGACGCGGACAGGATGCTTGAAGCGCTCCGGACAAATTTTGAAAAGGATCCGGAAATGCATCAGTATCTGCTCTCCTGTGATAAATTTGGCAATAACCTGGAGCAGGTCGATGAAGAGACGGCAGAAGTGGTAAAAAGAGTGGCCGATATGGTGGCTTCGAAGAAAAATTATCTTGGCAATCCGTTCCGCCCGGACTTTGCTTCTCCTTCCACACATCTGATGTACGGATACTGGGTAGGCGCTACACCGGACGGCCGAAAAGCAAGGGAAATGCTGAACTATGGCGTGGATCCGCTGTATGGAGACGCTTCGGGCGGAATGGGCATGCGTATGCTTTCCAACCGCAGGCTTCCTTTTGAAAAAATGCCGGGAGGATGTGCGTCACATTTCGGTATTGATCCGGGATATTTCAGAGGAAAGACTATGGAAGAAAAAGGTCTTGAGTTCCGAACAAAGGTCTTTACACCGTTGTTCTTTAACTGGTATGATAAAGACAGGGTTTCGCCGTTTTATCTCTATGTGAATGTCACGACTCCGGAAATGCTTCGCAAGGTTCTGGCGGATCCAAAAAAATATGCGCCAAGCGGAGTCTACATCGTGCGGATTCACGGAACCTTTGTGAATTTCCTTGATCTTTCACCGGAAATCCAGGAGGATATCATAAAGCGCCTGGATCCGGCCTCTACCGCTATGAGCGCGTAAGAGTATTCCGGCAGATCAGCCATAAAGATGGGTGCAAGGGACTTCCCGAGAGTACTCCATATGATAGAAAGGGAAGAGTGATGAATGTGAAACTGGCAGAGGAAAATCTGTATAAAAAAGTGAGAGGTGATATCTGCAGAAGAATTTTCGAGGGTACCTATCAGGACGGAGACCAGATCCCTCCGGAGCGAAAGCTTTCGGAGGAACTGGGAGTCAGCCGGGTCACTATGAGGAAAGCGCTGAAATTACTGGAAGATGAGCGGATCATTTCCAGGGTACAGGGGAGCGGGACCAGGGTTTCCATGTATTATGGGGCACATGAGGGAAATATGGAGATCATTACCCTTGTGGCTTCTGTGCAGAATGAGTTCTTTTCCAACTTTCTGGATGCATTTCAGACGGAAGCAGATAAACAGAATTCGCTGGTTTTATATAAGCAAAAGCCGTCCAGAACCTCCTTGGAAAAATGCCTGTACCAGATTTATGAAAAAGGGCTCCGCAATGTTGTACTCTGGCTGGAAGATATGAAGATGGAAGAGCGTATGTACAAGGTGCTGCGGGGACTTGGAATGAATATGGTCCTGTTCGACGCGGTGAATAAGGAAAAATATGCGGATGCGGTATGTCTGGACAATAAGGACGCACTCTTACGGCTCTATCAGAAGATGAAAAAAGAAGGATGCGGAAGGATCGGATATATAGGCTGGGATGAAATGGGGATCGGAAGCTTACGTGTAAGGGAGGAAACCTACCGAAAGCTGGAGCCTGACGGACAGATCGGGCATATTTCCTATCGTTACCATAATCACTTAAGTGCCATTTCAGAAAGCATGATCCAGGAAAACATGGATCATATGAAAAGCTGTGATGGAATTATTTATGCGGTAGGCGAACTGGGAGGTGTGTTTGAAGGATATGCGAGGGAAAAAGGTATTTTTCATATGGCCGGCATGCTGGGGACGGCATCTGGAGCCGAAGAAACGGGAGCTTATGTGATTGAACAGGATTTTGCGGGAATGTCCGGACAGATTTTTACATGCCTGCAGCAGCAGAATTTTAACAGTAAGGAGTGGAAGCCCGATCTCTACAGGATCAAGGGCAGACAACAGTTTTGAGGGATAAGAATATGAATAGAATGGGAATTGATATAGGTACAACTACGATCAGTATCGTACTGATGGAAAAAGAGACAGGAAAACTGAAAGCAAGGGAGACGCTGAATCATGCATCGTTTTTGCCCGGAGAGATACCGGAAGCGAAAATACAGGATCCGGAGAAGATACTTACGGTGACGATCGAAAAGATCAAAGAGCTGATCCGTACTTATGGATGTCCTGCAGGGATTGGGTTTACCGGACAGATGCATGGAATGCTTTATGTAGATCAGGAGGGAGACGCGGTCAGCCCGCTTTATACCTGGCAGGACAAAAGAGGAAATCTGCCTTTGGAAGACGGGCTTACAAGCGTGGAATATCTGAAAGAAAAAATCAGAAATTCCGGAATGCTGGCATCCGGGTATGGACTTGTAACCCATTATTATCTGGGGAAAAAAGGGGAGATTCCGGCAGAAGCGGTAAAAATGACTACCATCAGCGATTATATCATTATGAAGCTTTGCGGGCGGAAAAGCCCGGTATTGGGAGCGGATATGGCTGCAAGCTGGGGATGCTTTGACCTTGGGAAAAGGGAATTTTGCTATGACGATCTGGAAAAAGCGGGGGTGGATATTTCTTATCTTCCACAGGTTGAGAAAAAATACTGTCTGGCAGGAAATACGATAGAAATAGACGATATTCCGGCCGGGATCCCTGTGGCAGTATCCATCGGGGACAACCAGGCAAGCTTTCTGGGAGCGGTCAGGGAGCTTTCCGATGTGGTCCTTCTTAATGTGGGAACCGGCAGCCAGGTATCCTTTGTCTCGGAAAACTATATACCATGTGAGGAAAATATAGAACTCCGTCCCTATACGGATGACAAGTATCTTCTTGCCGGTGCGTCTTTATGCGGCGGCAGGGCCTATGCCATGCTGGAACAGTTTTACAGGGAAGCGGCGGAAAATGGAAATACCAGCTATTATGATATCATGTATGGACAGGCACAGGAATTCATAGAGAAATATGGCTCGGAAGCCGCGTGGACAGTGAGGACGACATTTTCAGGGACAAGAAGCGATCCGGAAGAGACCGGGCAGATTACCAATATCAGCGTAGAGAATTTTCATCCAGGGGCGATGACAGTCGGTGTAATGGAAGGGATCCTGCAGGAGCTGTATGAACAGTATCAGGTGATGAGCCGTCTGACAGGGAAAAAAGCCGCCCATTTGGCTGGCTCAGGAAACGGACTTCGGAGAAACCCTTTGATGCAAAAACTGGCGGAAGAAATGTTCGGGCTTCCCATGGTGATTCCGGAGTATCAGGAGGAAGCAGCTTGTGGGGCAATATTATGTCTGCCCTGAAAACGCTCCGGTTCTGATTGGTGAAGTTTAAAAAGGGGCTGTCGGGAAATGGCCGGATTTCAGCCATTTCCCTTGTATTCCAATTCCAGCTCTTCCGCAAGATATTCATCACTCATACAATGCATGTCCGAAACACCATCGTGAATCAACTGATAAACCTCTGAACGATAGAAGAAGTCTAAGGCATCATCCAAGGAGATTTCCATTCTCTTTGCATAACACTCAATGATACGGGAATATTTTTTTTGAAGTAAAATAGGGTTTGCATTCATACTTGTTCACTCCCTTCAAAATGTAGTTGCCTGAGAGCCTTTTCCGTGCGAAAACAGATTTGCTGATTTGGCTTCTCATATCGTAAACGGTTGATCGCCTCGTTTTTATCGATCAAACCGTCAAAAAATAATTCGACTGTATTAAACACCTTATCATTTGCAACGCCGCCAATTACGATATCATAATTAGTTTGATCCTTCCCGCTGCGACAACATAGGATAAAATTCAACCATTCTTCAGAGTAAGAATCAAACTTCAAGATTTTCAGCACAGCATATTGACCCTCGTCAAAAAAGAATCTGGAAATAATCCCGGCCGTTCCTCTACGTTTAAATCGGTCACACCATTTCGCGGCCTGTTCGTAGAGCGGTGTTGTATAAAACCCAAGTCCAAAATCCACATTCGCTCTGGAATGCTTTAGATCCGGCTTTGCAATCTCCAGATTGGAGCCATGATAAACGATCATATCTTTATATCCCTTTCTTCTATCAGATCAAGGAGTTCGTTTACAATATATTCCTTGCCTTGGGTATGCAGTACTTCATACTCAGGCACAATATAACCGTTCAGGATATTACTTTTTTCCGTAAAAGCTTTATAGATCTGTGCGGCATTTATTCCAAGTTTCGCGGCAACATTTTCTATACAGAATATGGCAAATTCCAGCTCGTCGGGATTTTTGATTTTTGCAGATTCCATCGGCATCAGACACCACGCCTCCTTAGATTTTATTTTTATATTACCTTCATTATTTTATCATGGAAATGATAAATGAACAATCAAAATATCAATGGCCCTTCAAGGGGATGAGGATGTGATTCAGGCGAATCCGGCGGTTGCCCCTAACATTTTTTCAATATATTTCACATAGATCCGTTCGTTTTTTGTGAGATTTTTTTGATACTCTAATCCAAAAATATAAGAAATATCCGGTTCCAGGTGCCGGAGAACAAGATGCTCATCCATCTGTGTTTTCGCGATGGCCTCATCCTGGATAAAGATTCCCATACCTTCCTTTAACAGATGCTTTACGCCAGTCGTATTTCCCTGATATACGATATCTGGATGGATCTCCTCCTGCTGAAAGAAATGCAGCAGATATTGAAACGGAAAAGAAGTCTGTTCCGGAACCAGGAGAGGAACATCCACCAGCAATTTCAGCGGAATCGCGTCGTATCCGGCGAGTGGATGGTCTTTGGGCATGATGGCCGCAAGGGAGCTTTTGCCGGCTGGAATGAAATTGTGCGGCAGCTTTTCCCAGCCTGCGTATGCCATACTGATAATATGTAGGTGCCCTGCCAGGAATTCCTGGCGAAGCTCTTTCAGAGAGCCCTCAATGATCTGGATCGGGATACCGGGATATTCGCGCCGGAAACCGGAAATAAGCTCTGTCGCCAGAAACAGGTCAGGATTGTGGACGATCCCGATCATGGTTTTGGCGGCAGTTCGTTTTTCAAAAGCAATCCTGGCAGCTTCAGCTTTACGGACGCTTTCTGAAATCTGCTGCGCGTAGGGCAGGCAGACCTCTCCAAAGTCAGAAAGCTTTACATTGCGGGTCGTGCGGATAAAAAGCGGATGTCCCAGTTCTTTTTCCATGGATTGAATGTGCTTGGAAAGCGTCGCCTGGGACATATGAAGCTGATAAGCGGTGGCGCTGTAATTCTTCGTCTCGGCAAGTACGGCAAATTCTAAAATAAAAGAAATATCCATAATTGATTCCCCCTTTTTAAGCGGTATCGGCACGCGCCGCTTCGCGTCACCTGCCATGTCGTCGGAAGACATTTCAAAAAATGCTTCGCATTTTGTCTTCCTCCTATATACAATTATTTATTCTAAAACGGCATAAGTCAAGCCCTAAATCGAAATAATAAACAAACCCATGTCCATGTGGTTGATGATATAATTTCAGTATACATATCCCGGGAAATGAGGAAGTTACACCGCCACTAAGCTCGAAAAGACCTCACCAAGTGGCCGGGTAACTATAATTCGCATATAAGCGTCTAAAAAACAGGCGCTAAATGCTGGAAAAAGGAAGTTACACCGCCACTAAACTCGAAAAAACCTCGTTAAGTGGCCGGGTAACTATAACTCGCACGTAAACGCCTAAAAAACAGGCGCTAAGTGCTCATAATAGGAGGGCAAAGTATGTCGAATGAGTCACTAAAAAACTATATGGTATGTGAAAATGATTTCCTTCCGGAAAATTATCATGTTGAGGATAAAGAAAAGCTGGAGCTTTTGAAACAATTGGGGGCAATCATTACGGACCGCAGGGACAAGGCAAGCCCGGAAGATATCACGGAAAACGATCCAGAGGTATGGGCACTGGACATGATCATGAATAAAGATGAGGCCAGGTTTATGCTGTCCTTTGAAAAGAAGAGGGTAAACGCCTATTCTGTAGAACAACTGGCAGAGAAGAACCATCTGTCTGTAGAAGAGGCGCAGGCCTACTGTGACGGCCTGTGCAGAACCGGGATCCTGGAATTTGACAGAGACACACCAGATAAAAGTAAACGATATTTTATCCCGAAGTTTGTTGTAGGCTCCGGGGAATATATGATGATGAATAACAAATTGATCGAGGAACATCCGGAAATCGCGACATTATTTAGCCTGATGGCACAGGCTGCCGGCCCGATCTCGGATAATGTCCCGCCAGGAGGCGGGGGCTTAGGGATGCATGTGATCCCGGTAGAGCAGGCGATTCCGGCCGAAAGTAAGTCGGTTTCCGTAGAGCATATCTCCCACTGGCTGAAAAAATATGATAAATATGCATTGGAAGTATGTTCCTGCCGCAGGCAGCAAAAGATCCGGGGCGAGGGAACCGGCGACATAGAAGGAGCATTCTGTATTGCGCTTGGTGATATGGCGGAATATGTAGTAGAGTCGGGAAAAGAAGCACGCTACGCGACCTATGAGGAATGTATGGAAGTTCTTGAGCGTGCCGAAGCGAAAGGGTTCCTTCACCAGATCGTGAATGTGGACGGCGAAGATAAGGTGGTCGGTATCTGTAACTGTGCGCCGGGAGTCTGCAATGGTATCCGGTCGTCTCAGTTGTTCAACACGCCCAATATGTCCGCCTCCGCCTACCGTGCCCATGTACAGGCAGACAAATGTGTGGCCTGTGGAAAATGCGTGGAGGTCTGTCCGGTAGGAGCGGCAAAGCTTGGCCAGAAGCTGTGCAGAAAGGATAAGAGCGAGGTCACATATCCCAAGACACTATTACCGGATGAGACTCCATGGGGTGTGGATAAGTGGAATTATCATTACCGGGAAGACGCAAAGATCAATTGCTATGAGACTGGTACGTCACCGTGTAAGACCGCGTGTCCGGCACATCTGGCCGTTCAGGGCTATGTACAGCTTGCAGGAGAAGGAAAATACATGGAGGCGCTAAAGCTGATCAAGCAGGATAATCCGTTCCCGGCGGTCTGCGGCGCGATCTGTAACCACCGATGCGAAGACAGATGTACAAGAGGAACCATTGACCAGCCGGTTGCCATCGATGAGATCAAGAAATTCCTGGCGGCCCGGGAATTAAAGGCAGAGGATCGATATATCCCAGTCTGTGAAAATGATGAAGGAAAGCAATGGGGAGATGACTATAAGATCGCGGTCATCGGCGCGGGTCCAGCCGGACTGACAGCGGCTTACTATCTGCGTACAAAAGGATATCCGGTGACCGTATTCGAAAAGGAAAAAGAACCGGGCGGTATGCTCCGTTATGGGATCCCTTCCTTCCGCCTTGAAAAAGATGTGATCAACGCGGAGATCGAAGTGATCCGGACAATGGGCGCCGACATCCGCTGCGGGGTTGAGGTTGGAAAAGATATTACCTTAGAGGACCTTCGCAAAGAGGGCTATCGTGCATTCTATATCGCGATCGGCCTGCAGGGAGGAAGGCAGGCCGGTGTTCCGGGAGAGGAAGCGGATGGCGTAGAGACAGGTGTAGATTTCTTAAGAAGAGTAAACCTGGATCCGGCGCAGAAGCTTGCTGGAAAGACGGTGGTCGTAGGCGGCGGTAATGTGGCTGTGGACGTGGCGAGAACCGCGCTCCGCGCAGGCTCCGAAGAGACCGTCATGGTGTGCCTGGAGGGACGCGGCGAGATGCCTGCATCCGAGGAGGAAGTGGAAGAAGCAATGCAGGAAGGGATCCAGCTTGAAAACGGCTGGGGGCCGAAAGAGATCCTGAAGGAAAACGGCAAAGTCACAGGAATCGTCTTTAAGCAGTGTGTCTGTGTTTTTGACGAAGAACATAGATTCCACCCGCGGTATGATGAGGAAAAGACTATGACCGTTTCCTGCGATAACGTGTTGATGTCTATCGGGCAGGCGGCACAGTGGGGCGGCCTTCTTGAAGGAAGCAAGGTGGTGGTAAGGGCAAACGGAACCCCGGAGGCAGACCCTGTTACCATGCAGACGGCGGAAAAGGATATCTTTGTAGGCGGTGATATTCACCATGGTGCAAGATTTGCTATTGATGCCATCGCGGATGGAAAGGAAGGCATGGTAAGCATCAACCGATTTGTGCATCCGGGACAGAGCTTAACCATCGGAAGAGATCTAAGACAATTCATTGAGCTTGACAGGGACGATATTTCCATTGAATCGTATGATACGTCAAAGCGCCAGAAACCTGCGATGAAAGAAGGAGAGGTTACGAAGACATTCGCGGATATGCGTCTCCCTTTGACAGAAGAACAGGTAAAAGCAGAGGCAAAACGCTGCCTGCACTGCGGCGCTACGACCGTGGACGAAAACCGTTGTATCGGATGCGGCCTGTGTACTACCAGGTGTGAATTTGACGCGATCCATCTGTCGAGGGATCTTCCGGAAAATTCACAGATGTACAGTTCTGAAGAAGGCTTGGCGAAAGCCATTATGCCGTACGCCATGAAGCGTAAACAGATCATCCTGTCTAAAATGAACCAGGGTTAGGAACTGTACGGCTGGATGCGCCAAAGAACATTCAACCTGCGCGACGATTCGCAAAAACTGTACAGTTGTAATATTGAGGAAAGAATATGCATGAATTAGGAATTGTCACTTATGTAGCGAAATCTGTTACAAAAATCGCGGACGAAAAAGGCATCGACAGGATCGGGGCGGTGATCCTTGAGATTGGTGAGGTCTCCGGAATTGTAGGGGATTATCTGGTAAACTGCTGGAATTATTTCCGAAAGAGATATCCGGTTCTGACGGAAGCAGAGTTACGGTGTGAGATTTTATCCGCGGTTACATATTGTGAGGAATGTAAAAGTGAGTATCCGACTGTCCGATACGGAAAGGTCTGTCCGCGCTGCGGAAGTGAAAACACGTATCTGCTCACCGGTAATGAATGTAATATTAAAGAAATAACCGTAACATAGAAAATGCTGTGCCATCAGTATAGTTCTAATATTCGATGGCACAAAAGGTTAGGAGTGATATTTATGGATAATGTCCGTACGATCGAGATCAAGAAAAGTATCTTTGAGGACAACAATGCACAGGCAGATGCCTTGCGGAAAAAACTAAAAGAAGAAAAAACATTTCTCCTGAATCTGATGTCCTCTCCGGGTTCGGGAAAAACAACGACACTGCTCCGTACGATCGAAACACTGAAAAATGAACTTACGATAGGAGTGATGGAAGCGGACATCGACTCGGATGTAGACGCGGTCAGGATCGCGGAAACAGGAGTCCGGTCGATCCAGCTCCATACAGGCGGCATGTGCCATCTGGACGCGGGTATGACAGAGCAGGGGCTTCAGGAGATCGGCACAAAAGATCTGGATCTGGTTATCCTGGAAAATGTAGGAAACCTTGTCTGCCCGGCAGAGTTTGACACAGGGGCCGTAAAAAATGCCATGATCTTAAGCGTATGCGAAGGCCATGACAAGCCGTTGAAATACCCATTGATGTTTACTGTCTGCGATGTCCTTATCATCAATAAAATGGATGTGATGCCCTATTTTGATTTTGACCTGGAAAGGGTCACAAAATACGCAAAACAGAGAAATCCGGATATCCGGATATTTCCCATATCCGCAAAAACCGGGGAGGGTATCGACCAGTGGGCAAACTGGCTGAAATACAGCGTGACAACATGGAACTATCCCTGTTCACGGTAGTCGTGCGGGGAGAGCCCGGTGCGCTGTTTGAACATCCGGTAAAAATAATTTTCATCCTGAATCCCTACGATGCTTCCGACTTTATTTGCCGGGAGCATCGTATTTTTCAGCAGTTTCTTCGCGTTTTCGATCCGTAGCCGGATAATATATTCGTTCGGCGTAAATCCCAGATATTTTTTAAATAACCGGCAAAGGTGGTATTTGCTGATATTGGAAAACTCAGACAGATAGTCCAGGGTAAGCGGGCCGGCATAATTATTTTCAATATAGCTGATCAGATACTTCAAATGTTCCGGAATCTTTTTGACGGTTTTTTCGTATTCGGGCGTGTTACAGAGCAGAAGTACAAGCAGGCTTTCTAACTGGCTGGAAATCTGAAGCTCACGGAAGGGCGCGATCGTCTCATGCAGTTCGACGAGCCTTTCCAGCATGGGCAGGAATTCTCCATCCGGCGGCTGGCAGAAATGAGCCGTCCCACCGGCGATATACTGTTGATAGATATACTCGGAACAGGAACCGGAAAAATGCAGGTCGCTGTGCTTCCAGTGGTTTCCCTCTGTCCGGTAATAATGGGGATTCCTGCAGTCAATAAAAAATCCGTCCCCCTTTTTTAAAAGACAGGATTCCCCCTCGTATTCCAGGTAGCCTTCCCCTTCATAGGTATAGGAGATCAAAAAGGAATGAAAATTTTTCCGCCGGGTGTAATAGCTGGCCCCGGCATCAAAAATCGAAAAAGACTGGATATAGTAAAAATTCTGCAGGGCAAATTCTGTCAGGGGATGGTTGGAGCAGGAAAAGCTGACGCCCTCCAGACAGTAGGAACAATCCTGAAAAAAGACCGTATCATCCGGGAGTTCAAGGAAGCGCTCTACAGGCAGGGTTTCGGGAGAAATCCGGGAAAAAGGCTGTTCGCCTTTCCGATATACGGTTTTATGTAAATGAACATTATCAAACATAAATGACCTCTTTTTGATAGCAATATAATGCTTATTTTTAGATTTTTTTCTGACAATATAATGCTGATTTTTGCCAATTTATTCTCTACTATTTCTGAATATAGAATACTATAATTTCAACAGAAAAGCAATAAGATAATAAAGAGGAAAGAGGTAAGATTATGGAAAACAAAAGGCAAGATATTTCACAAAAAGTAAGTGGGATTGAAAAAATATCCTACGTGCTGGCGAATCTGGGAAACATCCCGATCCAGGCATTGATCGGTTCTTATCTGCTGATCTTTTACACCAATGTCTGCGGATTGAACCCGGCCGCGTGCGCCACATTGTTCCTGGTGGCCAGGATACTGGATGGGATCAATGATCCGTTGGTAGGCTTCTGCATCGACCACGTGCCCAACACGAAGATGGGACATTTCCGTCCGACCCTGATGGTGGGAACCATATTGTGTTCCGCGAATTTCGCGCTGCTTTGGTTCGGGCCGATGATGGCGGCAAGCGGGAAGCTGGTGATCGCGTACATTTCCTATCTCCTGATCGGCGTTCTGTTTCCGGTCATGGACATTTCACTGAACAGTATGCTTCCGGTTATGACTACGGACATGAAAGAACGGAATGCCCTGAGCAGTATCAAAGGTGTGGCGTATACACTGGGGTATGTAGGATTTACCATGCTGGCTCCGATCATTCTGGGCGAAACCTCCAACGCGGATGGATATGTGAAGCTGATCGTCATGGCGATCGTGATCATCATGGCATTTTCCATCCTGGGCGCGTTTGGTATGAAGGAGCGTGTCCTGCCGCAAGCGGGGAAACGTTATGGCCTGAAAGACCTGGTATATATCATTACCCAGAAACCGGTAGGGATTACATTCTTAATGAATTTATGTTATATGGTGGGGACCAATGTGGTAAATGCCGCAAACGTATATTTTTACAGCTATGTCCTGGGTGACTTGAAAATGCTGAGTATTGTTTCCATGCTGCCGCTGATTCCATCCATCGTGATGATGACATTTATCGGCCCGTTGATCACAAGGTTCGGAAAAAAGAAGCTTTACTGCGTCGGCCTTGTCGGGTTTGGGATCATGCCGCTTTTACGGCTCGTCAATGTGACCAATATTCCAATCCTTTTAGCGGCAACCTTCCTTGGCGGCTGCGCGAACGGCCTGATCACGCCGATCATGTATGGCATTCAGGCAGACAATACGGACTACGTGGAACTGGTTACCGGACAGCGGACGGAAGGAGCCATTGCTTCATTATCCAGCTTTGTGACAAAATGTGGCATGGGAATCGGCGGCGCGATCCCCGGATATATCCTGGCAGCCGTAGGATTTGACCAGACACTGACAGTACAGCCCGCAGGCGTCAATTCCGCGATCGTGCTCTGTGTGATCGTCATTCCGTCCATTCTATATTTTGTAGGCGCGGCTGTATTCGCGAAATTTTATCCGCTTACAAAAGAAAAGCTGGATGAACAGAACGCCATATTGGAAAAGAAATGCGCGGAGGTGTGATTATGAAAAAGATCAGAGAATTAGAAAAACCGGATATCCAGTATTGGCCGGATATCCGGTGGTGGCTGGCCGAGGGATTCCATACGGATCAGACGCTGAAATCAGAAATCCGGTCTTTGCATGAAGCCGGTTTTGGGGCCGTGGAATTTCTTGCCATGGAAGAGCAAGGAGTAGATTCCAGTATATATGGCTGGGGCTCGGAGGAGTGGATCCATGATACGCACACGATCGTGCAAGAGACAACAAACCATAATATGGGTGTCAGCATGACCAGTGGGACAAACTGGTCGAATGCCAATCTGATCACCATTACGCCGGATGACCGGGCGGCGTCAAAGGAACTGGATGTGGCGGAAGAACGGATTTTTTCCAAAACAGAGAAGCATGGGGAGATCTTGCGGTCTGTCCTGACCATGCCGGGGGTGACCAGGCAGGAACTGGTGGCGGTCGTGGCAGCAAGGATTGAAGAGGAGACAGAGGGAAAAATCTATCTGGACCGGAACGGCATTTTTGTCCTGACCGGCAGGGTAAAAGATGGAAAGCTGGACTGGCAGGCACCGGGAGACGGGGATTACATGCTGTTCTATTTCTGGATACATGGAACCGGGCAGACGGCAGAACCGTCCGTAAGTACCTCCTACACGATCAACTATATGGACCGGTACGGAGTGGAAGCCTTTAAGGAATACTGGGACAGTACCGTTCTGACGGAAGAACTGAAAGAGAATCTGCACAAAAATGGCCGGGGCATGATGTATATGGATTCCCTGGAACTGGGGACATTTGGAAAGGGCGGCCAGCTTTGGGGGTATCATTATCTGGAAGAATTTCAAAAACGCAGGGGATATGACCTGACGCCGTATCTGCCGTTTATCCTGAAAGATCCGGGGATGATGCAGTTTGTGTTTGAATACCATTATCATTGTAAGGATGAAGCGTTCATTGAAAAGCTGCACAACGATTTTTACCAGACGATGACAGAACTGTATATGGAAAATATGTTAAAGCCCATGCAGGAATGGCTGCATGGCCATGGTATGACACTGAGAGCGGAAATTTCTTACGGATTACCATTTGAAATCTCGCAGCCTGGGAAATATGTGGATGGAATCGAGACAGAATCATTGGAATTTGCGTCCCAGATCGAATCCTATCGAAGCATGGCCGGGGCAGCACACATTTACAATAAGACATTTTCCAGTGAGACCGGGGCTACATTTCTGAATTATATGATGGGGCTGGATTTTTATACACAGATTATTTATACGCAGTTCGCCGCAGGCGTGACCAAGACTGTTTTACACGGATATTCCAGTATTGCCGGTACGGAAGGCACGACCCGGTGGCCGGGGCATGAGGGAATGTGGCCCATTTTCTCGGAACGTTTTGGCAGCAGGCAGCCAGCTTTCAGGCATTACAATGACTGGACCTCCATGCTGGCCCGCTTCCAGATGCTCCTGCGCCAGGGGAAGCCGAGGATGGACCTGGGGATCTTACGTCTGGATTATTATATCAACAATCAGGTGTTTGCCGGATATGAGGAAGAAGATTTTTACGCAAATAAAATGATGCGAGGCAATGAGGGCATGTACTGGAAAGATATGCAGCTGCAGAACCGGGGATATACATGGGATTATTTCGCGCCCCAGCTTCTGGAAGAGGAATTTGTACAGTTCTCTGACGGGAAGCTCCTTCCGGATGGCCCGGGATATCGGGCGCTGATCATTTATCAGGAGGCGCTCCCCCTGAAAACGGCGGAAAAGCTCCTTTCCCTTGCAAATGCAGGGCTTCCGATTCTTCTTGTAGATGGAGTCAATGAAACATTGCGGCCCTTTGGTGTATCGAAGACGCATCAAAAAGCAGCATGTAAAACCCCGTTTTTGAAAGAAAGCGATGAGCAGTTAGAGATCATCATGGAGGAGATGAAGCTGCTGCCGAATGTACGTGTGGTCGAAAAACAGTCAGAGACTTGCAGGGTTTTGGCGGAAATGGGAGTTCTCCCGGCAGCGGAGTTCGCAAAAAGCAATAAGAATATCCTGACACATGTGAGACAGGATGGCGACAAAATATATGTGTATGTGTACAACATGCAGTATACGGAAACAGAGCCATACACGTTTATAATGAAGGTACAGGGCGAGGGAAAGCCTTACCGCGTAGATTGCTGGAACGCGGAGGCAGAGGAAGCCGGTATCTATACCTTCCATGACGGACGGACTGTGTTTGAAGTTTCCCTGGCGCCGGGTGAGGCTTGTATCTATGTGCTCGATCTGTCAAAAAAAGATGAGGTACATGCGGCAGACGCAAATGTGGGAGGCATCGAAAAGGATGCGGAAGGCTTTCGGGCGGTCATTTTCGATACCGGGACTTACGAAGTGACATTATCGGATGGAAGAAACCATACATTTTTTGCGGAAGCGCCACAGGATATCCGGATTCCAATCTGGAACCTTACCGTGGAGGATTGGAATGAAGGAGAAAAAGAATACATTGTGGAGGATCGGGGGAAGGGTTTTGTAACAAAGGAGATTTATTACAAAACGAAAAAAACATTTCTGGACGCGGGAGACACAGAATTGAAGCCCTGGAAGGACATACCGGCAATTGGGGAAGCGGTTTCCGGGATCGGATATTATACGGCGGAGGTAGAGCTTCCGGAAAACTGGAGTGAGGAATGTGGCGCGTTGCTACAGATCGGCTCTTTGAATAAACATACGGCGGCAGTCTATGTAAACGATGAAAAGGCAAGAGCCGTGGATATAGATCGATTGTCGGTGGACATCAGTGAATGGCTGCATGCAGGAAAAAATAAGATTTTGATAGAAGTGTCCACCAGTTTGAATAACAGGCTGCGGGAGAGAAATTATTATGAAAGTGGGAACACGGCGTCTCAGGAGCTTGCGGCAAATGCCAATAACGCACTTGAGGTGACGGAAGACGCGCAAGAGACGCAGGAGACATCCGCAGATTCCATGTTTCATATTACCGCGAAGGTGAGAGATTACGGGATGACGGGGGAGGTGAAGATTCGGACATATCGGAAGTTCAGGTTGTTATAGTTCGCTTCTTGGTCGGGTAGACATACCTCGCAAGGGATATGTCTACTCGACTACCAACTCCTGTGCGACAGGAATTTCATATGCTTGAAAAGTAAAGATTCCTTATATTCGGAAGGGGTAATGAACTGTTGGAAGTATCTGCGCAGTCAGGGAAACCGGGGTTTAGTCTGCTTATTGCTTTACACTATCTGAAGTCCTGCAAGCTGTTCTACTTCTGTAACATTAAGCCCTGTATCTTCTGCAATCTCATCAACTGTGAGTTTTCCCCTTTTCAGCAGTTTCAAAGCTGTCTGCCTTTTTGTTTCACTAATACCTTGACTCTTTCCTTGCTTTATTCCCTGATTTAAAATAGTCCTTGCTTCTGTTTCAATTAATGCTCCGCCCATCATATCACCTATACCTTTCTGCACATTCTCGTATTTCTGTGCGATCTCTTTAATCACATCGCCGGAAAGCTCTATGATTGTGCGTTTGTCAAACGCCCCAATTACTCCCTGCTGTTCCAGTTCGTCAAGCCTTTCTAAAATTTCCTGATACTCTGCCTTCAATTCCGCCAGTTTCTGTTTATTATTATTATACTCAGGGAAACCTTTCTCATGTGAAAAAATATAAAACGGAATCAACATCAGCAGGCCTTTCTCAAAAATATCATCCAGTAAATATGTCTGTACTTTCATGATCGGTACGTCATACTGAACCGTCCCGCCTGGTGTGACAATCACATATTTCATTTTGTCTGGTGTCTTTTTGTAAGTCCGCAGGTACAGAACCGCCGTATTTGGAAACGTTACAGTCAGTGTTTCCTCTGTAACCTCGCCCTCGTCGAGCGCTATCTGCGCGTCATACTCGAAAAGCCTTATCGTAATTTTCCCATCCGGCAGGTTGCTTTCACACTCTACATGGTATTTCTTTGGTATCTTCCCGAAAACCGTAAAATTTGTGTCTGTGATCCGTTCTTTGTCAGCCTCGTCCTGCTGGTCTAAAAAATGTTCATTGGGGAAAAAACGGATTTCTTCCTCCCCTGTATAGGTTTCCCCAAAAATTTCATTGATCACGGGGATGATCAGCTTCCTGCAGTCATTCAGAATTGTCCGAAATGCCCCGTCATATATATTTGCCATATCCTGGTTCCTTCCTTTTTTGTATCTTTATCATATCATTTTTTTGCCTTAAATTCAACGGCTCCTTGTCACAGTTTTTGTAGATCAACGTAGAAAATGTCTGAAGATCAAAATGAAGATATTTTACAAGACACAGGAAAAAATAAGCGGTAAAATGGCTGTGACAAGGAGGAGATCCACATGAAGAAAGAAACAAGGACAGTGGTATATGATGATGAATTAAGGATTGAGGCATATCGCTTTGAGGGAATTGTCCAGCCGTTTCCGAGCCATTTCCATGAGTATTATGTCATAGGGTTCGTGGAAAAGGGGGAGCGTGTACTTTCCTGCAGGGACAGGGAATATGCCATCGAGGAAGGCAGTATCGTACTTTTCAATCCAGGGGACAGCCATGCCTGCGTACAGAGTGACGGAGGGACATTTGATTACCGGGGTTTTAACATTTCAAAGGAGGTCATGCTCGATCTGGCGGAGGAAGTGACCGGGAAAAGGGAACTTACAGGATTTTCGGAGAATGTCATTTATGATGAGGAAGCTGCCTCCTATCTGCGTCCGCTGCATGAGATGGTCATGAAAGGAAAAGGTGGTTTTGGGAAGGAAGAAGCCTTGCTGTTTCTGATCTCGCTGCTGATACAGAATTATGGACGGCCCTTTGAGAGCTGTATCCCGGAATGCAGGCAGGAGATTGAGAAAGCCTGTAAGTATATGGAGCAGCATTTTACAGAGCGTATCTATCTGGATCAGATTTGCCGCCATGTGGGGCTTGGTAAGTCAACCCTGCTGCGTGCTTTTACAAAATCAAAGGGCGTCACGCCTTACCGTTATCTTGAAACGATCCGTATCAATGAAGCAAAAAAACTGCTGTCCGAGGGGATTCCCCCTGTAGAGGCGGCGATCAGGACGGGTTTTTCAGACCAGAGCCATTTTACGAATTATTTCAACCAGTTTATAGGGCTTGCGCCGGGCATCTACCGTGAAATATTTTCGGATAAAGAAGGAGATGGTGGACAGCATGGGAAGTAGGAGAACAGCCGGACATCTGGCGGCGATGTTTACGATCATCATTTGGGGAACGACATTCATATCCACTAAAGTTCTGCTTACGGATTTCAGGCCGGTGGAAATCCTGTTTTTCCGTTTTGTCATAGGCTTTGTGGCATTGCTTTTCGCCTGCCCCCATCGGATGAAAGGCGTGAACCTTAGACAGGAAATGACTTTTGTACTGGCAGGGCTGTGTGGGATATGTCTGTATTATCTGCTGGAGAATATTGCCCTTACATACACAATGGCTTCCAATGTGGGAGTCATCATATCGATCGCGCCGTTTTTCACAGCGATACTGTCACGGTTATTCCTGAAATCAGAAGGAAAGCTGCGGGCAAATTTCTTTATTGGTTTTGTGGTGGCAATGACTGGTGTTGTGCTGATCAGCTTTCATGGTTCCAGAATGGAACTACAGCCGGTGGGGGACATACTGGCAGTCCTCGCGGCTTTTGTATGGGCGTGCTATTCCATACTGACAAGGAAGATCAGCGGATTTGGATATCCGGTCATCCTTACCACACGCAGGACATTTTTTTTCGGTATCCTTTGCATGGTGCCGGCATTATTCTTTTTTGATTTTGAGATCGGCCTGGAACGGTTTGCTGATATGACACGCCTGTTCAATATCCTGTATCTGGGATTAGGAGCGTCCGCGCTCTGCTTTGTTACATGGAATCTTGCGGTAAAGGCGCTCGGGGCGGTGAAGACCAGTGTTTATATTTATATGGTTCCCGTCATAACGGTTGTGACCTCCGTTCTGGTGCTGAAAGAACCGGTGACATGGGTTTCTAACCTGGGAACAGTTATGGCGGTCGCAGGACTTTTTATTTCTGAATACAGTGGAAAGGAGAATTGGAAAAATGAATGTACAGAATGAGAAATGTGTCATGGTGATTGATGAGAACCTGCCGCCTGGCATCATTGCAAACACAGCGGCAATCATGGGCATTACGCTTGGAAAGCAGATACCGGAGGTCGTAGGCGCAGATGTGTATGACAGGTCTGGCAACGGACATCTGGGAATCATTGAATTTCCAGTGCCGATTTTAAAGGGGAATGTGGACGCGATCAAAGCGATTCGTGAGAGGCTGTATGAACCAGAGTTTTCAGGACTGACGGTAGTTGATTTCTCAGATCTGGCGCAGGGATGCAAGACCTATGATGAGTTTATAGAAAAGATGAAGAATGTTTCAGAATCGGAATTAAATTATTTTGGGATCGCGATCTGTGGCGCGAAAAAGAAGGTAAACAAATTAACAGGGAGCATGCCATTGCTCAGATAAGCATGAAAGTGACAATGCTCAAAGCAATCGATATTGTGCGGAAGCAATATCACTGTTGACTTGAACATGCTGGATATCGGAGAGATAAAGGTAACGGCAGACAGCCCATATCGCAGGGAACAGATATATTCGTTGTGTTCGCAGGCACGAGGATCTGCTATGGAAACGGATGCGGAATTTAAGAAGATCGCAGATTTCAGTGTAAAAGAAGAGGAACGTCTGAAAAAATATCTGGAGAAAGGGGAAACCATACGGATATGGTACAGCGATGCGCCGTATTCCCGATGTGGTTTTTACAGCCTGTGTGCAATGCTTCAAAAATATGAAAATGAGATTCACACAGTAAAGCTGCCGGAATACAGTGTCCGAACAAATTCCGTTGTCATGTACAAAAATTGGGGAGAGGTTGCTGCAGAGGAATTAGCCGCTTTCCTGCCTGGTGAAAAGATACTGTCAAAGGAAGAGATACGGATGTATGCCATTTGGTGGAGTGAGCTTGTGGAAGATAACAGCCCTTTGCGGGCAATGGTGAATGGCAGGCTGGTTGGAGTTCAGGAAGATTTTTATGATTTCGCGATATGGAAGAAGCTTACAAAAGAACCTATAAAGGAAGCGGGGCTGATAGGAAATATCTTGGGAAATTACCAGTTGAGTGTCAGTGACTGGTGGTTTGCTACGAGGATTGAGCATTTTATCCGGCAGGAGAAGATCAGGATCGTTGAGGATTCAGAGGATGCTTATGCAAGGTTGATATGTCTTGCGTGAGTGAACTGAAAAGCTGAGATTATACTGCATGAAATTGCGAGGACTCGCAAAAATTTTCAATAGGAGTTGCATGTGGATGTATACGTGACAGGAAGTAGGAAGGCATAATGTACGCAATAGGGTAACATTGACAAAGGTGCCATATAGGAATATACTGAAAAACAAGTTAGAAATTACTAACAAAACGATGGAAAAAAGAAGGACGTTAATATGCAGATGTATGCTTTTCAGGGAATTATGATACCGTTTTTAGGGACGGCGCTTGGGTCTGCCGATGTGCTGTTCATGAAGAATAAAATGAACCCTCTACTGCAGAGGGCACTGACCGGATTCGCGGCAGGGGTCATGGTGGCGGCTTCCATCTGGAGTCTGCTGATCCCCGCCATGGAGAGGTCAGAGTTTCTGGGGCACTGGGCATTTCTGCCGGCAGTGGTCGGCTTCTGGCTTGGTATCTTGTTCCTGCTCATCTTGGATCGGACAGTTCCTCATCTGCACATGAACAGCAGCAACGCAGAGGGACCTCAGAGCAGCCTGCAGAAAACAACGATGCTGGTGCTTGCGGTGACACTCCACAACCTGCCAGAAGGCATGGCTGTGGGCGTTGTCTATGCCGGATGGATTTCCGGAGATACCGGGATCACTGCCATGGGCGCACTGGCGCTTTCCCTAGGGATTGCCATACAGAACTTTCCGGAGGGCGCGATCATCTCCATGCCCCTGCGTGCAGAGGGTGTCAGTAAAGGAAAGGCATTCTTATACGGGGCACTTTCTGGCGCGGTGGAGCCGGCAGGCGCGGCTCTGACTATTTTAGCCGCAGGCTTCGTGGTCCCGCTTTTACCGTATCTTTTAAGCTTTGCGGCCGGAGCCATGATCTATGTGGTTGTGGAGGAACTGATCCCGGAAATGTCGGAAGGGAGCCACTCGAATGTGGGGACGGTGCTGTTTGCCACAGGCTTTACGGTCATGATGGCGCTGGATGTGGCTTTAGGCTGAGGAGGCTTGCGGAAACACTTGACAGTTGATTCTATTGATAGTATGATTTTTAAATAGGATACGAATTATTTTCGGAAGCGAGGAACGAATCAATGGAAAATACTCACGAAGAACAGATCAGGATTGTGCAGGAGACTGTGGCAGGTAAGGAGATCACATTTGCGCATGTGATGGGCGGCCCGGCTCCGATCATATACCAGAAATTAGGCTTAAATCCCCAGGTGGATTACCGCTCATCCGCGATCGGGATCATGAATATGACTCCGCCGGAGTCTGCGGTCATCGCTTCCGACATTGCAGTGAAGAGCGGCAATATTTATCTTGGATTTGCAGACCGTTTTACCGGTACATTGATCATCACAGGCGATATTTCAGATGTTTTTTCTGCGATGACGGAGATTGTAGACTATTTTAGGGATACGATGGGGTATGTAGTCTGCGATATTACGAAGAGGTAGGACTATGGCTCAGATCACAAAGGAAGAACTGTTGGAAAAGCTGTTCCATAATGATTATGAACGGCTAAAAGGAAAAAGACTGCGTCTGACCCGTGTGAGGGTTCCGGGCAAGGAAGTATGCCTTGCCCATGTGATCACGCCTTCCCAGGCGTGCGTCTATCAGAATCTGGCTCTGCACATCGGCGTGCATGAAGGGGAGGACCATACAGGGGAATCCATTGGGCTGATTCGTTTTACACCTTGGGAGGCCGTTGTGGCAGCAGCCGATTTTGCAGTGAAAAGCGCAGATGTAGAGATTGGATTTATGGATCGTTTTTGCGGCTCTTTGATCCTTACCGGAGGATTGTCCCAGGTTCAGACTGCTGTGGAAGAAGTGGTCCGTTTTTTTGGTGAGGAACTGGGTTTTCAGACCTGCAAAGTCTATAAAAGCTGATGGGATGATTTAGAACAGGACAATAAAAATGAAAAAAATGTTTTTGATGGGCAGGAGTGAGGCAGGAAAAACCTCTCTGACACAGGCGCTTAAGGGTGAAGAGCTTCATTATGTAAAGACACAATATACCAATGCGGATGATGATATGATTGATTCCCCGGGTGAATATGCAGAGTCCAAGCAATTCAGCGTAGGTCTGGCTTGTTTTTCCTTCGAGGCCGATGTAGTGGCGATGGTACAGGCGGCAGATGAGCCGTTCAGCCTGTTCGGCCCCGGCGGCCGCTCTTTTATCTTACGTCCGCTCATAGGGATTATTACAAAGATCGATTCTCCTTATGCCAATGTCCCCATGGTCAGACAATGGCTGGAAAATGCCGGATGTGAACGGATCTTTACGATCAATAATGTAACCCGGGAAGGGATCGAAGAGCTTATGGAGTATCTGGCGGACGACCTGCCGGCTCTTACGATGGATCAGGCAAAATATAAACAAAGGCTTGGGTTGAATGAATGGGATACCATGCCGGAGGGTGTCAGATAAAATCACAATATAGGGAAGATGAATGATCAGCTGCGAAAAAGAGTCTGTTTTTCGCAGCTGAATTTGTTACGGTTTACCAGATGGCCATGATGGAGTTCTTTTTTCTTTCAGGCATGCTCCAGACCATGGCTCCAGTCGGATTTTCGGTAAGCTTTTGGTTACATTACGCAATTCATTGACAATTTTTAAGGAAAAGCTTATTCTATAATAAGATTTTCATTCGTATCGGTGGAAAAAAGCACCGTGCAGATACGATTTTCGGAGAATGGGAGGATGGTTATGGAAGTTGTATTACAGAACTTGACGAAAAAATTTCCGGGCCGCGGCAGGAAGAATCCGGAAGAGGTGACTGCGGTCAATGATTTTACGCTGAAGATACCGGATGGCAGCCTGCTGGGCCTGCTCGGTCCCTCAGGCTGCGGAAAGAGTACGACCCTGCATCTGATCAGCGGTCTGCTTAAGCCTACCAGCGGCAAGATCTTGTTTGGGGAGGATGACGTGACCGGGCTGCCGCCGGAGAACCGGGGGATCGGGCTTGTTTTTCAAAATTATGCGTTATATCCTCATCTGACAGTGAAGCAGAATATTTTGTTCCCGCTGGAAAACCTTAAGGGCAAGGATAAGCTGTCAAAACAGGAAATGCTGGCTAAGGCGGAGGAAGCTGCGAAGCTGGTTCAGATCGACGGGCTGATGGAACGTAAGCCGGGAGAGCTTTCCGGCGGACAGCAGCAGAGGGTGGCCATTGCCCGTGCGCTGGTGAAGATGCCCCGGGTGCTTCTTCTGGACGAACCGCTCTCCAATCTGGACGCGCGCCTGCGGCTGCAGACCCGGGAGGAGATCCGGCGGATCCAGCAGGAGACCGGGATCACGACGATTTTTGTGACCCATGACCAGGAGGAGGCTATGAGCATTTCTGACCTGATCGTGGTGATGAAGGAAGGCGTAGTACAGCAGACCGGAAAACCCCAGGATGTCTATGATGATCCGGCCAATCTGTTCGTGGCGAAATTCCTCGGCAACCCGCAGATCAATGTCTTTCATGGAAAGATAAAGGGGCAGAGGCTTTACATAGGAGAAGACGTGGTCCTGGAAATGATGGGGCTTTCCGGCCAGGCTTTGGGGGAAAAGGAAGTCTATGTGGGAGTCCGTCCGGAGGGCTTTGTGCCGGAAGCAGATGGGGCTCTTTTCTGCGGCCTGCGGGGCGTGGAGGTCATGGGAAGGGATATCAGTGTAGTCTCCACCAACCCGGCGTCACTGTCTCCCACGATCCGGTCTATCATCAGTACAGAAAATATGGCGGATATCGGCAGCGCAACGGTCCGGTTCTCACTTTTGCCTCATAAGGTGTTTCTGTTTGACAAGGAAACGGAGGAACGGATCTATTTTGAGAGCGGGGACAACAGCATGCAGGCAGGAGTAACGGGAAAATGAAGAAAAAAATGAGCGAAAGCAGTCTGAAGGGCTGGTTATATCTTTTACCGGCGATTTTATTTCTGGGATTTTTTATGGTATATCCGCTTATAGATGTGCTGGTCTATTCCTTTGAGGAGGGATATAATTTTGCATCCCAGACTTATTTTGGCACTGGTATATACAATTATTCCTATATTTTGCACGACCCTTATTTTATGCAGGCCGTAAAGAATACTTTTATTTTGGTTATGATCACGGTGCCGCTTTCCACAGGGATCGCGCTGCTGATTTCTGTGGGGCTGAATTCTATTACAAAGCTCCGCGAATTTTTGCAGACGATCTATTTCCTGCCCTATGTGACAAATACGCTGGCGGTAGGACTGGTATTTATGATTTTGTTCAAAAAAACGGCGTATTCTGACGGCCTGGTCAATCTGCTGATCAACTGGTTCGGGGGCAGCTCCGTTGATTTTATTGAAGGACCCTACTGGGCAAAAATGTTCGTGCTCTGTTTTTATACGATCTGGATCGTCATGCCTTTTAAGATCCTGATCCTGACCAGTGCCCTTGCGTCCATCAACCAGGACTATTATAACGCGGCGCGGGTGGACGGTACGTCCAGGTTCCGGATTTTCAGACGTATCACGCTGCCCATGATCTCGCCTATGATTTTTTATCTGGTCATCACAGGCTTTATCGGCGCGTTCAAGGCATACAGCGACGCGGTAGCCCTGTTCGGAACGGATCTGAACGCGGCGGAAATGAATACGATCGTGGGCTATGTTTACGATATGCTGTATGGTGACAGCGGAGGTTATCCGTCCTATGCGTCCGCGGCAGCGGTGATCCTGTTTGCCATCGTGCTTACGATCACCTGTATCAATCTGCTGATCAGTAAAAAGAAGATTCACTATTAGAATGAACGATTTCAGAATAGCAGACGGATCTGCGGCCTGCTGTTTTGTATAATTATGAGCCGTATTTATCTATAGAAAGGAATAGCGGAAACGATGAGCAGCAATATAGATTATATAAAAATAGAAAAGAAAGCCAGGTCACGTAAAAAGACTGTGCGTACGATTACCTATATTTTACTGGTATTCTGGGCAGTGGTGGTGCTCTTTCCTTTTTACTGGATGGTCCTTACATCCCTGAAAAGCTACGGAGCCTACAATTCGGAATATATACCGAAGTTTTTTACCCTGTCCCCTACCTTGCAGAATTATGTGGACGCTTTTACTGCCGTGCCGCTGGCGCGATATTTTCTGAATACCATTATTTTTACCTTGATAACGACAGCGCTTATGCTGGTTGTGATCACCCTGGCGGCGTTTGCGTTTGCCAGGCTGGAATTTAAAGGGAAGAATCTGGCATTTCTGATTTTTCTCTCGTTGATGATGATCCCGAATGAGCTGGTGATCATCACGAATTTTGTGACGATCACGAACTGGGACATGCGCAATACATTTCCCGGGCTGATTCTTCCCTCGGTCACATCCGTCTTTTATATTTATCTGTTGAAGGAAAATTTTGAACAGATACCAGACAGCCTGTATTACGCGGCCAAAGTGGACGGCACCAGCGACTGGAAATATCTGTGGAAGGTCATGATCCCGATGTCCCGGCCGACTATCATCACCATCACCATACTGAAGGTGATCGAGTGCTGGAACTCTTATGTATGGCCCCGGCTGATCACGGATGATGAGAATTATTTTCTGGTTTCCAACGGGATCCAGGAGATCCGGGAAAATGGGTTTGGCCGGGAAAATATTCCGGCTATGATGGCGGCTGTCGTGGTGATCTCAATTCCGCTGGTGATCTTGTTTCTGATCTTCCATAAGAAGATCATGGAAGGTGTGTCGAGGGGAGGGACAAAGGGATGATGAAAATGAAGAAAAAAATCCTGCCGGTTTTCCTTCTCTTTATGTTGGCTGCAGGCAGTCTGCTTTCCCTGGCCGGATGCCATGGTTCCATGGGGCTTACGCCTTTTGAAATGCCGGAGAAATTTGACGGTTCGGGGAAATATGAGATTACTTTCTGGGCTAAAAATGATACCAATAAGACCCAGACGGCCATCTATGAACAGGCCATCGAAGGATTTGAAGAAGCCTATCCCAATATAAAAGTGAATCTGCGTCTGTATACGGATTATGGGAAAATCTATAACGATGTGATCACGAATATTTCTACCAATACGACGCCTAATGTATGCATCACCTATCCGGACCATATAGCCACCTATCTGACCGGTACGAACCAGGTGGTCCCGCTGGATGAGCTTTTTGAGGATGAAGCCTACGGGCTTGGAGGGAGCGAGATCCGCTTTGACTCTCCTAAGGAAGAAGAGATCATTCCACAGTTCCTGGAGGAATGCCGGTTCGGCGGACATTATTATGCCCTTCCTTATATGCGTTCCACAGAAGCCTGCTATATCAATAAAACGTTGGTGGAGAAATTGGGATATACGCTTCCAAAGAAGCTGACCTGGGATTTTGTATGGGAGGTTTCCGAGGCCGCCCTGGAACAGGACGCGGAAGGAAATTTTGCCGTAAACGGGCAGAAGACGCTGATTCCGTTTATTTATAAGTCCACGGACAATATGATGATCCAGATGCTAAAGCAAAAGGACGCAGGGTATTCTACGGAAGAGGGCGAGATCCTGTTGTTCAATGATACGACAAAGGAGCTGCTATATACCATTGCCGAACACGGAAAGACCGGGGCCTTTTCTACCTTCAAGATTTCCAGTTATCCGGCCAATTTCCTCAATGCGGGCCAGTGTATTTTCGCGATCGATTCCACCGCCGGGGCGACCTGGATGGGAACCAACGCGCCCTTGTCTGATATGAGTGAAGACAAGAAGGTAAAGTTTGAGACAGAAGTCATGCCTATTCCGCAGTTCGATCCGGAAAACCCGCAGATGATCTCCCAGGGGCCTTCGGTCTGCATTTTTAATAAGGCGGAACCCCAGGAGGTGCTGGCTTCCTGGCTGTTCGTGCAGTATCTGTTGAGCAACGAGGTGCAGATCGCTTATTCGGAGACCGAGGGCTATGTGCCTGTCACATCAAAGGCCCAGGAATCGGAAGAGTACCAGGATTATCTGTCCAGGTGCGGAGAAGATAACGAGACGTATTATGATGTGAAGATCCAGGCGGCGAAGCTTTTGCTGGATCATACGGACCATACCTTTGTGACCCCGGTGTTCAACGGTTCTACCTCTCTGCGGAATGCGGCAGGGCAGCTTATAGAGAACACGGTAAAATCCGTGCGCAGAAAAGAGACCGTCAACGAGGAGTATATGGAAGATTTGTTTGACGATATTACTTCCTTGTACCGTCTCGATCAGCCTGGAAGTGATACTGCGTTGGATGGTTCCGCAAAGGAAGATCTGGGGGAACTGCCTAAAACAGCAGTCATTTTGCTGGCTTCACTGGCAGGTGTGTGGTGCGTGATGATTGTGTATTTTGTCGTTCGAATGATGTCTGAAAGGAAAAGAAATGCACAATAATACTATTGATTTTGTGGGAAATTACGAGTACAATCAAGTCGATACTTATTAATGAAGCGGCTTCATTTCCGTAGGAGCCAAAAATGAAAGGCGAAAGAAATTTCCATTGTTCAGGTGGTCTTTCGCGGAAAGGTGGAGAAAAATGAAAAAGTTGACAGTATTACTTTTGATCTGTACGCTTGCGCTGGGCTGTGCCGGATGCGGTGGTTCCAACGACGGCGGCAACAGCAGTGAATCCAATGCGGATGCAGGGTCAGACGCGGCCCAGGATGAGCCAGGCGGGGATTCCGAAGAGCCGGACGCAGCCTCCGATGACGGGACAGATGAGAAGTCCGAGGGCGTCATGACTTATGAAGAGTACGCCGATGCAGAGGTGGATTCCGAGGTCGTAGTAGAGACTTATGTGCAGGCAAAGCAGTCCTGGTGGGAAGACAAGGCAACCTTCTATACACAGGACAAGGATGGGGCTTACTTTATCTACGAGATGCCTTGCTCTGAGGAAGAATATGAGGAGCTGGTTCCGGGAACCAAGATCAAGGTGACAGGTTATAAAGCAGAGTGGTCCGGTGAATTTGAGATTGTTGACGCGACTTATGAGATCGAGGACGGAAACTATATTGCCGAGGCGGAGGATGTGACTTCTCTTCTCGGAAAGGACGAGCTTATCGACAAACAGAACAAGTTCGTAGCATTTAAGGGCATGACCGTTGAGGCGGCAGGACAGGATGACGCTGGAAATGATGTCCCGTTCCTGTATTCCTGGGATGGCTCCGGACAGGATGGAGACGACCTGTACTTCAATGTTTCTCTGGATGGAGAGACTTACACATTTACGGTAGAATCCTATCTGTGTGACAATACTACCGATGTGTACAAGGCGGTGACAGAGCTTCAGATCGGCGATACGGTCGATATGGAAGGCTTCCTGTACTGGTATGAAGGCGTCAATCCACACATTACTTCCGTGACAGTAAAATAAGAAAAATGGTTTAAAAAATAGAAAACCATCCCGAAAGCCAGAGCTGAGGTCTGGATTCGGGGTGGTTTTTATTCGTGCAAAGAAAACTTGGTATAATGGTTGACAAGAAAACTTGGCATGTTATAATATAAAACAAGACCTGATATTGATACGAGGAGGGCTGGCCATGAACAGGGAAGAGGTATTGGAAAAAAGCAGAAAGGAAAATAAGGGAGCGGATCTATATGAAGACGCGCTCATGAAGGAGGGCGGGAATGTCGCTTTTGGATTGGCAACTACACTTGCGATTGTCTTTACGGCTATACAGGAATTTCTGGGTGTAGGAAGAAGTTACGGGCTGTGGGCGCTTGTGACGGCGATTCCCGCGTCGGGATGTGTCGTGAGGGCAATTCGGACAAAGGACAGGTGGGAGATCGTTAGGGCTGCTGCCGGCTGTGGGGCAGTTGTAATATGTTCCGTACTCTATATCAGAGATCTGCTTGTGGCTTCCGCTGTTTTATAAGAAGAATTCATATGGAGCTTATACTGAAAAATCGTCTAAAAGAGGCGAGAACTGAAAAAAAGCTGTCACAGGCAAAGCTTGCGGAGATGGTTGGCGTTTCACGGAATACTATCAGCTCGATCGAGACCGGACAGTTCAATCCCACCGCGAAGCTGGCGTTGATCTTGTGTATCGCACTGGATAAGAAGTTTGAAGAATTGTTTTATTTTGAATGACTGCTCGGAACAGGTCTGACTGATTAAGCTTAAAAGTGGCTTAACCAGCAGACACTAATATAAATAGGAGCTTGGCGTAAAATGAGGATATGTAGGAGAGCGAATCATGGAAAAGAGTCTACCAGAAATAATAGATACAGACAAGTCATTAAATGAACTATGTAGAAATTCAATAGATTTGATTGAATATGCAAGAGGAATCACAGCAAAGCAGATTAACATTATTCAATTAATGACATTTTATTCCATAGGAAGGTGGATTGTAGAAGAGCAGCAACAGGGTAAGAGCAGGGCAAAATATGGTCAGCGAGTGATTAAAAAGCTTTCAGAAGCTTTGACTGAGCAGTATGGAAGAGGCTTCTCAGAGGATACGCTGAAAAATGCCAGAAAATTTTATTTGACATATAGTAACCGAATAAGCGAAACAGTATTTAGCCTTTTTGCAATTCAAAAAAGCGAAACAGTGTTTAGCTTTTTTGAAAAAGAAGCGCCGTTTACGCTTCCATGGTCTCATTATCTTCAATTGATGCGTATAAAAGATGAAAATGAGAGAAAATTTTATGAAATAGAAGCAACAAATGAGGCATGGGGGATAAGAACACTACAAAGACAATATAATTCAAGTCTTTATGAAAGACTGGCATTGAGTAGGGAAAAGGACGAGGTATTACGACTTGCATCTGAGGGCAACGTCATTACAAAACCACAGGATATTGTAAAACAACCCACTGTGCTTGAATTTCTTGGGCTAGATGAAAAAGCAAAATATGTGGAATCTGATTTGGAAACTGCAATTATCAATAAACTGCAAAAATTTTTGTTAGAATTGGGCAAAGGCTACTTATTTGAAGCAAGGCAAAAGCGATTTACATTTAAGGAAGATAACTATTATGTTGATCTTGTGTTTTATAACAGACTTTTACGGTGCTATGTGCTGATAGACCTGAAGATTGATAAACTTACGCATCAAGATTTAGGGCAAATGTTGATGTATGTGCATTACTACGACAGATATGAGAAGCTGCCGGAAGAAAAACCAACGATAGGAATTTTGTTATGCAAGGAAAAAGATGATGCCCTTGTAGAAATTACATTACCGGATGATGCCAATATTTATGCATCGGAGTATCGGTTATATTTGCCAGATAAGAAGGAACTTCAGAAGAAATTAAAGGAATGGATAGAAGAAGGAACGGATTCATAGAACTGTGGGTGCTTGTGATGGCGATTCCCGCATCGGATAAGAAGTTTGAAGAATTGTTTTATTTTGAATGACTGCTCAGAACAGGAACAAATATGAAATGTAAAAAAAGATTCAAAAAGGAACATACAAACAGTTGCTATTTGAAACTTTTTATGCTATTATAAAACAAAAAGAAAGAAAAAGGTGCGGAAATGAAAACAAGATTCCACGAATATCTGACAATGTTTCGGAAACAGAAAGGGTATACCCAGGCACAGATGGCAGAAAAGCTGGAGATTTCCAGATCTACCTATACGAATTATGAAGCCGGAAACCGCTCTCCGGATCTGGAAGGTCTGGAGCGGATCAGTGAGATCCTGGACTGTTCTCTGGACGAATTGTTTGGAAGATCACCAGTGAAGTTTTCCAATATGATCCGTGAGGAAAATACGTCTTACCAGGTAAATGTGAAAACGCCTTCGAAAAGAAGCGGCCGGAGGCTGGCGATCGGCACGCAGGATTTTCGAAAACTGCGTGAGCGGAAGGCATACTATGTAGACAAGACACAGATGGTCGAGGAGTTTCTGGAATCCTGGTATGATGTGACGCTGATCACCAGGCCGAGACGATTCGGAAAGACTTTGAATATGTCCATGCTGGCGGAATTTCTGGACTGTACGAAAAGCTCCGGTGAACTGTTTGAAGGAACCAGGGTCAGTGACAGCTTTGTGATGGAGGAGATGAACCAGCATCCGGTCATCTTTCTTTCCTTTCTCAATGTGAGAGGGGACTGCGCGGAAAGAATGCTGGACCAGCTTGGATGGACATTGAAAAATGAGTACGGAAGATACTATTCGGCCATAAATGACGGAACACTGTCGGATGAGCGTCGGGATGAGTTTAATCATATCTATGAATGCCTGTCGCCGTCAAAAGACAGAAAAGAGTTAGAGAGCAGTATTGTGAGTGGAATTGTTACGCTCAGTCGGAGTTTGGAAGAATATTATGGGAAAAAAGTATGCCTTCTGTTGGACGAATATGATACTCCATTTATTTCCGCAAACGCAAAAGGGTATTATGATGAGGCGCGGGGAATCCTCTCAGAGATGCTGACTTCGGCCCTGAAAGGAAATCCCTCTCTGAAAAGGGCGATTTTAACGGGAATCCAGAGGGTGGCAAAGGAAAATATTTTTTCCGGCCTCAACAATCTGATCGTCTGTACGGTAAAAGATCCGGAGTATTCGGATTGCTTTGGATTTACGGAAGAAGAGGCCGCAGGGCTTCTGGAATACTGCGGAGTAGAATTTACAGAAGATGTCAGGATCATGTATGACGGGTATCTGTTTGGAGAAACCGAGGTTTATAATCCATGGTCCATTTCATGTTACGCGGCGAGGAAGAAGCTGGAGCCTTACTGGGTAAATACCAGCGAGAATAGTATGATCAAAAATGCTTTTGCGCAAAGGGGGGAGTCATTTGCGAAGAAGTATAATGAACTGATCGAGAAGGGGACAGTGGATACAGAGGTAAAATTGTCGATTTCCTATTATGAAGAGCCGGATGACGCTTCGCTTTGGGGACTTTTGCTCAATGCCGGGATGGTAACCATTCAGGAAGAAATGGGAGAGAACATCTGTAAACTCCGGATTCCCAACTATGAGGTGCGGGAAGCATTTCGGGAATTGACAGCATTCTATTTAAAGCTGGAGGATGGTCATATATCTTATATGCTGAGATGCCTGCGGATAGAGGCTATAGAGGAATTTGCCGAAGAGTATCAGAGGATTTTATTGAAGCTGCCCTCCTATCATGATCTGACAAGCGAAAACAGCTATCACATGATGATGCTGGGAATGTGCGCCTTCATGTATCGGTACTATGAAGTGAAAAGCAACCGGGAAGCGGGTTTGGGGAGAAGTGATCTTTTCCTTTACGCCAAAAAACCAGAGCTGCCTCATATGATCCTGGAATTTAAATATACAAAAGACGAATCAGAGAATCTGGAGGAACTGGCACAGGAGGCTATTGATCAGATCATAGATAAAAAGTATGATGCCGATATGGCAGGAACAGTATATTATATTGGTCTTGCGCACTTTGGAAAGAATGCACAGGTGAAGTGGGAGAAAAAAGAGAAAAGTATATAGGAGAAAGAATATGAGCGATCTGGATTTTATCGCGGAGCTGCCCGGAAGGAAGATTTTGCTTCGGGGAAATCATAGTCGTGTTGTTGCCCACTGTGCAGAAAAAATTGCACAGGAATGCAGAGATTTAGATTCTGACAAAGCATATTTGAAAACCGCATAAGTATTGGGACTTATTCTCGAAGGAAGTAAGGCAGGTGCATAAACCGGCAGGGAGGTGCTTATATGAGGCTTAAAACCGAACGACTATATTTACGTGAGATGAACCAGTCTGACTTTGGCTCCTTATGTAAAATATTGCAGGATGAAAATGTGATGTATGCCTATGAAGGAGCGTTTAGCGACAGAGAGGTACAAGAGTGGCTTGACAGGCAGATTTCCCGTTATCAAAAATGGGGCTTTGGCCTGTGGGCTGTGATTTTAAAAGAAACAGACGAAATGATCGGGCAATGCGGGCTGACGATGCAGCCATGGAAAGGGGAAGAAGTGCTTGAGATCGGCTACCTTTTCCAACGGTCATACTGGCATAAGGGCTATGCCTTAGAAGCAGCCAGGGCTTGTAAAAAATATGCGTTTGAAGTACTGAACGCGGATGAAGTCTGCTCTATCATCCGCGATACGAATATAGCCTCTCAAAATGTGGCTGTGAGAAATGGTATGCATGTAGTGGATAGCTGGACAAAGCATTATCGGGGTGTGGATATGCCTCATGACCGGTATGTCGTTACGTCCGGACCAGTTGGAAATGAGAACGAAGTACAGCAAAAATGAAAAAGTACTGTGGCAATGAATCGAGAGACAAATAAAATGTTAGAAGTAAAATTTTATGACCACGTAGATGATGAATTGTTGAAGTTTGCGGTTATTATTTCAAAAACAAAAGGGAAATGGGTATTTTGTAAGCATAAAGAAAGAGACACCTACGAAGTACCTGGCGGACACAGAGAAAATGGCGAGGATATTTTGACCGCGGCTAAGCGGGAATTGAGAGAAGAAACCGGCGCGGTAGACTTCACGATCCAACCAATCTGTGTATACTCTGTAAAAGGTAAAACGAGGATCAATAAAAGCGATGAAGAAGAAACATTCGGAATGCTTTTCATTGCGGATATATTTTCTTTTGAAGAATTGCATAGTGAGATAGAAAAGATTTTGATCACGGGGCATTTGGTTGAACATTGGACATATCCGCTGATCCAGCCAAGATTATTGGAAGAGGCGAAGAATAGAGGATTTCTGTAAAAATGAAAAAGTATAATATCTAAATGTACATTATTATCAGTCTGATAATTCATTTTTTAAGAGATTGACTTTATGAAAGATACAGGAGTACAATAAAAAGAAAATAAGATATCAGGAGGTGTTCAATATGAACAGATTAAAAGACAAGGTCGCGATCGTTACAGGCTCCACCAGTGGCATTGGTATCGGGATTGCCCATGTTTACGCGGCGGAAGGCGCCAAAGTGATTGTCTGCGGAAGGCGTGTGGAAAAGGGACAGGCTGTTGTGGATGACATTTGTAAAGAGGGCGGAGACGCTACTTTCCATGTAATGGACATTACCGATCCTTCCAGCATCGAAAGCTTAGTGGCCGATACGGTAGAGAAATTCGGCAAAATCGATATTTTGGTAAATAACGCGGCGAATGTAGGCCTGGCCGACGGACGGGTGGATGAATTGACGATTGAAATGTGGGACGCTATTTTCCAGAGTGACCTGCGTGGAACCTTTTACATTATCAAATGCGCTCTGCCGCATATGATGAAGAACGAAAAGGGCGGCGCGATCGTCAATATCGGCTCTATGGCTTCCTGCAGCGGCGACCTTGGCTCTACGGCCTATGCCTGCGCGAAAGCCGGTGTAGACATGCTTACCCAGTCCGTAGCTTTGCAGTATGGTAAAAATAATATCCGCTGCAACTGCGTGCGTCCGGGCCTGATCGTTACTCCGCAGAATGAGGCACACATTCCCCAGGCACTGAAAGACATATTCCTGAGCAATATCATGGTGAACCGTTATGGCTGTCCGGAAGACATCGCGCATGCCTGCGTATACTTCGGCTCTGACGAAAGCGAATACGTGACCGGCCAGATCATCACCGTGGATGGCGGCCTGAATTCCCATACGCCTACGGTAGCACAGTTCCGGGCTATGGGTTCCCGTACGTGGTAAACGAAGTATTATCCCTTTTTTAATTTATACAGATTTTCATGCAGAAAACCTGCCACCAACAGTTTTCTGCATATTATGATAATTATAGCCTGACAGGAAAAAATCCTGATCAGGCTATTTATCGTTTCCATTCACTTGAAAATCCAATTCTATGCTTCATAACGTTCATCCAAAAGACTTATATTCGGACGGCGAGGCACCGAAATGCTTTTTAAATACTCGTGAAAAATATCTGGGATCATAGTATCCACACATAGTGCTGATCTCCGAGATGGAAAGGTTCAGCAATTTTTTCTGACGAAGAAGCTGAACCGCGTAATTCATCCGTATATGGACCAGATATTCATTGGGAGTCATACCGGTGGCCGTGACGAAACAGCGGCGTACATAATCCTTGCTGAACCCGGTTTCGAGAAGCGCGTCAGTAATGGAAAATTCCGGGTCGTTAAAGGAAACCGTAATACTATGGATCATGCTGTCAATAAGCGGGTCAAAGGAATCTCTTTCATACCATTCATTGATCAATTGCAGGATCGTATGATACATGGAATTCAGGATGATGTCGTTTTTGCTGGTATTCAGATAGCGGGATAATAAAATTGTCAAAAGCTTTTCCATTGTTTTATCCGCGTCATCATGAAGGATGACCGGCAAGGTTTTATCTGATTCATTTAACGAAGTGTTCGAACCCAGGTATAACATATCGGTTCGGAAATAAATATCCCGGAAGCCGGCAAAAGATTCCTTTTGATGAGGCATACCAGGAGGAATGATGTGAATGCTTCCCGGAAAAAAAGGATATTTCCTGCCGCCGATCGTCTCGGCTCCTTCCCCCTCTAAATTCAAAATAATTTCATAATGCTTATGATAATGGGACATATATTTTGTAAAAGTCTTTTGGGACATTCCGACTAAAAGTAATGACATATAAAGAGCCTCCTGTATTCATTCAATTATTATAAGATAACAGGCGGCAGCGTTTTTGTCCACATTTTTTTTGACCCTGTGCTACTCATTTGAAAAAAAATATGATATTTTATCTACAGAAAGGGCGCGTCCGATCAGATGAGTGGTGTCTGAATGTAAAAAAGTTAAGAGAGAAGGAGAATCAAAACGATGGAAAAAAAGATTTATTTGGGAAATGATACGGCAGGATTTTATCTGAAAAGCAAATGTATTGAGTATCTGGAAGGAAAAGGAATTCCCTATGTTGACTGTGGTTCCGGGGATGATCCTGATATTGAATCCACACGTTATCCGTTTTTTGCCGCGAAGGTAGCAAAAGCGGTACAGAGCGGTGAAGCGCGCTGTGGCATTCTGATCTGTGGAACCGGTATTGGAATCAGTATCGCCGCGAATAAGTTCAAAGGAATCCGGGCGGCGTTGGTCAACAGTACATATCTCGCGAAAATGACCAGACGCCATAATGACGCGAACATCCTGTGCATGGGAGGCAAGATCATCGGAGAATGGGAGGCGATCGATATTCTGGAAACATTTTTGAATACACAGTATGACGGAGCTTTCCATGAGGGTTCTCTGGACTTGATCGCTGAGGCGGAAAAGCTGATGATGACAGATAAGGTGTGGCAGGAAGAGCCGAGAAAAATTTCTACAGGACCGCTCGCCGACGCGGATTCAGGATCTGGAAGGCAGCAGGTGAATGTTGACGGTAAGTTTTTTTATTAGTATAATCAAACTATAAAAACATGATATTGCCAACGATATAAGGGATCGAATCTCAAACGAAAGCGATGGAACGGAGGTTAAAAATGAAGTATGGAATTTATTTTGCGTATTGGGAAAAAGAATGGAACGCAGACCAGGCCAATTATATAAAAAAAGCAAAGGAGCTGGGGTTTGATGTTCTGGAAATATCCTGCGCGGCCTTAAAGAATATAGATCAGAAGGGACTTGACCGGTTTAAAGAGACGGCAAAAGAATACGATATGATCTTAACCGCAGGGTATGGACCTGCGGCGAGTGAGAACCTGGCGTCGCCGGATGATGCCATTGTAAAAAATGCCATTGCTTTTTATACGGATATCCTAAAAAAGTTAGAGTATCTGGATATCCATACATTAGGCGGCGGTATTTATTCCTATTGGCCGGTCGATTATTCCAGGCCGATCGATAAACAGGGTGACTGGGAAAGAAGTGTAAAAAATGTAAGAACCGTTTCTAAGATCGCGGAAGCCTGTGGAGTGGATTACTGCCTGGAGGTATTGAACCGGTTTGAAGGGTATCTGCTGAATACGGCACAGGAAGCAGTCCGTTTTGCTGATGAGGTAGGGACATCATCGGTAAAAGTGATGCTGGATACGTTCCATATGAATATTGAAGAAGACAGTATGCCGGACGCGATCTTGACGGCAGGAAATAAACTGGGACATTTTCATGTGGGGGAAAATAACCGGAAGGTTCCGGGAAAGGGAAATATTCCGTGGGCTGAGATCGGAAAAGCGCTCCGCAGGATCGGTTATCAAGGAAATGTGGTCATGGAGCCGTTTGTGCTTATGGGCGGTACCGTAGGGAGCGATATTAAAGTATGGAGAGAAATCATGCCGGATACCTCAATGGAAAAACTGGATGAAGACGCAAGGGCTTCCGTCGGATTCCTGCGTCATGTTTTTGAAGCGTGATCATTTAGAGGCACTTGTAGGATCTTGTATGCAAAGGGAATATATAAAAAGCCTGCTGCTGGCAGCCCTCCTACATAGGAAGGCATGTTAAAAAATAACCACTGTACGGTTGAAGCGACTGTATGGCTGGTTATTTTTTGTTCCATAGGATGCAAAAAAAGCTGTATTGTTTGCCGGCGTCTTTTACGGAGGAGAGCGATGTTGATTTACTGGTAGAGTTTCATACACAAACAGTGTCTTTATTTACGCTTTCAGGAGTAAAGATTGGATTAGAAGGGATACTGATTTCCCCTACAAAGTTGAAAACAATATCTACTTTCTGTACCCGCTTCCTGCGCTTCATTTCCTTTTCTGTTTCAGCAAAGCGCTGTTGATACATCATTTCCTTAAATGCTATGATGTCATCAAAGAAAAGGACGGTCACGTCGAATATCCTGCTCCATACGATCTGCTTCAATACTTCCTCGCGGATAAAATGCGCCGTACAGCTTCCCGTATTACTCTTATACTTTGCGGGTATGGCTTGCAGTACCGATAGCAGAGTTAATCACTGTGATTGTAGCACTGGTTTTTCTTTATCGGAACAGAGAGAAGTATCATTACGCATAAAAGAAGATGTTCATGCCGTCCGGTGGTTAATAAAAAAAACGTTGTGTGGCGGCAAAATCATCATGCGCCAAAACAGAATACAAGCGGCTAAACGGCGGTTTTGAAATAACAATCAAAGCCGCCGTTTTTATGTGGCAGAAAAGTTTTCATAGATATGGCGGTATTGTGAGGTACTGCTATGTCTGTTTTTTATTTCATGGGTAGTTTTTGCTATGGTGAATTATCAAAAAAATCCTGTCTTGTGGAACGGGAGTATCAATTATGTAAAAATGAAACGGGAGATTTATTATCTTCCCGAAGGAAATCTAAAGAGACTGGGCAGACTTTCGGATCACGAGTCTGACGCGCGAAAAGATTTTCGGATGAAGAATTTGACGCGTTAAGGGAAGAGGCTTCGCTGATCTGGAGCGGGGTGAATTGATCATTTGTACATATCCTATTGCTATCCGCTGCTTGTGCGCTTATAATTATATTATATTCACGGCCGATTTATCTGCCGTGCGGTATAAATATCACCAAAGGAGAAGAAAACCATGTCATATCAGACAGCCCTTACAATAAGCAGGGTAATAAAGGACATAGATGTGAAGAAATATCTGCTCCCATCCATACAGCGTGAATTTGTATGGGACACGGAACAGATAGAAAAATTATTTGACAGCCTTATGATGGATTATCCTATCAATTCATTCTTATTTTGGAAGGTCGCGAAGGAAAATACCAAAGAGTTTAAATTCTATGAGTTTCTCCGTGATTACCATCAGCGTGAGAACAGGCATAATCCAAAGGCAAACCTGAACGGCTCAGATGACATTATTGCCATATTAGACGGGCAGCAGCGTATGACATCGCTTTACATAGGATTGAAGGGAACCTATGCATATAAACTTTCCTATAAGCGATGGGATAATCCACAGGCTTATCCGAAGCGGAGATTATATCTTAATCTGTTACAGCCAGCCGAGGACAGGGAAGATTTTAAATATGATTTTCTATTCCTCACGGATGATGAGGTCAAGGAAGATCATGAGTATAGGGATGATGATAGGAAACGCCATTATTTTTGGTTTCCTGTTGGAGAAATACTAAATATCACAAAAGCAAATGAGGTCAACAAATACCTTATAAAAAACAAACTGAATTCCCTGGAGGATGAGGAACAGGCATTATTTGCGAACGACGCGCTGTTTACCTTATTTGAAGCGATCCATATGAAGGAAATTATCAGCTATTACCTGGAGGAGAGCCAGGAGCTGGATAAGGTTCTGAATATTTTTATCCGGGTCAATAGCGGCGGGACACCACTCAGTTATTCGGATCTTTTATTATCTTTTGCTACGGCGCAATGGGAGAATTTGGATGCAAGGGAAGAAATAAATGGAGCGGTTGATGAGTTGAATGATATCGGCCGAGGATTTAATATTACAAAGGATCTTCTGCTAAAAGCCAGTCTTGTATTGTGTGATTTTTCGGATATTCGGTTTAAGGCAGACAACTTCAACCGTACAAATATGCTTATCATTGAGAAAAAGTGGGACAGCATTACCACATCCATGCGTCTTGCTTTGGAGCTGGTGGCATCCTTTGGATTTTGCCGTGAGAATATGACATCGAACAATGCCCTGATTCCGATAGCGTACTATATCAGCACGATTGGGAATCCGGCGAATTTTGTTGATTCCGGGAAGTACATGGAAGATAGAAAAAAGATAAAGAAATGGTTTGTATCCTCGATACTCCTTCGTGTGTTCAGTTTTGCGTCGGATACGGTATTAAAGCAACTTTCAGAAATCGTGAGGGAAAATCATGATGGTTTCCCTCTGGATGCAATCTATGAAAAATTCCGTGGTACAAACAGAGATATCACATTTACGGAGGATAGCATAAATAACCTGCTTTGGACAAAATATGGAAAGGGTGATACACTCATCGTTATGTCTATTCTGTATCCGTGGGTTGATCTTAAAAATAATTTCCATATAGATCACATTCATCCAAAGACCAAGTTTACGAAGAAAAAGCTTCAAAAATATGGTGTTTTGGAGGAACAGACAGAGTTCTATATGGCAAACTTTAATTACCTTGGAAACTTACAGTTGTTGGAGGAAGTTCCCAATAAGGAAAAAAATGCCCGCTTTTTTGAGGATTGGGTTGGAGAGCGGTATCCTGATCCGGATCAGCGGAAGGACTATATGAAGAAGCACTATATACCGGATGTTGATTTTGCTTTTACAAATTTTGAGGAATTCTTTACCGAGCGTGAAAAATTGCTTTGCGCTGCCCTAAAAAAAGAATTGATGTAAACAGTATAGAGTATAACAAATAATTGATGATTGTAAAAACATACAAAAGCACGTTGGAGAGTCGCGAAACGCAATTCTGACAGATTAAAGGAGAAAATCAATGGCAATGTGGAATTCGTGGCGCGGCTGCCACAGGCACAGCGAGGGGTGTAAATACTGCTATATTCATAAAGGAGATTTCAAGCGCGGTGTCGATACAAACAATATTGTAAAAACGGACAATTTTTATGCCCCTGTCGCTAAAAATAAGTCGGGCTCATACAAGATCAAGTCAGGACAGACCGTGTATCTTTGCTTTTCTACGGATTTCTTGCTTGAGGACGCAGATCAGTGGCGTGCGGAATGCTGGCAGATGATAGGTAAGCGCCCGGATCTGCGTTTCCTGTTTCTGACAAAACGTATCGAACGCTTTATGGACTGTATTCCGGAGGACTGGAACGAAGGATACGAAAATGTGACAGTGGGATGTACGGTAGAAAATCAGGACAGGGCAGATTATAGACTTTCTATTTTAAAGAGCTGCCCATTCAGCATAAAAATATCATTTGTCAGCCGATGATCGAGAGGATAGATCTTGCGCCTTATCTGGAAAATATTGAGCTGGCCGTAGTCGGCGGCGAATCCGATAAAAATGCCCGCCCCCTTGATTACGCATGGGTGCTTGACATACGGGAGCAATGCATTTCTCACAATGTATCTTTTGAATTCCGGCAATGCGGAACACATTTTATCAAAGATGGTAAAATGTATACGATGCATGTCCGTGACCTTTGCACGCAGGCGAAAAAGGCGGACATTAATTGGATACCCATGCGTTCATTGTAAGAAAAATGATTTTTTGTTGATAAAGAAATTTATGAGGTGATTTATATATGAATAAAGGTATCCGTATCATATATTACATTACGACTATAACAAGTGCTTTGGTAGGTCTGTGGCATTTTTTTGTACCATGGATGTTCCGATGGTATGACTATTTACCCATGCAGTATGAAAATCTTATTGTCGGGATAGATTGGACCAACTATTGCTTTTCTCTTTTACTGTTTGGGTTAAGCATCATGCTGATTGTTTTAGGCAAGAGGGCGTTTGGATTGAATAAAGAGGTCATTTACTTTTATTTTTTTCTTACCTTAGTGTGGGCGTTCCGTGCGTGTCTTGCAGTATTTATAGAGCCATGGCCGCTCGAACCTGTACCGGCGGCAGCGATTGGACAGTTAGCAGCGTCAATTATGCTTGCGGTACTCATGATATTTGTGAGTGTTTCCTTTATTAAAGCGCTGAAGAGAATATAATCATTCCAGGTTATCTAATCGAAACTTAGTATGAAGTATCAATAAAAAAGTGAAGTTTATTGCTGAAATCACAAAATAGTGTGAATGCAGAGTATCCTTTTATCTGGATCAATCAGAAACTGACCTTTGGCAGAAACTTTGATCTGACGGCCGTGGACGCCATCAACAGCACCGACACGCCCGTTTTGATCCTTCACGGTGACAAGGATACCACGGTGGGGTATGATACAGTGAGTATTATTTCTCAAAGAGACCGGGTCACCAATCCGAATGTACGGTACATAGTCTGTGACAAGGGGTTTCAGAATGGACACAACAGCCTGTTTCAGTCTCTGGATTATCATAACTATATGGAGGAACTACAGGCGGAGTACGATGAACTGTACGGGCAGTATGACCATGACATTCCGGAGGATGTGGACCGGGAGTTTTATGCAAAGGTGGATAAATTTCTGGCATCGGAAGTGGATAAAGATTTCATGGAAAATGTCGCGGCGTTTTACCGGGAAGCGATTCGCTGAAATAAAGGAGGCTGTAATCGAGTATGAATTCTACATTGCCGGACGAGGTACGCCCGCCTCAAAGAGACATGGATCATGGGACGTCCTTTGAGTATAACATCAGAGAGATACGTGAGTCCGAGTATCCTGTTTTAGAAGAATTTTTATATGAAGCGATTTTCATTCCGGAGGGGACTTTGGCGCCATCAAGAGAAATCATAAACAAACCGGAATTACAGGTATATATAGCAGATTTCGTTCTCTATAACACATTCCAATATCCTGCTTTTTTTGGCCCTACTCTTTCAATATAGCCATTTTTACGCAGAAATGAAATGTTGTTATCTACTGCCGTTTTACTTTAAAGTTGGAATAAAAATATAAATTATCTCACCCCCTTTTTTATGAATGCAATTTGGCCTTTTTTTGCTTTCCAACCTTTTATCAAAGGAAGAATCCGATTTGGTATAGCGGGAAAGCAGATTTTATGCTATCCTTATTTGCAGAAAGCATTCCATCAGTCCCGACTGCCATATCTGTTCAATGTATTACATACGCAGAAAAGCGTCCATTGAAACGATTATGGAAAAAGCTTACAAATCAGAATTTAGAAGACATGAAACAACAGGAGGAAAATCATGAAAGAAGCAATCAAAGTTACGGAATATGCGCAAATGATCACAGAAGCCTTGCCAAAAGGTATTTTGCTCAACACAAAAAATATAAAATTTAACAGTATGGTCATAGGATGGGGCGGCCTGGGAACCGTGTGGGGAAAGCCTGTTTTTACAGTATATGTGCGGGAACACCGCTATACAAAGGCACAGCTTGACGCGGTGGGAGAATTTACCATCAGCGTTCCGTTAGAGAAACCAGTTCCTTTGATAGCGAAAGTATGTGGTACCCAGTCCGGACGTGATGTGGATAAAGAAACAGAAGCGTGTCTGACATTAGAGGCTCCGGAAACCATAAGCGTGCCGGGAATCAAGGAGTACCCTTTAACTCTGGAATGCAAGGTTCTGTATTCTCAGAAGCAGGAGCTTGAAAAGCTTCCGGATGATATCAGAGAAAGGATGTATCCGCAGGATGTTGACGGAACGTACTATATGGCGAATCGAGACGCGCATACGATGTATATCGGTGAAATTGCTGCGGCGTACATTATCAGGTAAAGTGGTAAGGGGGAGACATAAATGATAAGGCACGCAACGATAAATGACGCGTCAAGAATAGCGGAAATATTGATTTTTACAAAGCGTATGAATTATAGACGGATCTTTCAAAATGACACGGTGTCGTTTGGAGAAATGCAAGTCTATCCATTAGCAAAGGATTATATGGATGATCCGGATAAACTAAAAAATATATGGGTCTATGATGATGGGATCGTAAAAGGAATGATACATATTCATGAAACTCAGATCGTAGAATTATATGTGGATAGTTTTTTCGAAAATCACGGTATCGGTACGAAGCTTATTGATTTTGCTATCGGGCAGATGAACTGTGACTGCTTATGGGTTCTTGAAAAGAATACGAAGGCGATCCATTTCTATAAAAAGCATGGTTTTTTATATACAGGAGAAAAACGGCTGGAAGAAGGAACAACGGAAATTCTTCTTGAGATGAGGCGGGAAACCGGAAGCCGCGCGCCTGTGACGGATAAGGCGTACGAAGGGAGGGACACATAATGAGCGATATATTGAAATTTGCAGACAGAGAAGAATTTCGCAAATGGCTTTCCGAACATTGCCTGTCAAATCCCTGGTATACGGGGTTATGGATTAGAGTAAATCGACTTTGTTCCGCTCCAGCGGAGCGTCCATTTCGTTGGGAATCAAGGAGTACCCTCTAATTCTGGAATGTAAGGTCCTGTATTCCCAGAAACAGGAGCTTGAAAGACTTCCGGATGATATCAGGGAAAAGATGTATCCATAAGATGTTGACGGAACGTACTATATGTCTGCCAGCGGTGAACTTCAGGTTTTTTACTGCTTGGCTTCTTAATCTTACACATGTAATAATATAAAAAAGATGATCAGGAGGCATGTATGAAAAAAGGATTTTACAATTTGCAGGGAATCTGTCTGGGGCTACTGTGTATGTTTCTTTTAATCGCTTGTTCCGGCAGCCGTAATGTAAAAAATACAAAGCAGGAAGAAGAGAAAGAATACACGGCGGAGGTAACCACTGAACCTTCTGAGACAGGCATGGAGGATTTTAGCAAAGAGGTTGTGGCGGAACCGGAGGTCATCGATGTGGACTGGTCCGGATATTTTCACGGATTAAATGGAGCGGCAGTGGTGTATGATGTATCTGAGAGACGATATTCGGTATATAATCGCGAACTTGCATTGGCCCGGCGGCCTCCATGTTCCACATTTAAGGTCATTTCCTCTCTGATCGCCCTGGAAAATGGGATAATTGAGCCGGAAAATTCTACACGTATATGGAGCGGCGAAATATTCTGGAATGAAAACTGGAATCATGATATTGACTTTCATGAGGCATTTCGCACTTCCTGCGTCTGGTATTTCAGGAACGTCATAGACGAGGTCGGATATGGCCTGATGCAGAAAGAACTGGATCAGCTTCAGTATGGAAACCGTGATATTTCCGACTGGGAGGGGTGCCTGAATTTAGACAATGACAACCGGGCTTTGACTGGTTTCTGGATTGAATCTTCGCTGATGATCTCGCCGAAAGAACAAACCGAGGTAATGGAGCGTATCTTTGGGGAGAGTACGGCTTATACTGATAAAACTCTGAATGAACTGAAACAGGTGATGCTTGTAACGGAGCAGAACGATATGGATGTATCCATATATGGGAAAACCGGACTCGGAACCGTAGGCGGTATTGTTGCGGATGCCTGGTTCGTTGGATTCGCGGATGGGCCGGGGAGAAGGATTTACTATTGTGTATATCTTGGAAGGACGGATGGTATGGACGTATCCAGTACGATCGCAAAGGAGATCGCGATCCGGATCGTATCGGAGTATTGCCGTCAATGATTTTAGTGGCTATTTTGCCCTGCGAACTGTAACCATTGAAAAAGCTGTTTCAATATTGAAAAGGCCGTTTTGTTGTTTTTTAAAATCGGGAATGATATAATAAAATCCAGATGAAGGACAGGTGGTGCGTGTATGCTTGAAAGTGGTTTGTATATAGAACAACGACAGACGATATCCGCGGGACAGGTACAGTCTTTAGAGATTCTTTCCTATACCAACCAGGAACTGGAAGATTTCCTGATGAATGAATATCTGGAGAATCCGATGATAGAGAATATGTCGGATAAGCAGGGGGAGCTGCTGAAAGATCTGGAACAGGTCTATGAAAAAGGGCTTTTTTACATATGACCTGGATGTGATCTCCCAGGTATCAGGGTATGCCGGGGATACGGTCGGACATTGCCTGGAAGTACTGAAACAACTGGAACCGGTGGGGATTTTTTCAAGAGATATTTCAGAATGCCTGAAAAAGCAACTGGAGAAAAAGGGCTGTGGGGATGAAAAGCTATTTGCCATGGTCGACCGATATATGCCTGGGGTTCTGGAAGGGCATATTGGTGTTGTGACAAGAGAGCTGAATATATCCACGGCAAAGATCAAAGAGTACATTCATCTGATCGGAAGCCTGAATCCGAGGCCGATCATGAACCTGCCGGAAGAGGCCGCCCAATATATTGTTCCGGACGTGCTTGCGGTCCGGGAGGGGGATTCCTGGAGGGTGAGCATCAATGACCATTGGATGGGGGAATACAAGTACAATGACTACTACATCCAAATGATGCAGAATGCGAGCGACACCGAATTACAGGAGTATTTTCAAAAGAAATTGGAGCGCGCGAGATTTATCATCAATTGTGTGGAACAGAGAAGGAAGACACTGGTGAAAGTAGTAGAGGTGATCCTGGAGATGCAGGAGGAATATTTTCTTTCCCGGGGGCCGCTTCGGCCTATGACCCTGGAGGATATCGCGAAGCGTACAGGGATGCATCTTTCTACGGTAAGCAGGGCGATCCGTGGAAAATATCTTCAGTATAAAAGGACGGTCCTGATCAAGGAACTGTTTCAGGGAGGGCTGGAAAATAAAGGTGCTGACGAAGATGTCTCCGTAGATAATATCAAGGATAGGCTGAAGCAACTGGTGGGAAAGGAAGATAAAGAAAAACCGCTCAGTGACCAGCAGCTCGTAGAATGTCTCAAAGAACAGGGAATCGCTATTTCCCGCAGAACTGTCGCAAAATACCGGACGCAGCTGGGAATCCGGGATTCCAGGCAAAGGATGTATTACCATTAAAGTATTTTATAAAGAGAAGCTGCTTCTGATGAAATACCAGGAGAAAGAACAAAGGCTTTTGAGATGACGGTACGCAGGGAATATGAAAATGCGATCGGTTCCGTCCATGGAGGCTGCCTGTTCTCACTGGCAGATACGATTGGTGGTTCCGCAGCGGCATCTTATGGTATGCGCACCACTACATTATCCAGTGACTTTCATTATCTAACTCCCGGGATCGGGCTGGAAAAGCTGTACGCGGAAGCGAAAGAGATCAAAAAAGGAAAAAGGATCTCTGTGTATGAGGTGGAGGTCAGGGGAGAAGATGGGAAGCTGCTTGCAAAAGGAACCTTCACATTTTTTAACCTGGATGTGCCGTTGATCGCTGAGGAAGAATAAAGAAAGATGATTGGTCGGGTAGACATACCCCGTGAGGGGATGTCTACCCGATGTGCGCCCGATCATATACAATGACCTTCATTTTCTGGCTTCGATCACCAGCCCGTCTTTTGTCAGCCTATAGATTTTATCACAGACCTCAGCCATATATTTCCGGTCATGGGAAATGCTGATTACCGCTCCGGGAAATTCCTTCAGCATCTGCCGGATCACGGGCCCGGACAAAGGGGAAAAGTTCCGGGTCGGTTCATCCAGGATCAGGACATTCGCGCCGCTCATACTCATTTTTAAGAGAAAGATTTTTGCCTTTTGTCCGCCGGATAACTGCGCCAGCGTATGGTTCATTTCATCGGCGGTATACTTTAACGCACCAAGATAAATGCGGATTCTGGTCTGCTCTTCCTTATCGCCGGAACGGGCGAGATAATCCACGGGTGTCATAGAAGGATCCAGCAGATCCTCATAATTCTGAGGCATATATTCCGCATGGATATCCGTTCTGGCAAGCAGCTCCCGGGCGATCTGCCGGAGCAGCGTAGTCTTCCCGGTGCCGTTGGCGCCAACGAGACAGACCTTTTCGGAACCACGGATCTGCAGATGGATATTCTCCGCAAGTACCCGTTCATGATCTGGCGTATAGAGTGTTGGAAGAGAGTAGTCCATGACCGTCTTGCCTGCCGGAATCTTTGCGGTCTCGTCTCCCAGCTTAAAGAAAATAGCTGTCTCTTCCTCCGGCATTTCCGTCATATTCTCATCCTCCCGGGCAAACCGCCGTTCCATGGATTTCACGGCATGCATTTTCTTTTTCAACAGCCGCCCTTTGGAAGGGTTCTGCCTTGTAATACTGCTTTGCGCATGCTCTACACTTTGGAAGATCCGCTGATACTTTTCTTCCCGAAGTTTTTTATCCCGCCGGTCATTTGCCGCTTTCCGCTCCTGATTTTCAAACCAGGCGGACCGTTCCTGCCTGTATAGCAGATAGGGCATATGAACGGCCGTGTAACGGCACTGTGTTTTCCGTTTGACCTGTTCTATGTGGATGACCATGTTGGCCGTATGTTCGATCAGGGTCTCATCATGGGAAATGAACAGCACGATGTGTTTCCACTCCAGGATGAGTCTTTCCAGCCAATCCAGTGTTTCCAGGTCAATATCATTGGATGGCTCATCCAACAGAAGGACATCCGGTTCCGCGATCAGCAGACGGAGCAGCTGTGCCTTCACCTTTTCCCCGCCGGAAAGAGATCCCATATGTTGTTCCCGGTAAAAGAAATCGACAGGCAGGCCGAATTCCCTTGCCATCCGGTTCAGCTCTTTTGGTGACTGCTCCAAAAACATGGAATCTTCCATGAAATATTCATAAATACTTTTTTCCTTATCCGGCTCCGGCAGTTCCTGGGGCAGATATCCGGGCCGGTGGTTCCGGAGAATCCGCTCCCCTTCTGCCTCACAGTAATCCATGACCAGCTCCGGATCATAGATCCACTGAAGCAGCGTGGATTTTCCATTGCCTTCTTCGCCGATGATCACAGCCTTATCCCCGTCATTCAGCACACAGCCGAAATTTTCAAGAATCACCCTGGTATCTTTTTTGTGTATGATCGTTAAATTCTTAATCTGCAGCATAGAAACCTCCTAATAGTAATTAATGTTGAAAAGGCTTCTTCTGTCAATTCGTGAAAAATATAAAGAAAAAGCCCGTTTTCGTACCCGAAAACAGACTCACGCAAAATCAGACCCTTTTTATTCTGAAAACAGAAATGACACTGTTGTATCACTCGTACGGCAAAGAATACAAAGCGGGCCTGATCAGGCGGGATAATCTAATTCGGTATACGCAAACACACCTATTACATACTGTGGTATACAAAAAAAGCTGTCGGTGACAGTTTTTCTAAAAACCATCGTATGCAGAAGGACTGCCGTTGGCAGGCTTTCTGTATAGGCAGATAAAAATAATTGCCGTATCCAAATCAAATTATCGAATGATCATTGTCCCACCCTGCACAGGACGGAAATCTACCTGTGCCCTTTCTGTTTTTTGTTCAGGGATATTATACAAAGAAAAAAGAAAAAATGCAATACTGATTTTATATAGGATCAGATTATTCCGGCTATAAGTGTTACAGTTCATGAACTGTCGGAATATAGAGAAAATAATGGATTCATTTGCAAAAATAAACCTGTCGCCTGTTACGATAAGCAAACGGCAGGATGTGAAATATTTGGAAAATTTTTATGTTTACCTTTTAAATGCAGAGTGAGTGGGCCGCTACAATCCTTATGGCAATCAGGTATCAGGTATGGTATACTATCTATAGAGGAAACGATAAGATTTAAGGGAGACGATGCCATGAGGAAGCTTGAATATACGTTTAAGACGGATACGCTGTTCAAAATGTTGTTTGTGCATTCCACGTTACCACGCACGATTGTTATCAGCATTATAGATTTCATACTGTTTGAATGTGAGGAATATGATTCATTCTTCCAGCCACTGGAAGTCAAGCGTCATACGCTGCTGTCGGATAAGATGGAGGTGCCGGTTATGAGTCAGGCGATCAATGCTTATTACACGATTACTGCTTCGTCAGGATTCCGTGAAAAGGAAAGGCTGTGTGCGAAGGCAAGGCATGACGAGGCACAGGCATTGCATAATGCGGAACGGAATGCCAAGATAGGAATTGCGCAAAAACTTCTTAAACGGAACAGACCTGTTGATGAAATTGTGGAAGATACTGGATTGACTCGTGAGGAAGTTGAAGATTTGCGCATAAAGAGTTGAGAGTATCCAAATAGAACTGGGAGTGCCGGTAAGGGAATGTCAAGAAAACGGAGTATATATCATTGAAAAAGTATATTGATTTAGAGGATATGAGCCATGTCAATTGCGCCCATGTATTAAGCGTTATCCGTGACTGCGGGGAAGTTTCAAGAAAGCAGATTTCCGATATCACAGGCCTTAGCTGGGGCGGCGTGACAAAGATCGTGAACAAGCTGTTTGAGGGCGCCTATATTGTGGAAGGAAAAAGTGAAAATGCATCAGGTATCGGGCGGATCCCGAATATGATCCGGATCAATAAAGAGCAGAATTTTGTCATTGGCCTGGATATCAACAGTATAGGGTTCGGAGCTTATGTGATGAATCTTGCCGGTGAGGTTCAAAAGGAATATGCACGGGAGGAATCCTTTGACAACAGGGAAGAACTGCTGCAGACAATCCTTGATTTCGCACAGGGGATCCTGGAAGAATTTAAAGAAAAAAGGATATCCGCGATTGGGGTGGCGATGCAGGGAATGCTGGATAGTGAACGCGGTATTTCTATGAAGTTCCCGTATTGCTATGATTGGGAAAATGTGCCGGTGAAAGAGATACTGGAAGAAGCGTTTGGAATTCCTGTATTCATAGATCATGACCCGAATTGTATGCTGTATTCTGTGATGAATGAGGAAGAAAGCGAAAATATGCTTTTGTTCCGTATAGACAGCAGTATTGGTATGGCGGCATCCATAGGCGGCAGGATCATCCGCGGAAATGGCCTCCTGGAAGTGACACATTGCGTCATGGTGCCGGGCGGGAAGCCCTGCAGGTGCGGGAAAAAAGGCTGCCTGGAGGCGTATGTGTCTCCCTGTCTGGTGAAAGGAAAGCCAAATGAACAGGAAATTCCGCAAATGATAGAGCCCATGGCTGTCTGCATGAATAATATGGCTCGTATTTTCAATGCAGATAAAATCATTTTGACAGGAAGATTGGTAAAATATAGATCTCTGTTTGAAAAGGCATTGAGGGAAAAGTTCTATGAATACTGCGGGAAAGAAGATGTGGCTGTAGAAGTTGTGCAGGAGCAGGGTCTTGCCGTTCATGGTGCGGCGCTTATCGCGGTACAGGGGGCAATTGACCAGGTATAGGGAAGTGCTGATAAAGAAGAGATGCTCTGAACGGAGCTCCTGATCGTGGGATTTATGCATGGACAGGAAGACGTTTAGGGCATCTCTTATTTTTTCGGGCATTTTTATATTATGAACACTTCGTTTCCTGTTTTGTAACAATATACCGCTCTCCCGGCGCGAACATATGGAACTTTTGGAACGGGTTGACCGTAAATAAACAGTCGACAAAATGTGCCGGGTTGATACCATTGGTATCATAGAGGTCATAATGCATCGGGACCAGCATTCCGGCATGGACTTCTTTTGCCAGGATGACTGCTTCTTCCGCAGTCATATTACCGATAATATCATCCCGGAGTTTATAGTAACTGCGTCCATTTACCGGAACCATGCACACATCCGTGTTCCGTATCCGTTCGGCAAGTCCATCGTATACGCAGCAATCCCCGGCATGATATATAGACAATTCTCCAACCAGAATCTTGTATCCCAGTTCCCTATAATTTCCCGGTTTGTCCGGATGTAATTCTTCATGTGCGGCAGGCACCGGCGTAATATGGCATCCGTCCAAAGACAAGGTTTTGTCCGCGACAGCGCCGATGGTGCGGTCTGAGGGTATCCCATAGGAAAGAATGGTGTCTTTGATCGGTTCGGGGACGATGAATCTTGCGTCCGGACTGGCTTCGGCAAGGATGCAAAGGGTGTCTGGGTCCGAATGGTCAAAATGTGCATGTGTGCAAAGGACATAGTCGATAAAGTCCAATTCCCCCGCTTCTATCGGGGCAGGATATTTCCGTACCCAGGTTACGGTTTCCGTGCAGCAGTGTCTGTCCACATAATCGGTCAGATAAGGGTCCACTAAAATGTAGGAGTCCCGGTATTTTATTAAAAAACCTTCCTGGCCGAGATAGAAAAGCGCTGCCTGCTTATCTGTAAGTTCCGTACTCAAAATAAAGCTCTTGTTCATAATGGTTCTCCTTTTTTTTAATATTTGGCTGATCTACTTGACATTATATCACACTGTGATATAATGTCAAGTGAATGAGAGAAAACAAAGGCGGCGGGTAACTATAATTCGCACGTAAGCACCTAAAAGACAGGCGCTAAGTGCCGTAATAAGGAAGTTATCCGCCCCTAAGCTCGAAAGTACCTCGCTAAGTGACGGGTAACTATAATTCGCACGTAAGCGCCTAAAAGACAGGCGCTAAGTGCTCATAATAGGAGGTCTTATGATGAAGGCAGTTGTAATTCAGAAACCGGGATCCGTGTCTCTGGAGCAAGTGGAGCTCCCGGAGGCGCCGGCAGGCTTTGTGCGGGTAAGGGTAAAGGCGGCGGCGGTCTGTGCCACAGATTTAGAAGTATTGGACGGCAATATCCCGGCAAATTACCCATTGATCCCGGGACATGAGTGGAGTGGCATCGTGGATGCGGCCGGAAGTAAAGAGGATGAGGCATGGATCGGAAAGCGGGTGACCGGAAGTAATGATGTGGTATGTCTCAAATGTGAGGCATGCAGGAGAGGGGAGTGGCGGTATTGCAAAGATTTTGAAGAAATCGGATTCCGGCGCAACGGTGCTTATGCGGAATATGTCATCGTACCGGCTTACGGACTCTGTGAGCTTCCGGAAAATGTCTCTTTTGTGCATGGCGCGTTGTGTGAACCGCTTGGGGTTGCCCTCGGCACTCTGGAAAAAGCAGGGGCAAAGTTTGGGGATACGTGCCTGATCATGGGCGCGGGTTCCATCGGACTATGCATTCTCGCGGCGGCAAGGGCAATGGGGATGAGAAAGATCGTTGTCTGTGCAGCTACAGGAAAGCGGTTAAAAATCGCGGAGAAAATGGGGGCTTCTTATACGATCGCGACAAAAGAGCAGGATCTGGCCGGGGCGATGAAAAAGATCCATCCGGACGGAACCGATGTGGTGATCGACGCGACCGGGATGGAGGAATGTATCCGGCAATGCCTGAAACTGGCAAGAAAGGGCGGAACAGTAGCCTTAGCGGGATATGGACGCGGAAAAGTCATGAGCATCCGTATGGATGATATTCATATCAATAATCTCCGTGTGATCGGGGCAGGCAATAACTGGAACCAGCATAAAAAAGCGGTTACACTGATGGCAGAAGGATTGGTCGATATTGAACATTTTGCGACGGACCTGATTCAGATTGAAGAATATGAAAAGGGATTGGAACTTGCCAGAAAGCGTCCGGAAGGATTTTTAAAGGCCGTTTTTTGCTTCCGGTAGGGCGTGTATGGAACATGGAGGCGGGGTATGGAGAATAAAAAAAGTGTACTGGGGATCGACCTGGGAACTTCTTCTGTAAAAGTATTACAGAGATATGCGGACGGAACCGTGATAAAATCGAAAAGAAGTTATCAAGAGATTAGCCCGGCAGCGTGGTGGGACGCGGTCTGCAGGGCATTATCTGAAGTGGCGCTTCCGGATGTGGAAGCGATTGGCCTGTCATCCCAGGTCGGGACTTATATCATAGACGGGCAGGAGGTTATCGGATGGGACCAAGGGATTGGCGCGGAAGAACTCATGCAGATGAAAAAGCAATACAGCAGAGAATTGTTTTTGAAGGAAATTTCCATGCCGCATCCCAATATTACTTCCTACCCGATTCCGCGCCTGAAGTATATTCGAGAACTCCATCCGGATGTAAAAAAGGTATGTCAGCCAAAGGATTTCCTCTGTGAACAGCTCACCGGAAACTGGGTGACAGATCCCTATTCCTGGCGGGGGCTTGCGAATTTGGAAACGAAAAAATATAGTACTTATTTTTTAAATGCGGTTGGATTTACGGAAGATCATCTGCCGAAGATGATCGATGAGACCGCCCTTGCAGGGTATACCAGGGAGAGGGCGCTTCCTACAGCGGACGCGAAGGGCAGGGGCGCTAAGCCCGGCGGAGTACAAAAAAAGCACGGAAGCACGGTGCTTCCGGCGGGAATACCAGTTTATGCCGGGCTGAATGATTATTATGCTTCCCTGTTGGGCATGGGAATCCAAAACGTGGGGGATCTGTTTGATATTTCAGGGACAAGTGAACATCTGGGAGTGATCGAACCTTCCGTGCATGTAGATACGAAGCTGGTAAGCGGCCCCTATCTGCAGGATAACGTACATTATGGCGTGACTGCTTCCAGCGGCGCGTCATTGGATTTCGGACTGCGTCTTTTTGAGAGCGCAAAGGTTGCTTTACAAGAGGAACAGAAGCGGAATCCGCCGATTTTCCTACCCTATCTTAACGGAGAACGGGCTCCTCTCTGGGATGGGGACGCAAGAGGAATGTTTTTTGGCATTTCTGCGGGGTGTTCGAGGCAAGATATGGCTTACGCGGTGATGGAAGGCGTTGTGTTCAGCCTGTACCATATTTACGAAAGTATGGGAAAGCCCGATGCAGACATGATGCGGATCGCGGGAGGCGCGGCGGTCAATCCCGTACTGAACCAGCTCAAGGCGGAGATGTTTGAAATTCCGGCAGCAGTGATGGAAGAAAAAGATACGTCGGCCCTTGGCGCGGCCATGATTGCGGCAGTTGGAGCGGGCTGGTACGTGGATATCTGGGAAGCGGCGGCAGAGCTGTGTAAGATCAAGGAACGGATAGAACCGGCCGGGACATACCGGGGATGGCTGGAAAAGCGATTTTCCATTTATAAGAAATTATATCCGGCAGTAAAAGAACAATATAAAGAATTCAGGAGGATATCAGAATGCAATGTGTAATTTTGGGGGCAGGTAAAATTGCCAGGGGATTTATCGGACATTTATTATATTTGAACGGGATTCCGTTTACCTTTGTTGAGAAATCCGAGGGACTTGTGGATCTGATCAACGGGCAGGGACAGTATACGGTCAATATTCTCGGCAACAGTGAGAAAAATTGTGTCGTGAAGGGCGTAAAAGCGATTCCCTTTTCCGATGTGGAGCGGGTGGCAGAGACGATCGCGGACGCAGACGCCGTATTCACCGCGGTCGGCGGGAAAAATCTGGAAGCACTGGTTCCTCTTCTCACAAAAGGGATTGAAAGGAAAGCAGAAAAAGGCGGCTCCCTGAATGTTGTGACTTGTGAGAACTGGAAGCTTCCGGCGGCCATTTTGAAAAATGGGATTGAACAGACAATCCGTAAAGAGGCAGCTCCATATTTCCACAGCCAGGTAGGAATTACGGAAGCCGTCATCATGCGTTCGGCGATTGAACCCGATGCCAGGCTGCAAAAAGAGGACCCGCTGATCGTGAATGTGCAGGATTTCTGGGAGCTTCCTGTGGATGCGTCCCGGATCGCAGGCCCGCTGCCGGAGATTAAGGAATTAAAATTAATTCAGGAATTCACAGGATTTTTGGAAAGGAAGTTTTATACATATAACGCGGCAAACGGAACGACCTCATACTTAGGCGCGCTTCTTGGATATGAAAAGATCGCGGACGCCGCCCACGATGAAAGAATTTTAAAAATACTGGATGGCGTTTATATGGAAACGGCACAGGCATTGTCGAAAAAGCATCATTTTCCATTGGATGAACAATTAGCCTTTACACTGACATCGAAAAGAAAATTACAGGATTATACGATTGTGGACTTTATTGAACGCAACGCCCGTGACCCGCTTCGCAAATTAGGGAAAGATGACAGGCTTGTAGGCTCCGCGCGGCTGGCCCTGGAATATGGGATCCGGCCGGATCATCTTTGTATTGCCATTGCCGCGGCGATGTATTATGTAAACGAGGAGGATGAGTTCGCAAGAGAACTTGTGCGTATGAGAACGGAGGAAGGCATCGACGCGATTCTGGAAAAGGTGTGCTGCCTGGAGCCGGAGGGAGAACTTGGAATGTTGATCAAAGAAAAGATAGAATTGCTGAAAGAATGGGGATGGATCCATGAGTAAAATAGTCGTTGTCGGCGCCGGAAAGACCGGCCGTGGATTTATCGCGAGATTATTGAGGGAAGCGCGGGAAGAAATCATATTTATCGATAAAAATGAAGAACTGGTAAACCGACTGAACCGGGAAAGAGAATTTAAAATCCGCTTTTTTGGAAATGTAAGGGAACCTTATGTGCTGGATCATTTTCAAGCCTATACCTGGGAAAATGCTTCATTGGAAGACGCGGAATTGATTTTCGTATCGGTGGGCGGACAGAATTTAAAAGATGCAGGCGAAAGCCTTGCCCCGTTTTTGGACAACGAAAAGCATTATTATATCATTACCGGGGAAAATGCGTCACATCCGTCAGCGGCTCTTCGGGCAGCCATCGGAAAAGAAAATATATCCGTAAGTGAAGCGACTGTATTCTGTACCACAATTGAGGACGGCAGCCTGGACATCCATTCAGAGAATTACCCATACCTGCAATGCGACGCGGATTTGCTGGAAGGGTATGTCCCGGAAGCAGGGGCGATCAGGCCGCTCCATCATTTTTCCAATTTCCTGACGCGGAAACTTTTCACTTATAACGCGGCAAGCTGCGTGATCGCATATCTGGGCTGGCTAAAAGGATACACTAATTATGCAGACGCGGCAAATGATAAAGACATTTTAAAATTGCTGGACCAGAATTATGCCGCGACCAATCGGGTGCTTTGTAAAGAGTTTGGATACGAAGAGACAGACCAGGAAGAGTTTGCCGCGTTGTCGAAAGCAAAATTTTGTGACCGCACGATCGTCGATACTGTCGCGAGAAACGCGCGGGATCCACAAAGAAAGCTGGGAGCCAATGAAAGGATCATCGGACCGATCAGGCTGCTTCATAAATATGGAGAAGACGCGTCCGTCCTGGAACAGACCGCGGCGGCTGCGGTTTTGTATGACAATGAGGGCGAGGATGCCTGGAAAGCGATCAAATCTGAAAAGACAAACGAGCAGATTTTAAGGGGAATTTGTGCTTTGGACGCGGACAGTGTGATTTTTAAAAATATTATGAGATACATTCAAACATTTGCCGGCCAGATGTAGAATAAAAAGGCGCTTATTGAACAGGTGGCCGCACAGTTATAGTAATTTTCAGGAGTTTTTATAATGTGAAGCAGCCTGTCTACAGTAAGCTTTCCAATGTCAACACGATTTTCAGGATATTTCAATAAATCTCGGCTTCAGGACAGAGTTGTAGACAATTCGGAGGATGTACAAATTTGGAAAACGGAGGAAGTATGAAAATGTATGGGTCATCGGAGAAAACCCGGCTGTCCCGGAGGGACAGGCATCCTGGGAGCCCCCCTGGGTATCAATATATCGCGACCGCGCGAATGGCGGTCCGTGGGAAAACCAATGGCGGCGTGCTTTATATGCTTCCGGATATGTTGTTAAAAATAGTTTACCTGATACCACTTATGTTCATCTGGAGATCACTGGCGGCCAGCGGATATGAGATGGAGATGTCTGTCCGTCAGCTTATGAGCTACACCTATATCAACGTACTTTTCGCGGATATGATGATCGTAAATACCTATTTATCGGCATGGGATTATGACATCAGGAGTATGGAAATGTTTACCCGCCCGATGTCCGCGTTTGGACAGGTGATCGCACGCACGGTCGGGGAATGGATCCCGATGCTGCTTTTGTTTTCCCTGCCGATGTTTTTGGCGGCGCCACTTTTGGGGATCCGGATATTGCCAGAGTCTCTGTGGGTGGTTCCGTCACTGGCGCTGAGTGTATCTCTTGGATTCGCGTTTGAATTTTTGTTTTTCTGCGTTACCATCAGGCTGCGCAATGTCGCATGGATTACCTATGTCATTCGCAGCGCCATTGCTTCCTTTTTTTCGGGCACGGTCATCCCCTTTCGGATCCTGCCATTTGGCATGGATAAATGGATGAATTATCAGCCCTTCGGCAGTATGGGCGGGGCGTTTTTGTCGCTGTATGTGGGAAGCGCCAAGGCTTTGGACGTGCTTCCGGTACAGCTTTTCTGGAATATAGTGATCTGGTCCTGCGCGGTGATCTGGTTTCGGAGGTCCAGAGAAAGGATGGTGAGCTTTGGTGGGTAAAAAAGGAATGAAAAGATATTTTGAACTGCTGGGGATCTATGCCAGGATGGATCTGTATTCGCTGGTACGGGATATGAAATTTATGCTCCTTGTGATCGCTGCTGATCTCATTTCCAATATCTCATCGGTCTCCGGGATATTTCTTCTGGCATGGAAATTCGGAGGGATCGGCGGCATGGACCGGTTTGAGATCCTGTTCATGCTGGCATACGGCAACATTGTGATGGGATTTCTCAACATGATGGGCGGCTGCAACGCACTGTTTCCAAGCAGGATCATCGGAAGAGGGCAGTGGGAGCACATGTTTATTATGCCCCTTCCTTATGCAGTACAATTGACCATCGGTATCTTTCCGTTTACCGGCTCCGGCACCCTCCTGTCAGGAATCGCGATATTGTGTGTGGCCGTACACAATATGGAAACGGCTCTGCCATGGTGGTGGGCGGGGGCGCTTGTCTTTCAGCTTTTGATCAGTATGGTTATCGTTGTGGCATGTTCCTATCTGTTTTCAAGCCTTGCTTTTTACGCGCCGGTGCAGTGTGAGGAAATATCAAGTACGGTCGTATACAGCATGGAGCATACTATGACATTTCCGTTATCCGGTATGCCGGTATATATCAGATACCCCTTGCTGACCATTTTCCCGGCAGGGCTTATGGCATGGTTCCCGACCATGCTCCTGCTGGGGAAAAGGCCGGCATTTGAAAATTTTTATCCGGTGGTATCTGCGTTGCTGATATCGCTCGCGGCGGCTTATTTTTTCAAGAAAGGATTTCAATATTATGTACAAAAAGGGATCAACAGATATGTCGCGGGAGGACACCGCTCCTGATCAGACAGCGGTGAAGGTGGATTCCGTAAGCAAGTCATTTACACAATGGCAAAAGAAGGACGGAAGCAGAAATATTTTCAGGCAGGAAAAGAAAACCGTGACTGCCGTGGATGATATATCTTTCCAGATCAGATACGGGGAGTTCGCGGCCTACGCAGGCCCTAACGGAGCGGGAAAAAGCACGACCATGAAGCTTTTGGCCGGGATGTTGAAGCCTACGGAGGGAACGGTCTTAGTGCTGGGAATGTCTCCGGAAAAAGACCGGATCGCTCTGATGAAAAAGCTGGGCGTCCTGTTCGGGAACCGGACGGAGCTTTGGTGGGATCATCCGGTCATTCAGAGTTTTGAGTGGAAAAAAGTGGTGTGGGACATTCCGGACGTGACGTATAAACGCAATCTGGATATGGTGACAGAGCTTTTGGAGATCGGAGAGATCCGAAATACCTTTGCCCGTGAATTGTCGCTGGGACAGCGGATGCGGGCGGATCTGGCAATGATGCTTCTGCATTCGCCGGAACTGATCTTATTGGATGAGCCTACGCTCGGATTGGATGTGGTGGCGAAAAGGCAGATGATCGATTTCCTGAAAAAGATCAACCGGGAAGAAGGCGTGACGATCATGGTAACCAGCCATGACATGGATGATCTGGAGGAAATGACGCGGCGGATCCTGATGATCTCCAACGGGAAGCTGGCTTATGACGGTGATTTCGACGGCCTGCGTGCGATCACAGGAAATCTGACACATTTTACAGTTACCACGGACGGAACAAGGCCCGGGCTGGAGGGCTGCCGGCTGCTGGGAGAAAAGCATGGCGTGTTTGAATTTGAAGCGGACCTTTCCCGGCTGCCTGTAAAAAGGTTGCTGGAACTGCTGTCAAAGGCGGATGGAATCCAGGATGTGGAAATAAAAAAAGCGCCGATTGAGCAGGTGATCGCACAGTTGTATAAAGAGTGGAAGAAAGGATAATCCCCCTGTTGCATAATGGGCGCGACAAGTCAACGGATGGACAGCGTAGAATTTCCCATCCGTTGATTTGTCGCTAAGGGGATGTTCGCTTATAGGATAAAAATAATAGGAGTGTCAGTATCAGACACAATCCTTCTGCCAGCGCGGAAGCGTACCAGATTCCACTGCCGCCGAAGAGCATGGTTAAAATTTTAAGACATATCGCAATGAAAATAAATCCTCGTCCCAGCGAAATCGCCATGGATGATTTCGGGCGGTCAATGGCGGTAAAAAATCCTCCGATAATAATATTAAAACCGCAAAGCAGGAAAGAGTAGGAAACGGTATGGAATACTTTTACGGAATCCTCTCGTAATTGGGTAAGCTCAGGTGATATAAACAGATTCACCAAAGGTCCGGAGATTACTTTCGATATGATAAACGCGGCAATTGAAAAGACGATTCCAAAGCTAAGCGCGTATTTCAGTAACCGCTGATAATTGCGGGGAGCGCCTTTTCCGTAATGATAGCTGACCAATGGCTGGATACCCTGGGAAATTCCCAGCATCGACATTACGATAATGGTACTCACATAGGTTACGATCGTATAGCTTACAACAGCTTCCTCATTAATATAAGTAAGTATCGCATGGTTAAAAAGAAAGATTACGATCCCCGGAGAAAATTCGGTAATAGCGGAGGATGTACCTATTTTTATGGTTCGCCATAATAAAGACAAGGAAGGTTTAAACCTTGTCAGTTTTATATTTGATTTTTTGCCGAGGAAATGCGCCGCGTATAGGATAACTACGCATAACTGTGAAAATCCTGTCGCGAAAGCGGCACCCCATACTCCTTTATGTAGCGCGATGACGAATATATAGTCAAATATACAATTCAAAATCGCGCCGGTCGTAACGATCATAGTTGCCTTCATGGGAGAACCATCTGTTTTGATCAGTATTTCCAGTGAATAAGAGCAGATAAAAAAAATACTGAAGCAGGCGATCGTATTGAGATATGTCCGGACATATTCCAATGTGATATCCGTTGCCCCGAGGAACACAGAGATTTCCTTTGATCTCCACAGGGTGACCACTGTGATCAGGATGGATACGATAATTACAGTCAGTATATTCTGCGTAAATACCTCCTGTGCTTTTTCTTCTTTTTTTGCGCCGAGCATGATCGCGATAATAGTAGAAGAGCCGACAGCGAATAATAAGGCTATGGAGAATAGAAACGTAACAAATGGCATTGCGATATTGACTCCCGACAATGCCAGTTCCGATACGCCTCTGGCTACAAATAAGCCATCGATCATTGTATAGAGGGAATATACCCATTGGGCGATTACTGATGGAATGATAAAACGGAAAAAATCATGCTTTAATGATTTCCCCTCCAGTTTCATTTTAAAACCTCCTTTACTACACCAGGAATTATCTGGATAGAGATTCCTCCTGTCCATGGCTTGCTTCAGACTGGTTCATGTTATTTTTCAATCGATAGTTCCCTGGGGTTGTCTGAAAATATTTTTTAAAGATTCTCGTGAAATGCCATAGGGATTGATATCCAATGTCCTCAGCGATATTCGCGATCGTCAGATTGGTATTACTGAGTAGGTTGGAAGCATGCCTCATTTTCATTTCCAATATTAGATTGGAGAAAGAATTGCCGGTACTGTTTTTGATCAGGCGGGATGTGTATTCCGGTGTATAGTTAAAGTGGCTGGCAACATCCTGCAGAGAAACCGTTTTGTAATTTTCCTGAATATATTTCAGAATGTGATAAGTCTGCATATGCTTTTTGGTATTTGTGCCGGACAGTTCATAGTCTGTCTCATGATTTCGAAGCAGTTCCGCAAAGAAAAGAGAGAGGCGGCAATTTAATATTTCGGAAAAGTACGGCTGCTTATTTTCAAATTCCAGGTACATATTCATGATTTCATTTTGAATTATTTCATCGTTTCCTGTATGAAACAGGAGATAATCAGAAATACATTTATGCATCAAATTGTTTAAAAAGAAATAAGAAAGAATATTATATCCCTGCAACAGACGTTGAAAAACCTTTTCAAAAGTGGATTTTCGGATCAGAAGATTGATCAGGACCGTATGGTCGTCAAACACACCGACGAGATGCTCGGTTTTAGGGGAAATGATACAAAAATCTCCGGTGGACAAGAGCATTTGTTGTCCGGATATGGTGTGCTTTGCAGTACCCTCCAGGACATAGATTGCTTCAAAAAAATTGTGGCTGTGAGAGAAGACCGGGGAGTAGTTTGGATGCTTCATCAACAAAATATCGTACAGATTCTGTACACTGAAGTAAGCTGGTTCAATAAAGCATTCGGCATCTACATCTGAAAGAGACTGATTGTTCCAGGACAGTCCGATTTCCGGGAAATGAAGCCGATGACTGATGACATCTTGTATGTCAAGTTTTGACAGAAAGGCATCTACAGCCACGGGATCATCTTTGATCTGTTGGTATTCACGATAATTTATTTCCCTGTCTGTCAATGTCCGCAGATGAGTATAGAGTTCCTCCATACTCATCTGCTTTTTTTGGTTATACTCCGGCTTTTGCTGACAGTAATTCAGGATATCGTAGGGAGTATTGTATATTTTTTCCAATTCGGGCCGCTTCATATCTGCTCCTCTTTACACTCCGTTTTCTTCGGATAAATCAACATTTCAGTATAGCAATACTATCATAGATGTCAAAATAAAGCAAGAAAACAGGATAAGAAATTGGCTGTTTGGAAGAAATTATTTGTAGTAATATTCTGTCATAAAGAAAAAAGATACATCGAGAAGGGAGAAAACAATGAAAAAAATCCCACTCGTGGAGGGGATAAACGATATTGAGCAATGAAGGAAATATCTGGGTGGAGATGAAATAACCGGAACCTTAAAAGTTTGGAGGCTTGTATATGAACAGATTTATTTTGGATGGGCGATATGGAGATTTATTGGGATTTTATGGAATCAGTGTAGAAGAGGCACTGCAAAAAGCAGGACTTCCCGGTGATGTATTCAGCCATAAAACGCCTGCAATGAAGGAGGAAGAATATTTTAAATTTATGGAGGCTGTCGGCTCATTGATTCCTGATCCTGAAATGCCGGTCTATCTTGCTTACACAGGAAAAATAGAAGTTTTTTCCCCGCCTGTTTTTGCGTCCTATTGCAGCAAAAACGGCAGGATGTGTATTGAGCGTCTTGTAAGATATAAAAAATTGACAGGACCTATGGTTTTTTTAGTCAGAAGAGGAAGAGGGAGTACGGAAGTGGAGCTCACGACAGAAACTGGGGAAAATGAACCGCCGCAGTTTCTTGTTGAAACAGAAATTCTTTTTCTCGTTAGTATAATCCGAAAAGCTTCCAATGAAAATATAGTGCCTTTGTTGGTAAAAATGAAGCAGCCGGTTAGCGGAGAGGCTTTTGAAGAATTCATAGGCGTATCGGTGGCACAGGCAGATTTCAACAGCATTACATTCCAAAATGAAGATTTAGAAAAACCATTTATCAGTTATGACGAGGCTATGTGGGATTACTTTGAGCCGGAACTTTCGAGACGGCTTGCACAATTGGATGTTGACGATTCTGCCAGCGCAAGGGTTAGGAGTGCCTTTGACAGAACTGATGCGGGAAGGCTGATCCATATGACCTATAAACGCTAATGTTGCTTCCACAAAATATGAGCCTCGTCCTTATGGCATAAAAACAGAAGAAGAAACTCCGGTTTCTACTTTCTGTTTTTTTCCATTCCGATGGAGTACACATGGAAATATGTCAGATATAAATCTCCTGAAATATAAAAAGAAGCTGATGCGCTATATTAGTACATCAGCCCCGTAGAATGATTTACTGTGTTGCAACAGCCCCTCTTTTTTCTTCCAGTTCTTTCTGAATATCAGGTAATTTCTTCTCCAGATCAAATAAATAGCTAAATACAATTAAAACAATACATACTATCACAGGAACATATTTGAAGAAGCTGTCAATTCCAGAAATCGTAGCGGCACTTTGTACTTCCTTCAGACCATCATAACCTACCGCGGTTAAGAAGAAACCTAACAGGGATGTCAGCACTCCCTGGCCGATTTTAATGCCAACAGAGTTAGAGGAAAACAGTACACTTTGTACACGGATGCCGGTTTTCCATTCGCCATAATCGATACAGTCTCCGATCATAGCGCCATTCAGGCCCATCGGGAATCCCATACCAAACCCACGGAGAAGACCGGTTCCCAGAAGCCATGTAACATTGTCAGAAGGGCCGAGAATAAATGCAATCTGTGCGACCAGCATAAGTATACTACCGAAAACAGCAAGCTTTTGTTTCGAAACTTTGGTCAAAATGGATGGAAGGAATATCATCAGTACAACACCCGGTATATTGCTGACTGCGACATAAGCACCCATTAATCCAAGATTACCGACTACGGTGTTTAAATAATAAACAGAAACAGAAAGGTTAAACACCAACATAATATTATTGCAAATATTTGCAAACAGAGTATAGACCCAGTATTTATTTTTTATGGCAGCTTTTACGCCAATAATGATATTCTCCGGAGGCGCGTTGTTTTCCACACGTTCCTTGACGAAGAAAACATTTAGGTAGAGGAATATAATTCCAAGCGCGCCAAAGACCAGAATAGACTTCACCCATGCGGATTGTACGTTTTGTCCGCCGAAGAAATTTACCATCGGCATGATTGTGCTGGCAAGGATGGTCTGCATAGCCGCAGCGACAAGCATGGCATAAACCAGCATCTGGGAGCGGTCAACCGAATCATCAGTCGCATAGGATGGAAGTGAACCAAATGCCATACACACATAAGTATAAAGAATCGTATTGAACAGGTTATAGGTCACGAAAATAAATGCAATTTGAAGGGCAAAGATCGTCTTTGGAACCAGAAAAACCAGGGTGACACTTACGACCATGGGGATTGTCCATTTCATCAGGACAGGAATACAATGTCCATATTTGCTCTTGCGCGTATCAATGAGCTGTCCGGCAATCAGATCGGAAAAGCCGTCAAAGAATTTGGAAAGCAACACGACCAGGCCAATCGTTGCCGCGTTGATGCCGATGACATCTGTGTAGAAGAGCAAGACATAGGAGCTGAATAACGTATACAGCGCATTCAGTCCGACCTGTCCGGAACCATAAATGAGTTTTTCAAACAAATTAGGTTTTGCGTTTTTTTGGAACATAATTTTTCTCCTTTTCGTATTCATTTTTCTTTTGGAAAGTAAACAGAGTTTACTGCATTTTGGAAAAATAATAAAACTTTTTATTATGATAGTCAATGAATTTATTGAAAAAAATAAAATTTGGTCAAAACTAGCAAAAAAAAGATAAAATTTTGTGCAAAAGTACTAGAAAAAGAGCAAAAGGAGAGCAGAGAAACATATGTAATGTTTTTTATTGCGTTTATGAAATGTTGTGAGTGTCGTTGTAGTATAGAAAATTCTTGACCAGGATAAAAAAAATAATTAAAATAAATTAAACAATTTATATGTTTAAGGATAAATATGTTACTTATGAAATATTCGGAGGTTTGGTATGGCAACAATTAAAGAAATTGCAGATGAGGTCGGTATTTCAAAAGCAGCGGTGTCACGCATTTTGAATCATAAGGGATCCTTCAGCCCGGAGACAATTGCCAGAGTGGAACGGGTCGCAAGAAAATTGAATTATACGCCTGCGGCTATACTGCAGCAGGAAGCAGCGGAGCCTTCCCGTCTGATTGCCGCAATCTTTCCACCGGCAGAATTCCCCTATTATGGCTACTTGTCCTCGTTATTGGAACAAGAAGCTTATAATTATGGTTATAATCTGATGCTTTGTGGTTCGTTGTTTGACCGGGAAAAGGAAGAGGTTTGTTTTCAATATCTACGTGAAAAAAGAATCTGCGGTGTTTTTCTGGGAAGTTATACCCATGATGTGACGATGCTGAGTGAACAGGATTTCCCGGTTATCACGATTGGGTATAAGCTGTCTTCCGGTATTCCGGCTGTGAGGACAGATAATTTTTCAATTGGCAGGATCGCGGCAAAACATCTCTTGAGTAAAGGCTGCAGGAAGTTGCTTTATATTACGGGTTATCCAGGCGGACTTGACGAAGACTTACGCTATCATGGATTTTCACAGGAAATACAGTCACGGAACTGTGATTTATGGACATATGTAATAAATATGGACATGCAGCTTCTGAATGATTATTCGGATGTGATTTCCCAGATGATACTGGAACATCCGGATGCCGACGGTGTTTTTGCGGAAACAGACATGCTTGCGTTGAATTGCATTCAGATATACAGCGGCTTAGGGTATCGGATTCCGGAGGATATTAAAATCATTACTTATGGAAACATCCAGTTTTCTTTCTTTTCGAATCCAAAACTGACGCTCGTTCAGGAGAATACAAAGGAAATTGCCAGAAGGGCAGTGGGATTAATGGTAAATCTGATCGAGGACGAAAAAAGGGAAGTAGATCATCTGTGTGAAGAGATTATTGTTCCGGTTTCTCTGAACGAACGCAAAACAACCTGAAAGTGCTTTGGCATATTTGGGTGATTATAAATCTGAATTCATATTTGTAATATTGAACAAAATTTAAATCTTGTTTTTGGTAAAAATGTAAAAATATAAAATTACGGAAATAAACGTATTGACTATCATAGATAAAATGATTTACTATAAAATTAATAAACCGAATACGGAGGAAATCATTATGTCTGAAATTACCAAAACAAAGAATACGCTAACAGTACAAGACGTTATCGACAAAATTCTGCAGGATATGTGTGGTGGAGTCAAGTTTGAGCAGACTTGTGACATCATAGCAGCAGGAAAGCCGGAAAATATGGTGACTGGTATTGTAACTACTTTCATGCCTACGTTTGATGTGATCCAGGAAACTGTCCGTCTGGGGGCAAATTTCATTGTTTCACATGAACCGACATGGTTTACCGGGAATGATGCGGAGGATTGGTGCCAGGAAGACAGTGTATATCTCGCAAAGCGCAAATATTTAGAGGAGCATGATATTACAATATGGCGTCTGCATGATCATATGCATATGGGGTCTGACACAGATTATATTTATCAGGGACTGTTGGACGAATTGGACTGGCATCAATATCTTCAGCCGGATGAAGAATGCCCATGGGTGTATGAAATCCCGGAGCTGACAGTTGGCGAACTGGCGAAGTTTTTCAAAAAGAAATTAGATATGGGTACCATACAGATTATCGGTAGCCCTGATATGAAGGTAAAGCGTGTCGGTATTCTGGTCGGTGGCGGCAGCCTTGGTTTTGGCGTGGAACAGATGCCGATGCAGGTCATGGAACGTAACAAGCTTGACTTAATGGTGGTGGGAGATATTACCGAGTGGACGATTTGTGCGTATATCAATGATGCTTATCAAATGGGCTTTAACCGTGCTATGCTTACATTAGGGCATGAGCGCAGTGAAGAGGCAGGAATGAAATATCTGGCTCCCTGGCTGGCAGAACGTTTTCCGGGAATTCCGGTCACTTTTGTGGATGCGAAAGAGCCTTTTAAATACCTTTAGTAAGAAAACGAACAGGAGATACGATTATGAAATGGAGCAGTGCATTTAGTTATTTGCCGGTCAATTATGGAGTAATGTTAGCGCATGCAGAAGACCAGACACAGCGGGTCATTTTTGATAACAATCTGAATGGAAATAAGATACGTTTGCGTTTTTCAAATCGATATTCATTAAAACCACTTACACTTATGCGTGTTTCCGTAGGTATTGTCATGGATGGACAAGTACGGAATTCTGCAATGTTATCCCGAAATGGAAATCCGGTTATTGAACTTCAGCCAGGAGAAGAGTGTTGGAGTGATGAATTAGAGTATTGTGTTAAGGCAGGGCAAAAAATAGCTGTTTCTACTTACATAAAAGAATGTCAGGAAATTGGAAGTATCTGTATCTTTTGGGCAAAAGGTGGTCCGGCAGTCAGTCTCAGTGCATCTGGAGATTATGCATCTGGAGGGGATTTTTCTGGCTATTCTATGGAAGAAGCTTATCAGATTGTCAGGGAAGATGCCAACAAAGGAATGGTTTTTTATGGTTTTACAGGGCTTCAGGTACTGACAGATGACAGTGTGAAAACAATTGTTGCATTTGGGGATTCTATTACCCACATGTCCTATGTGACAAATGCATTTTACAAACGTCTATATTCTGCTTATCCGGGACAGGTTACTCTGTTGAACAGGGGGATTGGCGGCAATCGGGTACTGCATGACGCGACCTATGTAGATTTTATTCCTGGCGAAGGAAGCTGCTTTGGTACGGCAGGTGTCAAACGATTCGAGGAAGATGTATTTGGAAATGAGCAGGCTGATGCGGTAATCGTATTGGAAGGAATCAATGATATTATGCATCCTATCCAATTTGGGCATCCGGATGAACAAGTCACGCCGGATCAATTGATGAAAGGCTATCAGAAGTTTATTGAAATAGCCCATAAGCATCATGCCAAAATTTTTGGCGCGACAATTACGCCATGCGGAAATGAGGAATATCCCCAGGACTGGCTTCCTGCGTTTGAAGAAATCCGTGTGAAGGTCAATGAATGGATTCGGAAGGGAGACGGATATGATGGATACTTCGATTATGATGCGGCTTTTCGGGATGAATTGCGTCCTGGGTATGCAAAAAAGGAGTATCATATAGGTGATGGGCTGCATCCCAATGACGAAGGCGGCGCAGTTATGGCAGAACAGATTGATCTGAAAAAGATTATGAAGGCATAGGAGGTTGTTATGCCTATTTCACGAATTAAGCAAAGTATTGGAAGGGCTGGTGCCGTATTGTATGATGTATATTGAAAAATCGGCATTTTGCGTTTAAAATAAACTATATATCATACGAAAAAGGAAAAATAAAGTTGAAGATTGATCGAAAAAACTGCTTTAGATCCATCACGGTACAAATGATTCTTCTGATCACGCTCCTGCTCCTGCCTGTCAATATTTTGATCATACTGGAGACCCGCAAGGCATCGGACGCGATCGTAGAGCAGACCCGGATGTCCGTAAAAAGTATTGTGGACGTCCGGATCGCGGAGCTGGATGACCAGATGAAAAAATCGGATTATCTGCTGTATGTGATGAAAACAGAGAACGCGGACGGAATCACCATGTGGAAGCAAGAGGGAGATACAGCCTATATCCTTGCGAAAAATAATTTTTTCAGGGCCTTGAATACCCAGGCGAATCTTCTGGGAACCGCGGACAGGTATGGCTTCTATCTGCGCCGCCGGCAGGAGTGGCTATGCTGGAGCAAGGAAAGCGGCTCGGATGCTCCGGGATTCTGGGAAGAACTTCAAAGCATGGACAAGCCCCACAAGACCTGGTCGCAGGAGCAGATCCAGGGGAGGCAGTGCCTGGTTCGGACGGCCGATGAAAAAGGGGTCTATTACGGGGTCTGCATTGATTTGGATGACATTGCGGAACAGTTGGAGAAGGAATTCGATTTTTCACAGGCAGAGGTCTTTTTCAGCGCCGGTCCGCCGGAGGAAAAGGATACCAACAGGATTTCCGTATGTGGGGAATCGAAGAGGACGAGCCTGTGTCTCAATGTCAGCTTAAGTAAAATGGAGATCCTGGACCAAATGACAGCGCTCCAGAAGCTGGAACTATACTTCGCCGGGATCTGCTGCCTGACGATCCCGTTTTTATATGTGCTGTTAAGACGGCTGCTCATCCGGCCGCTGAAGCAGATCAATCATGCCCATCAGCAGATGGAGGAAGGCAATCTGGATTACCGGATCACGGAAGTGGCAGGCGCCATGGAATACCAGTATGCCTACGAATCCTATAACCAGATGGCTGACAATATCCGGACGCTGACGATTGAAAACTATGAAAAGGAACTGCGCAACAAGAAAATGGAGCTGCGGAACCTGCAGCTGCAGATCAGGCCCCATTTTCTGCTGAATCTTTTTAATCTGATCCATACGCTTGCGCAGAACAGGCAGTATGAGGTCATTCAGGATACGATTTTGTATATCTCCGACTATTTCCGCTATATTTTCCGAAGTGAAAAGGAAATGAAGCTGCTGGCAAAGGAGATGGATCTGGTGAAGCGTTATGTGGAGGTCGCGGCACTGCGCTATCCGGGGCGGATCGAGGCGGAATATGAGATCAGCCCACGGCTGGACGTGGTCCGGGTGCCATCCCTTCTGATCCATAATTTTGTGGAAAATATCGTGAAGCACGCGCTGAATCCGGAGGACGTGACCGATATCCTGCTCCGGGGCAGCTATGAGAACAAGACGGTAACGATTGAGATCAGCGATGACGGTGTGGGAATGGAGCCGGAAAAAGCAGAGGAACTGAACACATTTGCCGGGCTGCCCGAACAGGAGATGACCGTAGGAAATGATCATGTAGGATTCAAGAATTCAATCATGCGGATACGGCATTATTATGGGGAAGACGCGCGGGTGATCATAGAATCGGAAAAAGGGGTAGGAACCAGTGTCTTTTTGAAAATCCCTTATGATCTGGAGGTAGAAGATGAATCTAATGATTGTAAATGATGAAGTCATGACCGCGGATACCATGCAAAAGGAGATCGCGTGGCATGAATACGGGATCGACCAGGTATTTACCGCATATAACGTGCAGAGCGCGAAAGAGCTGGCGCGCTCCGAAACAATCGAGATCATGCTGTGTGACATTGAAATGCCGGGAGAGAGCGGGATTGACCTGCTGCAGTGGGTGAGGGAGCAAAATATCAAGATGGAATGTGTTTTTCTGACCTGCCACGCGAACTTCGAATATGCGAAAAGCGCCATCGGGCTTGGCTGTCAGGATTATATATTGATGCCCGCGAAGTACGAAGAGGTGGGGCAGCTGGTCCAAAAGATCGTGAACCGGCTGAAGGAAGAGAACGTAGGCAGGAAGCTTCAGGAATATGGAAAGCAATATCTGGACGAGCAGGTGAACCAGGCGGAGAAGCTGCAGGGGGAGAGCAGAGACGCGAAGGACGTGGTAATCCAGGTGAAAAAATATATCCGGAAAAACCTGGGAAAAGAATCTCTCGGTGTAAAGGAACTGGCGGAGGCATTTTATCTGCATCCGGTCTATCTGAACCGTATTTTCAAGAGAGAAGCGGGCAGCTCCATCAGCCAGTATATTATTAAGGAGAGGATGGAGCTGGCAGGCTTCCTGCTGGAGGCAAAGCATTTACAGCCAGGTGTGGTGGCCGAAAGGGTAGGATATCCCAATTATCAGAATTTTAACACCGCGTTCAAGAAATATCACGGCTGCGCCCCCAGCCACTACGGCGATAGGAATACGGCCGCGCGCTGAGGCGTATAAGGCAGATGTCCCGGCGTGTCCGCTGTGGACGCAGGTTTTATTATCGAAGATCGTTTTTTAAATGCTTTCAGGTGACGGGCCGCGTAACTGTCCGTTACCTGGGGGCGTTTCTTTTTTTAACGCTCAAAAGGTTTATTTTTCATAACCAGAGGTTGATTTTTCCGATGGATTCTTTTATCCAAAAAGATATAATAGCAGTATCAGATCACGTGAGAGATAAAATGAAATACGAGGAGATAAGAAATGAAAAGAAAAATAGCATTACTGACAGTTGTATCCATACTGGCGGCATGTGTCGGAGCATGCGGGAACGGAGGCTCCGCGGAAGAAAAAACTTCGGAGGGGAATGCCGCGGAAGGAAGCGCGGCAAAAGAGGAAAGTACGGGAGAAAATACCACGGTCTATTTACAATGGCCGTCCACCGGCTCCATGCCGGCCGGCTTTGAAGACGTGGAAGCGGAGATCAATAAAATCACGGAAGCGGAGATCGGCGTGACAGTGGTCCTGGAGCCGGTGGACGCGAACAATCTTGCCAGCGAGACAAGCCTTGCTATATCATCCGGACAACAGTTGGATCTGTGTCTGTCATTGTTTACCGGGGTCAGCAGTCTGGTAAGCAACGGCTCGATCATCCCGATGGATGACCTGATCGAGGAGCACGGCGCGGATATCCTTGCCCAGCTCGGGGACGATATCGTGGGCGGTTATTATGACGGGCAGTTGTACGGAGTATGCGGCGGCAGCCACATCGGAGGACAGAGCGGCTTCATGTGCCGGAAGGATATTCTGGACAAATATGACATTGAGATCGACGAAGACAAGATTTATACAATGGAAGAAATGGAAGAGATCTTCGCGACCGTACAGGCAGGAGAAGGAAGCGGTTTCCACTGCATCGGCGGGACCTTCAATTCTATCGGACAGACGACGATGCTGCAGGGGGCCTATGAAAATGTGGATACTCTGGGAGCGACGGTGGCTTCCGGCGTTCTCATGGAAGAGGATTTGAAGAACGGGGATTATACGATCAAAAATATGTTCGCGACAGATCAATACAAGGAATATGCGGACCTGATGTATGACTGGGCGCAGAAGGGATACTTCGCGGCGGACGCGGCGACGAACACCATTCTCGGGCAGGAGCAGGTAAAGACCGACAACTATCTGGGATGGTTTACATGGGTAAATGACGGTCTGGCTGAGCCGGTGTATGAATCCCAGATCGGAGTTGACCTGATCGGTATTGAAACCGTGGATAACTTCAAGAGACAGAATGACCTGACGAATATCCTCTGGAGTATTCCGATCACCAGCGAAAACCCGGAGAAGGCAATGGATCTTTTGAACCTGATGTACAAGGACGCGCGGCTCGCGACCCTGCTTCAGTTCGGGATCGAGGGACAGTCTTATGAAATAGTGGAGGACGGAGACCAGGGAGTATTGATCAAGGTGCCGGACGGATTTGACACCACAAGTGTGCCCTACTGGCAGGTATACGGTGTCTACGGCGATGAATTGATGTGGCCCACCGTGGAGCCCGCGACCCTGGAGGTATACCAGAATAAACTGAAATTTGCCGAGACCGTGGAATCCTCTCCGGTGATCGGTTACAGCCCGAACCTGGAATCCGTATCGACGGAATGCGCGGCAGTGTCCTCCGTGGTGGCCCAGTATCAGGCAACCATAGACACCGGGGCGGCAGACCCTTCCGAAACCCTTCCGGAGATGCTCAATGCCCTGGAAGCGGCGGGAATTGATAAGATCATAGAGGAAAACCAGAGTCAGCTTGACGAATGGCTAGCAAGTAAATGAGAACAGAAGGGGCTGTGAAAACAACCCCTTCCCCAAATATCATCGTATGCAGAAAAAGCCGTCAGTGACGGCTTTTTCTGCCGGAAGGAGGAATAATGAAGGGGAAGGCAGTCAAAAAGGCATGGCCGTTTTATCTTATGGCACTGCCAGGATTTATTTATCTGATCGTGAATAATTATATTCCAATGTTTGGAATCGTGATCGCGTTTAAAAAATTAAATTTCCGGAAAGGAATCTTCGGAAGTCCGTGGTGTGGGCTGGATAATTTTAAATTTCTGTTCAGCTCATCCGATGCCTGGAGCATTACGAGAAATACACTGCTTTACAATATCGCGTTTTTTATCCTGGGAACCTTGCTGGCAGTCACCTTTGCGATCCTGCTCAATGAGATCCGGAGCAAAAGGGCGGTAAAGGGCTATCAGACGCTGATTCTTCTGCCCTATCTGATGAGCTGGGTCGTGGTCAGTTATCTGGGGTACGCGTTCTTATCAGCCGACGCGGGTATGTTCAACAAAGCGATCCTGGAGCCGCTGGGAATGGCTCCCATCAACTGGTACAACAATAAAAAATACTGGCCGGTGATCCTGATCTTCTGTAATGCATGGAAGACCGTCGGTTACAGCATGATCGTCTATCTCTCCAGTGTGGTAGGCATCAGCCAGGATTATTACGAGGCAGCCATGCTGGACGGGGCGTCGAAGTGGCAGCAGATCCGCAGGATCACCCTTCCGATGCTGAAGCCGACATTTATCACGATGCTGATCTTGAGCGTAGGGCAGATCTTCCGTTCAGATTTTGGCCTGTTTTACCAGATGACACGCAACAGCGGAGCTTTGTATGACGTGACAAGAACGATCGACGTTTATGTATATAACGCGCTGATGAAAAATAATGATTATGGAATGTCAGGGGCCGCCAGTGTCGTACAGTCGGTGGTTGGCCTGGTATTGATCGTAACCGTCAATAAGATCATCAGAAAAACAAGCTCTGAAAACGCGTTATTCTAGGAGGAAGCACTATGAAATCAAAAGAATATAAAAGAACCCAGCTGCTGGCCCATGCGGTGATGATACTGGCATCGATCCTTGTATTACTGCCATTCTTGCTTCTGGTGATCGCGTCCGTAACGGATAACGCATGGGCGACCGCCAACGGCTTTAGTTTTTTCCCGAAAAAGTTCAGCCTGGAGGCATACCAGTACATCGGGGCACAGGTCGGAGTGATCGGAAAGGCTTACATTATGACCATGATCGTGACGGTGCTTGGAACCGTCCTGGGAATGATTATGACGCTTCTTTTCGCGTACGCGCTCTGCCAGGAGGTACCGGGAATGAAGGTACTGAACCTGATGCTGATCTTTACCATGCTTTTCAACGGGGGACTGGTGGCGACTTATTACAGCTATGTGAACCTGTTCCACGTACAGGATACGATCTGGGCACTGATCGTCCCGAACCTGATGATGAGTGCTTTTAATGTCATCCTTGTGAAAAATTATTTTCGGAACAGTATTCCCCAGAGCATCCTGGAGGCCGCGAAGATCGACGGCGCAAGTGAGTTTGGTATATTGACCAGGATCGTGGTTCCTTTGAGTAAACCAATCATGGCTACCGTGGGAATGATGATGGCGATCAACTACTGGAATGACTGGCAGAATGGATTGTATTACTTGACAAAGCGTAACGGAGAAAAGTATTATACAATACAGATCATTTTAAATAATATTAACGAGAATATCGCCATGCTGTCCGCGAATGCTTCCCAGCTCGGAAGCGCGGCAGCCCAGATCCAGCTTCCAAGCACAACGGTGAGGATGGCGATCGCCATGATCGGGATACTTCCGATCCTGGTGGTCTATCCTTTCTTCCAGAAATATTTTGTAAAGGGAATCACGCTGGGAGGCGTGAAGGAATAATCGGTTCGCTGTTTTAATTGGTGACAAATACACAGGGAGGTAAGAAAGACATGTTAAAAACGGCAGATATTTTTCAAAGTGGAATGATACTTCAACGGAAGAAACCGGTCCGGATCTGGGGAACCGGGGAGCCGGGCGAAAGGGTTCAGGCATCCATACAGGGAAAAAGCGCGGATGCGGCCGTCGGGCCGGACGGAACATGGATGCTGATGGTCCCGGAATTGGAAGCATCGGAGGAAGAAAAGCTGACTATCCGGACGGAGACGGAAAGCATAACCCTGGGGCAGGTCGCCGTCGGAGAGGTCTGGGTGGCAGGTGGACAGTCCAATATGGAATTCCATATGCATTATGAGAAGCACAGGGAAGAAGAATATGCATCCTGTCCAAATCCACGTCTCCGTTTTTTTGACGTGCCGGAGGTCTGCTATGACGGGCAGATCGAGGAATTTGATTACAGCCGGACGGGCATCTGGAGGACCGCGGCAAAAGAAGAGCTTGACTATTTCTCGGCAGCAGGATATTATTTTCAGAAAGAGCTGGAGCAATGTCTGGATGTGCCGGTTGGAATTGTCGGATGTAACTGGGGCGGAACGACGGCCAGCGTCTGGATGGACAAGGAGACGCTGAAAAAGGCAGGCGCGCTGTGGCTCCGTGATTTTGAAGAAAGGACCGCCCATATGGATATGGACGCGTACTGGAAAAAGATGCATGGCAATCCGGTTAACGACCAGGGGGATCATTTTTCAAATCCCCTGAACCAGATGGTGCTTCCGAGAACTCCCGGACCGGAGGAGCTGGCAGCTTTTTTCCAGACAGATTTCGCGAAGGAATTCCAGCGGCAGATGGAGGAGATACAGGGACTGCTGCCGTCCGCTGTTCCGGGCTGCCTGTTTGAGCATATGACCAGGGCCATCGCTCCGTTTGGCATCCGGGGATTTTTATGGTATCAGGGAGAAAGTGATGACCTGCCGGGCCACCAGGCGCTTTATAAGGAGATGCTGAAAGGGCTGATCTATGACTGGCGGAAGCTGTGGCAGGAAAAGGAACTCCCGTTCCTTGTGGTCCAGCTTCCAGGCTGGGAGCGGTGGATGGAATCAGAGAACCAGGACTGGACGACGATCCGTAACTGCCAGGAGCAGGTGGCGGATACGATGGAAAATGTCTATCTGTGCTCCATATCTGACGCGGGAGAGCAGTATGATATCCATCCCAAGGATAAAAAGGTCGTAGGACACCGTCTGGCTCTGCTGGCAAGAGGGCATGTGTATGGAGAGGAGCTTCTCTGCGACGCGCCCAGGCCGCGTAGGGCTGTACGGGAAAAGAACCGGATAGTCCTGGCCTTTGACCATGCGGAGGGCGGCCTGAAGGTAGAGGGCAGCCAGATCAGCGCGTTGAAGGTATACAGGGATCAGAAGGAACTATCATTCCAGGCGGAAGTGGAAGGAGAGAACCTGGTGCTGACTCTGGAGAATGATCTGACGGATCCTGTGGATGTGGAATTCGCTCAGGAAAAATGGTATCTGGTCAATCTTTACAACCAGTCGGACATCCCGGCAGTGCCATTTTCCATACACTGTGAATAATTGCTGCTTCTACGGCCGAATCATCCGATGAGGATACAATAACTCGCACGTAAGTGCCTAAAGGACAGGCATTAAGTGCTGATAAAAGGAAGGAGAACGATGAAGACAACATTTCGAGCGAGACAACCTTTCGCAGATATTTTTCTGGATTGCGCCGAAAAAGCAGCCTGCGTCAGCCCGGTAAGGCCGGTTCGATTTATGGAAAAAATGCGGACGAACCAGGGCAGTATCGGCAGTCTGAATGGCATGGGGCCGGACGAGGAAGGGCTGGAAAGGAAAAATCCGGTGATCGTGGCATTGGGAGACAGTGTTACGGCAGGACATTTTGAAAGCCTGCTTCCTGCTGACCCGGAAAAAATCAAAGAGCTTATGGAGATCGCCATGGGCCGTGACGGGGAAGAGGCAAGGAAAAAGCTGCCGCCGGTGGAGATCACGGACTGCCGGGAAAGCTATATCGAAAAATTCCGTCAGAAGCTGATTGATAAGTATGAGCTGACTTCGGTCAGTGTGATCAACGCGGGAATCGCAGGAGACAATCTGATTCAGATGTCGAAGCGGGCGAACCGCGACGTGATCCGTTATCAGCCGGATCTGGTGCTGATCAATGGTTCGCTGAACTGGAGCGAGGAACTGGGGACCACGATGCAGTATAAGGATTGTCTTCGTGAGCTCGTACGGCGGATCAAGCGGAAAACCACGGCGGATATCATTTTGCTGACGCCCAACGGCGATCTGCCGAATACCCTGTTCGGGGATATGGACGCGCCGCTTCCGACCACGCCGGAGCGGGTACAAGTGATTCGGGAAACGGCCTGGGAAGAGCAGGTCTGCCTTGCGGATGTATATGCCGTGTGGGAGGCGGCCAGAGAGGCCGGCTGTCCATGGAAGGAGCTGCTTGCCAATGGCGTGAACCATCCCGGAACAGAAGGGCATGAGGTATACGCGATCACGTTGATGAAGCTGATGGAAGAGACAGCGTAATTCATGCAATAAATTGCATGAAAATGGTCTGTCGGATTGCAACCGCACAGTTGGAAACGACATGGCAGGTGGCGCGAAGCGGCGCGTGCCGATACCGCATAAAAAGGAGGTTTCAAAGATGTTAGAGGGAAAATGGATCCGGCCGGAAACGGATATGCAGGATGTGTGTCCGGTTTTCCGCAGGACATGGAACAGAAAGGGCAAGATTAAAAGGGCGGAGCTGCTGCTGACGGCGCAGGGTGTTTATGAGGCCGTGCTAAATGGAAAAAAGGTGGGCGACGGCGTGCTTGCGCCGGGGTGGACCAGCTACCGGAAGCGGCTGCAGTACCAGACCTATGATATCTCGGAGCTGTTGGAGGAAAGCAATGAACTGCTTGTGACCGTAGGAAAAGGATGGTTTCGTTCTCCTATGCCCGGATTCGTGGAGAATCCGGACAAGGAATGGAGAAAAGAGCAGACCGCCGGGCTGTTCGGGGAGATCCGCTTCTATATGGAGGATGGCACGGTCACGGTGCTGCCCACGGATCAGACTTGGGAATGCGGGGAGAGCGCTGTCAGATTCAGCGAGATCTATGACGGAGAGACCTTTGACGCGGGCTTTGTCACAAAAAGCTGGAAGCCGGCTGTTGTATTTGAGAGTGAGGCAGGACTTCTGATCCCCCAGGAGGGCGAGACTATCAAAGAGCAGGAACGGGTGGAAGCGAAAAGGGTATTTGTTACGCCTGCCGGGGAAGTGGTTGTGGATTTCGGGCAGGAGGTCACCGGGTATGTGGAATTTACGGTAGAGGGCAGCGCAGGAGATAAGATCCGAATCCTTCACGGAGAGGTGCTGGACGCGGAAGGCAATTTTTACAGGGAAAATTACCGCAGCGCGAAGGCAGAGATCAATTATATCTGCAGACAGGGAAGGCAGACCTGGCATCCGGTCCATACCTTTTTCGGATTCCGCTACCTGAAGCTGGAAGCGTTTCCGGGAGAGGCGAAGCCGGAACAGTTTACGGCGATCGCCGTATATTCGGACCTGAAGCGTACCGGCTCGATCCAGTGTTCCGATCCGGAGCTGAACCAGCTCATATCCAATATTTTCTGGGGACAGAAGGGCAATTTCCTGGATGTGCCTACGGACTGTCCACAGAGGGACGAACGTCTGGGATGGACAGGGGACGCACAGGCATTTATAAAAACCGCCAGCTACAATTATGACGTAGAAAGATTTTTTACCAAATGGCTGAAGGATCTTGCGGCAGACCAGATGGAAAGCGGGGCCGTTCCCAATGTCATTCCGGACTGGCTTGCGGATGGAGCTACAAGCGCAGGCTGGGGCGACGCGGCTACGATCTGTCCGTGGCAGATCTATCTCACCTATGGAAATCCGCAGATTCTGAAAAATCAGTTCGAATCCATGAAAAAATGGGTGGATTATATTACAGGAGCAACAAAGCAGCCATACCTGTGGACAGGCGGAGAGCATTTCGGGGACTGGCTGGGGCTGGACGCGCCGGAGGGAAGCTATAAGGGAAGTACCCGGGAGGACTTTATCGCCACGGTATTTTACGCGTATTCTGCCAGCCTGGTCGTAAAGGCCGGAAAGGTGCTGGGCGAGGATGTGTCCGGCTATGAGAAGCTGTATGGGAAAATCGTGGAGAATTTCCGGAAAGAGTTTCCGGATTACCGCACCCAGACAGAATATACGCTGGCAGTCTTGTTCCGGATGGCTGAGGATCCACAGAGCGCGGCGGATGAACTTGCGAAGCTCATAGAAAAGGACGGCTCAAGGCTTCGGACCGGATTTATCGGCACGCCATACCTTCTTCATGCTTTGAGCAGATACGGCCATACGGAGCTGGCGTACACGTTGCTTTTGCGCAGAGAGTACCCTTCCTGGCTGTATCCGGTGAAAAAGGGCGCTACCACGATCTGGGAGCACTGGGATGGGATCATGGAAAACGGCGGCATGTGGAGTACGGACATGAATTCCTTTAACCACTACGCCTATGGAGCAGTGGCGGACTGGCTCTATGAAGAAGCGGCCGGCATCCGGCAGGCACAAGGCTCCGCGGGATTTTCCAGTATCAGGATCGAACCGAAGGCAGATGCCCGACTGGAGTGGCTGGAAGCCTCCATCGATACAAGGCGGGGAACGGTCCGCTCCGGGTGGAAATGGATCGGAGAGGAAATCCGATATGAGATCGAGACGCCTGTCAGGACAGAGGTCGTGATCGACGGTGTGAGCAGGACGGTAGAAGCGGGAAGGTATATCTTCTGGGGCGGTAACGGGAGCTTGGAAGGTCATATCCGGGCTCCCAGACTGCTTCTCTAAGAAATTACGTTCCCATTCTTTAGCTTCACACTGGAGCTTGAAGCCGCGCTTCATCTTCTGGCGGCGGGTGCCTGTCCAGTCCACGTAATAAAATTTGCAGTACCAGGTACCGGCCTTTTCGTCTTTGTATGCTGGCATCTTATCATTTTCCTTATCATTTCCTGCACGTGGCGGTGACTTTGAAATGATTGGATTTTGGTTTGACAATGCGCATATTATTAGATATAATATATTTGACAAGAGAGCCGAAAGCTGGATGCGGCCAGCCGTCGGAAATTAAATAACTACAGAAGTAGCGCCTTAGTTTACCAGACCGAGGGCGCTACTTTTTGCAAATCAAAAGTTCTATTTTTTCATACAGCTCCCAATTTCTCTACATTTCCCTGGGTAATTCCATTTTCATTAAAGGCATCTACCCGGACATAGACCGGCGCTCCCTGAAGCAGCGCTCCGATCCTCTGTATTGTTTTTCCATACACCATATAACTGTGGTACAGCTTATCCGGCGCATATCCCCACAAAATGTTATACCCAACGGCAGCACCCTTCCAGGACACCTCCATATCCAGATCGCCCAGCCTTTGCGGCATCAGCTCTTCTACAGGCTTCGGAGCTTCTCCATTTCCCTTTCCGAAGACCCGGATTCCGGATACACATGGTACCGCGGCATAAGGGATTTCCCCGATCGTCAGGCGTACATAGCGGATCTGACGGCCTTCCTCCCAGACGAGAAAATCGTGGGAATAATCTGTCCTAGCATCCAGCCTATCTGCCAGGATTTCATAATGCATGCCGTCAGCCGATCCTTCCAGCAGCCATCTTGTATATTGCCTTTTCTTGTCCAGATACCGTTCCATAAAATCTGTCTGAAAGGCTTCGATCTCCGGCAGTGCCGCCTTTACCTGATCATCCGCGAAATTGATCTGGACGGCCCGGACATCATAGACTCTGCCCAGATCCACCTCCAGCCATTCCCGGTCATCCTTTCCGGTTTCCTTTCCCGCGGGCTTTTCTCCGCGCCACCATGTACGGATATCTTCATCTGTCACACACCGGGGATATGTCCCGGAGGAAGCCTTCACCTGCTTTCCGTAGGACAAAAGCATCCATTCCGGTTCCGAAAACGCCGGGCTGTCCATCCGGACAGGCCAGTCTCCGTAGCGCTGGTCACAATAAAGCTCCCCATCCTCGTCAAAGCCTGCCTTCCACATACCGATCCGCCGCTCGAACCCATGGTTATGGCTGATCCGCATGGTTGCCGTATGCCAGTATCGGCCCTCCTTGTCCTCCAGCGTGGAGCCGTGGCCTGCCCCGGTGATAAATCCGCCCGGCTTATAGGAATAGGGGTTATTCCTTGCGATTACAAAGGGACCCAGCGGGTGGTCTGATACATAGACACTGTCATTATAAATGTTATATTCCGTTCCCGGAACCGCGTACTGCAGGTAGTATTTTCCCTGATATTTTGTCATCCACGCGCCTTCGATATAAGGACGGTTTCCCACCATGGCACGGATCTTGTCCGCAAGCTCTTCGTCCGTCACATCCACGATCCCCTGCTTTTTCATGGCAGCTCTTTCCTGTTCCAAAAGCTGTGCCACCAGAGCTTCAATCTCTTCCTCTGTCTTTGGCGGCACATGCTCGTCTCCATTTCGTTCAAAGCCGTATTTTTCCTCGTGGGAATCAAACATCACCAGAGGTTTGGTTTTCGGCTTCATGGTCTCCCGGTCCAGCTCCACGCCATAGATCGGCGTCACGTTGGAACAGCCCCAGTAAAAGTAAAGCCGCCCGTCCTCGTCCAGGAACATGTCCGGATCCCAGAACGAAAAATTCCCTTCGATTTCCTCAAAGGCTTCTGTACGGGGATCCCTGGAGCGGTAAAAGGAACAGTTCTCCTCCCGTTTGGAGGCGCAGAAATAAATATAGTCCCCAATAGCCCGGACGTCCGGCGCGTAATCATAGATTGGAATGTCTCCCCGGAATTCGTGGAAATCCCATGCCTGCAGATCTTCGCTTGTGTAAAATCCCGCCGCCATGGATGGGAAAAGATAATAAAGCCCTTTGAAGCAGATCAGCGACGGATCGGCCGCCTCACGGAAAATGTGAAAATCCGTTTCCTGATTCATTCTGGCAAACTGGTACCGGTATTCCACGTTCAAAGGGTTGCAGAAATATTTGTTTTTCATAGTCGGTTCACTCCTTTTTCAATTAAAGATAGCCAATTTCGCCGGAATTTTCCATATTAAAAATTAATAACTTCTATATTGATATTTAACATCAAAAATCTGCATATAGCTCTTATTGTTCAAGATAGATCTCTTCAATGAAAAAGAAGTGCCGCCTGCACAGGTTCAATCCAAAGCCTCCTTCCGATATTGCGCCCGGTATTGTTGCGGCGATTTTCCGGAACGCGTGATAAAAGTGGTCCGCGCTGCCGTATCCGATCTTCGCGGAGATGTCCTCGATGGAAAAATCCGTTTCCTCCAGATAATAGAGCGCCTTTCTTATCTTTAATTCCGTCACGATCTGCTTAAAATTTTTTCCTGTACTGGCCTTGATGATCTTGGAAAGGTATGGCGTCGAGTAGTGAAAGATCTCCGATAGCTTCGGGAGCGTGATCGTATCATAATGACTCTGGATATAACGCAGGATCGGCACGTAATCCGGTCCGGATTTATAACTGGAAAACTGGCTGTACGCCTGATAATCCCGGAGGATATTCATAAAGAGCAGGTTCAGCCAGTAGACGCTGCAGCGCTCCACATATTTGTCATAGCGGAATTTTTCCAGGAATAAGCTTTTCATAATATTCCGGATCTCATAGGAGGCATTTGTTTTAAACAGAAGATAATTCGGTTCCGCCGTATCCGATAAAATTTTACGGAAAAAATCAGACAGCAGATCCTCGCTCGACAGCAGCGGGAAAAAAATCTTGCCGAAGGCCTGTTCCTTAATATAAATCGGAAATACATAGGAATCTCTTGACAAAAGAACCACGTCATGGTTCGTATAGGGCGACAGGATGCAGAAATCCCCTTCCCGCAAAATCCGCTTTTCATCCAGAAATGTCAGCTCGCACTCCCCTTTAAATATATAGTTGATCTCAAAGCAGTCGTGAAGATGTACAAAGCTGTGAACGCCGAAAAACTGGCTGATCACTGCCGACATAGCAGAGGACGGCACTACGTCAAAATGGTCCTTGTCATAAAGAAGAGTCTTGGGAAAGCGGAAATATAATCCCCGGACCTCATGCAGGAAGCTCTCGTCATCCATCTGAAGCAGCCGCTGGATGTCCGCGAGCGTTGTTTTATTTTCCACACAGGGCTTTTCCTCATAGATTTCTCTTAAAATCTCCGGGAAGCCGGCCGTCCCGGTGTGCGTTTCCAGATAAGCGTCGATCTTGTCCCGGATGTCTCCGATGGAAGCATAAAAGTACATAAGATTTCCTCCCTTGTATAAGGTAGCATCCCCTCACTATTTTGTTTTTGATTATACCTATACAATGAATCGAGGTCAATCAAAAATATACGAAAAAGACAAAAAAGATCGGATTATCTGGAAACTGTTTATTTTTTTATAGGGCAGGTACAAAAGAAGGATGCTAAAATAAATCTCAAGATTAAGGCCTTAAACTTGTCAGGAAGGAGAAAGTAGGAAGGAGAAAAACAAAAAATGAGTGAAAAAACAAAAGTAAAGGGAGAATTAAGCTTACGGGAAACCTTGTGCTTTTCCGGCGGGGAGATGGGAACCAATATGCTGTTCGCGGTCATGAGCGCGTACCTGCTTGTGTATTATACCAATTACGCGCATGTAGACGCGGGGATGGTCGGCACGATCATGCTGGTCTCCAAATTTATCGACGCTGTTTCCGACGTTGCCATGGGATATATCCAGGAGCGGTTCGCGAAGCCGGGAGCAAAGGCAAGGCCATGGATCAAGCGGATGGTCATCCCTTACGCGATCGCGGCCGTGATCATGTTTTCCGTACCGGAGCTGACGAGTACGACCTCACAGGGACTTTACGTGTTCCTTACATATAACCTGTTCTGTACATTATATACGATGATCGTGATCCCTTATACCTCACTGCAGGCATTGATCACCAGAAATGAAAAGGACCGTGAAAATACAAGCGTCCTGCGTTCCATTTTTAACACGGTAGCTTCCACAATCGTCAATTCCTTTACCATGACCTTCATCAACATGGCGGGCAACACGAAGAGAAGCTGGACAATTGTCATTGCGTGCTATGCGTTCATCTCACTGGTCGCATATGCGCTGTGCTATTTCAATACAAAGGAACGTGTGATGGAGGAGCCTTCGGACAAAAAAGAAGACGAAAAGGATGCTAACCAATTGGGACTTATTGAAGGCCTGAAGCTGGTCATTAAGAATAAATACTGGATCATCTGTACGTTCAACGGCATCTTCGCGGCGGCAGTCATCGCGTTGAACATGGGTTCCATGTACTACTTCATGGCTTATGTATGCGGAAAACCACAGGCGGTTCCGGTAGTCGGATTCTTGCTTTCCATGCCGATGCTGGTGCTGATCCCGCTCTCGAAACCAATCGTCGCGAAGATCGGTATCCGCAGCGGCCTGATGGCAGGATTGACGGTAATGTCTCTGGGAAGGATCATTGTATGGGTCGGCGGAAGCTCCTCCCTGCTGGCGATCTACGCGGGCTCCCTGCTGTTCGCGGTGGGATGCAGTACCCAGTGGTGCTCTTATCCTCTGCTTTGTAACACGGTAGAATACGGGGAATGGAAAAATGGATTCCGCCAGGAAGGCCTGATCATGTCTGCCAACAGCTTCGGATCAAAATTTGGTTCCGCGTTCGGTACGGCATTGTGCAGCTGGGTGCTTGCCTGGACCGGATACGATGGAGCGGCAGAGGTGCAGTCCGCATCCGCCCTTACCGGAATCACCATCGTCTATGTGATACTTCCGATCGTATTGAATGTGCTGTGTATTATTGTACTGAGCTTCTATAAGCTGGAAAAGGAATATCCGACGATCCTCAAAGAACTGGACGCGAGAAAGAAGAACGCACAGGAGAAAAACCATGTATGAAGAACGAATCGAAGAAATATTAAATAAAATGTCCATCGAAGATAAAGTAGCGGCGCTCACTCCTACAGACAACGAATATTGCCGGATCCGTTCTCTTGATTTTCGTGGCCCGGTGCCCCAGGACGTTCCCCGGGGCGGGGCCGATAACTGGGAGACCGGAAAGCCCACCTACGGGCCGGACGGAAAGCCAAATGACGGGCAGTACCACCCGGTAGCGTTTCCGGCCAATTCCTCGGTGGCGATGAGCTGGGACAAGGAGCTGACATTCCATGTAGGGCAACTCTTCGCTATGGAGGCGAAGGCGAACCCGGAAAAGGTCAATATACTGAACCGCCCGGGTATGAACCTGAAGCGTTCTCCTCTTTGCGGCCGGAATTATGATTATTTAAGCGAGGATCCTGTCCTCACCGGACTTCTGGGTACAGAATATGTCAAGGGCCTGCAGAGCGAAGGGATTGGCGCCTGCCCGAAGCATTTTCTGGCAAATAACCAGGAATTTGACCGGATGAATACGGATTCACGGATCGGGGAACGGGTTCTCCATGAGGTCTACCTGCGGCCATGGAAAATGGTGCTGCAGGAAGGAAAGCCGTGGATGATCATGTCCTCCTACAACAAGGTCAACGGAGAATGGGTGAATTCCAGCAGTCAGTGTATGGACGCCCTGCGAAAAGAGATCGGTTATGACGGCGTTGTAGTCTCCGATTTCCTTGCCATCCATCACAACAAGATCAGTGCCCACAACCACACCATGGACATCGAGCTGGCGGATCCTGCCATTCATATGCAGGAGGTCCTGGACGCGTTGGAAAAGGGAGAGATCACGGTAGAGGTGATCGATGATATCCTGCGCCGTCAACTGAAAATGGCATTGCACGCGGCGGAATACGACAATTCCGCGGAGGTGGATATGGACGCCTGTCATGAGGAAGCCAGGACGATTGCTGCCCAGTGTATGACGCTTTTGAAAAATGACGGCGTCCTGCCGGTAGAACCTGCCCGCTATAAAAAAGTCCTTGTGGCAGGCCTGCTTGCCGCAGAGCCGACGATCACAGGCAGCGGAAGCGGTTATATGAACGGCTACCAGGTAGATATCCCTCTGGATGAGATCACGAAGCAGGCGCGGGAGCAGGGAATGACCGTGGCATACAGCCAGGGCTACCAGATGATCAAGGCACGTCCGCCGGTGGATCCGGAACCGGAGCAGCCCCTTCTGGATGCTTTGAAAAAGGATGCCGAGAACGCGGATCTGATATTTGCCTTTGTAGGACCGCCCCTTGGATACGAATCCGAGAGCTATGACCGTCCGCATATCCGTCTGCCGAAGAATCAGCAGGCCATGCTGGATGTGCTGTGCGGACACGGGAAAAAAGTGGTCATCGTTCTGACCGGAGGCAGCGTGTATGACCTGGCTCCCTGGAACGACAAGGTAAATGGGATCCTGTCCGCGGGCTTCGCCGGTGAAGGCGCCGGAAATGCCATGGCAAAGATCCTGTTCGGCAAAGCAGAGCCGGGGGGACGTCTGACAGAGACCTTCCCTTTGCGGGAGGAACATGGGCCGTCCTATTATGATTTTACTCCTTCCGGAAAAGAGATGCCCCATGTGAATTATTCGGAAGGCCTGCTGGTAGGATACCGCTGGTACGACACAAGGAAGCTGCCGGTACTGTATCCCTTTGGTCACGGATTGAGCTATACGACTTTCGATTACAGCGGCTTCCATATCAGCAAGAGCGCCATGAATCCGGACGAGGAAGCAGTGGTCAGCCTGACCGTCACCAATACCGGCAAAAGGGCCGGGAGCCAGGTGATCCAGCTCTATATCCACGAGCGGGACGGGCTCTTTAAGAGGCCGGAAAAGGAACTGCGGAATTTCGCGAAGGTACATCTGGAAGCGGGAGAATCCAAAGAGGTCACCTTTACGGTCTCACGGAAGGACTTTGAGGTATACAGCGCCATGCTCCATAAATGGGGAGTACAGTCCGACGTTTATGATATCATGCTGAATATCTCCGCCGAGGAAACAGTTGCCGCAGGCAGCATCCAGGTAAAGGGAGGGGACCAGATGTTCTTCTTTACTTCCATGACACCGCTCGTACAGTTCGTAAAATGCCCTGCCTTCCATACATACCTGAAAGAACACGCGCCGGAATGGCTGCAGCATTTCTTTGATCTGCGCAAGACGGACTTTCTGGTACTTATGCTGCCGCTTCCTTTCTACCGGCTGTCCGAGCCGCTGCAGGGCGACCCGATGTTCACCAAGACGCAGATCCTGGAGATCATCAAACAGTGCAATGAATACGTCAGCCGGCATGACGGGGAGATCGCCTGAAAAGAGGAGAAAGGCCTCATGAGACAGTGTGAATGAGCTGTCCGGAGTTTTTGACCGGGAATGATTACAGTGGATAAAGAAAGACGCGTCCGATGGACGCGTCTTTCTTTCAGAAGGAAGCTTTTCTTAAAAATGAGTATGCTGCCTGCGGTATTCCACGGGAGTCATGCCGTAATTTTTCTTAATAAAGTCATAGAAGTTGCAGAGCTGCTGGAACCCTAACCGTTCCGCAATCTCGCTTATGGAAAGGTTCGTATTTGTAAGATAATAGTTTGCCTGGGACAGCTTGATATCGTTCAGTATGGCCCGGAAGGTCTTGCCGGTGTGTTTTTTCACAAAGGCGGACAGATAGTTCGGGTGATAGTGAAAATATTCCGCGGTGGATGCCAGTGTAGCGGTAGCGTAATTGACGCTCAGATAATTGAAGAGGGCGGTGATCTGTACGGCGATCTTGTTGGGGAACTGCTGCCGGCTGATCTGGGTAGCGGAGGAGCGGACCACCTGGGTGAAGAAAAGAAGCAGGATGCAGCGCATGGTGACCTTATAATACAGGTCCCGCTCCAGATATTCGATACAGATGTGGTTCAGCATGGCAAGGATGGCCGGCGGATTCTGGGTATGGTAGATCAGAAAATTGGCGGACGTATCCTGGGACAAAAAGTAGCTGAGGAAGAACTGGCCGATGTGTTCGGTCTGCTGGATCAGCGGCCAGAAGGTAGTATTGAACAGGGTTGTTTTCATCAGGATATTCAGCACGATGCTGTCTTCATTTTCCACATAAAGACTGTGCCGGGCTTTTGGGTTCATGATGCACAGCGTCCCTTCCTGCAGGATCAGCGGATGGTCACTGTCGATATTCTGTCTGCAACTTCCCTTGACCACATAGTTTAATTCAAAAAAATCGTGCCCGTGGAGCTGGCCGGATTCCGTGTTGGCCTCGGGCAGGTGCAGATTAATAAAAATGTCGTTGCCGTCCTCAAATACGGCAAATTCGGATAAGTCCTGATTTTTGAGGTACTGTGTCCGATTCTCTTCCGTCAGGAAACGGGTCGTATATTCTTTCAGCTTCTGATAGGTATCCTCCGTAAACATAAATAGCCCTCCATAGTAAAAGTATTCGTAACTGTTCAGTCCCCTCACAGTTACGCACGCAATCCCATGAAAATTGCCTACGGCAATGGGGATTGCTCATTGCAATCTATATGTTTTTGCACGGATAGCGCAGTAAATGCGCTATCCTGACTGAACAGTTACAAGTATTCCATTGCCTGTAATTGATTATAAAGAAATAGATGTTAAATATCAATATATATTCTATTAAAATTTAATATATACGGATTCCATGAAATGCGTTATCCTAATATCACTACAGAAACAAATGAGGATTTCTGAATACCACAGAACGCGGAAAAACGATCAGAGTCAGATGTTACGTGAAGTCTGGGAGAGGAGGTATAAGGATATGTTAGAAATCTTAGAAGTCAGATGCTGCGGGCTTATGAATCCGCTCGGCATCGGGGAAGATCCGCTGCAGTTTTCCTGGAAGCTGTCTTCGGATCAGAAAAATACCGTGCAGCAATCCTTCCGCGTATGGATACTGGACGCGCGGAAGAAAACGGCCGTATGGGACAGCGGGCTCACAGAAAGCCCCAGGCAGAGGGTGACGGCCTGCGGCACAAAGGAGCTGGCTTCCAACAAAAGGTATATCTGCCGGGTGGAGGTGACGGACAACCACGGAAACCGGGCCAAGAAGGAAAGCGGATATTTTACCATAGCCATCCGGCAGGAGGAATGGCGGGCGAAATGGATCGGGTGTCGGAGTGAAGACCTGGACGAAAACATCAAGATGGCATCCAAAGCAGAAATGGTGCAGGCATTTTTAAATATGGTAAGCGGAAGTGAAGCCGGTGTACGCGCGGACCGTCAGCTGGACACCTGTAACCTGTACCGGAAGGACTTTGTGCTGGACGAAATGCCGGAGCAGGCATATCTGTCGATCACGGCCCATGGGGTATATGAAGCGTATATCAACGGGAAACCGGTGACGGATACGAAGCTGAATCCGGGGTTCACGGCCTATGAAAAATATCTGGAATTCCAGACCTATGACATCACGCCATTGCTGCGGGAGGGGCAGAATGTATTCACGGTCGTACTGGCTGATGGCTGGTACAAAGGAAAATACGGCATTTTGGGATATGGAAATAATTATGGAGTGGAGCTTGCGGTTCTGGCCCAGATGGAACTGCAATACGAGGACGGAACGAAGCAGGTCATTGCCACGGATTCTTCCTTCCGCTACCGGAAAACGGGTTATGTGTATTCTGACCTGCTGATCGGGGAGAAGCAGGACGGCAGGATTTCTCTGGAAGAAATGCATTGCCCGGCCTACGATGACATGTACCATGCGGGAGTGTGGAAGTACGCGAAGGAGAAGGAATACGGGACAGAAAATCTGACCGGGATCTGCTGTGAGCCGGTGAGGTGCACGGAAGTCCGGGAACCCCTGGCGATCCTTACCACCCCGAAGGGGGAGACGGTGGTGGATATGGGCCAGAACATGGTCGGATATGTGCGTCTGGCTGTGGAAGGAGAAAAAGGCAGTGAGCTGAAGCTGGAATACAGTGAGGTATTGGATAAGGAAGGCAATTTTACCAACAATATTACCGGGATCAACCGGGACCAGACAGATTACTATATTCTGAACGGACAGGGGGAGGAAATCTTTGAACCTCACTTTACCTTCCACGGCTTCCGGTATGTGAAGATCACAGGCTATCCCGGGGAGCTGACTCCCGAGAAGGTATCCGGGATCGTCCTGGGAACAGACCTGGAAAAATCCGGAGACTTCCGCTGCTCCGACCCGCTCCTGAATCAACTGCAGTCGAATATCCGGTGGAGCCAGAGAGGGAACATGCTGTCCATCCCGACGGACTGCCCCCAGAGGGAACGGGCCGGCTGGACCGGAGATATTTTGATCTACGCGAGAACGGCGGCATTTAACCAAAATGTACTGCAGTTCTTGAAAAAATGGCTTCGCAATATGGAGAAGGAGCAGTTTGCGGACGGACTGATCCCCATCGTGGTTCCTTATCCACTTGCCTATTCCGCCATGCAGAAGGAAGCCTTCGGGTCTGAAACCTCTGCCGGCTGGGGGGATGCCGCGGTAGTGGTGCCATGGGTGCTGTATGAGGCCTACGGGGACAGAACCATTTTGGAAGAATTTTTTACCATGATGAAAAAATGGATGGACTTTGTGGAAAAGCAGGCAGCGGAACTGAAAGAAGACCTGCCCGAAGACATGCCTCAGGAGAGGAGGGAACGACAGAAATATCTGTGGAACGCGCAGTTCCATTACGGGGACTGGTGCTATCCGAGTTGTAAGAATGAGAAGGGAGAGACGGATATGTTCCGTTCCGCCCATAACACGAAGGAGTACGCTGCAACGGCCATGTATGCCAATTCCGCGGATGTGATGAGGCAGGTATGTGAGGTACTTGGAAAGCCGGAGCTGGCAAGTCATTACAAAGAGCTGAACGGGAAGATCCGGGAAGCCTTTGCCGCGGAATATATCCGGGAGGATGGTTCCATCGAAGGAGCGGTGCAGGGCATTTATGTACTGGCGCTTGCCATGAAGCTGGGAAATGAAACGCAGCTTGTACGGATGGCAGAGCGGCTGACGGAGATGATTGAGGCGAACGGCTGCCGGCTGGACACGGGATTTTTGTCGATCCAATATCTGCTGGATGTCCTGTGCGGTTATGGAAAAACAGAGTTGGCGAAGAAGCTGCTCTATCAGGATCAGTGCCCGTCCTGGCTCTACGAGGTAAAGAACGGGGCGACCACCATCTGGGAGACCTGGAACGCGATCCTGGAGGACGGCACCCGGACAGACAATTCCTACAACCATTACGCTTTGGGCTGTGTGGGGGACTGGATGTACCGGAACCTGCTGGGAATCCGGAGCCTGGAAAGCGGCTGCCGGAGGGTGGAGATCTGTCCACAGTTCTGTTATGGGCTGACCGGCGCGGAAGGGTACTACGACAGCATTTACGGACCGATCCTCTGTAAATGGGAATGGAAAGACGGAAAAGGGAAATTGCATACGGAGCTGCCGGTGGGCGTGCAGGCAGTGATCCGGCTTCCGGGAATCGAGGAGACGGTCGGAAGCGGGATGTATGAATATACGTTTGTGTAAACGATCGTATGAAAAAATGATACGGGAATTGCCCGCATTAAAAATCTGCTTCGCAGATGGCGGGCAAGCAATCACTTGCTACGCAAGTGGTTACATTCAGCAGGCAATCAATTTGCTGCGCAAATTGGTTACAAATCAGGAAGAGAGGAAAATGAGATGAATACAAAGCAGAAGCTAACTTTTTTAAATAAACTGGGATACGGGCTTGGTGAGATACCGGGCGCGATGAACGCGGTGCTGGCGGCATTTTTGACCATGTTCTACACGGACAGCGTGGGGATGGCGGCAGGAGCCGTGGGAACCATGTTCTTCATATCCAAGCTGTTTGACGGGATCTCGGATCTGATCGCCGGTTCCATCATCGATAAGACAAAGAGCAAATGGGGAAAAGCAAGGCCCTGGCTGATGTGGCTGTCTGTTCCGACAGGCCTGGCGCTGGCCCTGATCTTCTGGGTGCCGCAGGACGGTTCGGATACCATGAAAATGGTCTATGCGTTTATCACCTATAACTTATTTACGGCGGTTCTGTATACCATGATCGGTGTGGCGAAGGCCGCGCTGATGCCGTTGATGACACAGGAGGGTATAGAAAGAGCGTCCCTCGCGACCTGGTCCATCCTGTTCGGGCTGGGCGGATCCATGCTGTGCTGCTCCATTACCTTCCCCTTCATTTTCGCCGTAGGCGGTGATATCTCGGCATGGAGGATCGTATTTGCGGTTTACGGCGTGATCACGGCTGTCGGGCTGCTGCTTTCCTTCACATTTACGAGAGAGAACGTACAGTCCGTAGAAAGCGTTGTAGGCAACGGAGAAGTAGAAAAGATGAGCTTCGTGGACAGCGTGAAGAATTTTATTAAAAACAAATACTTCATTTTCGCGCTGGCTATGACCGTAGTCGTGAACTTCGCGGTTCAGATCAATTCCGGCTCCCAGACCTATTTTTATACATATGTGATGAATGATCCGATGCTGACAACGACACTGAACCTGGCAAATCTGGTTCCGATGGTGATCAGTGTCATGTTTATCGCGGGGCCATGTATCAAAAAGTTCGGAAAGAAAAAGAGTGTGTACATCGGCGCGGGCGGGCAGGTGCTGGGCTATCTTCTTCGGACGGCAGCGGCCTATTCCATGAATGTGCCTCTCCTGGCCGTAGGAACCGTGGTCTGCTCCCTGTTCGCGGGCCCGCTCTCTGTCCCGGTCAATATGCTGACGGCGGATGCGGTGGATTACGGCGAATATCTTACCAACAAACGTATTGAAGGAATCGGTTCTTCTGTGGTATCCTTTTCCCAGAAGATCAGCGCCGGATTTTCCGCGGGCTGTGTCGGCTGGATCCTGGGCCTGACCGGATATGTGGCAAATGAAGTGCAGAACGCGGCAACGAATTTTGGGATCATCTTCATGTTCACCTGGCTGCCGATCATCCTTCTGGCGGTCACGATGCTGGCATTCCGCCTCATTTATAAATATGACGAGGAAGAGGCAGAGGTTCTGGCAGAGCTGGAGAGAAGGAAAAGCGAAACCGCGAAATAATAGAAAAATTAGAAAGGATGAAAAAGATGAGTATAGAATATAAAAACAGAAGGAACCCGATCTTACCACTTGATATTCATGTGCCGGACAGCGAAGGCCATGTGATGCCGGACGGAAAGCTTTACATCTACGGCAGCTTTGATGACAGGGAAGAGACGTACTGCAGTGAAAAATACCATGTGGTTTCTACGCCGGATATGGAGAACTGGACCGTACACGACGTGTCTCTGACAGGGCAGGAGGTTCCGTGGTTCTTTGACCCGGACGCGCCAAAATATCCGGGGATCGACTGGGCGAATCCAACGCCGTTTGTGAAGAAGATGTTCGAGGGGCTTGCGGACAAAAATGAAAACTTTGAAGAGATCCAGGAAAATGTGACCGGAACCCCGTTTTTGTTCGCGCCGGACTGTATCAGCAAGGACGGAAAATATTATCTGTATTTCTGTATGTCAGATGACAGCGAGGGTGTGGCGGTTTCCGACAGGCCGGAGGGGCCTTTTCAGAATCCGGTGCAGCTTCCCTGCGGAGGGATCGACCCGGCGATTTTTATCGACGATGACGGGCAGGCGTATTATTATTGGGGACAGCTCTTCTCCCATGGCGTGAAACTGAATCCGGATATGGTATCCTTTGACCCAAAGGATGTGGTGGACGACCTGGTAACGGAAGAGGAGCATTTTTTCCATGAAGGCTCTTCCATGAGAAAGATCGGCGATACCTACTATTATGTATACGCGAATATGGAAAGAGGGAAGCCGACTTCCCTTGGATATTCTACCAGTAAGTCTCCGTTAGGGCCTTTTACATATCAGGGGATCATCGTGGATAATGACGGATGCGACCCGGAGAGCTGGAATAACCATGGTTCCATCGAGTGCGTGAACGGACAGTGGTATGTATTCTATCATCGGTGCAGCCGGGGCGGAAAGCAGCACCGCAGGCTGTGTATCGAGAAGCTCCATATCAATCCGGACGGCACCATTGACGAGGTGAAAATGACTTCCCAGGGAACCGGGGAACCATTTGCTCCCGGAGAAAAGATACAGGGGTATCAGGCGTGCGGCGTGAAAGGAACCGTCTTTATCGGAGTGGACGAAGAATACGGAGAAAAGCTGACACATATTTCCGCTGGGGATGAAGCAATATTCCGGTATGTAAAGAGCGGCAGGCCGTGGAACAGGATCGCGCTGGAATGTGCCGGAAGCGGGAAGGTTACGGTGCTTCTGGACGGGAAGCAGGCAGGTACTCTGGAGATTCACGGGGAAGCGGGAAAGACGCGAATCGTGGAATCGGAAATTTCCATGCCGGCAGGTGAGTATGAGCTGACACTGAGATTTGAAGAGGCAGACGGGCTGGAAGTAATGAGCGTGACACTGAGTTAAGGATTGGGGGGCAAAGTCATTTGCCCCCTTGCTTAAGATATAGGAGAAAACATATGAGTGAGAAGATCAAAAAACTATTGAGCGGCCAGGGAGGCAATTATATTTTCCCATTTTTCTGGCAGCATGGGGAGGACGAGGCGGTTCTACGGGAATATATGAAGGTCATTGATGAGAGTAATATCAAGGCGGTCTGTGTGGAAAGCCGGCCGCACCCGGATTACTGCGGGCCGAAATGGTGGCAGGATATGGATGTGATCCTGGAGGAAGCAAAAAAGCGGAACATGAAGGTGTGGATATTGGACGACAGCCATTTCCCCACAGGCTATGCCAACGGAGCGATGGAAAAAAAGCCGGGAGCGCCGCGGCGCCAAAGCATTTGCTGTCGGACGTATCCATGCGCGGGCGGAGAGAGGATTTCGCTGGATGAGGAAACGCTGGGGCAGGCGGCGCCATTTGTGCCGACGAAAATGGAAACGATCATCGCGGAGGCAAACGGACGTGACCCGGCCCCGAAACCGGAGTTTGACGATGACCGTCTGCTGTGCGTGTGCGCGGCGCGCATGGGGCAGGGAAAGGATGGGCGCGTGGACGCGAAGGACTGGCTGAATCTCATGCCCTGTATCCGGGAGGGGAAGCTGGACTGGGAGGCGCCCGAGGGAAACTGGAAGGTGTATGTCCTGCATGTGACCAAGAACCGCGGATATTACAGGAATTATATCAATATGCTGGACCGGGAATCCTGCCGGGTGCTGATCGACGCGGTATATGAGCCCCACTGGGAGCATTATAAGGAAAAATTCGGTACTGTGATCGCGGGCTTCTTTTCGGATGAGCCGGAGCTGGGGAACGGACATCTGTATGAGCAGCAGAATATGCTCGGTACGTCGCCGGACGCGGATTATCCATGGAGCACAGAATTGGAGGAAGCGCTAAAGGTTTCTATGGGAAATATGTTTCCACAATATCTGGCATTCCTTTGGGAAAATGACGCGGATCCGGATGTAACGGCAAAGGTACGCTATACTTATATGGACCAGGTTTCCCGGCTGGTGGAAAAGGACTTTTCCTTCCAGATCGGGGACTGGTGCCGGGAGCATGGGGTGGAGTATATCGGGCACCTCATCGAGGACAATAACCAGCACGCAAGGACCGGCTCTTCCCTGGGGCATTTTTTCCGCGGCCTTGCCGGACAGGATATGGCCGGGATTGATGACATCGGCGGACAGGTGCTTCCCCAGGGCGAGGGCGACATTGATGACGGCAATCCGTTCCAGAAGCGGGACGGGGAATTTTACCATTATATGCTGGGAAAGCTGGGCAGCTCCGCGGCGGCGGTCGAACCGCTGAAAAAAGGAAATTCCATGTGTGAGATCTTCGGCGCCTATGGATGGGCGGAAGGGGTACGGCTGGAAAAATATCTGGTGGATCATTTTATGGTACGGGGGATCAACCATTTTGTGCCTCATGCGTTCAGCCCAAAAGAATTCCCGGATCCGGACTGTCCGCCCCATTTTTACGCCCACGGGCACAATCCGCAGTACCGTCATTTCGGAAAGCTGATGGCCTATACAAACCGGGTGTGCGAGCTGATCAGCGGCGGCCGGCATGTGGCGCCTGCGGCGGTTCTGTACCACGGGGAGGGGGAATGGACCGGGAGCTGCATGCTTTCCCAAAAGGCCGGACATGTACTGACGGACGCACAGATCGAATACGATTATGTCCCCCAGGATGTATTTGCGGAACCAAAACGGTACCGGACACAGATAAAGGAAGGCTCTCTACAGGTAAATACCCAGGAATATAAAGTGCTGGTTGTGCCGGAAACCCGGTATATCACGGCAGCATTCGCGCAGGCGGTCATACGGATGCGGGAAATGAAGATCCCGGTGTTCTTCATCAACCGGCATCCCGAAGGAATCTGCGACAAAGCGGATCCCATGCTGCCTGCGGAGGTCCGGGAGTGCCCGGTAGTCTCACTGGAAGAGCTTGCGGGCGCGGTCCGGAAGGCGGGAGGAGCGGAGCTTACGCTTATGCCGTCTGATGACAGAGTGAGGTATTATCATTATATCCATGAGGACGGAAGCTCTGTGTATCTGTTCGTGAATGAAGGGACGAAGGTCTATGAAGGAAAGGTGCTTTTGCCGGAGCACTGTCAGGCATATGTGTATGACGCCTGGGAGAACCGGGTTTACGGGACGGAAAAAAGAGTGGATGGAACAGGCCTTCACGGTAGTACGGCTTTTGCTTTGAAAAATGTAGAAGAACAAAATGGGACAGGATCGAACGGAATGTGGAAGACCGGGACAAAATATGCGGTCCGGATCGAACCATGGAAGAGCCTGATCCTGGTATTTGACGAGAATGGGGAAGCGCTTCCCGAGAGGGGAGAATTGCCGTATTCCACGGATGGCATGGAAGAAATCTGCCTGAAAGAGGACTGGACGCGCAGCATCTGCGAGAGCATTGATTATCCGGATTTTTCCGGAGAAAAGAAGATTTCCCTGCCCGACCTGCTGGCGGAGGAAATGCCGGAATTTTCGGGATTCGTGCGGTACGCGACAACATTCTGTGCCAGCGAAGGTGAAAAGCTGCTCCTGAAGATCGAGGATGCCCATGAGGGCGTGGAGGTGTTTGTCAATGGTACCAGCCTGGGGATCGAGATCGCGCCGCCGTTTCTGTATGATCTTTCCGGGGCAGTGAAGGAAGGGGAGAACCGGTTGGTGATCGAAGTCGCGACGACTCTGGAACGGGCGATGGCTGGCCAGCCGAATTATATGGGCGTAAAGGTAGAGCCTTCGGCACTGTCCGGGATCACCGGGGAGGTATGGATGTATAGGAAGTAAAAGGTCGGTTACTGTTCACTGCCAATGTCATTTACTTAAGGAGAAAATCATCCAAGAACTACGTTTAGAAACATAAATGAGGTCAACTTAGTAGGAAGGCAATG
>CAZFXM010000001.1:0-227685 GCA_964523125.1 uncultured Clostridium sp. | reverse complement strand
ATTAAATGGAAACCCAAATATCATTTTCAATAAGGGGTTCTGAATAGTTACGAAATAGTTTATAAGAAGAACCCCCGGAAGTAGTGACGTACTTCCGGGGATTCATTCTGTTTGCGTACCACATGGGACAAACAGCATTTTATTTTCGCACCAACAGAATATGATATTGATTTTTTCTTGTTCTGTACATTCATTGTTGCCCTGATAAGTCTGATTTACCAGATTTTGAAGGACAAAAAGAAATAGCCGCCACTACTGCAATAGTGACGGCGGACCTCATATTGAGATGTAGTTCGTTTAACTAAAGAGGGTAGCCGCTTCTGTGGTTCCCCTTCTCATGTCTAATATAGCACATCCAGGGTCGGGGTGCAAGAAGTTTTTGCTTTATTCCTTTTTATCTGGCACGTATTGAAAGATGCTTCTATCGTATGTATGCATACAAAAATGAGAAGCCATATGGAACGGAGCCTGCCCGATTTCACGATTCAGACATACTGACGTTTCCGGAAATCTGTAGGAGTACATCCTGCAGATTTTTTAAATACACGGATAAATGTTTCCGGATTTTTATAACCGACTTTGTCACTGATATCCTCGATACTCAGCGTTGTAAAGGACAGCAGGTTCTCACCCTGACGCATCCGGATGTTCGTCAGAAGCTCAGAGAAAGTGCAGCCGCAGATATCTTTTATCAACCGCGAACAGTATTGGCGGGAAAAATGGAAATGTTCCGCAACCTTCTCAATCGATATGTCGCTATAATTTTCAAGAATATAATTGATGATCGTATCCTCAAAAGTTCCTTTTTTCAGGTGTGTTCCGGGAATCTCCATGGATTTTTTGTGGCGGCGGATCAACTGTGTGAAAAAAATAGTCAGAAAGCTGCAGATGATCCGGTCGGAAAATTCATCCGGCTGAAGCTGTTCCATATACATATCCAGAATATAATTCCGGATGACGGGATCCCCTTTTGTGTGAAAAAGCATATGACTCAGCTTTTTTTGGGAGTAGATGTTGCTTAGGAAAAACTGAGAAATCTGCGTTTTGTCACGGACCGTATTCATAAAGATGTCCATAAATGTGCTGTACCGGACGAGAATATTCAGGATAACGCTGTCGTCTTTCACTTCGATTCCATGCTTCGCATTTGGAGCCATCAGGCACAGATCGCCCTTTAGCAGACGGATGTTCTTTTCCTGGAAATGCTGAATGCAGCTTCCGGAGAGAACGTAGATGATTTCAAAAAAAGCATGTTCATGGAAAAACAAGGGGAAATAGCGGGGATGCTTTACAATGGATACATTTCTGCCGATACTGATAAATTCATTCTCCGGCCGGTAGGTAGCGACGGTTTCCGGATGCAGCGCGAACCCGACATTGACCGGATCGGATTCATATTTTTTCAGAAAGTCATCAAGAGCCAGTTCTCCTTTCTTTACAAGAGAATAATCTTTAAACAGATATTCGTCATCCTGCCAGGATTTTAGATCGTTGATGATCAGCTCATAATTCATCCCTGGTTCCCCCGCTTTCTTTTCGCATGTCATACATGGACAGAATAAAAGTAATTGTTTACTGTTCACACCCACGGTGTTCACATCAACTATTTCACGTTTTGTTACAGATATAGTATATAAAACAGTTTGCGAAAAGTCAATAAATCTAATTCTTTGCAGTCATGGTTTTTGAGAATATATTCGTTTAAAATACAACTATCAAAAGCAAACAGGAGGGCTTTCTTATGAAGGATACATTATGGATCAATGGTCTGGTAGCCGAGCACCAGAATACGCCTATGGGGATTGACGTAAAGAACCCACGCTTTGGGTGGAAATTGCAGAGCAAGCTGCCAAATGTCGCGCAGACAGCTTATCAGCTGCAGCTTTTTGCAGATCAGGCATTGGCAGCAGATACCGGAAAAGTGGAGAGCGGCGCAAGTACGGAAGTGGTCATTGAGGGATGGGAGGCTTCCCCGATGACCCGCTATGACGTGGTGGTCCATGTATGGGATAACAAAGGCAGAGAAGCGGAGGCTGTAAGCTGGTTTGAGACAGGAAGGCTGGGGATACCTTTTATGAGCCGCTGGGTAGAACCGGATCAGATTCCCACTCCTTCCAGCATGGAAGGCAAGGATATGAGTAAAGCCGCGGATGGGATAAACCCGTATAAGAAGTTGGACAGGGACTTTGCGGAATTCCGTCCGTCACAGTTTATCCGGATTCCCTTTGAGCTGGATAAACCGGTGAAAAAGGCTCGTGTCTACGCGACAGCCCATGGTATTTATGAAATGGAAGTAAACGGCCAAAAACCGGATGACCGGAAGTTTGCTCCGGAAAATACGACCTATAAGAAGGTACTGCAGTACCAGACCTATGATGTGACGCCGTATCTGAAGTCCGGAAAAAATGTGATCGGTATTACGGTGGCAGATGGCTGGTGGGCAGGCCGTGTAGGAACCACCGGAGATTGCTGCCAGTATGGAGATACAGTAGGGGTTCTGCTGGACGGTATCGTGGAATATCAGGACGGAACCGTGGAAAATATCTCGGCGGAGCAGGGCGTATCCTCCACAGGGCCGATCATTTATTCCGATCTGTTTGTCGGCGAGAGATATGATGCCACAAAGGAGATGGAAGGGTGGAGTACTTCCGAGTTCGATGACGGAGACTGGAAGCCGGTGAAAAGCATGGACTATCCGATGGACAATCTGATCGGCCAGTACGCGCCGCCGGTCCGTGTACTGAAGGTGATGAAACCGGCAGGTATCTTTACGACTCCGGCCGGGGAAACGATCCTGGATGTGGGGCAGGTCGTAGCAGGTGTGGTGGAGTTCAAGGTGACAGCTCCCGCAGGTATTACGATCACGCTGGAACACACGGAAATCCTTGATGAAAAAGGAAATTATTACAACAATATCCTGGGTGTGAACAAAGAGCAGATGGATGTCTATACGACAAAAGAAGGAGCACAGGTTTACCGCCCGCAGTTTACCTATCACGGATTCCGCTATGTAAAGATCACCGGATGGCCGGGACGGATATCCGCCAATGACTTTACCATCTACGTATACAGCAGTGAGATGGAAGATATCGGTTCCTTTGAGACCTCCGATGAGCGCCTGAACCGGCTGACGCAGAATATCTGGTGGAGCCAGGTAGCCAATACCATTTCTATCCCCAGCGACTGCCCGCAGAGGGAAAAGGCAGGCTGGACAGGAGATATTATGGCATTTGCGCCGACATTGACCTTTAACCGCAGTGCAAATGCATTTCTGACAGGCTGGATGCAAAATGTGCGCGCAGACCAGTTGGAGGACGGCGCGATTCCGGATATCGTTCCGGACCTGCCGGCATACAAGCAGTTCCTGACAGGCGCCTTTGGATTTGAGACAAGCTGCGGATGGGGGGACGCGGTGATCATCGTTCCTTATGCATTATATCAGCAATATGGTGACCGGAGAATCCTGGAAGAAAACTATGAGGCAATGAAGCGCTGGATGGCTTATATCAAAGGGCGCTGCGAGAATAGTCATCCGGAAGAGTACGAGACCTGGGATGAGGAGCACAAGGCCCGCAGCCGTTACTTGTGGAATACGGATTTCCATTTTGGTGACTGGCTGATCCCGAGTATCGTGCTGGGGAATCCGGACGGCATGGCGATGAACAGGACCGCGGACGAAACGATGCGCATCGTAGCGCCGGCATATGCGGCATTCAGCGCAATGAATATGGCAAAAATCGCTGAGATTCTGGGCGAACAGGAAGATAAAGCATATTATGAGGAGCTATATCATTTGATCCGTAAGGCATTTATCGAAGAATATGTTCATGAAGACGGAACCATGGATGCGGACTTCCAGGGAATCTATGTCATTGCGCTGAAGATAGGACTTGTGCCGGATAAGATCAGGCCGATGATGGTGGAACATCTTTGCCAGATGATCAAAGCGAACAGGGGATGTCTGGATACCGGTTTCTTAAGCGTCCTGTTCCTGATGGATGTTCTTACGGAAAATGGAAGAAGAGACGTTGCTTATCAGCTGTTATTCCAGACCCAGTGCCCGAGCTGGCTTTACGAGGTAGAACATGGCGCTACGACCATGTGGGAGAGCTGGGGCGCGATCGGCGAGGACGGCACAGTCAGCACATACAGCTACAATCACTATGCCTTCGGCTGTATCGGTGAATGGATGTACAAGGAGATCGGCGGGCTGCAGGCTCTGGAACCGGGCTATAAGAAGATAAAGGTTGCCCCGTCTCTGGATTGCGGACTGACCTATGCGGCAGTCAGCGAAGAAACCCCGTACGGAAAAGCAGCGGTTGATTGGGAACTGGTTGGCGGCCAGGCAATCGTCCATGTGACGGTACCTGCGAATACGACCGCGGAAATCTATCTGCCGGGGAAAGAGGCACAGACTGTCGGCAGTGGAAGATATACCTTGACCGTCTGCGTAGGCTGACCAAAGAAAAGTCAATAAAACTGATTACCTGGAATCATTGTGAAAACAGGAGAATCCGACTATCATTTTATCAGAACAGTTCAGAACGGAAAAATGAGAGTGCACATGTAAAAAGAAAGCGAGGAGTAAACAAATGAGATTATTTACAAATTCAAATGAGGTGGATACCAGTTTGGGGCTGGCAGAGAGAACGGCATATGGTCTTGGTAACTTTGCGAATGCTTTTATGTTTATTGCGATCATGGCGTTCCTTACGTTCTACTATACGGACGTGATCGGGCTAAGCGCAGGAGCGATCGGGACGATTATGTTGGTTTCCAGGGTTTTTGACGGTGTGACGGATCTGATCATGGGGTATATCATTGACCATTCCAAACAGACAAAGCTTGGAAAGGCGAGAAGCTGGCTTTTGAAGAGCGCGATTCCGTTTGCAGTCAGCGGAGTGATCGTGTTCATGGTTCCGCAGAATGCAAGTGACACACTAAAGTATGTTTTTGTATTTCTTTCCTACAATGTATGTAACGCTGTTTTCTATACGGCAGTTTCCGTGTCTTACAACATGCTGTTGGTAAAAATCACGAGGAATCCTTTGGAGCGTGGAATTTTGGGGATCTTCTTAATGGTCTTTTCAACGCTCAGCGGCCTGATCGTGACCGGGACCTGTTTAACCCTTGTTGATACCTTTGGCGGCGGCGCTTCCGCATGGACGATGACCATTGGTGTTTACGCGGTACTGGGCTTGATCGCGCATTGCGCATGTGTGTTCGGGACAAAAGAACGTATCAGAGATGAAGTGGGTGAAGCAGTTACCGGGAACAAGCAGACAGCGGCGGATGCGCCGGGGTTTCTGGAAAGCTTTAAGTATCTGGTGAAAAATAAATATTGGCTGATGTTTGTCGGAGCATTTTCTATCTACTGGGTCGGCTATACACTTATGAATGCGGGTCACATTTATTACGCGCAGTATATCTTAGGTGATCAAAACTATCAGCCGGTCATGGCGAACATCATTCAGGTCGTGACACTTGTGGCTATGCTTGTCGCATTCCTGCCTATGAAATTCCTGGGTAAGGCAAATAGCGCAAAGCTTGGCGCGGCGCTCGCTGTGATAGGCTACGCGCTTCAGATTTTTGTGGCGGCCAGTTACCCGGGTATTCTGGTATGCTCTGCAATAAAAGGTTTTGCATATGGTCTTTTCTGTGCTGTACTTGGCGGTATGAGTCCGGATACTTTGGATTACGGTGAATGGAAATTTGGGAAGAACGTATCCGGTATGGGTGTGGCAGCGGTATCCTTTGGCCAGAAAGTTGGTTCCGGTCTTGGAGGCGCGCTTTTTGGACTGATCCTGGATTGGGGCCGCTATGACGGTACGGCAGCGGTTCAGGCTGAATCCGCGCTTCGCGCGATTCAGATAGACTATACATATTTGCCGCTTCTCTGTGCGATCCTGTCACTGGTATTTATGCTTGGTTATAATCTGGATAAGCAGCTCCCACAGATTCAGGCGGAGCTGAAAGAGAAAAAAGAGAAGAGGTAAGGTATGAGGAATTATGAGAATGTTAAAAAAGTTTTGCATGATTTTGTTACCAATAATGAGATAGCCGGTGCAAGCATTATCATTCAGGAAGGTGACGAGGTTGTCCTGAAGGAAAGTGTTGGCTGGCAGGATGACGAGAAAGAGATACCGGTTAATGAACATACAATTTTCAGGCTTGCCTCTATGACAAAGCCTGTCACGGCAGCGGCAGTCATGATTCTTTCTGACGAGGGAAAACTCTATCAAGGCATAGATAAGTGGACGAAAAATCAATGAAACAGAGTATCTGCAGCCATGGTATCAGATGTGGAATTTTACTATAATACTGACATTAAATGAAAAGGAAGGATACATAAATGAAAGTAGAAAAAATAAATCTTTATACAGATCGAAAAGATGTTACATTGACAACATATATTCTGGACGATTCACCGGAAATGTTGAACGGAAAAAGGAGACCGGCTGTTCTGATATGCCCTGGCGGTGCTTATCTTGGTCTTTCAGACCGGGAAGGGGAACCGGTTGCGATGAAATTTGTGTCTATGGGATACCATGCATTTGTTTTGCGGTATTCGGTGTATGGCGAAGGAAAGAATCAGGATTATGACCTGACTAAGCCGCTGCCAGTGAAGGAACATTGTCAGTACCCGAGACCGATACAGGAGATTGGAATGGCTATGCTGATCATCCGTGATCATGCGGAAGAATGGATGGTAGACATGGATAAGATTGCGCTCTGTGGATTTTCAGCAGGTTCTCACAATGTTTCTATGTACGCAAACAGCTGGTATACGGATACGGTAGCAGGTCATCTCGGTGTGGATGCCACATTGTTAAAACCGGCAGCTTCCATCCTTTGCTATACGCTTTCGGATTACGAACTGTTGGAAAGCTCTTTACAGCCTGGATTTATGCAGGACTTTTTCGCACAGTCTACAACTGCTTATACAGGAGAACCCAAACCGGATAAAATTTTTTTGAAAAAGATTAGCCCGGCGCAGCATGTGAGCGAAAAAACACCGCCAACATTTCTGTGGGCGACAGCACAGGACAGCATGGTGCCTGTCCAGAATACACTGGTGATGGCAAAAGCATTGGCGGATCAGAAGATTCCGTTTGAAGTTCATGTGTTTGAGGAAGGAGAACACGGAATGAGTCTTGCGACACAGGCATCCGTCACAACAAAGTCCCAGATGAAACCAGATGCGGCCAAATGGGCGGATCTTGCCGGTGTATGGCTTGAAAAACGGTTTGCGCTTCCGATTCCGGAGGATATGGAAGCGATTGCAGGGGGCGTTCTATAATTATGGATTACAGCAAAATAGATGTCTACAGTCATAGAAATGTTAAAATTTAATAGGAAAATAATAAGGAGAAACTCATATGCAATACAAAAATTTTAAAGATTCAACAAAGCTTTCCAGACTTGGTATGGGTGCAATGCGCCTTCCGGTGACCGGCGGGGATCAGGGGAATATTGATTATAAAAAGGCAAAGGCGATCATCGACCAGGCTTACGAGAGCGGAGTCAATTACTATGACACGGCTTATATTTATCACAATGGAAAGTCCGAAGAATTTCTGGGAAAGGCTTTGGCAGAATACCCACGGGACAGCTATTATGTGGCAGATAAATTCAATTTTCAGGCACAGCCGGATTATACGAAGCAGCTTCCGGAGCAATTATCCCGCCTGAATGTAGAATACATTGATTTTTACCTGATACACGGGATTCAGGACGCATGGGTGGAACAGTTCCTGGAATGCGGCGCGATCCGGTATTTTGATGAAATGAAGAAGCAGGGGAAAATCAAGAATCTGGGCTTTTCTTTTCATGCGTCTCCGGAAACTCTGCGGCATTTGCTGAAGATATACCATTGGGATTTCGTGCAGATTCAGTTGAATTATCTGGACTGGTACTATGGGGATGCAAAAGAATTGTATGAGATCCTGGAAGAGGCGGGTATCCCGATCATGGTCATGGAGCCGGTCCGTGGAGGGAAACTTGCGAGCCTGACCCCGGAAGCAGAGGCTATTTTTAAAGAAGCAGACCCGGAAGCTTCCATTGCTTCCTGGGCGCTGCGTTTCGTCATGAGCCGCCCTCAGGTACAGGTCGTATTGAGCGGAATGTCAGATCTGCGGCAGGTAGAGGATAATATACATACCTTTTCCGAAAAAACATGTTTGACAGAGCAGGAGGAAGCAGTGGTAGAAAAAGCCGCGGAGGAATTTCATTCTAAAGTGGCAGTCGGATGTACCGCATGCCGGTACTGCTGCCCGAATTGTCCGAAGGAACTGGATATTCCCAAAATCCTGTCCCTCTATAATGATGTAAAATTAATCAATGAAGAGTGGAGGGCAACCTTTGCGGATGCCCTGCCGGAGGGGAAACGTCCGGAAGACTGCATTGGATGCGGCGCCTGTACGGCACACTGCCCGCAGAGTATTGATGTACCTGTGATCATGAAGGAAATGGCAGAGATCCGGAAGAAGTTTCAATAGATAAGATGTAATTGTTCAGAACAGGATTACGGTAGAAAAGGATAAGAGCAATGGAAAATAAAACCAAATTAACATTTTTAAATTATGTCGCAATACTTTCGATATTCTTTTTCTCAGGCGCTGGGACTTTTATGAATGCGGCTGTGCAGACGATGATAGAGGCATGGCCGCAATTGTCCGTGACTACGGTGCGGATGGTGACTTCATTGCCATGCCTGGTTTCTTTGCCCGTGGCAATCCTGACAGGCCGCCTGGCCGGGAGAACGATCAGCTACCGATTCTGTGGGATTTTTGGAACCATACTGGTATTGGCAGGAGGCATCGCCCCTTTTTTACTGGATCAGAACTGGACACTGATCCTGGTGTTCCGAACCATGCTGGGAATCGGTGTGGGATTCTCCGGAATGCGTAACGCACTGATCATTCATAGCGTACCAGAGGAAAAGAAGTCTGCTATGATCGGGTATGGCTCCAGTGCGATGAATGCCTGTGCCATGCTTGCGGGCCCGGTGGTCGGTGCCCTTGCCGGGATCAGCTGGAAAGCCCCTTTTTTATTCAACATGCTTGCGATCATTGTGCTTCTTCTGGTGACTTTTTATCTGAAAGAACCGGAGAAAGGAACGCAGGAGGAAACGGGTGGGATGGCGATCCAGGAAAAAGACAAGGAAGGAAAGAATCCGGAGGGGTGGAAGATCCTGGTATACATCGGGCTGCAGTTTATCCTCACGATGGCATTATATCCGGTGCTGTCCGGTATGTCCACTTACATGGCCGCAAAGAACATCGGCTCGCCATTTATGGCCGGGATTTCCAATTTTGTGTATGGACTTTTTGGAGTATTGATCAATCTGATCTTGAACCGTCTGCTCAAATGCTTCAGGCAATACATGCTGCCTGCAATGTGTCTGTGCTTTTCTGCCGGAATGGCTCTGGTAGTATTCCTTCCGGCACTGCCCACGGTACTGACAGGCGTAGCATTGATCAGCTCGGGATTTAATACGTTAATGTCCCTGTTTCAGGTATATAACGGAAAGGTGAGTACGCCTGCCCAGGTAGGAATCACTTCTACGATCATCATCGCAGTGCTGAATCTGGGAAATTTTGTGTCTGTATATTACATCAATGCATGCCATGCGATTTTTTCCAGGGGCAGTGATATTGAGAGCGCCTTTCTGGGAAGCATGCTTTTATATCTGGCTGTGGCGGCTCTTGCAATCATTCTAAAACCGGCACCGAAAGAGGAATATGAACAGAGAAGGAAAAGGGAATAAGCAAATGTTGTAAGCCCTCTCCTGGCCGTTATTGACAAGCAGGCACAGGAGCGTCCGTATCGGCTGCAAGGGAAAAAGTGAGATAGTGCGCTTTCGTACCCCTCACATAAGGAAGTGAAGGGTACGAGGGTTTCCTATGCTGTAGGCCGTATAGGAATGGAACCCGAAGTCCACGATCTTTGACGGCAATACAATATATGATTCCAGATATACCATCCCGTATCCACCGACAAAAAGGTTGGCAGGATAATGAAAAGAAACATAATAACAATCATGCCATATGTGTTATTTAATAACGCGGATATCAAAATTGTGATTCCGGGTTTCATTGGAAATATATATTAATAATAGTATAATCATATTATCGGATGTGGAAAGTAAATTTGATCATTCAGGTGCGGCCTGATTTCATTGCGCTGCATCACCCTTCCAATTGTGGCACGGCTCAGGCCCTCTTCAAGGATGGCTACGCTTTCCCGTGTCAGAAGTGTAACCGTCCAACGCGTATGCCCTTCCGGTGGTGCGGTACAGGCCTTTGCTATGATTTTCGCCTCCACCTCGCCCGTGGCTTTCAGGCGTGCCGTATCGGAATTTGGATTTCTTACGGGTGCAATTGGCGCATGGAGCCCATGTCCATAATACTTTTTGAGTACGTCAATCACCGTGGGAACTGAAGCGCCGGAAGCGTTGGCTATATCCCTGTTGCTTCCTCTATTTTGTTTAACCTGGCCATCAATTTTTTGATGTCATCAGGCTGTATATCAAAAAGTTCATTCTTGGGGGTTTCGTTTTTCACAGATGTCCCTGGCAGTTTGGAAAGGCTTGGGCGTCCAACTTTCCCGTTGGGAATCACCTTACCGGTATCTGGGTCAAACTTGCCAATGCACCGTTTCCGCTGAACCTTTTTTTGTTTTTCATCACTCCATTCATAAGTGGTTTCGTATGCGTAGTAAGTAAGTAATTTACAAGTTTTTATTCACATAGAAAAGAAAAATCTCCGAACTGTATGGCAATACAGATCGGGGATTCTTTTTTTGTCCATATGGACTTATTGAAACCAATGAAGTATTCGAAACGTCGGAAGTAAAAGAAAGCATGCTTCAATTTTTCAGACATGCGAGCGGAATGATTTTTACCCCGTCCTCTCTGGTATAGGCCATATTTCCTCCTGTAATGATCAGCAGTAAATCAGGCTCCCGGAGTTTGCATTGCTGTTCATTTTCATTATATTTTCTGATCAGTTCTTTCAATTGGAGTAAATGTCCCGCGCCTTCTTCAATTTCACGGCCTCCAAGCTTAAATTCAATCAACGCATACTTCCCGTTGTCCAAATGAAGCACCGCGTCAGCCTCTAATCCATAGCGGTCGTGATAATAGGAAATCCGTCCGCCCAAAGCCTGTGAATATATTTTCAGGTCGCGGATGCAGAGACATTCAAAAATGAATCCAAATGTCTTTAAATCCAACTGCAATGCATCCGGAGTCAGGCCCAATACCGCGATTGCTATGGAAGGGTCCACAAATTCCCGCTTTTTGCCTGCCCGGATTACCGTTGCTGACCGGATCGCCGGACACCATGCTTCCAGATCTTCCAGCACAAATAAACGTTCCATAGCATTGATATAACTATCCATCGTTGCCATGGACATGCTGTCCGCATTTGCTGCAACGTCTTTGTATATGTTTGTTTTTTTTGCCAGCGTTGATACGTTTCTGGCATAAGAGCGCAGAATGATCCGTGCCCATTCGGGATTTCTTTGTACTCCGTCTACAGTAGAAATATCGGATTCGCAAATATTATTTACGTAATCTTTCGCGGTAAGTAATGCGATAGTTTCGCTTTTTTTTCTGAGTGTTGCCGGCCATCCGCCTCTCGAAGCCGCATAGATTAAATCTTCGATTTTCATATCAGACATGATTCCATTGATGTCGAGGGAGAGATCCTCAAATAATTCCCTGACGGATATCCGGCCATTAGATTCCCCGGATTCATACAGGCTCATGGGGTACATTTTTAACCTTGAGATCCTTCCGGTTCCCGTATGCAGAATCTGATTGTTATCTACGGAGGTTGAGCCCGTCAAGATAAATAAACCTTCCTCATTCTGCCTGTCCACTTCCATTCTGACTGCATCCCAGAGGACAGGCGCGTCCTGCCACTCATCGATCAGCCTGGGTTTTTCACCCTTTAACAATAAAGAGGGCTTTGTATTTGCGGTTACAAGATATCCTTCACGCATGTCAGGGTCCTGCATCCGTATCACACTTTTGGCCTTTTGCTCTCCGGTTGTCGTTTTCCCGCACCATTTCGGACCAACGATCAACGTAGCTCCAAATGCTTCTAAACGTAAATCTAATTCTGCATCCACGATTCGATTGATATAATTCTCCATGCAATACCCCATTCTCTATTATTTTTCATGCTGATATTGGGCGGCCACAGACAGAAGTAGCTATATGTTACCAATTTTCGAAGAAAATTGGTGACCTGCCTGCGCTTCAGCGCAATTCCCTGTAAGCGGATATTCTGCGTAGCAGACGGGTCTGTGGTCTGCCGTACTGAACAGTTACTATATTTTTATAATATCACCTGACTTTTATTCAGTCAATTCTGTTTCGCGTTTTTGATATAATTTGTTTTACACTTTTGATATAATTTGTTTTACACTTTTGATGTAATTTGTTTTGCGGTTTTGATACAATTCATTATATATTTTTGATATTTTTCATTTTGTTCTTTTGATACTTTGGGGTTCGAGAAGGATAATCATATTGAAAACTCTGGTGGAAACGCGGCTTTTCAACACAGCCTGCCTTACCTGTCCGCTGACTATAAAATCAATTTCAACTCCGCAGTCCATATCTGCAGGTCTTTCCTCCGCCCTGTAGCAGAAGAAAGGCCCATCCATGTGACAGCCTTGCTGCAAAAGGAACTGATCCCGATATGAATCAAACGATGAACAATATTGCTTGTCATATCCCCCTTTTCATGCTATCATGAAACAAATGATTTTAATACGAAAGAGTGGTCTGTTATGCACACGAATCCAAAATTAATTGTCATGTTGACATACAATGACCGTACCGTCGATGATGCATATCGTATTTTCGATGAATGTAAGGATTCCAAAGCGGAGTTTTGGGGTTTTAAAGAAAAGCCTTTGCCTTTGGGGCAAAGTAAAAGATTATATCACTACATGAAAAAATGCGGTAAAACGACTTTCTTAGAAGTGGTGGCATATACGGAGAAAGAATGTATGGATGGAGCCAGGATGGCTGCTGCGTGTGGCTGTGATATCCTTATGGGTACGGTATTTTTTGACTCGGTTAATGATTTTTGTAAAAAGAACCAACTGAAATATATGCCCTTTGTGGGAAAGGTTACAGGACGGCCATCCATTTTGGAAGGGACGGCTGAGGGAATGATAAATGAAGCCCGGGAGTATCTCGCGAAAGGGGTTTATGGGGTTGACCTGTTAGGGTATAGATATACGGGCGATCCGGTACGCCTGAACAAAGAGTTCGTATCACAGGTCCATGCCCCTGTGTGTGTCGCCGGCAGTATCAATAGCTACCAAAGGCTGGATGAAATAAAAGATGCTGCCCCGTGGGCATTCACGATCGGCGGGGCTTTCTTTGAAAAAAGATTTGATGGGACTTTTAGCGAACAGATCAATAAAGTATACGCTTATATGAACGGATGAAAGAACATTTGGCCATCCGTGAGGGTGGTAGGACTGTTGGTTCAGGTAGGGTTGCTACTATCGTTGAGTAATTATAATTTATTCAGTAAAATCAAGGCTTTCGGGGATTTCTCGAAAGCCTTATTTGTATCTTACAGTAGTCTAACTGTTGTAAATGGTGTCAAAACGGTGCCATAAAAAGAACTCCGATGAAATTTGGCGCCATTTTTTCATCGGAGTTCTTTTTTACCAACCTGTTATTTGTTTTACCTTTTCTGCCCGTTCTTTGTCTTTGTGATACTGTAACTGGAATTGTATCGTTTCCACTACTTCTTTTCTTGCTTCATCGTCTAAAAAGAAAGGGTTTTCGGAAAGCTATTTGAGAATGATACAAAATCAATTAACGAGCCTGTTTACCCATGCGTCACGCATTTACGATTTGCAGGCAAATCCATGTAAAAAAGTAAAAAGGATGGGGAACTCTGACAGCCGGAGTCAAAGCTGCATAAGTTGTTGGATGATAAGCCTATAGAATATGTTGCAATGGCATTGTCAGGGGAGCTGCAAGCATACTGTGATATAGAGGCGGACATGGTAAAAAGCGTGTATGGCAATATTGTTCAGGGTTATTTGAAACGTGGATATAGCAAAGCTATGGCAGAAGCATTGGCAAGAGAATTTTTCAGGTATGAAAGTTGAGGGCGAGCATGACAGAGATGGAAAAGGGTGTAATGGTGCGGTTATGCGTGAAGATTTTGGCAGAAACAGATCTCTATGAAACAGATACAGAAGTGCGGAATTTAATAGATTGGGTATGTGTTTCAGGAGAGATAAAAGAGAATAACAATAAAATTCGCAGTCTGACAGTAGAATATAAACAAATAGAACCAGAGTGCCGAGAAGGTGTCAGAGAAAAATTGGAACGTATGAAAAAGTTGTGCGAGGAACGTAATGTCTTGTATGAAATGCAAAATGAGCTGAAAGGACGGAGGGAAAATTTGGAACGAAAGTTTACTAGGTAAAGTTTGAGAATATGGTGTAATTCATGTCATTTTTCATGTATTGTTGGAAATATATTGGATAAATGATATAATAGTTGTTATTGATAATTGCTTTGTTGAAGATTTTATGAACATGGTGTTTACACCATGTTAAAAATAGCAAAAAAAGATGATATATCAATGCAGATAATAGAATAACTTATTGAAATTAGCGAAAAGCAGAAATAAAACTTGATAAAACATATGTTCTTTCATATAATAAGATTAGTTTTGGCACATATTATTTGCAATAAGTTTAGAAGTGCCGTAGAAGGAACAGAATGGAGAGATACAATGTCAAAACCATATAATGATTATGTAGAATATTTGAATAAAACAATATGTATACCATCCGTCCAGTATTATCAGGCGATTGATATGTTTGCAGGGTGTGGAGGATTATCTCTTGGCTTTGAGTCTGCCGGAATAAAAACGACTGGTTATGAGATGGTTGGAGATTGCTGCGATACATACAAAAAAAATTTGGAATCAGAATGTAATCAGAAAGTAATAGATGAAAATACAGATTTTCCATATGTAGATATTATTATTGGGGGTCCCCCTTGCCAGCCGTTTAGCCGACGAGGAAAGCAAAAAGGAAAAAATGATGCAAGAAATGGGTTTCCGGCATTTATAGAGGCTGTTCGGCGTGTACGACCTAAAATTTGGCTGTGTGAAAATGTAAAAGGTCTTCCTGAACAAAATGCAGAGTATTTTCAGTCTGTTGTTGAGCAGTTTAAAGAATTAGGTTATAAGGTGGAATATCGTATTTTTCAATTGGTTCAGTATGATGTTCCGCAAAACAGGGAAAGACTGGTAATCGTTGGGCATCAAGGTTGGTTTGAATTTCCTAAGCCGAATGATTATAAAGTTACAGCAGGGGAAGCGTTAGGCAGTATGGCAACAGAGATACCTGAAAATGCGGCTTTTTTAACACCATCCATGGATGAATATATAGCTAAGTATGAGGCGGCATCCAAGTGTAAGAATCCCAGAGATCTACATCTTGATAGACCGGCACGGACGTTGACATGTAGAAATCTTGCGGGTTCTACAAGTGATATGCACAGGATTAAACTTCCTGATGGGCGAAGGAGGAGGATTACGGTTCGCGAAGCTGCGCGTTTACAAGGATTTCCAGACTGGTTTGAATTTATGGGTACAGAGGAAAGTCAGTTTACGCAGATAGGGAACGCCGTGCCGCCAATATTTGCCTATAAATTAGCGAAAGCAGTTATTCATTGTTTGGAGGGAGAGCATGATGGATTACAAAACATTGCCAACAATTGATTATCGGACATTCAATGGAAAATCTGATAAAGTTCAGAAACTGATTAAGCAATCATTACAAATCATTGAAGCACTTGGCGTTCCAATAGGTGATTTGACGGAAAGGCAAAAAGAAAAAATGGCTATGGCGTTTTTGGCGGTGGGAGATGTGAAAACATCGGCCGGCTGGAAGAAAATAAAAGATTCCAATTATGATTATTCGCTTACTACTCGTGAAATTATTGCCTATGAAAACCAATATTTTGAGGAAAATATCAGTAGTGGCTCATATGATGATATTAAGAGAAAAGATTTGGCCAGACTGCTTTTGGCTGCGATAGTGGTCAATTCAAAACCGGGTTCTAATACAAGCAATCCGACAAGGGGGTATAAGATTAATAGTGAGTATTCAAGGATTATTAAGAATTATGGGCAGTCTGACTGGTTTGCACAGGTAGAAGCGTTTAACAGGATGCACCCCACATACCAAAAAAGGGTATCAACGAAAAGAGATATTCCTAAATTGGTTGTACATACGCCCGATGGCAAGGAAATCCATTTAAGAGATGGGGAGCATAATGCAATTCAGAAGCAAATTATAGAGGAATTTCTTCCACGTTTTGGGTATGGGGCGATTCTTTTGTATTGCGGGGATTCGGATAATAAGTATGGATTGATACATGAAAAAGAAAAGTTGGCGGAAATTGGATTTTCAGATTTGACACAAAGCATTTTGCCGGATGTGGTTGCTTATTCCCCTGAAAAAGATTGGATTTATCTTATAGAAGCGTATCATACATCTAATCCGATTACGCCACAGAGAAAGTTGGAACTTCAACAAGTATTGGGAGAAAATGCAAAGAAGGCTGTTTTTATTACCGCTTTTGAAAATAATTCTGTCTATCGAAATTGTCCAGAAGAATTGGCATGGGAAACGGAAGTTTGGATAGCTACGGAGCCGGATCATATGATACATAGGAATGGTTTTCGGTTTATGGGACCATATGGGGACAAAGCGTTTAATGATAGGTTGGATGCGTATATTAGGGCATTAAAGAGTAGAGATGAAAAAGAAGAGCTTATGTAATTATGGTTATATAGCGGATAAAAGTTTTTTGTAAAGAATCGAATATTTCGTGGGATGACACGTTGGAAGATATATATGCGTAAATGGCGAAGCGTATTTATCGTTGAACAGCATGAAATGTGGAACGGTTAGGATATAATGATAAAATGAATATAAGTAAAGAAGTTGTATTAGATAAAATTTAACAATACTGGTGCCAAAACGGTGCCAAGAAATCTTGCAAATAAAAATTCACCACAAAAAAACAACGATTTTACGCTGTTTTCCGCAATATAAAGTATAGATAAAACCATAAAAAACGCTATTCAAATACCGTGGGGCAGGACGCACGTAAAAAAAACGGGGATGCTTTATCCCCGCGTTCATTTCCCCCGGATCTGTTCTCGGGGGATCAGGGAGTGATCATACATGACTTCGGAATGATTGTCCAGGATAAGTTCCTTTTTTATGACTTTACCAGTCGGCCTGTCGATGGTCTCCCTGTATATTTTAGACGTCCTGTAATATTTTTCTCCTTCTTTCTGGAAGCAGTGATCTTCTTCTACTAATTGATAACGCCATGGAAATTCACTTTCGCTCCTCAATTCCCCATACAGCCTTCCATTATCACACCACACAAGAAGCTGGACATCCTGCGTGGTATTATTTTTAAACCTGTAATCAATATTGTTATAGCTGACCGCTGTTCCTGAACTGAAGGGGATCCTCTGCCCATGGTCGGGGGCCAGCGCGTCCGAATGGCCGTGGAATTCAATCACATCCAGCGGGCTATGTAAAACCAGCCAATGTATTGTATTTGCCAGATTGCAAAGCCCGCCGCCCAGTCCCGGGCCTAATTTGTCCCCAACGATTACCCTGCCGTCTTTATAGCCCTTTTTCTTTGTCGTTTTTCCAACGATATTCCAAAATGAAAATATTTCGCCCGGATGGATGGTCATTCCATTGATCTTACTGCCTGCCAGCATAATATTTATCGCTTTATTTTCCTGAAGTACCGGATCGATGCCCTTCCCTTTTTTGATTAAAATGGAATCATAGGACGCGATTATATTTGGCAATTTATCTTTTTGTACCGTTTTACAAAAGGTTTCCGTACATCGTATATTTTTCAGATGGCGCTTTAAGATTTCCTTTTGCAGTGAAATTTTGTAGCAAGTAGGGCTTATTTCACAAAAAAGCTTATTCTTATTAAACAACATTACGTATTACCTTCTCTTTTGAATATTTTCCACCTGTACGGCTGGATATTTCCTGATTTATTTAGGCTCAGGCTTGCTTAAATTATAAAATCTTAGCACTATTTTTTCAAGATTCCTCCGGATCCCCTTTTTTTCTTTGATATAATAGCCTATATATTTTACCAGTATACTATCTATCCCACATCTGTTGGCGCCCAAAATATCCGTGAATATCTGATCTCCAATCACCAGCGCCTCATCTTTCCTGATATCCATCATTTCAACAGCCTTAAAATAATTTTTGGTTTTTGGCTTTTTTGCGTCACATATATAAAGAGAATCGATATTTTTGAGGAATCTTTTGACTCTGTCCTTATCGTTATTTGACAAGATGAGTGTTTTCAGCCCCAGGCTGTGGATAGACCGGAACAAAGCATCGATCTCCGCTGTTGAATCGTCCCCATGAGGCACTAATGTATTATCTATATCAAACATAATTCCACGGTACCCTTTATCATATAGTTTATTATAATCAATAGAAAAAACACTTTCAACATATTCACAGGGAAAAAATATCCTAAACAAATTCATCATCGGGCTATCCTCACAAATTTTACAATTTTAGGTTCTAACAAAGGCTTATTGCCTGATTCTTGAAAGGACATTTACCTGGTCCGCGAAAGCAGTCATTTTCCATTCGCCTCCGCTTTCTTCCAGCGCGTAACCGCATTCCTGCGTCATCAACTGCAGCGGGTCATTTCCTACCTGCACAAAATAGGTTTCCCTTGTCCTGACAACACAGTTCTGCTGGTCACTGTAATCTACAGAAATAATCTCAAAAGAATCCAGCTGTTCTGAAATATCCCTCATTATATACTGCTGCTGTTCACGATAGATCGCGCTTCCAGGCTTAAGATATCGTGAAATGCCGGAAAAATCTGAATTCGTCACAGCCGCGTCAAAATTTTTCAAATAGTTTTCGACAACCGCTTCAGGGCCGTTCTGATAGATCCCTGCTCCATCCGCGCTCAACAGGATGTTCGGCATATAGGTATACTGGCATTCGCCCCCGTATTCTATGCTATGATATCCGGTTTCGATATTGGATGCATCTGTAAGCGCGAGCCCTGTATTATCTTCAAACTCTATCAGAAATAATTCTTTTTCCATCCGATATATTTCGCTATAGATACTTTCCATAGAAAATACATCATTTATGCTATAATAGACGCCTCCTGTCTGCCCCGCGATATAGTTTACATCCGAGTAATCACCTGAACCGATCCCAATAATAAAGATTGGAACATGGTACCTTTGGGCCACGCTGATAACATCTTCTTTTGTACAATTACTGTAATTGTCATTTCCATCTGTGAACGCGATTACACATTTTGCCCCTGATTGGGCAGCTACACGTTCAACGGAAGTATATAACGCATCATACAGGCTTGTCATGTTTCCGGTATATAAATTATTGATCTCATTTATCAGCAGGCCGGCATCCCCGCAAAATTGCTGTTCCAGACGTACTCCTGTCGCGAAAGAAGTCAATTCTACCATGTCGCCCGCTGAAAATTGTACACTATTGATAAAATTACACATGATGTTCTTTGCTTCGGCTAACGGCGTTCCGTCCATACTTCCGCTGACGTCAGCGACCATATCTATTTTTAACGCCTCTGTTTCATTCAACTGGCCGGCATTGGATATGAGCTGCTTTACGTACTGTGAATCCGCGTTTTCCTTTTTGATGTAAAAAAACGATTTTTCCAAATTTTCAGGAACTTCGCCATTGGCCGCGTCCTTTACGCTCAGGTATAGTTTTATTTTTGGAAATTCTGTAACATCGACCTGCTGGACATTGATATTCAGCTGATTTTCCGGCTGGATATACATGTAGGCAGTCTCGTTCATCTGAGAGATTTCCTGTTGGATCTCCTGATAATCTTTTTTATCCTTTTCAAATAGTTCTTTCATAGCTGCCAGATGTTCTTCATAGGCGTCGATCTCGTTTTTTTCTGCCTCAGAGAGATCTGCCGCTTCATATAGCTCTATCATATCGCGGATATAAGAGTCATTTGCTTCCATCAGCCGCGCCTGGGAAGCTTTGGCCGACTCCAATAAAGAACAGGCTTCGGCATCTTTTTCGTCAACTGCCCGCGCGCATTCTCCAAGAATGTTTACATAATCCTCAAAAGTATTATCTTCCATATGAAAGGTTTCTTTTTCGTCCTGGAGCTGCCCGATTTCCTCTGCACATTGCTCAAAAGATTTCACATCTTCATAAATCAATCTTAGGTCATCTAAAACTTCATTTTTACCAAATACGTCTGTGATATTTAATTGCTCCCAATCACTGACAGCGAGCTCTTTTCTTGCTATATATTCTGGTATCTCTGAATTGTTAATTGCGGATACCAATCTGTTTTTTTGCATACTTAATCCGGCAGTTACATAAGCGGCACATACCAGTAACAGAGCGAAAACAACTGTCAGGCAAATCCCAATTACCTTCCGCTGTGTTTTGGGGCGGGAGCGTTTCCCGGAATTATTTTTGAACCCTTTTTGGCGTGCATATGTATAATTCGGATCAGGCCCGCCGGAGATTTCACTGCCGTTTACTTTGGCGCCGCAATATGCGCAGAACTTTGCCGTATCTGAAATTTTTTTCCCGCAATTACTACAAAACATTTCTTTTGTTCCTCCGTTATCTGATAGGTTTCTATGTAAATAATTTATCAAAAAAGCTGAATGTAATTCATCCAGCTTTTATATCTTTTATTGTATCCGAAAATTTCTCCGAAATACGTTATGTTCACCGTTCCTATTACTCTGTCTTTCTGTAGAATTCCCGTTATTTTATATTAGCATAAAAAATACGGATTCACAATCTTTAAAATCACTTCTTTTATGGGAGGTTATGTCCGGTAGTTATGTCCGTTCAGGTCAAAGGCAATGTCACTACGCGTCTTGGAATTTTTCTGTTCAGCCCTTTTAATTGCAGTAAATGTCCCGTGTCTTCTTCAATTTCACGGCTTCCAGGCTTAAATTCGATCAGCCGTTACTATTCACAGTTCATGTAATTAGATTGTATTAGAAGAGTAAAGCTGTCTGTTGATTGTGACAACCTTTGAAAAATAAGGGCTTTTGAGAATCCACACATGGAGAACTGCCCCATAAAAGCAATTCTCCATTTTTGCGTTGGTATTTTATATAAAATATACCAATATTTATATTGACATTTTTTATTGGTATGCATTATAATATATAGTACCAATAACCGATGGGAAGGAGAATCCAATGTCAATCGTAAGATATGTAAACAAGAAGACTGGAGCTGTGGCTCTATATGAATCTACATCGCATTATGATCCGGAAACGAAGCAGTCGAGGCCAAAAAGGAAATATTTAGGCACGGAAGACCCAGAGACAGGTGAGTTGATCCCGTCATCTGGGAAACGCGGTAGAAAGAAAGCGGCAGATGGGAATGAAAAAGAAAAAAGCAAGAAGATAGAGGATAGTTTTCAGTCAAAATATAATCAACTCCTGCAGGAGTGCGGCAACAAGGATGCAAGGATAAAGCAGCTTGAGCATGAGAACAAAAGGCTGAAATTCTATATACAGAAACTAAGGGATACTGCCTCTGACCTGCTTGGCAGTATGGATGTCTGAGGGGATGGCATATGTCTTTAAGTGGAGCCAGGGACGGCTATTGCCGCAGCCATGAGACGGTTTCTGCGGCCAGGTCATTTTGCAGGATGCCAAAGGCAGGTTCTAAAGCCACGGATAAATGCAGATCCGACAGGAGATTTAGTGCCAAACCTGCAAGTTGGATTTAAGCATAGATGAAAAGGGTTATGCCCGGATTGAAACGATCTCATTCGATGCGTATAACGAAAGTACCCAAAAGAACATGGGATCCGGATTTCAGGACCAAAGCTTGGAAGACCAAGTAGAAGCGAACAGGCAAAAGCAGATAATATTCTGCGTTCCGATTTCGGAATATAAATGGATTTTTCGCATATTTTGTGCTATAATTGGAATACTATTTTATGGAGGTGAACACATTGGTAGAAAGAAAGGAATATCTGGATCGTTTGATCGGGTGGAAGGATGAGCAAATTATAAAGGTTGTAACAGGTATCCGCCGCTGTGGGAAATCCACCTTGTTGTTACAGTATCAAGCATGGCTGAAAGCAAATGGCGTTCTTGATAGTCAGATTGTTTCTGTTAATTTTGAAGAACTTGAATATGAAGAACTTTTGGATTATCGAAAGCTGTACGCATATCTCAAAAAACAAATGATCACCGGACAAAAGACATACATCTTTTTGGACGAAATTCAAAAGGTCCCTTCCTTTGAAAAGGTAGTGGACAGTCTGTATGTAAAGCCGGATGTAGACATCTATATGACAGGATCAAATGCATACATGCTCTCCGGTGATCTTGCTACAATTCTGACCGGCCGATATGTTGAAATTAAAATGCTGCCACTCTCTTTTAAAGAATTTCTGGAAATAACCGAAACAAAAGAGGATCGTGGATTTGCGGAATACATGCAGGATGGTGGATTACCTTACGTTGCCATGATGGACCGGACTCCGGATAAAGTAGAAACCTATCTGGAGGGAATCTATAATACGGTCATTGTAAAAGATATCGAGGACCGGCAAGCCCGAAAAGAAAATGATCCCTCTAAGAGGAAAATCACGGATATTACCTTGTTAAAAACAATAGCAAGGTATCTGGCCAGTGTTGCGGGAAATCCGGTTTCTGTCCGAAGTATTACCAATTACCTTACCTCTGGTGGAAGAAAGATATCTCCTAACACGGTAGGTGATTATGTAGAAGCTCTTACAGAAGCCTTTATCTTTTATCCTGTGGAACGTTTTGACATTGTTGGAAAACAACTGCTTAAGGCAAAAAAAAAGCTGTATATCGTTGACCTCGGCTTACGGAATCACATTCTGCCACGCAGTCAGTACGATCTTGGTTTTTCTTTAGAAAACATCGTTTATTTCGAACTACTGCGAAGGTGCTATCGTGTAATGATCGGCAAGGTCGGTAATACAGAAGTTGATTTTGTCGCAGAAAAGAAAGGAATTTATACCTATTTTCAGGTAACAGCAGATATGACAGCCAAAGAGACCTTTGAGCGTGAAATAAGACCATTGAAGAATATACAAGATAATTACGAGAAAATCGTTCTTACCGGCGACCGCCTGACAATTGGGAATTATGATGGCATCCAGGTAAAATATTTGCCTGACTGGCTGCTTGGAAGCGACAACGATACCCGCGGCCGATGAAATCTGCCGTGAGTATCGCGTCAGAGGTATCGGGAAAGTAATCCTGTTTAATCAATCACCTTAACAGAGGTAATGACGGGCTGGTCATCCGGGTCCACGGTTCCGTTATTATCCTGCACAGGTGTGTCTTCGCAGATCTTGTCAACGATCTCGATCCCTTCCGTCACATGGCCAAACGCAGCATAGTTCCCATCCAGGGACGGAGTATCCTCGTGCATGATAAAGAACTGGGAGGAAGCGCTGTCAGGGTCATTGGATCTTGCCATGGAAATAACGCCGCGCTCATGGGAAATATCGTTCTCTACCCCATTTTGGGAAAATTCTCCCTTGATGGTTTTATCGGAACCGCCGGTTCCATTTCCACGGGGATCTCCGCCCTGGATCATAAAACCGCTTATGATCCGATGGAAAGTCAGTCCATCATAAAAACCATCTTTTGCAAGCTGGATAAAGTTGGTGACAGAAATAGGGGCGGTATCTGCGTCCAGCTCTAATGAAATGGTGCCGTAATCCTTTACTTCGATTTCTACATGATGAAGTCCCTCCAGATATTCCTCGTCTTCGGAAACGGTGCCATCCTTTTCAGAAACGGAATTATTTTCTCCTTTTCCGCCGCATCCCGCGAGAACAATGGTAAAAAGAGCGATGCATAAAAAGTATGTGAATATTTTTTTCATGATATTACCTCCGGTTATTTATTATGGGGTTATGTTAACACAAGTGAAAGAGGATTGCAATTAAAATGCTGGTGTACTGATCCGATTCATTATTCAAGGAAAAAAGAAATAGACGCCATTACTGCAACTGGCTCCTGCATGAGGCGTTTTGCCTGCATTCCCAGAACCTCCGACATGTATTGCATCGTGGAACCGCCGGACGATAAATGCGGATACACATCGGAAGGGGTTGAGAAGAACAAGGGCGCCAAAAAATGATTATTACATAGCACAAATTCAGAAGTATATATATTATTGCATCGCTATAATGAGATTCAGTAAAGGAGAGATGCAATGATGGAAATCAAAGAAATCAAAAGTAGTAAGCTGAAAATGATCCTTCAGTTTTCAATCCCAAGCATTATCGCAATGCTGTTACAAACAATCATTACCATGACAGATGGTTATTTTACGGGAAACTATGTTGGCGACAATGCACTGGCGGCAATTAACCTTGGACTTCCAATTCTGTATTTTTATCTGGGAGCGGGGCTTTGCGTCGGAGTAGGTGGCTCGGTAATCAGTGGCAGATTCCTCGGAGCAAAAGAGGTGAAAAAAGCGTCGGAAGTATTTTCACAGACGATGGTAACAGCCATTATGATCTGTGTTATCATATCGTTAGCCGTGTTTGCTTTTTTTTCACCAATACTTGGAATCTTAAGGGCAGATGGCGAATTGTCGAATTATTTTACAGCGTATTATCGGATGATGCTATTTACTTATCCACTCATGGTACTTGGTACAATATTGGGAATGTTTATCCGGGTGGACGGGAAACCGCAGATATACATGTTTGTGAGTATGGCCGGATGTATACTGAATGTGATTTTGGATTACATATTTATAGGCATCATGGGATTTGGAGTATCCGGAAGCGCTGTCAGTTCCCTTATTGTACAGCTCATAACGGTGATGATTCAGTTATGTTATTTTATCACCTCGAAAGCAGTGGTTCGGTTTCGAAGGTTCGCGTTTGATAAGACTATATGCAGAGAAATGATACTGAATGGTTTTTCCGAATTTATCGGTGAGATGGCAAGTGCAATATCTATGTTTGCATTTAACTATGTGTTGATGAAGTATGTAGGCGCCGAGGGTGTTGCGGCATTTACGATTCTTGGTTTTGCTGTGTATGGCTACAGCATGGTCTGTATCGGATTCGGACAGGGAATTACGCCGCTTGTCAGTATTTGCTGGGGAGCAAAAGAAACAGAGGCAGCCATGGATATAAGAAAGATGACAAATTGTATTTTGGTTGTAATTGGAATTCTGGTTGCGGCAGCCTTTTTCATAATGGGAAAAAGGTATGCAGGAATGTTTGGCTGCAGCAATAGCGTAGCAGATATGGCCGTATCGGGATTCAGGCTATATGCAGTGACCTTTCTTGTCATGGGATATGATGTGATCAATTCTATGTATTTCACTAGCTGCGGCGATGCAAAATCGTCTGCGCTGATTTCATCGCTCCGGGGAATTGTGCTGCTTCTGGCATTTATATTGATTCTTCCGGCATTATTTGGAATGACGGGAGTGTGGCTGGCAGCACCATTTACGGAGATACTGACCGCGGTTGTTTCGCTACTATTGGTTTACAGACAGAAAGAAAAAATGAAGGAGCCATATGGAAGGAAGAGAAAGTATCACCATACGAAGGGCAGTGATCAACAAGGCGATCAGCTATATTTTTGATCATTTGGACGAGGATATTACAGTAGATGATGTGGCGGATTACTGCGCCTACTCAAAATATCACCTGACCCGGATATTTAAAGAGGATACCGAAGAAGCGCTCTATCAGTTTATCAAAAGAGTGCGTCTGGAACGGAGCGCGTGGCGCCTCAAGGTGGAAAAAGAAAAAAGTATTACAGAAATTGGCGGAGAATATGGGTATTCTTCGTCAAATTTTGCTACGGCATTTAAGAAACACCTTGATATTTCCCCGGCAGATTATCGCAAGAGCAGTGAACAGATGGTGGAGAAGAGTTCTTTTTCTCATGGGATCACATTTGATGAATTAGATAATGCGGAAAAAAGAATTACTGTGGAATATTTGGATCGCTTTACGGTCGTTTATGAGCGGAAAAAAGGAAATTATCATAATCTGCCGGAAGAATGGTGCCAATTTATCGCAAAGTATAAGTACCTCGTAACAGAAGATACACAGTACGTTGAGTGTACCATTGATGATCCATCCATAACGGACGAAAATAAGTGTATGTACGAATTGTGTCAGACAATTTCACCGGAGCATCCGCTTTTAAAGGAACAGCCAGATATATTAACCCATGATTTTGAGGGCGGAAAGTATGCCGTTTATCATTTTCGGGGATTTCCGCAGTTCTTGTTTATGGTGTATCAGGAAATTTTTTGCAGATGGCTTTCGAGAACGGGGAATCAGTTGGATGACAGACCGATTCTTGATATCTACCGCAAGGTAGAAGAAAATGGATATATGGAGATAGATCTCTGTTTTCCTCTGAAATTTTAGGTTTTATGGAAAGGGGATATAGAAAAAGCGTAAGAAATGGATAAAAAGTGGATATTTTATTGATATTTGGATATTTCTCTGCTATAATAGGCATATCAAAGGTAGAGGGAAGTGATGTCCATGACGATCGAGGAGATGCGGGAGCGTAAGAGAGAGCTGGGGTATTCTTATCAGCAGATCGCGGAGCTTTCCGGATTGCCGCTTGGAACAGTGCAGAAGGTGCTGGGCGGTATTACGAAGTCACCGCGTTATGATACTCTGAAGGCGCTGGAGGGCGTATTTGGGGATAAGAAGGATATGATGATCCGGGAAGCGCAGGCAGCCTATATGGCGAAGCAGGATTATGAGCGGTCGCGGCAGGGCAGGTATACACTGGAAGATTATTACGCGCTGCCGGAGGATTACCGGGCGGAGCTGATCGATGGGGTGTTCTATGATATGGCAGCGCCGACCAGCGTCCACCAGGCATTTGTGGGGCAGGTCTACAGAAGGCTCGCGGATTATATTGACAGGAAGCGGGGGACGTGTGTTCCGATGGCGTCGCCGCTGGATGTACAGATTGACTGTGATGACAAGACGATGGTCCAGCCGGATCTTCTGGTCGTATGTGACCGGGGCAAGTTCCAGCGGGGCGTGGTGTACGGCGCGCCGGATCTGGTGATCGAGGTGCTTTCCAGGTCTACCAGGCGGAAGGACATGATGCTGAAGCTTTCCAAATATGAGGCGGCAGGCGTGCGGGAGTACTGGATCGTAGACCCGGACAAAAAGAAGGTTATTGTCTACGATTTTGAAAGCGACATCAATGTCAGGCTCTATGATTTTACGCAAAAAGTGCCAGTGGGGATTTTTTCGGGCAAGTGCAGGATTGATTTTCAGGATATTTATGAATATATCAGCTTTTTATATGAGTAGCGCGGAATATATCAGATCAGAGGATAAAATAAAATGAAAACGAAATTTCACAGCTTTTTTATGATGACAGCAGCCACTTTTATTATGGCTGTAGGGATTTATTTTTTTAAGTTTACCAACAACTTTACGTTCGGCGGGATCACCGGCCTTGCGGTTCTTGTAGCGAAGTCAGGCGTGATATCCGCCTCGGATTTTTCTTTTGCGGCGAATATGCTCCTGCTGATTCTCGGCGCTGTGATACTGGGGCGCAAGTTTGTAGCAAAGACCGCTTACTGCAGCGTATTGCTTTCGGTGCTTTTATCCGGATTTGAAAGAGTGTGGCCCATGTCCCATCCCTTCACGGATGAGCCGCTTCTGGAAGTGGTCTTCGCGATCGTGCTTCCGGCGTTTGGCTCGGCGATCCTGTTCAACATCGGCGCCTCCAGCGGCGGGACGGATATTGTGGCAATGATCTTGAGAAAATATTCCAGCATTGATATTGGACGGGCTTTGATGTTGTCAGATGTGGTGGTCACGGTCGCCGGATTTTTTGTATTCAATGTGGAAGTGGGGCTGTATTCCTGCCTCGGACTGGCGTTCCGTTCGGTGCTGGTGGACAGCTTTATTGAAAGCCTGAACCTTTCCAAATATTTCAATGTGTTCTGCAGCAGGCCGGATGTGATCTGTGACTTTATCGTACATGAACTGAACCGGAGCGCGACCATCTGCGAAGGACACGGAGCGTTTACAGGTGCGCAGAAATATATTATCTTTACAGCGCTGAACCGGCATCAGGCGGTGCTGCTGCGGAATTTTATCAGGAGGGAAGACCCGTCTGCCTTTATTCTGATCTCCAATACAAGTGAGATCATCGGAAAAGGGTTCCACAGCGTGTAAGTGCACATTTTTGCCTTCCTCCTAATTACTTGCACAAGTATATATTTGTTTGTAAAGATGATGAAAATAGCTGTGGTCATGGATGTTTTATGGTCATGAATGTTAACCCGGAGGTGAGGAAATGGCTCAGACAAGTGTTAATTTTCGCGTTGATGAAGAATTAAAAAAGAACATGGAAGAGATTTGTGGGAAAATGGGAATGGGCCTTACAACAGCAATTACGATTTTTTTACCAAGGTAACACAGGAAAGGCGTACGATCAGTGAATCAGGAGGCTGACGCGCGAAAAGCGCTTCAGCCTCCATTGCTTTTAAAACTTATACGGAGAGGTGGAGACCATCAGGATCTTCGCCTCTTTGTCTGTTGGATTGCTCCAGCGGTGCCCGATATAGTTCGGATAATAAAGGGTATCATGCTCATTCAGTTCATAGGTCCCTTTATTCTCCATTTCAAATACCAGGCTGCCGTACAGCACGTACACAAATTCCTCCCCGCCGTGATGGGCGAAATCCCCGGAATCACTATGGGAAGGTACTGTGACCGTTGCGGCATACATCTCATTCTTTCCCTGGATAATCAGGGATTCGGTCAGGGATTTCCCGTTGCTGATGTTGCGGACAAATGATTTCTGGTCTGCGTGGCGTACAAGCTGAATCTGATCTTCATCCTCGTCCAAAAACAATGAGAAGACCGGGAGGTCAAGCGCGTCACAGATGGACTTTAGTGTGAGCAGGTTGGGAGAGGTTTTGCCGGTTTCAATCTGGCTGATGGTACTCGCCGCCACATTCGACGCGTTGGATAGATCCCGGATCGATAAATTTTGTTCCAGACGATGTTCTTTGAGGGTTCTTCCTATTCTTGCTAAATCCATGTAATGACCTCCTTTAGCCAGGTAAAGTGAACGGGTGTCAATGAAGGAACTGTTAAGAAATAACTTTGCATTTTGCACAAAATGTGCTGACATCCAGTATAACATGCTTTTGAAAAATTGTACAGGAATATGTGATTGACAAATTGAACGATGTTCGATACAATGAACAAAAGAGACAGATATTTCAGAAAAGGAGGTTGCATAATTGGGAAAATCCAGACAAATTTATTTTAAAAATGGTTATATTCTAACGATGAATGCATCGAACCAGGTATATGCCCATGGAAATCTTCTGGTGGAAGATGACAAGGTCAAGGCGGTCGGAAATGTAGACGAACAGCAGGTCCGCAGTGACGCGGAGGTGATCGACCTACAGGGAAAGTATCTTCTTCCGGGGTTCGTGAACTCTCATGTACATACGTCCCAGCAGATCAGCCGCGGGGTCGGGGATGACGTGGATTTCATCACATGGCTGCACAAGCGGATGTGGCCCTTCGAGAGCAATATGACGGAAGAGGATTCCTATGTATCCACGCTGATGTGCTGTCTGGAGCAGATCCGGGCAGGGGTCACCAGCTTTGCGGAGCCAGGCGGGCAGTTTGTCAGCGGCATGGCGAAGGCGGTGACAGAGGCCGGGCTTCGTGCCAAGCTTGCGAAATCCGTGATGGACTGTGGGGAAGGGCTGCCGGAGATCTGGCAGCGGACTACAGAGGAAGAACTGGATCAGCAGGTCGATGATCTGAAGAAGTACCACAATACCGCGGATGGCAGGGTACAGGTATGGTTCGGGCTGCGTACCATATTTAACAATACGGACGATCTGATCGTGAGGACGAAGGAACTGGCGGACAAGTACGGTGTCGGTGTGCATATGCATGTGGCGGAGGCAAAATCGGAGATCGAGTATACCCAGAAGGTTTACGGAGAGCCGACAGTTACGCATCTCCATAAGCTGGGCGTGCTGGACAAAAATCTGCTTGCGGTCCACACGGTCTGGCTGACCAACGAGGAAATCGATTTGTTCAAAAAATATGACGTAAAGGTTTCCCACAACCCGGCATCGGCCATGCGTGTGCTTGGATTCGCGAAAATACCGCAGATGCTGGAGAAGGGGGTCTGTGTATCCATCGGGACGGACGGCGCGTCCTCCAGTAACCGGATGGACATTGTGGATGAAATGTGGCTGACATCGTTAATCCATAAAGGATGGCGGCTGGATTCCACGGTGGTCCCATCGGAGGATATTCTGTGCATGGCAACAAAAAATGGCGCCCGGGCGCTGTTGGACGAAGAGGTTTATGGAAGCCTGGAGCCGGGAAAGAAGGCGGACTTAATCGTGATCAATCCCCACGGCCCGTCCATGATGCCGGTAAATGACCGGATCGCCGCTCTCGTGACGGCAATGCATTCGTCAAATATCGAGAGTACCATGTGTGATGGAAAATGGCTGATGAAGGAACGGAAAATATTGACACTGGACGAAGAGGCGATTTTGAAGGAAGCGCAGGAGCGCAGCGACGCGATCTATAAGAGGGCAGGGATCGTACTTCCGGATCGTTTCCCGGTCATCTATTGATAGTACAAATTGGAAAATAGGAGAGAAAAAATGGACAAAAAATTATTGGAGACAGCAGGCGGAAAGGCTTCTGCGGATATTGTGGTAAAAAATGGGAAACTGGTCAATGTATATACAAAGGAGATCTACGAAGGCGGTGTCGCCATCAGCGGCGATAAGATCGCGGCAGTCGGGGATGTGGATTATGCGGTCGGTGAGGGCACGAAGGTCATTGACGCGGGAGGAAACTACATCACTCCCGGATTTATAGACGGACATATTCATCCGGAGAGCACCAGTCTGGCGATCCGCTCCTTTGCGGAACTGGTATTGAAGCATGGCACGACCGCCATCATGACGGATCTTCATGAGATCGGCGTGGTAGGCGGCCTGGAAGCTATCGAGGCTGTTCTGGAGGAGGCAAAGGAGACAGATCTGAAGCTGTACTTCGTGGTTCCGTCCCACGTTCCCTTTGCTCCGAATCTGGAAACAAGCGGCGGACATTTTAACGCGGAGATCATAAAAAAGGCTTTGGAAAGAAAAGACGCGGTAGGTATTTCGGAAGTAGTAGGCCCCTATGTGCTGAACGGATTTCCGGATCTGTTGGAATCCATGAACCATGTGAACCAGACGCCGGGAAAAACGTGCCAGGGACATTTACCGGATATGGAAGGTCCGGCGCTGAACACCTGTCTGGCAGCAGGGGTGACTACGGATCATGAGTCCTTATCCGGAGAGGATGGCCTTGCACGGCTCCGTAATGGCTGCCACCTGATGATAAGGGAAGGCTCGGCGGCACGGAATATGGCGGATTGCTTAAAGCCGATCCTGGAGCAAAAGCTGGATACCTCCAGAGTCAGCATTGTGACCGATGACCTTCATACGATAGACGCGGTAGACCGGGGGCATCTGGATGACGCGGTACGTACGGCATTGAAAAATGGGGTTGATTTCGCGACAGCGATCCAGATGGTTTCCCTGAATGCGGCCCGTGCCTTCCATCTGGATGATGAGATCGGCGGACTGGCTCCGGGAAAACGTGCGGACATCAATATCACGACCGGCGCGGAAGCATTTGAAGTATTGAGTGTGATTTCCGGGGGGAAACAGATCGTGGACAATGGAAAATGTCTTGTTTCTTATCCAAAGGCAGAGCATAAGCCTTGCCTGCTGAATACGACCCGGCTGAAAAATCCGGTCACACCGGACAGCTTCAAGATCTATGCGCCAGAAGGGGCAAAGAAGGTGAAGGTACAGGTGATGGATACCCTTCCGTGGATCCCGATCACACAGGGCCGTGAAGTGGAGCTGGCAGTCGAAGATGGGGTGGTGAAATGTGACATTTCCCAGGATGTACTTTATATCGCGCAGGTAGAACGGTATGGAATCAACGGCAATATCGGAAAAGCTTTTATGGGAGGCTTCCATCTGCAGGCAGGGGCGATTGCTTCGTCCGTAGGGCATGACAACCATAATGTGATCGTGTTGGGAACTAATTTTGAAGATATGGCAAAAGCAGTGAACTATCTGATCGACATCGGCGGAGGCCAGGTGGCAGTGAAGGACGGAGAAATCCTTGCTGAGGTGGCGTACCCGATCTGCGGCCTGCTCTCTGACCTGTCCGGGGAAGAACTGGCAGATGAGAAACGGAAGCTGAATGGAGTGATCCGGGAGCTTGGCTGCCCGATCACGATCCCATTTATGTTCCTTTCCTTTATCTGTCTGGCGGCGCTGCCGGTATATGCGATCACAGATGTTGGATTTATCAATGTACTGACACAGGAGGTCATGGATCCGGTGCTTGGAGTTGTGGAGTGATAAAAATCTTCCGCCTGTACGGTTGCTTTTTGAGCATCCAATTGTACAGGTGGAAAAGCAAAATACCCTCGTATACACAGAAAAGCTTCGGTGGCAGGTGTTCTGTATAGTATGATAGAATAAACCCGTTGAAACAAAACAGAGTTTCGGCGGGTTTATTTTATGTGAAAATTTGATTATGTAATTAATTGCATTTTATTTTATGAGCCCTTTTAATTTTAAGGAGTTCTGCCGGTTTTATGGGGAACGGACGGATTATGGACAGCTTTTGGCAGAATACATGAAGTGGGGCGGATTCCCGCTTGTCTGTAAAGAGGAGGAAGAGCAAAGCAAAGAGATTATTCTGTCCAATGTCTATGATTCCGTTGTTTTGAAGGATATTGTCATGCGCAATAAGGTGTCTTCTCCGCAGGCGCTGGAACGTGTGCTGGATTATCTGGTGGGGAATTCATCAGTCACGGTATCAGGCAATAAAATTTCCGAGGCTATTTCAGACAAGAACCAAAAAGTATCTGCGCCTACCGTGTATGATTATATCAAATATGTGGAGGAAGCCTGCATCTGTGATAAGGTTCCAAGATATGACATACGCGGCAAAAAGCAGTTGGCATTTGAGGAAAAAGTATATGTATGTGATCTCGGTTTTTCCATTTAAAAAAGAACCGTGTAAAAGACGAATACAATTATATGATCGAAACCATTTGCTATAATGAATTGATCGCCAGAGGCTATAAGGTCTATGTAGGAAAAACGTACCGGGGAGAGGTGGATTTTATCGCACAGAAGGGGCAGGAGAAAATCTATATCCAGGCCGCCTATTATCTGACAGACGAAAAAGTGATAGAACGCGAATTTGGGGCGTACCGCGCGATTGAGGATAATTACCCAAAATATGTGGTATCTATGGATAAAGTGCCATTGAGCAGAGATGGGATCATCCATATGAATTTGATTGATTTTTTACTCGAAGGATAAGAAAAATTGTGTTATAATGAAGTGCGCTGATGCGCACGCAGGTCATCAATTTTCTGGCGAAAATTGGTGACAAAGTATAACGAAGTGCGCTGATGCGCACGCAGGTCATCAATTTTCTAACGAAAATTGGTGACAAAGTATACTATGTCTGATAATGAAAGAATAACTAATGAGAAGGACTGAGAACATTATGACATTGAGAGAATTGCCGATCGGCAAGCAGGCAACCATTACCACGGTAGGCGGAGAGGGGGCGCTGCGGCAGCATTTTTTGGATATGGGGGTTATACCGGGTTCGGATATCGTACTGATCAAATATGCCCCGCTGGGTGACCCGATGGAGTTTATGCTTCACGGATATGAGCTGACCCTGCGCCTGGCGGACGCGGAAAAAATAGAGATCGAGAATATCCGGGAACCGGAGTATGCAGTCAGAGAACAGACGAGGGAAAAAAAGCAGGACAAGCGGCGTATCGAACACCCGGGCTTAGGGGAAGGCGGGCGGTATCATGAAAAAGGAACCGAGCATCCGCTTCCGGATGAAGAGATTTTGACCTTTGCCCTGGCAGGCAACCAAAATTGTGGAAAGACGACGCTTTTTAACCAGCTCACCGGTTCCAACCAGCATGTGGGTAATTTCCCGGGGGTTACCGTTGACCGGAAGGACGGCGCGATCAAGGGCCACAGCAATACGTTGATCACGGACCTGCCGGGTATATACTCGATGTCGCCTTATTCCGGCGAGGAAATGGTGACCAGGGAATTTGTCCTCCAGGAGCATCCAAAAGGGATCATCAATATCGTGGACGCCACCAACATTGAGCGGAACCTGTATCTGACCATGCAGCTCATGGAGCTGGACATCCCTATGGTATTGGCGCTGAACATGATGGATGAGATCCGGGGAAACGGCGGCGCTGTCAAGATCAATGAGATGGAGGAAATGCTGGGGATTTCCGTGGTGCCGATATCAGCAGTACGGAATGAAGGGACAAACGAGCTGGTGAGCCATGCCCTGCATGTGGCAAAATACCAGGAGCGGCCGGGCAGGATTGATTTTTGCCGGGAGGACCAGCACGGCGGGGCTGTCCACAGATGCCTCCATGGAATCCGGCATTTGATCGAGGACCATGCTCTCAAAGCCGGGATTCCGGTACGTTTCGCGGCAAGCAAGCTGGCGGAAGGGGATGAGCATATCCGTGATAGTCTGGATCTGGACCAGAACGAGAAGGAGATGCTGGAGCATATCATCTGCCAGATGGAGAAGGAAAGCGGGATGGACCGGGCGGCGGCCATTGCGGATATGCGTTTTTCTTTTATCCAGGAGGTCTGCGACGCTACCGTGGTCAAGCCCCGGGAAAGCAAGGAGCATGCGAGAAGCGCGAAGCTGGATAAGGTCCTGACGGGAAAATATACGGCGCTCCCGGTATTTATCGGGATTATGGCGCTGGTGTTCTGGCTGACCTTCAATGTGTTCGGGGCATGGCTGCAGGATGTACTGGACCAGGGGATCACCTTGCTTGCGGATTTGGTGGATCATGGGCTTGCCGCCGCGAATGTGAACGAAGTGCTGCATTCCCTGATCATAGACGGTATTTTCAACGGGGTGGGCAGCGTGCTCAGTTTCCTGCCGATCATTGTGATCCTGTTTTTCTTCCTCTCTTTGATGGAGGACAGCGGATATATCGCGAGGGTGGCATTCGTGATGGACAAGCTGCTGCGGAAAATGGGACTCTCCGGAAGGAGCATTGTCCCCATGCTGATCGGATTCGGCTGTACGGTTCCGGGGGTCATGGCGACCAGGACACTGCCGTCGGAACGGGACCGGAAAATGACGATATTGCTTACGCCCTTCATGAGCTGTTCCGCGAAGCTGCCGATCTATGCCTTCTTTTCAGCAGTATTTTTCCCGGAGCACGCGGCATTTGTCATGATTGGGCTATACGTGCTGGGAATTTTACTGGGGATCATATTTGCCCTGTTCTTGAAAAAAACGATGTTCAAAGGGGAAGCCGTTCCCTTTGTCATGGAGCTGCCCAACTACCGGATGCCGGGCATGAAAAATGTGGGGCACCTGCTCTGGGACAAGGCAAAGGATTTTTTGCAGAGGGCATTTACGGTTATATTTCTGGCGACGATCATTATCTGGTTTTTACAGACCTTTGATTTTGGGCTGAATATCGTGGAGAATTCCCAGGACAGCATGTTGGCCGCGGCGGCAGGCCTGCTGGCTCCGCTGCTTCGTCCTCTCGGACTCGGGGACTGGAGGATTTCCACCGCGCTGATCACCGGATTTTTGGCAAAGGAAAGTGTCGTTTCTACGCTGTCCGTGCTGTTCGGGACAACCGAAGCATTGTACGGGATTTTGACGCCGCTTGCGGCAGCCAGCCTGCTGGTGTTCTGCCTGCTGTATACGCCCTGTGTGGCGGCAATCGCGTCCGTAAAGCGGGAGCTTGGCGGGAAATGGGCAGTGGGCGTGGTGTTCGGCCAGTGCCTGATCGCCTGGATGGCGGCCTGGGTAGTGCGGCTGATCGGGATTTTGCTGGGGATGGGGTGAACCGGAGCCAGGAAGTACATTCAAAAATCGTTCGACACATTTCGACAGCATACGGGACAGATCTGAAGTTAAGAATCCGTATGTTTCTTAAGTTCAAGTACCTGCTTCAAGACATTAAGGTTGAAAGAAAAATGCCCGATTTACGGGCTTTTTTCTTAATTTGAGAAGAGAAGAAGTAATTCCCACTCCATTTCCGAAATGTAGAATTATGTAGAACGTTTTTTAAGGAAACTCTGGAAAAGCCGCGCTATAATAAGGTCAAGCACAAACCGGCATGTATAGGATGCGTATTTTCCTGACGGCACAGACCGGCAGACGGAAGCGGGGCATTTTCCAAAAGAGGAGCCGTCCCCAAGGGATACAGCTATTTTTCCGATCGGCCATTTTCAGCAGCTGCGGTGCAGTCCAGGGAAAGAAACACCCGGTGTACGGATGTGTACTATTATAAATTGAATAGAGGAGGGCTTCGTTATGTTTAATGAAGTAGTGACGGACACCAACATCGTATACTATTTGATGATAGCGGTAGGTGTTGCCGGGGTGCTGGCGAAAGTAGTCAACCAGATCACTCTCCGCCGTCTGGTCAGGGCGGCGGGCAACATGTCCAAAAGTACACACAAGCTGATAAAGCTGGTGCGTGCGAAATATGAGCATGCGCTGATGCTGCACGACCGGGTAGAAAACGCGGAAGCGTTTGTGGAAAAATACATATATGAATACAGGGGCTTTCTGCTGCGGATCCATACATGGAGGCAGCTCGAGGTGCAGTCGATCTGGTTTTCAGGGATCCTGGCTGCCTTCGGAGGGATCATTTGGTATATGGAAAATGGGTTTTGTGAGGAAATGTATCGTTATATCAGCCTCGGGGCGGCGGAGATGGTTCTTCTGTTTGTTATCAGCCAACTGTCGGACGAGCAGTACAAGATTGAGGCGGGAAAGAATTACATGGTGGATTATCTGGAAAATGTTTGTGCCTTGCGCCGCCGTAAAGCCCGTCAGTCCGAAAAGGACCAGATCGATGTCATCCAGACGGAGAATTCCCAGCCTCTCCGTGCAAATGGAAAGGATTTGGAGGAAAATGGAATCATGGCCGGAAGGGAAAACACCGCGGGAAATGGAGCAGCAAAAGGAAAAAAGCAGCTTTCCGGAGAAAGCCGGATGACGGCGGGAAGAACTCCTGCATATGGAAAGCAGGACATGGAAACCGGAGAAATCTCCAAAACCCCGGAGCTGTCCATCCGTATAGAAGGCGAACCACGCAAGGCCGTGGCCGGCGTATCAGGGGATACGGCACCCATGTATGAGGCCGCGGAAATACTGGCTATGGCCGCAGAAAAAGGTGGGGGCTTTGCGTCAGGCTATGGTGGTCCGGCCGGAGAGGAAAGGAACAAATCCGGCTATAGCGGTTTCGCGGCAAAAAGAGACCCTGCTCCCGGCTATGGAGCATCTGCCGGAAGGGAGGTGAGCGCCTCCGGCGATAACAAGGGCGGCAGTCAGATGAAGAGAATTCCTGGCCGGTTCCAGGATGTAGTGCAGAGAATGATCCAGGATGATCCCGAATACGAAGAAGTTCTGGAAGGTCCGGCCTTACCGGAAGAACCTCCCCGTTCTGCCGGACGCGCGGACACGCTTCAGACAGACAGGGAGGATCTCCCCGACCGTCTCCGCCAGGCCGCGGATTATCTTGAATCCGGCGGTGCTTATGAAGATGGAAGTGGGGAGGATGTAAAAGAATATGACAGACTGAGGCATAAAAACCGAAAGAAAGGTGATGGCGCCAGACAGGTCCTCCACCGTACTATGAAAGGAAACCCGGAGTCCTCCGGGCATGAGGGCTCTAACATGAAGGAAGAAGCTATCCGCCAGATCCTGGAAGAGTTTCTGGCATGATACCGGCATTTCATTTACGGCAAATCAGGTTTATCTTGAATAACAAGGTAATATTTGGTAAAATATATTCTATATAGTATCAAAGAGTACACAAGCAGAAAGGAAGGTTAACGATGGCTAACAAAGTGACATTTGATTATTCAAAAGCAACAGGATTTATTCAGGAACACGAGATGCAGTATATGAGCGAGCTGGCAGCACAGGCAAAGGACAAGCTCGTTTCCAAGAGCGGCGCAGGCAATGATTTCGTAGGATGGATCGACCTCCCGGTAGATTATGACAAGGAAGAATTTGCGCGCATTCAGAAGGCGGCGGAGAAGATCCGTGAGGATTCCGAAGTCCTTCTGGTGATCGGAATTGGCGGCTCCTACCTGGGCGCGAGGGCAGCGATTGAATTCTTAGGGCATTCCTTTGCGAATGTTGTATCCAAAGACGTCAGAAAATCTCCGGAGATCTATTTCGTTGGAAACAGCATCAGCAGCACCTATATCCGTGACCTGATCGAAGTTGTGGGAGACAGAGATTTCTCCATCAATATGATTTCCAAGTCGGGAACAACGACAGAGCCGGCGATCGCCTTCCGTGTATTTAAAGAGATCTTGGAAAAGAAATATGGAAAAGAAGAAGCGTCAAAGAGAATTTACGCGACCACGGACAAGGCAAGAGGGGCGTTGAAGAACCTTGCCAACGAGGAAGGCTACGAGTCCTTTGTCGTGCCGGATGACGTCGGCGGCCGATTCTCTGTCCTGACCGCGGTAGGCCTGCTTCCGATTGCGGTGAGCGGTGTGGATATCAACGAATTGATGGAAGGCGCAGCAGCAGGAAGAAAGTCCGCTTTGGAAAATGATTTCGCGGATAATGATGCATTGCAGTACGCGGCAGTCCGCAACATCCTCCTTCGTAAAGGAAAAGCAGTAGAAGTTCTGGCGAACTATGAGCCAAGCCTGCATTATGTATCAGAGTGGTGGAAGCAGTTATACGGAGAAAGCGAGGGCAAGGATCAGAAGGGGATCTTCCCGGCATCCGTAGATCTGACGACGGACCTGCACTCCATGGGGCAGTTTATCCAGGATGGCAGCCGGATCCTGTTTGAGACCGTGCTGAACGTGGAGAAGTCCAGGGCAGAGATTGTGATAAATGAGGAGCCTGTAGATCTGGACGGCCTGAATTATCTGAAAGGAAAGACCGTTGATTTTATAAATAAAAGCGCCATGAACGGAACCATTCTTGCCCACACAGACGGCAATGTCCCGAACCTGATGGTGAAAATTCCGGAGCAGAACGCGTTTTATCTTGGACAGTTGTTCTATTTCTTCGAGTTCGCCTGCGGCGTGAGCGGATACTTACTCGGCGTGAATCCGTTCAACCAGCCAGGAGTTGAGAGCTACAAGAAGAACATGTTCGCGCTGCTCGGAAAACCAGGATATGAAGAAGAAAGAGAAGCATTATTAAAGAGATTGTAAGAGGTTGTAGGAAGTTCTAAAATTATCCGGCCATGCACGAAAGCGTATGCATGGCCGGTTTTGTTATGAATTATAACATATGATATTTTATTCATTTTACCATTACATGCTTGCCTGGACCGTGAAAATATAGTACGATAAGAACCAGGGGCTGTATCAAAATAATATGTACACGTATGATCCGTATCTATTATTTTGCGGCAATTCCTTACTACAAAGGAGTGATGTATATATATGCAGTATCTGGTTATAATGGGAATATTGATCGCGGTCGCGTTGATCTTGATCGCCATAATCATCACGGCTCTGATGAGGAGCAGGCAGGAGGATGAGAGCGGCTATGAAGAAGATGAAGATGAAGAAGATGACGATGAGGGATACGATGATGAAGCGGAGGTAAGGGAGGCTCCAGGCCGCAGGCGGGAAGTACGCCATGGGGAAGGCGGCCGGCCGTCAGGAGAAGAGGGAGGACCCGATGTCATAGGACAGGGCAGGCATCCCCGGGACGGACGGAGCGGAGAAGAAGAGGGCCAGGACGAAAGCCGTCCTTCGGGTAAGAAGCTGTGGAAGCTGGTTCTGGAGAACCTCAGTACATGGCAAAAATCTACATTCGTTTTTTACGAAAATATCGGGATCGGAAGAGGACACAGTGTTCCCCAGTTTGAAAAATTTCTGTCTACAGGAGATGACCCCAGGGTATCAAAGCTGCACTGCGCCATTATCCAGAAGGACAATAAGCTGTATCTGAAGGACATGGGTTCGCGGAATGGGACTTATCTGAACGGAAAGCGTATCACCCAGCCCGTATTGCTCCAGCGAGATGATGTGATCAGGATGGGCGAGACAGAGATTGAAATACAGAGCATGATGAGAGAGAAGTAGACGCGGCCAGAAACTGTGCAAAAATAATCAATACAAATGACACATTCAGCGATGTCAGACGTAAGAGTTTGTTTTTGCGCAGTTTCTTCGTGCCTATTTAAAATGGGTAACTATCCAGAACGGCAGCGGTATGAAAAAACAGACTGCGCAAGTTTACTTGCTAAAGGCTGGTTTTTCATAAACGGGCGTTGGCGGAATATGATTGTGTAAAGGGACATGGAGGTTGTATGTGATATGATAGCGAAAAGGGTCTTGGCAGGGTTTCTGGCAGCAGTAGTTTTGATGGCGTGCCCGGGACTGACAGCTTACGCGGAGGAAGGACAGGAGGCGCCTGCGCCGGAAAAGACACCAGAGGAGCTGGCGGCGGAGGAAGAAGCCAGAAGAAACGCGATCTACGAGGCCGTACCGGATTCCAATAACCTGCCCGGATGGCCGGAGGGACCGAAGGTACACGCGGCATCGGCCATTGTGATCGATATGGAGAGCGGCGCGGTGCTGTACGCGAAAGCGGCGGAGGAGCGGCGTTTTCCGGCCAGTATCACAAAGCTCATGACCACACTGGTAGCGCTGGAGACAGGAGAACCCGATGATACCGTGACATTTACGGAGGACAGCATCAGCTTCCTGGAGCCGGGAGACGCCAGTATCGGAATGCTGGCTGGTGAGCAGCTCAGCCTGAATGACGCGCTGCGCGCGGTACTGCTTGCCTCGGCCAATGAGGTTTCTTATGCAGTGGCGGAGAATATGGGAATCAAAATGGGCGGCACATACCAGACCTTCATCGACCGGATGAATGACCGCGCGGTTGAGCTGGGATGTACTGGCTCTCATTGGGTCAACGCCAACGGACTCCACGATGACCAGCATTATACGACGGCTCATGATATGGCGCGGATCGCGTCGGCAGTATACCAGTATGAACCCTTCCGGCATTTTATGGGGGCGCTGGAATACACCATCGGACCGACCAATCTGATGAATGAACCCCGGACCTGCTGGCAGAACCACAAGATGCTCTGGCCTGAGAATGAATATTATTATGAATTCTGTAGAGGCGGGAAGACCGGATACACCGACCAGTCAGGTACGACACTGGTTACTATGGCAGATAACGGGCAAATGCGTCTGGCCGCGGTAGTGATGGCGGATTATGGGGTTCAGGCATACGAAGATACAAGGGCCATGCTGGATTACGCTTTCGGAAATTTTACCAAAGTGACCATTGCGGATAAAGAGACCTCCGGCGATATCGAAGCCTTTCAGGATGAGGGCGCGTATGTGGTCTTACCGGCGGGGGTAGATTTTACACAGCTGGAATGTCAGATTTCCACTGCAGGAGAATCGGCAGAGACAAGAAATGTTTCCTTTGACAGATGGATCGAAGTTCTGACTGCCCCTCCGGCGCCTCCCGCGGAAGGAACAGAAGGAGCTCCGGCAGAAGGAGCGGAAGGGACTCCCGAGGCTCCGGCAGAGGGAGAACAGCCGGTACCCGCGGACGGCGTACAGCCCGGTCAGGAAGGAGCGGCGGCAGACGACGCCCGGCACGGCCAGGAGGGGGCAGTACCGGCATCGGCGGATGGAACACAGCCCGGCCAGGAGGGAGCGGCGGCAGGCGGCGCCCAGCCCGGCCAGGAGGGGGCTGTCACGACTCCGGCAGATGGAACACAGCCGGGAACAGAAGAAGAAAATTCCGGAAATGAAGAATCCGCAAATGATATTTCATCGGCTGAAGACGGAGCCAGCGGAACATTTGGAACAGATGGAAGTGAAGACAACGGCGCGGACAGTGACAGAGCCGGGACGATTATATATACCTACGCGGGCCAGGAGGCAGGGCATGCCGCGGTAGTGCTGAACCAATCCTATTTTGAACAGGAGTCGGACGTGGAATGGAGGCCTGCGGATGGCAGCAGGAGAAAAAGTGGAGAAGGCGGCCAGACAAAGGCAGGCAGATTTTCCGTACAACAGATGATCATGGCCGGAGCCGCGGTTGGTATACTAATCATCATACTATGTGCCTGCGATGTCCACTGGAAAAGAAGCAAAGAAAGAAAAAGACGAAACCGGAAAAATGAAAAACCTCTTGACTAATTCGCGGGTTCTACTTATAATAACCCTGTGATAAAAAGAAATGATAAGTAAAGACCATGACGGAGACAGTAAGAAGAATTCTGAAGCTTCAGCGAGCCGGAGATGGTGAGAGCCCGGCGCAAGTAGGTTTCTTCCGAAGATCCCTCCCGAGTCGCGGCTTTCGAACACTGAGATGGAAATTTGTCGTTTCCGGATCAGACAGTAGGGGCTGACGGTTTTCCGCCGTTATCGGAACACATAGAAATAACAGAGAAGTCAGAATATCTGACCATGTTGTAAGAGGTGGTATAACGGAGCATAAGCTTCCGTCCTATTACAGGACGGAAGCTTTTTTCTTCAACTCACATGTAAGCGCCCAAAGAACAGGCGCTAAATACTCATAATAAGGAAGGAAGGGAAAAAATGTATCAGAAAGTATCTACGGATATGAATTTCGTAGACCGGGAAAAGGAAATTGAGAAATTCTGGGCTGACAACGATACTTTCCGCAAAAGCATGAAGCAACGGGAAGGCAGTCCCATGTATACGTTTTACGACGGGCCTCCGACAGCCAACGGCAAGCCACATATCGGGCATGTGCTGACTCGTGTCATCAAGGACATGATCCCGCGTTACCGTACCATGAAGGGCTATGAGGTTCCGAGAAAGGCCGGCTGGGACACCCATGGCCTTCCGGTGGAGCTGGAAGTGGAACGGGCGTTAGGCCTGGATGGCAAAGACCAGATTGAAGAATATGGCCTGGAACCCTTTATTGACAAATGTAAAGAAAGCGTCTGGAAATACAAAGGCATGTGGGAGGATTTCTCCGGCACCGTTGGATTCTGGGCGGATATGGACAACCCTTACGTGACTTACCACAACGATTTTATAGAGTCCGAATGGTGGGCATTAAAGCAGATATGGGACAAAGGTCTTTTATACAAGGGCTTTAAGATCGTCCCCTACTGCCCACGCTGCGGAACCCCGCTTTCCGCGCAGGAAGTAGCCCAGGGCTACAAGGACATCAAAGAGCGTTCCGCCATCGTCCGCTTCAAAGTGAAGGATGAGGACGCGTATTTCCTCGCATGGACCACCACACCATGGACACTGCCCTCCAATCTGGGACTTTGTATCAATCCAAAAGAGACCTACGCCAAAGTATCCTGCATCGACGGGTTTACCTATTATATGGCGGAGGCGCTGCTGGATACGGTATTAGGCCCGCTGGCAAAGGACGGAAAACCGGCATATGAGATTTTAGGGAAATACGTCGGAAAAGACCTGGAATATAAAGAATACGAGCCCCTTTACCAGTGTGCGGCGGACGGTATCAAGGGACAGAATAAGAAAGCATTTTATGTGACCTGCGATAATTATGTTACACTGACAGACGGTACCGGAGTGGTACACATCGCCCCGGCCTTCGGTGAGGACGATGCCAATGTCTGCCGGAAATACGACATGCCCTTTGTCCAGCTTGTGGATGAAAAGGGAAATATGGCGGAATCCACCCCATTCGCGGGATTATTTGTAAAAAAAGCAGACCCGGAGGTATTGAAAGAACTGGACGCAAGAGGGCTTCTGTTCGATGCGCCGAAGTTCGAGCACAGCTATCCCCACTGCTGGCGCTGCGATACCCCGCTGATCTATTACGCGCGGGAATCCTGGTTCATCAAGATGACAGACGTAAAGGATGACCTGATCGCAAACAACAATACCATCAACTGGATTCCGGAGAGTATCGGCAAGGGACGTTTCGGGGACTGGCTGGAAAATGTCCAGGACTGGGGCATCAGCCGGAACCGTTACTGGGGAACTCCGTTAAATATCTGGGAATGTGAATGCGGGCATATGCATTCGGTAGGAAGCATTGAAGAGCTGAAATCCATGTCGGACAATTGCCCGGATGATATCGAACTGCACCGTCCTTATATTGATGAAGTCACGATAAAATGTCCGCGATGCGGCAAACAGATGCATCGTGTGCCGGAGGTCATCGACTGCTGGTTTGACAGCGGATCCATGCCTTTCGCGCAGCATCATTATCCATTTGAAAATAAAGAGATCTTCGAGCAGCAGTTCCCGGCCCAGTTCATTTCTGAGGCCGTGGACCAGACCCGTGGATGGTTCTATTCCCTGCTTGCGGTCTCCACGTTGATCTTCAATAAGTCCCCTTATGAAAATGTCATTGTCCTGGGGCATATTCAGGATGAGAAGGGACAGAAGATGAGCAAATCCAAGGGAAACGCGGTAGATCCGTTCGAGGCTTTGGAAAAATACGGCGCGGACGCGATCCGCTGGTATTTCTATGTGAACAGCGCGCCCTGGCTGCCCAACCGTTTCCACGGCAAGGCCGTCATGGAAGGACAGCGCAAGTTCATGGGAACCCTTTGGAATACCTATGCGTTCTATGTGCTTTATGCCAATATTGATGAATTTAATCCCTATGAATATGGTCTGTCTAAGGATCAGAGCGGCAAGATCGCGGTTCCGGACTACGATACTCTGTCCGTGATGGATAAATGGCTCCTTTCCAAATTGAATACATTGGTAAAGACCGTGGATCAAAATATGGAGAATTACCGGATTCCGGAAAGCGCCCGCGCGCTGCAGGAATTCGTGGACGATATGAGTAACTGGTATGTAAGAAGAAGCCGGGAGCGTTTCTGGGCAAAGGGCATGGAGCAGGATAAGATCAATGCCTATATGACCTTGTATACCGCGCTGGTGACCGTGGCAAAGACAGCGGCTCCGATGATTCCGTTCATGACGGAGCAGATTTACCGGAACCTGGTATGCAGTATCAACCCGGAGGCGCCGGAAAGCGTGCATCTGTGCGATTTCCCGATGCCGGACGAGGCGTATATCGATTCGGAATTGGAAAGCAACATGGAGCATGTCCTGAAGTTGGTAGTCATGGGCCGTGCCTGCCGGAATACCTCCAATATCAAGAACCGCCAGCCGATCGGGCAGATGTTTGTAAAAGCCGGATTTGAGCTGCCCCCATATTATCAGGAGATCGCGGCAGATGAACTGAATGTAAAGAATATCAAATTTACCCAAGATGTAAGGGATTTTACTTCTTATAATTTTAAACCGCAGTTAAAGACAATCGGGCCGAAATATGGTAAACTGTTAGGTGGGATACGTAAGGCATTGGACGGTCTGGACGGTAATGCCGCTATGGATGAGCTTAACGGCCAGGGATCCCTGAAGCTGGATGTTGACGGACAGGAGATTACTCTGTTCCAGGAAGACCTGTTGATCGAGACGGCACAAGTGCCTGGCTTTGTATCAGAAAATGACGGCAGCGTCACTGTCGTACTGGATACCAACCTGACAGAAGAGCTGTTGGAGGAAGGCTTTGTCAGAGAGCTGATCAGCAAGATCCAGACTATGCGGAAAGAAGCGGGCTTTGAAGTGATGGATAAGATCCAGGTGACTTACGAAGGCAGTGCGAAGGTGGAAGCCGTTTTTGCGAAAAACGCGGAAACTATCGGAAGGGAAGTACTTGCCAACGGAGTTACAAAAGCAGTTCCGGACGGCTATGTAAAAGCATGGAAGATCAATGGAGAGGATATTACGCTGGGCGTCCGGAAAGAATCATAGTAATATTAAGTACCAGATTTCATCGGTTGTGAGTATCGGTTCTGCCGGATGGCCGGCGGACCATAATGAATGACACACATGTGCTGCCGCGTTATGGGGAGACGCGCGGCAGCGGGATACACATTGTTGCAAGGAAACAGCACCAGTACATGAAATGAGCAGCATTTGGCGTACTAGAAGGGGTGGTGACGGACTATGTTAGAATGGGTATTTGGAAAACATGAGAAGGAAAATGGAAAACAGGGGAATACGTACAACGAGATTCATACGGGAGGGAATGATAGACAGATGTACAGAGGAAGATTTGATAAGGAAACGTTCAAGAAAGAGGTCAAGGATAATGTAAAGACGCTTTACAGAAAGAAAATCGAAGAAGCATCCCAGCAGCAGATCTTTCAGGCGGTCTGTTACGCGATCAAGGAGGAAATCATTGATGACTGGCTGGCAACGCAGGATGTATATGCAAATAATAAGGATGTAAAAACAGTTTATTATATGTCCATGGAGTTCCTGATGGGACGCGCTTTGGGCAATAACCTGATCAACCTGACATCCTATCCGGAGGTAAAGGAAGCGCTGGAAGAGATGGGGCTGGATATCAACGTGATCGAGGATCAGGAGCCGGATCCGGCTCTTGGAAACGGCGGCCTCGGAAGGCTGGCGGCCTGTTTCCTGGATTCTTTGGCAACCTTGAACTATCCGGCGTATGGATGCGGGATCCGGTATCGTTACGGTATGTTTAAGCAGAAGATCAAAGACGGTTACCAGGTAGAGGTGCCGGACAACTGGCTGAAGGAAGGCTATCCCTTCGAGCTGCGCCGCCCGGAATACGCGAAAGAGGTTCGTTTTGGAGGAACCGTCCGTTTTGAAAAGGATCCCCAGACCGGAAGAGACAAATTCATCCAGGAAGGCTTTGAATCCGTCCGGGCAATCCCTTATGACATGCCCATTGTCGGTTATGGCAACCACGTGGTAAATACACTGCGTATCTGGGACGCGGAAGCGATCACAGACTTCCAGCTTGCTTTCTTCGACCGCGGGGACTATCACAAGGCAGTGGAGCAGGAGAACCTGGCAAAAAATATCGTAGAGGTCCTGTACCCCAACGACAACCATTACGCAGGAAAAGAGTTGCGCCTGAAGCAGCAGTATTTCTTTATTTCAGCCAGCCTGCAGGCCATGATCGCGAAGTTCAAGAGGGAACACGGCAATGACCTTTCCAGGCTGCCGGATAAGGTGGTCATCCAGATGAATGATACCCATCCGACCCTTGCGGTTCCGGAGCTGATGCATCTTCTGATCGATGAAGAGTATCTGAACTGGGAAGATGCATGGGATATCACTACAAAGACCTGTGCTTATACAAACCATACGATTATGGCAGAAGCATTGGAAAAATGGCCGATTGATCTGTTTTCCAGGCTGCTTCCCCGTATTTACCAGATCATCCAGGAGATCGACCGCCGTTTTGTAGAAGAAGTACGGGCAAAATATCCGGGCAATGAGCAGAAGGTAAAGAAGATGGCGATTCTGTGGGACGGACAGGTCCGCATGGCAAATATGGCGATTATTGCCGGATTTTCCGTAAATGGCGTGGCCCAGCTCCACACAGAGATCCTGAAGAACCAGGAGCTGAAGGATTTCTACGAAATGATGCCGCAGAAATTTAACAACAAGACCAACGGAATCACCCAGAGACGTTTCCTGGCCCATGGCAATCCGCTCCTTGCGGACTGGATCACATCCAGGATCGGAGACAGCTGGATCACGGATCTGTCCCAGATCGCGCGGCTGAAGCCATTGGTAAATGACGAGCAGGCAAGACGGGAATTCATGAATATTAAGTATCAGAATAAAGTCCGTCTGGCAAAATATATCAAAGAGCACAATGGGATCGACGTAGACCCGCACTCTATCTTTGACGTACAGGTAAAGCGTCTGCATGAATACAAGCGCCAGCTTTTGAATATCCTGCACGTGATGTATCTGTACAACCAGATCAAGGAGCATCCGGAGATGACCTTCTACCCAAGGACATTTATCTTCGGGGCGAAGGCGGCGGCTGGTTATGAGCGTGCGAAAGAGACCATCAAGCTGATCAACTCTGTGGCAGATGTCATCAATAATGACAGAAGCATCAACGGCAAGATCAAGGTGGTATTCATTGAGGACTACCGGGTATCTAACGCGGAGCTGATCTTTGCCGCGGCGGATGTCAGCGAACAGATTTCCACCGCTTCCAAGGAAGCCTCCGGAACCGGCAACATGAAGTTCATGCTTAACGGCGCTCCGACTCTTGGGACTATGGATGGCGCCAACGTAGAAATCGTGGAAGAGGTAGGCGCGGAAAACGCGTTTATCTTCGGCCTGAGATCCGAAGAGGTCATTGGTTTCGAGAACCACGGCGGATACAATCCGATCGATATTTACTTCAGTGATTGGGAATTGAAGAGAGTCGTAGACCAGCTTATGGACGGCACATATTCCCACGGCGACCACAATATGTACAAGAACCTGTACAATTCACTGCTCAATACACAGTGTACGCCAAGAGCGGATATGTACTTCATCCTGAAAGACTTCCGTTCCTATGCGGAAGCACAGAAGCGTGTGGAAGAAGCATACCGCGACGAACAAAGATGGTCCCGTATGGCTATGATGAACACCGCGTGCTGCGGCAAGTTTACATCAGACCGTACGATTGAGGAATATGTAAGAGACATCTGGAAGCTGAAAAAAGTGGAAGTTCATGTAGAAGAATAACTAGATCAGAAAAAGCTGCCTCCCGGCAGCTTTTTCTGATGTGAAAGATAACTGAACAATAACAGAAAAAGAATTGCCGCTATAAAAGAACTTGAAAACACGACAGAATTTGATATAATTATACCCATGGGGAAAGCAATGTATTGAAAAATGTTTTTCCGGAACAGGAGGCAATTATGAAGTATTACGATATGTATATGTATAATCAGCACGATTATAGCAGCCCTTATATGGAGTCAACATTGATAGGCATTATGATGATCTGTTTCATCGTGCTTCTGGTATATGCCATTTTTGCTCTGGCAAGCTACATATTAAGAGGAATCGGGATGTATACGATGGCAAAGCGCCAGGGGATGGACTACGCATGGCTGGCGTTCGTTCCATTTGCAAGGACGTACCTTCACGGAGAACTGGCGGGAAATATCTGCCTGAAGAATAAGAGCATCCAGAATCCAGGTATCTGGCTTTTGGCGCTTCCGTTTCTTTACGGGGCAGTTTCTTCCTTATTAAACGGAATCATCTGGCTCGTAGGATTTGGATCTATAACGAGAGCGTTTCAATATGTGTTTTCACCCTATGAAAGGATGGATATCAGTGCCGGGGCGATCATGGGGATGATCATCCTGCTTATGGCCGCGGTGATAGTCAGTGTGGCATATACAGCGGTCTACAAGTCGTTTGAAGTATTGGTGAACCATCAGATTCTGGAACGTTTTACATCGAAGAACATGTCTATTGTACATGCGGTATTGAGTACCCTGGTTCCTTTGTATGAATCCATTTGCTTCTTTGTGATGCGTAACCACCCTTTTAATCCGGGGATGGAACCGCCGGCCCCGACACAGTTTATGCAGTCTCCGCCGCCGGGAAGCTATTATGGTACCCCGGTGCCGCCGGCGCCGCCGATGGGAGCAGGTTATGGAGATTCTGCCGGAGCGCCGCCTGTACGGGACGATTATGTGGATGAGGGCAGTATACCACCTGGATCATCAAGCCCCGTTAATTATGGAATGGATGAACAGCCAGCAGCGCCATCAGAGGGAAAAAACGAGGATTCCATAAATACCGCGGCCAATTCCTATGTGAATTTTACCTTGCCGGAAAATGAAAATGAAAATAAAGATATATAGAAAGATAGCTACGGACCCGCCTGCTGCGAGGGTTATCCGCCGCTGTTTTGAATAGTTAATAAAATTGGAATATTTTAGGACAGTCCCTCATATCATATGATATGGAGGACTGTTTTTATGAGACAAAGAGCAATATGGCAGAAGTTAAAAAACTTTGGTTCATTTTGTCTGATCATGCTTTTACTTCCTTATGTTGTTACGGTATTTGTCCACGGGAAAGATTTTGAAGCGGACGGAAATAAGGAAAGGGTATTTGTAAATGTGAAAAAGACAAAAGAAACGATTTCGTTTGCCTATAAGGAAATTGCGTCCGACAGCATAGAGACAAATGCTATGGAAAATGTGTCTGGCACAGAAGATGGAGCGGCAGTTCAAAAAGACCGGAAAGAGGAAACAGAGATCATACAGGTTCCATGGGAAGAATATTTTGTCGGGATCATGGGAAGGGAAGTGCCTCTGGACGCAGAGATGGAATTTTTGAAAGCGCAGGCCGTCCTGCTCCGTACAAAACTTTATCAGGAGCTGGATGCCCAGACGGAAACAGGAACGGGCGAACCGGCTGGCCAGGAAATGAAGATCCTGGAAGAGCAGTATCTAACCAGACAGGAGCTGGAAGAGAAAGCAGGCGTGTCAGAAGTGGAATCCTACTATAACAGGCTGCTGCAGGCCATGCAGGAGACCGGCAACCAGGTTCTGTTTTATCAGGATACCTATGCCCTTGTGCCGTTCCATCAGTCAAGCAACGGCATGACACGAAGCGCCCAGGAGGTCCTGGGGGTGGATACATGCCCTTATCTGGCGGTCCGGGAGTGCCCATTAGATAAAGATGCCGATGATGAAATGCAGATCACTACCTTTGAGTATAAAGATGTCCAGGCAAAATGCCAGCCATTTCTTGTCGCGGTTGCGGAAGAAGATGCCAATAAAACTTACGAAATTTCCGATTTCGAGATTATTTCCCATGATTCCGCCGGATATGTACAGCAGATGCGTATTGGGGAAACAATCTGTACGGGGGATCAGTTTCGGGACGCGTTGTCTTTGGCTTCCAGCGCGTTTACCATGAAGGACATGGATGGAAAGCTAAAGATTACAACTGTAGGAAAAGGGCACGGCCTTGGCTTGAGCCAGTGGACGGCGCGGCAGATGGCAAAGTCCGGGAAAAATTACGAAGAGATTCTACAGCTCTTTTTTGAGGGGACGACCCTGACAGACGGAGGAGAAGCAGCGGAAAAAGTGGGATAGCAGGCAGCAGATGCGCCAACAGCAGATTACTGAACGGCTACATTACAAATTAGAATAAGAAATCCATCCAAAACAGAATAAGGCGTCACATTTCTGGTAAAAATATAAGCCAGAGGTGATGAATATGAATAATAATGAAAAGCTGTCATTCCTGAAAGGAAAGGGCGCGTCAGTAGCTCTGGTGCTTTGCTTTGTAGCTGTGATCGCGATGGTTGGGGCATTTACCTATAACAACTACCGCGGCGATATGGAACAGCAGTTAGCCGAGGCGGAGGAGCAGACTGAGGAACTTACAAAGGAAAAGAGCGAAGAGACAACAACAAATGACATCGTGCTTCCAGAAAGAGGACGCGATACATCTGATACAGAAGAGGAAGAAGAAGAGGAAACAGAGGATACCGATGAAGATAAGTCAGAAGAAAACACATCGGCTGATATGTCCACAGCCGGCAATACGGCAGAAGTATGGTTCGGAGAAGAAAGCATTCTGAACTGGCCGGCAAGCGGTGCAGTGCTGATCAACTATAGTATGGACCAGACCGTGTACTTTTCCACACTGGAACAGTACAAATATAATCCGGCGATGATCATTGGCGGCGAGGTGGGCGAAGTAATCGGCGCGTCCGCTCCGGGAATTGTGACAAATGTTGAACAAAACGCACAGACCGGCCTGACGGTTACGCTTGATATGGGAAATGGATATTCCGCCGTTTACGGGCAGTTGAAAGAGGTGCCGGTACAGGTCGGCGACTATCTGGATACAGGAGCGGCCGTGGGATATTTGAGTGAACCAACCAAATATTTTTCCATGGAAGGCCCAAATCTCTATTTTGAAATCTTAAAAGATGAAGTCCCGGTAAATCCGCTGGATTTCATGGAAGGCTGAGTACAGAAGCGGTTAGACCGTGAACAATAACCAGAAGCGGCATAATGATGATATTATGCCGCCTCCTTGTTTTTATAGTAAAAATAAACTATACTGAAAAAAGAAGTTATGAAAAAATAGATAAGGAAATATCAGAAAAGGAGAAATTCCCTGATGAACTATACATATATTCTGGAATGCCATGATGGCAGCCTATATACAGGCTGGACGAATGACCTGGAGAGGCGCGTCCGGGAGCATAACGCGGGAAAAGGCGCGAAATATACAAAATCCAGAAGACCGGTCATCCTGGTCTACTTCGAAGAATTTGAAACAAAGGAGGAGGCCATGAGCCGGGAATATGCCATCAAACATTTGAAAAGAAAGGAGAAACTGAAGCTTTTGGACACAGTTTCTTAATAGTAGAAAAAGAGATACCGAAGCACCTCTTAATCATCAAGCTATGCAATTTTTGTATAATTGATTACTGAAATCTCCTGCATAAGCTGTTTGGCTGTATTCACTAATTTCTCTAACTGGCGTGCGGTTTTATCTGAATAATACTTAGCGCCGCACTGCTCACACTCTTCACAGGGGACATTTTTAATAATGATTAGACAACCATTGCAATCTACAACGTGGATTGTTATTGATTCTGTTAAATCATTACTCTTACAATACATACACATTTATATTTCCTCATTTTCATGAAACACTCATGTTTCTCTGTGTATTACGGGTCTTTGCCGCTAGTCGAAATGCTTTTTCCATTGCAGGCGTAAGTTCAGGAGAATCTTCATCAAATATAATCTCTCTCTTTGCCGCTTCTTCTATCTGTTTGATTTGTTCCTCTGTAGGTTTTTGGTTTCTATCCAAAGTAACTGTCCGTATCATAGTAAATGCTCCTTTCTGTTTTAGTGGCAAGTCTTGCCGATATCAGACGAATATTTTCTTTTCGTTCTGTGTAAACAACAAACAATACATCATGTACTAATGGTCTTTTGCGAAAATCTGCCATATCTTTTATCATATCTTCTTCGGAATCCCAACCTGTATTTTCACCTATAATACTTTTAAATTCATCCATAGCCGCTATCGTCTGCATTGCAAGTTCCTTTTTTGCAATATCCATTCGAGTATCAATATCAATAGAATCAGGCTTTTTCATACAAAGTTACCCCCTCCTTCCTATTATGTCAAGCCCTAAATGTAAGTTTTTAGGGGTTTGACGTATTTTTATACCTCTTAAACAGGAGCCAATGGTGATGGATATCATCGTATCTGGTACTGAATAGTTGATAAATGGGTATGGGGGAATAGAGCGTCCGTTGTTTGGGCTCTATAATGACACCTGACAATCTGCTCTGCCCTGCTGTAGCCGCGCCCACGCAGCTTTGCACTATGCCAGATGTCTTTCAGGCCATCCACACCTAATTTCACGATATCTTCCGGAAATGGGGCTGCTTTCAGGATTTCCAGGGTAAATGACCCGTCCACCTTCCCAAATGCGTCCCTGTATTCCGGAAAGTAGATCTTCATCTCCCTGTGCAGGCGGTTGGTGTTCCTGGTCCGGTCTTCTGTCAGCTGGTCCCGCAGCATAGACAACCTCCGCAGATCCGCGTACAGGCCTTCTGGCAGATAGGGCATGCCATAATTCCCATCCTTCACAAGGTTTGCAATCAATTCACTGATGTCATTGGAAACCATCCATGCCGCAAGGCAGAACCAGTAGTGCCCTGTCGGCTCAAGGCCGAGCACAATCTGATGCTTGTCATTTGCGGCAGCCAGTTCCAAAGCCCAGGCCTTTGCGCTCTGAAAGCCTTCTGAACTATTGCTGAATGAAAACGCGTCCTGACTCAGTTCCCTCCCTCTGGAATCAATGGCCCTCACATAGTGCATTTCACTGCCGATATCGCATCCAAGGATCAGCATATCATCGCTAATGAACGTAAGTTTATCGTTCTTTGTAAATTTTCCGTTTGTTTCCAGTTCCCGCCAGGTGGAGGCCTCCAATCCTTCCTGAATTACAGCAATCCCTCTGGCCAGTTCTTCCTTTGATAGAATATATTTTGTTGAATTGTTAATAACTGCTTGCTTTTTTGCTTTCTTTACTTTACTATTCATCTTAGATACCTCTTGCGTTTTTGAATTTTACCAACTATCGGGTCAGTAAGAATTCAACTATACACGAGGTATCTTTTTTTATCAACTCCCTTTGCACTTTATATTATACAGGAAGCTTCATCTAATGAATTGACAAGCTCCAGACTGGATATTTTCTCTTTTCCCATATCTGAAAGCATTGTTTGATTCTGCTCCCTTTGCTCTGCCAAACTTACCATTATTTCATCTCTGCGCCGCTTTACAGACAGAAGATACTCTTTTAGCGGTGTAGACATAATAATATCACGTCTGGCATTTCTGGTCTTTAAAGAGACTAATTTGATTACACCATTCTGGTACTGCATTTGTCGGTCTATCTTGATGATATCATTGTCAAAATCAACATTGCACCATTTCAATCCATAACATTCTCACCTTTTTCACACCCATACCTCTAGGAATCCTCTGTTTTAAAGCGAAAAAAGAGGACAGACAGTAATTTGTCCATCCTCTTAAAAAGCCTTATATTACGCGGTTTTCTTCTCAGCCAAAGTATCTCTTGGGCAGATTGACGTGGGCTTACTTCTGCTCCCAAACGTGCCTGCAGGCGAGACATTCGGCATTTTCTTTCTTACCCGACAATTTCTGTCGGAGCTTTGCGCCATGTTTTGCTCCAAGAGACGTGAAGCTAAAACCAGCATTTGGATTTACGCCATCGACCACGATGTTCGTGCTGCCGCATTTAGGGCAGACAATCTTACTTTTAGCCATAATCCCTCCTTATTGAAAGTATCTCTTAAGAAGTCCTTCAAATGCCTTGCCATGTCTAGCCTCATCTCTAGCCATCTCATGTACAGTATCATGGATCGCGTCAAGGTTAGCAGCTTTCGCGCGCTTAGCAAGGTCAAACTTACCAGCGGTTGCGCCGTTCTCAGCGTCAACTCTCATCTCAAGGTTCTTCTTGGTGCTGTCTGTAACAACTTCGCCGAGCAGTTCAGCAAATTTTGCCGCGTGTTCAGCTTCTTCATAAGCTGCTTTCTCCCAGTACAGGCCGATCTCCGGATATCCTTCTCTATGGGCAACTCTTGCCATTGCAAGATACATACCAACCTCTGAACATTCTCCCTCAAAGTTAGCTCTCAGATCTTTAAGAATGTCTTCGCTTACGCCCTTAGCAACGCCTACAACATGCTCGGCAGCCCATTCTCTCTCTCCGGTCTGCTCTTTGAACTTTTCAGCGCCGACGCCGCATACTGGACATTTCTCCGGTGCAGAATCTCCCTCGTGAACGTAACCACATACTGTACATACAAATTTTGCCATTTTTAAAATCTCCTTTTCTTCAAAATGTTTTTTGCCTTTTGCGGCATTCCGCAGTTCAAGAGCTGCGGGAGTGTGACACTTCTAAGCAGTCACCGCATGTCCCATAAAAAATGGTGTTGCTGGATTCTATCTGGCCGTCAAAGTTCTCCGCGGCCGATTGATTCAGCCTGGTGATTTCTGCCATGTCCAGATCCAGATCCAGAATCCGTCTGCAACAGGTGCAGAAAAAATGATTGTGTGGCCGGACATAACCATCGAACCTGTCAATACCGTCAGGTGAAGAAATCTTGACTGCTTCCCCAATCTCAGTCAACAGCTTCAGGTTTCGGTAAACCGTACCGAGGCTGATGTTAGGAAAGTCTTCCCGCATATGCTGGTAAACAATATCAGCAGACGGATGTTCATTTGTAGATAGCAGGTAATTCTTGATGGATTCTCGCTGCCGGCTGTACTTTAACGCTGCCAATGAAATCCCCCTTAATAAAATGATAATAGTAATAATTACTACAATTAAAATATAAAACATTATATACAAAATGTCAATAGGGTTTATATAATTTTTATAAAGTTTAAATCAAAAAAAGTTTTACAAATAAAATTCTCAGAGAGTATGTTTTCGTTGACAACTGCGCACTACTGTGGTAGTATAAAGAAAAACTACTACGGTAGTGCGAAAGGAGACGGAATATGGACGTGAAATTATTTGACTCGGAATTAAAGGTGATGGACGTACTGTGGCGGGAAGGGGATACTACGGCCAAGCGCATTTCCGATATATTAAAAGAAGAAGTGGGCTGGAATATGAACACTACTTATACACTGATCAAGCGCTGCATGAAAAAAGGAGCGATCAAGCGTTCGGAGCCGAATTTTATGTGCCATGCGCTGATCCCGAAGGAGGAGGTGCAGGAGGCGGAGACCAACGAACTGATCAACAAGATTTATGACGGCTCGGCGGATAAGCTGTTTGCGGCGCTGCTTGGGAGGAAAAAGCTCTCTTCCGAACAGATCGCGCAGCTAAAGCAGATCGTGGGCGAATGGGAATGAGGTGAGAAATGTGAGTCTGATAGAAATGAGCGTTTCCGGTGCTGTTTTGATCCTGGTGATCCTGGCAGTCAGGGCGGCTCTGAAGGACAGGCTGCCGAAACGGACCTTTGCCGTGTTATGGATGGCCGCGCTGCTCCGGCTGCTGGTTCCGTTTTCCGTGCCGTCCGCATGGAGTGCCTATACATTTCTTCCAAATGTATCTGATCTGCGAAATGTAGTATCTGATCTGAAAAGTGTAGCTCTTGATCTGCAAAATGCAGCTCCTGGTTCGGAAAATGAAGCTACGGATTTTGAACAAAGCAGCCTGCCTTCTACATTTTCCGCGAATATATCAGAGGAAGCGCTATCAGAGACAATACCAATGGCTACGGAACAACCAGAAGCGAAGCCCTTCAACCGGAACATGCTCTGGGCAGCAGGCTTTCTGATCAGCCTGGCGTTTTTTGCCTGGATCTATGGCAGATGCCTCCGGGAATTTCAGATGTCGCTTCCGGTGGAGAAGGGAATCCTGGGAAATTGGCGGGAAACACATCCGCTTAGGAGAAAGCTGTCCATACGCCAGTCAGATCAGATTGCGTCGCCGATTTCCTATGGAGTATGGCGTCCGGTCATTCTGCTGTCAAAGTCAGTAAAGAGCGGGGACAGGTTCCGGCTGCGGTATGTGCTGGAGCATGAATATGTGCATATCCAGTATTTTGACGCCGCGGTGAAACTCTTGATGGCGGCGGCGCTTTGTGTGCATTGGTTCAATCCATTTGTGTATCTGATGTATGTTTTTTTTAACCGGGATTTGGAACTGGCATGTGATGAAACGGTCGTGCGAAGATTCGGGGAAGAGGAAAAGGCGGCATACGCGATGGCGCTGATCGAGATGGAAGAAGAAAAGAGCGGGCTGCTCCCGCTTGGCAACAGTTTCAGTAAAAACGCGATTGAGGAAAGGATCGGCGCGATTATGAAAATAAAGAAAATCACGCCTCTTGCAAAAGGAATGTCGGCGGCTCTGGTGTGTGGCATCACGCTGCTATTCGTGACTTCCTGCGGAACCTATGGGGAGGCGGAAAAGATTCAGGCAGCTTCGCCGCAGGCGGAGGCTGTGGGGACGCAGGTAACAAATGAAAAGAACAGTGTGAATGCAAAGTCATTTTCTGCTGTGTTGGAAGAGTCAAAGAAGGGCAGCGGGGTGATCCGGCAGACTGCGTATGATCCCATATCAAAATCCGCTGAAAAGGATGGTAAAATAAAAGCCATAGAAGAGGCAGAAGCGGAGGCGTCAGAAGAGGCGGCGGTACAGGCGGTAAAAGATGCAGTGGCAGAAAAAACGGAGAAACAGGTAAAAGAGGCGGTTGAGAAAGCAGTACAGGACGCGCGGAAAAAAACAGCGGCGGAATATACCACGGATCAGCCGTATCATAGCGCGGCCCACATGATTTCCATAAGCGATGCATTCGAGGAATATGAAAAATTTGGCCTGTCTTATGATAAAAAGTCCGATTACCTGATGTATCAGGACAATACCGTAGGATATTTTAAGGACGAGATAAAACGAGGTGTTTATACAAGACTGGTAGAAGGTTCCGGGAAGCTAGGGATTATTGTAAACCGGGACGATTCCGGGGAGATTACGGAATTTACCGTTTTTCCGTTCGATGAAAGCAGTGTATCAGATTCCTCTGTACAGGAAGAAGGCGATGCCGTTTATGAGCAGGATCAGGGTTTGGAGATCAGTGCCGAAGCTTCGTCATACGAGGCGGCATATGACGAGGGCGACCCGGATGCCGCGAAAAGCAGTGTGCCGAAGGAATACGCGAAGCTCGGCGTGAAGCTTTCCGATGAAAAAAATAATCTGTGGATGTATAAAGGAAAAGGGGTTGCTGTCATCTATGATAAGGATCACGCGATTTTTACGAATGATAGTATTTCGGAAAAAAACGCGGTCTATCTGGAAGTAATACGGGATAAGAAAGACCGGGTTACCGGGCTGAAGGAAGTCACGAAGAAGGAAATGCAGAAGCTGGTCCGGGAATGAACCAGGATTTGTACAGGGATAAATGAATCTCAGGACGGTCACTGTTGGAGCAGTGGCCGTCATTTTGTCAAAGACAGTACTTTTCCAGGAAATCTAATGGTGTGACCGCAGGTATATTCGAAAATCCTGTAAATTTCGAGGTGTGAAAAGGTTGAGAACCATATCCGTAAAAGCACGATCAGCGCTTGAATTGTAATGACGAAAGCGTTACAATATAAGAAATAGGAGGTGTTATCATGGAGAAAACAGCAACATTGAACTTAAGAGTAAATCCTATTGTCAAGGAACGTGCGGAGAAAGTATTGTCTCAGTTAGGTGTTCCTATGTCAACGGCGATTGATATGTATCTGAACCAGATTTCATTAACAGGTGGAATCCCATTTTCTGTTTCTTTACCAAAAGCACCAGTATCCATCCATGCGGATGTCATGACAACGGAGGAAATCCACCAGAAACTGGAAAAAGGATACAATGACATAGCGGCAGGAAGAGTACAAAATGCAGCGGAGGCATTTGCAAAATTCAGGGAGAAGCATTGATATGAAACGGTATGCGGTTGAGATTACGGATGAAGCGTTGGCTGATATGGAGCAGCTATACAATCACATTGCTTATGTGCTTCAGGCACCGGAAAACGCAATGAATCAATACAACCGGATCGCGGATGCCATTTTGACTTTGGATACGTTGGCCGAGAGAATCCACATTATGGAATCAGAGCCGGAACGACGCCAGGAGATGAGAAGATTGTTGATAGACAACTATTCTGTCTTTTACGTTATCCAGAGAGATAAAGTGATTGTAATAGATGTATTATATAGTGCATCAGACATCGAAAGCCGATTAAGAGGTTGATTTGTGATGAACAGAGTACCTGGATGGGGATGGAAATATCGACTGGAAGTTTTTACTAATACTAGAAGGTATTGGATTAAACAATCTGACGTAAATATGGAAGATTATTTTGTCTAATACCTTCTTTTTTTGATTTTCCTGAAAGTTATGATTATGCTCATGCCGGGCGGCCCCTGTGCTTATGGATTGATGATCGTTATAATATCCGCCGTTTCTGCCGCTTCCGCCGCCTGATATTCCATAAAAATATATCCTTCTCCGTCTAATACGTCGCCCATCCCTAACATTGCGCCGGCGTCTCCATAATGACTCACGTATTTCTCGATCGCGGTTCCGTCTTTTGCTTCCAGATGCTTATCGGCTACATTCATCGAGAATCCTTTCTGTTTCGTTACCATGATACGATAATCCGCGTCCGCGATACCATAAAGCTTCTTATCGATCGCCAGGCAATAGTTATTTTTCAGCACATATCCATCCGCGAGCCGGAAACTCACGGCCTTTTCATTTTCTGCTTCTGTGAGGCCAAGAGATCCGGGATTCTCTGTCTTAATCATACTCCCGGTGACCCAGGCCGGATCAGCTTCAAATCCCTGTCCTCTGAGGACGGTCTCCGTTCCGTAGATCCCTTCTCCCATGGAAATGACCGGCTGCATATACATGCCGCTGGAAATATTTAGAATCTTTTCATCCTCCGGGGGCATATTGACATACCAGCCCGTGAGCATTAAAAATGACATCAATGGTTCCATTCCTAAAGTTCCATGTATATCCTTCATGACATAGATTCCATTTGTTTTTCCCTCTGTCTGTCCTGTTTTTTCATGAAAGAGGATTCCAGGCAGTATAACCCCGCGGATCTGAATCTGATAATCAGCGGCTCCCTGCCGAAGCGCGGCCTGCAGTCCGGCATCCTCCGTATATTCCTTAAGCGCGAACCGTTCGCTCATAGTCTGTACCGCGGGATCCGGGAGATAATAATCGCAGAGGCCATTCACAGGGCAATAGTCTGATATAAGAAATGAGGCCAGTACTCCCGGCGCACCAGAGCGCGCCTCTGTCTCCTGCCGGATAAACGCGTCAAAATCTCCTTCATACTTTGTCTGGAAAAAGCCGTCTTCCAGTCCGCCCGACATGCTGTCGGAAATCGAAGAATTCCAGAACAGCCGCCCCTCATTATGACCGGTCAGGGTATTCACCTTTTCTTCAAATGCTTCTTTGATCTCCGTTTCCTGAATATTATCAAAGCAGACAAAAGCGTCTTTCTGATCTTCGGCATCCCGCACAGCATAGGCAATGGTATTACCGGATTCCGGTTCCCGGATTTCATAAGAATCAATCTTATCTGCGTTGCTGCCGATCAACCGGATCTTTTCTATCTCGAGATTCGATGCCGCGTAATCGGAAACACCGTATTTTTCATTCAGATATCCAGCCGCGATCTCAGAGACATCACGTTCTGCTGCAGACTCATTTTTCAGGCCTGCCATAGCCACTAGAAGGAATCCGGCCGCCAGAGCCGCCGGAATACCGATCAATTTTCTTCTGTTCTCGGTTTTTCTATGCAGCAGGGGAATCTGCCCGGCACAATATTTCATGATTTCCATAGTCATGACCGCGCGGCAATTATCCTCCATCTCAGCATATACTTTTAACCGGGGGTTCATTGTTTGCAGGATCAGGCGGAGCACTTTTTCGGAAAGCTCATTTGCCCGGAGTTCTTCCAGCAACAGCGACAAAGTCCCTTCTTCTTCACTCACCGTGAAATCTGCCTCAAAAAATTGCCGCCATTCCTTTTCCGCCTTTCGCCCCCGCAAATGGACGAGGTCTTTAAGCTTTTTGTGTATACTCTCTTCATGCTGTGTCTTCTTCCTCAGCCACTGATCCTGCGCTTCCTGAAAGAAATCACCATATGCTTCGTCCGATGATATCGATATGGCCTCATCCATCGACGGTTTCGCTCCGGATGCTTCTTCACTCGTAAAATCTGTTTCCGTGGAACCCTCGTTTTCTTCCTCCGTAAAATCCGTTTCCGCAGAACCCTCTTTCGGAAGCGCTTCCGCCGTCTGGGCAAACTCCAGGGCTGTCTGGTATGCCCCGTAGATTTTTTCCCACTCTGCCGGATGTTCCTCAGGATGATACTGCTTCGCCAGCAAAGCATAAGCTTTCTTTATTTTTTTCTTATCTTTTGTTACCTCTATTCCTAAGACGTCAAATGCCCGTCGTACCATTTTATATATTCCTCCTCTTCTTCCGGCGTATTTTCAGATCTTTCTTCATACCAGGAATCGTCATCCTCTATGCGCTGCCAGGCGTCATCAAATGAATTTAGATATCTATCCACGCTCTCGAAAAAATCCACGATATTCTTTCGGTGCTTCTTGATCTTATACGGATCCTGTTCCTGGCTCATCAGATATTGAAAATATTGCGTCCTTCGTCCGACCTCTTCCCGCAGCTGTCCTGTAGTCTGGGCAAAAAGCCGTTCGCCCCATGCGATCAGCATCTGGTTTTCTTCCACATCTGCCGGGAGGATATTCAGTTTTTCCAGTGCTTCCAGATACTGCCTCAATTCCGCCGGATCGATCGTGTAATTTCCGGTCGTAATGACCTGTCTCGCCTGCTGGCCGGTAGAATCCACTTTCACATCCACGACCAGGATCCCGTTAATATCATAGGTATAGCATACGGCTACTGATTCCTGCCCTTTCAGGGCCATGGGGACATCCACGGATATTTCCCCCAGATAGATATTTTCATCTACATAATAGGATTCCCCCTGGTATACATCAATCTTTACTGACTTCTGAAAATCTGTAGCGGTCTGAAAACGCTGTTCTTTTCTGCATGGCAGTACACTGTTGCGTTCGATGATCGGAGCCATAATAGAACGCCGGGGATCAGCCTTATTATATAGTCCGGTTCCAAGTGTAAACGGACAGATATCTGTCAGAAGAAGATCCTTTACTTCTTCATTTCGTTCTTTAATTCCGGCATAAACGCCCACGCCTATGGCGATCATATGGTCCGGGTCCATGACCGTCATCTGCCCGTAGGGTAAAAAATGCCGCAGATATTGCTGGACCGTCGGCATTTTACAGGAACCACCAACAAGCACGGCTTTAGATATCTCCAGCCTCTCCTTTTGTCCGTCATTTAACACAGCTTTTACAGGAACGAGCATCCTGTGAAACAAAGGCATGGATATCTGGATAAGCTTCTTATTCGTTAACTCCATTTCCCGCTGGAATTCTCCGTCCGCGACTGTCATGACCGTATGCTCCGTCTCGGATAACACGCGCTTTGCCCGCGCGGCGCTCCTTAAGATAATATTTTGCCTGCGCGGGGACAGCTCGTCAAAGCAAGAGCCATTTTCTTTGCAGAACTGTTCTGCGACCGCCCGGTCAAAATCACTTCCGCCAAGACGGTTATCGCCGCTGACTGACACGATCTCAATTACGTTATCAAAGCAGTCTACCAGCGACACGTCCAAAGTTCCTCCGCCAAAATCAAAGACCAGTAACGTCTCATCCTCTTCGTCCTGCCCCTCTTTTTTGGCGCCCCGGCATGCCAGGGCGGCGGCAGACGGTTCATTCACGATCCGCTCCACATGAAGCCCGGCCAGAACTCCCGCATCTTTGGTCGCTTTTCTCGCCATATCATTAAAATATGCCGGTACACTGATGACAGCTTCTTCCACCGGCTCACCCAGATATCGTTCCGCGTCTTCCTTTAATTTTCGAAGCACTAATGCCGAAAGCTCTTCCGGACGATATTCCCTGCCGCCAAGAGAATATTTCTTTTCCGTCCCCATAAACCGTTTGAACAAAGCCTGTGTATGCTCCGGATGGGAGGTCAGCCGCTCCTTCGCGATCTTCCCGACGTAGACCTGCCCGTTATCATCCACGCTTACAACGCTCGGCGTCAGATAATCCCCCAGAGAATTCGGGATCAGCCTGCTCCTTCCATCCTGCCAGACGGATGCCAGACTGTTGGTAGTGCCAAGATCTATACCGATTATTCTAGACATAACGATACCTCTGCTTTCCTTTTTCTATAAACCATTATAAATACTTAACGCGGAAATATAAAGTATTTCTTTTGTGAAGCACAAGGCACAACCAAGGAATGGGAATTGCAATTTTCCGCAATATAAGCTAAACCTGAAATGATACCGCGACCTTCCGTATCCATAAGGATGATTCTAATCTGGTGCAGGCCATCTATCAAATCATCAGTTCCTACTTTGAGGATGACTGCGCGGACGAATTGACGGTCACGACGGGGCAGTGATACGGGACTTGTAAGTTGTAAAAATTTGTCGAATATGATAGTAAAAATTTCAGTGCAAAATAGCACTATTTCAAAATTATTCAGCATCTTGCACAAAAACAACCTATTTTTATACAATTGTAAATCCTAAATCACCATGTTTTATTGTGCATATTGAAGAACATTCTGAATAATATTTTGCGCTGGAATTATAAATATGATATAATAAAAACGCTGTTGAACCTTCCAGCGGAAGGGAGGTGTTCCATATGGCCGAAATAATAACCGCTTTAATCGTTTCCATCGTAGCAAATGTAGTCGCATATTACATTTGCAAATGGCTGGATGTAAACGAGTAAAACAGCAACAGCCTGAAGGAACAGCTCACCGTAACGAGCGAGAAAACCCCCAGAGTCGCACCTCTGGGGGTTTTCGCTGTCGTTTCACCGTATGGCCGAAATACATAACCGCTTCTGATCAGATGTACAGTCTGTACACATTATAGTATATGCAAACATATGCTATAATATGTATGTTATGTACGGATTACACCGAATCCCACGCCAATATATACTCGTCGTAAAAATCAGTGTAATGCTATTTCATAATAACTTTTTCCCGGAACTTTGTCAACTAATTCTTTAAATTTTTAACACATAGCTGGTAACTAGTATAATCCAATTTAAATAAATCTATGTTTTATTGCCCCTGATTGTCCTGCCCGTGACGTTTCCTTGTTCGGGGGTTGGGAGCACGCTTATCCTTATCACACGCATTGGCCGCTTTTTGGTTTACAACTTCATATACAATCTGGCTGAGGTCTTCTTTGCTTGTAACCCTGATACCATTCAGCATCTGCTTTGTAAGCTTACTGAAGAAACTTCCACCATGTTCAGCAAGGAACCATGGGTTGGCGTAAATACAAATTCAAACCTTCCAGGTACTGTATTAAGGTATTCCTGTGTTTCCCTTGAGGTATGGGCAGAATGGCTATCAAGGATGAGGCGTATTTTATCACCGGCAGGGTATTTCTCGTCCAGCATCTTCAGAAAGCGGACGAAATTTCATATCTTCAGCTCAGTCCTGCGCATGATAAAGTAGGAGCAGACACTTAAGGCTCCGGCGGTCAGGATCAGCATTGAAAATGGGTAGACCAGCCGGATGGAGCCGTCTTCCATGAAGCCAAAGCTTTTCAATAGAAATGACAGAGCATGGTTCACAAGATCTTCCGGCGAACCGCCTACAAACAGGAATGAGATTCCTGCGAGAAAGACGGAACCAAGAATGACGCCAAGGACGATCGCGGCCTTTTTTGACAGCTTATTTATGATCAGGGCAAAAAGGAAAGTCAGGCTGAGGATCAGCATATAGACAAGGAACAGCCAGAACCAGGCAGCGATGACCGGCTGTCTGTATCCGTATAAACTGCCAAAAAAGGTGCTGTAGTTTCCGATCAGCGTATGCAGGGTATTTGCTATGATCGTATCGATCAGCGACATGAGGCCGGAAATAAAGACAAATAAGGAAAGAGTCCCAAGAAAGAAATAGGTCCTGGTAAATCCATTTTGTACCATCATCTTGAAATCCTCCGTGAGACGCAGTACTCCCAGAATCCCTATGAAGATCATGGTATTCATTTCCAGGCAGTTCATACCTCCGCCCAGAGTGCCTGCCAGAACATAATGGACTCCATAGAGGACCGTAATTACCGCGGATAACGCGAGATAAAAAATGAAAGCATATTTTATAGAAGTCACGCATTCATACCGGATCACCATACACAATTTTTTCATATCAATGGCCGCCTTTCTGTTTCATAGATTTTGGTTTGAATTTTCTGTTAATTTTACAAATAATTTTTGCAGGTTCATATTTGAAATCTGTAAGGAGCTGTCTTCCGGCAATTCTTCCCGTGGCCCAAGGATATAAGCCAATGCCAGGGCGCCCAGCTCATCCTGCCCGATTACATTTTTATTTTTACAGTAATCCAGAACTTTGCCGGCAGGCCCGGATACACAGTACCCTCTGTCCATCAGTGTCTCCGCAGGCTCCTGAAGAAGGATTTTTCCCTTGTCGATGAGGACGATTTCTTCTATGATATTTGCCACTTCTTCGATCAAATGCGTTGCCAGGATGATGGTACGCTGGCGTTCCTCATAATCCTGCAGCAGCAAATGATAGAACAGTTCCCGGTGGTTTGCGTCCAGTCCCAGGACCGGCTCGTCAAAAATCACATACGGAACATCCAGGGCAAGGGCCACGGTCAGTTTAAATATGGACTGCTGTCCCTTTGATAAAGCCGGGAAACGCTTCTCCGTATTCAGGGAAAATTTATTTGCGATCTCATATGCTTTATCCATTTGAAAATGATCATAAAACCGGTCGGTCCATTTAAAAATTTCCTTGATCTTTAAACTGGGATTATACAGATCCTTTTCACTCATACAATAGATTTTTTCATGTACATCCATATTTTCCTTCGCGGGAAGGCCGTCTATCAGGACTTCCCCCTCATCGGCAAAAATACGGTTCGCTATGATGTTGATCAATGTAGTTTTCCCGGCGCCGTTCCTGCCTAAGAATCCATAAATCTTACCATGTTCAAAAGAAAAAGAAACATGGTCAAGTGCCGTGACACGGCCGTACCGCTTTGTAATATTTTTAATCTGGATCGCGTTCATCCTCAAAACCCCTTTCTATCAGCATGATAATTTCTTCCTTTGTCATCCGTAGCTTCGATGCTTCCTGGATCAAAGCCGCGATATACTGGCTGTAAAACTGGCTCTGCCGCTTCTGCCGGATCCGCTCCACGGCTCCTTCTTTTACAAACATTCCAAGCCCCCTTTTCTTATAGATGACCTTTTCATCTACCAACAGATTCATCCCCTTCAGGACTGTGTGTGGGTTGATACCCAGCAGAACCGATATTTCATTCGTGGAGGGAATCTTGCTTTCCTCCGGGAATACCCCTGTAAAAATAGAATCCTCTAATTGTTCAGCAATCTGGATAAAAATAGGTTTATCCAAATCCGGATTTACATGCAATCATATCACCTCTCTTATCTGACGGCCGGATACCTTCACAGGGAAAGCGATGGTAAAATCGGATTCCGTTTTATCATTATAAATAGATATCTGGCCGTGTAGTGGAATAGGTTTGATAGTTAGTTAGTTAGTTGAGTAACTAACTATAACACATGTTTAGTATATACGAGAAAGAGAAGAATGTCAACTAATTTTTACTGTAAAAAGAGTTCCTTCTTTACAAAGATTTTACCAATATTTGGAACAGTCATGATAGAAGCCAACGTGATTTATAAATATAATAGCGCTGTAAGCAAAAAACAGGGGGTATAGAAAGGAGAGAGAAAGTGGCTGAGATTATATTGAAGAACATCTGCAAAAAATATGAAAATGGCCGCTCGGTGGTAAAGGATTTTAACCTCAACATCATGGATCGGGAATTTATTGTCTTTGTGGGACCGTCCGGATGCGGAAAATCTACGATCCTGCGGATGATCGCCGGTCTGGAGGAGATCAGCAAAGGAGAGCTGTGGATCAATGACCAGCTTTGCAATTATGTGGAGCCACAAAAGAGGGGGATGTCCATGGTATTTCAGAATTACGCGCTTTATCCGAACATGACGGTATATGGGAATCTGGCATTTGCCCTGAAGATCAGGAATGTCCCGGGAAAAGAGATTGACGCGAAAGTACGCCAGGTGGCAAAAATTCTGGAGATAGAGCATTTATTAAAAAGGCGGCCGGCCGCGCTGTCAGGAGGGCAGAAGCAAAGAGTGGCGATCGGCAGCGCGATCATCCGGAATCCGAAAGCATTTCTGATGGACGAGCCTTTATCCAATCTGGATGCCAAGCTGCGGACGCAGATGCGGGTGGAGATCGCGAAGCTGCATAAAGAGCTGCAGGCAACGGTGATCTATGTCACCCACGACCAGACGGAGGCGATGACGCTGGGATCCCGGATCGTAGTCATGAAGGAGGGTGAGGCGCAGCAGGCGGATACGCCGGAACGGATTTATCAATGTCCGGCAAATAAATTCGTGGCGGAGTTTATCGGATCGCCGTCTATGAATTTTTTCCGGTGCCGGGTTGGCCTGGAAGAGGGAAGAGTTGTCCTGTTCATAGGGGAAAGATCGGCTTCCGGCTCCCTTGAATATGGAAAAAGCAGGGTATATCCGGATATGCCGCTTTCAGCCTGCCTGGCCGGAGGATACGTGGGGCAGGAGGTGATCATGGGAATCCGGCCGGAGGACATTTATGAATATGAAGAGGCGTTGTCCGGCGGATTTTTAGAAGCTTCCGCCGGTATAGAGAAGCGTGTGGAAGCGCGGGAAATGCTTGGCGCGGAGGTAATCCTCCATTTTGAAGGGCAGGAAAACGGTTTTACCGCGCGGCTTCCGGCCAGGAATCAGAGTAAAGTGGGAGATTCTCTCAGGCTGTATTTTGACCCGCAAAAAATACACATATTTGATAAAAAGACGGAAAGAAACATTTTATTAGAAACCAATGAGACGTCTTCCGTGGAAGGAGAAAGGTGGGAAGAAAAATGAACACAAAAAGAGGGAAGGTAACACCTTATTTTTATCTGGTTCCGTGCATGCTGGTATTTGCGGTATTTCTTTTTTATCCGTTTTTTAAGACCATTTATCTGAGCCTGTTCAAGACGGATAAGATGGGGAGGGCAAAGCTGTTCGTAGGAATGGAAAATTACGCGGAGCTTCTGGGCTCGGCAGCCTTTCAAAACAGTCTGAAGGTGACTCTGATCTTTGTAGTGATCGTGGTGATCGGAGGCATGCTTCTGGGACTGGTGACGGCAGTGCTCTGTGACAAGGCGTTTCCGGGAATCCGGTTTTTCAGTACGGCATATGCGCTGCCGATGGCAATCGCCTCCAGCTCGGCGGCAATGATTTTTGACGTGATGCTGCACCCGGCGGTGGGAATCGTCAATAAGCTGACCGGGCTGGATATCAACTGGCTGAACAATCCGGATACGGCGCTGTACTGTGTGGCGCTTCTGACCGCATGGCTGAACAGCGGCATCAATTTCCTGTATTTTTCGGCAGGGCTTGGAAATATCAATGAGGTGATTTATGAGCGGGCATCCGTGGACGGGGCCAATGGAATACAAAAATTTTTCAGTCTGACGCTGCCCGGACTGTCGCCGATTCTGTTTTATACGTTGGTGGTAAACATTATACAGGCATTTCAGTCCTTTGGCCAGATCAAGATCCTGACCGAAGGCGGGCCAAATGATACGACAAATACGATCGTGTATTCCATTTACAGGGACGCGTTTTTCAACTATCGGTTCGGAAGTGCGGCAGCCCAGTCCGTGATTCTGTTCCTGATCATTATGGTGATCACACTGATCATGTTCCGGATAGAGAAGAAGGGAGTGAAATATTGATGAGCCAGACAGGAAGCAGTATGACAATGGAAGGAAGAAGATGTATTTCCTCGGAAGAACTGCAGGCATTAAAAGAGAAAATGAATTCCCGGGCGCTTGTCAGGCGGCGCGCGCAGACACTGACTCGTGTCCTTGCGAATGTAATGGTGGCGCTGGTGGTGCTTCTTCCGCTTTTATACGCGGTCAGCATCGCATTCATGCCGTCCAATGAATTATTTACGACAGAATTAAATCTTCTGCCAAAGCATCCGGTGCTCCGGAATTTTACGGACGCTCTGCAAAATGTGCCGCTGGCGCGGTTTGTGCTGAACTCGTTTATCATGGCCGGATGCATCACGGTCGGTCAGATCATTTCCTGTTCACTGGCGGCGTTTGCGTTTTCATTCCTTGAGTTTCGGGGAAAAGGGATTCTGTTCATGGTCGTGATGGCGACAATGATGGTGCCGGGGGAAGCGACGATTATTTCCAATTACCTGACGGTGGGAAGCCTGGGACTTCTGGATACGTATCCGGTATTGATCATTCCCTATCTGACCTCCGCGATGGGAATCTTCCTGTTCCGCCAGTTTTACATGACATTTCCCATATCCTTGTATGAATCCGCGAAGCTGGACGGATGCTCGAACCTGCGGTTTATTGTGAAGATACTGACGCCATTGACCAAATCTTCCATCGGGGCAATGGCAGTGTATACATTTATTAACGCGTGGAATATGTATATGTGGCCACTTCTTGTCACCGGGTCCGATTCCATGCGGACGGTACAGATCGGAATCAGCATGCTGAAAAGTGTGGATGCCCAGTCGATCACATTGATGGCAGCAGGCGTGGTGCTGATCATTATCCCGTCGATCCTGGTGTTTATCATAGGACAAAAGCAGCTGATCCGGGGAATGTTCTCCGGGGCGGTGAAGGGTTAACCAAAAAAGAAAAAAGGAGATTACAGTTATGAAAAGGAAAATGATCGCGGTATTATTGACAACAGTTATGACAGCGGGGATGATCGCGGGCTGTGGAGGAAAAACATTGGAAGACCAGGTCTCGGCTGCCGGATCAGGCAGCGAAGCCGGCAAAGAGACCGGCAAAGAGATCACGATGGCGGATGCCAAAGAAGTGGATGGAACAGAGATTTCCTTTTGGCATTCCATGGGCGGTGTCAATGGGCAGGCCATTGATGAGCTTGTGAAGCGTTTTAACGAAGAGAATACATATGGAATCACGGTAAACGCGCAGTATCAGGGAGAATATGATGATTCTTTGAACAAGCTGAAAAGTGCGCAGATCGGAAATATGGGGGCGGACCTGGTACAGGTATACGAGATTGGAACGAGATTCATGATCGAATCTGGATGGGCCGTACCGATGCAGACGATGATAGACGCGGATCAGTATGATATGTCTTCTATTGAGGAAAATCTTTCCGCATACTATACGATTGACGGCCAATTATATTCTATGCCGTTCAATTCGTCAACGCCGCTTATGTATTATAATAAAGATATGTTTGAAGCGGCAGGTATCACGGAAGCTCCCGACAGCCTGGATGGGATCGGGGAGATTGGTGATAAGCTTCTGGCGGACGGCGGAGCGGATGAAGTGATTTCTATGGGGATCTACGGATGGTTCTTTGAACAGTTCATTGGAAAACAGGGTCTGGAATACGCGAATCATGGAAATGGACGTGAGTCTGTCGCAACGGCCGTGGCCTTTGGGGACAATGGAGCGGCAAAGAATATTCTGACTGCCTGGAAAAAGCTTGCTGACGATGGATATGCTCCCAATGTAGGCCGGGGCGGCGACGCGGGGCTGGCAGATTTCTCTTCGGGAAAAGCAGCGATCACATTGGGCTCTACCGCGTCTCTGAAGCAGATCCTGCAGGACGTGGACGGAAAGTTTGAAGTGGGTACGGCGTATTTTCCGAAGATCACGCCGGAGGATGAAGGCGGAGTGTCCATCGGCGGAGCCTCTTTGTGGGCATTGAACAACAGTGATCCGAAAAAGCTGCGCGCGGTATGGGAATTTGTTAAGTTTTTGATCTCAGCAAAATCCCAGGCATACTGGAATGCCCAGACCGGTTATTTCCCGGTAACGGTGGACGCCCACGAGGAGAAAGTATTTCAGGATAATATCGCGGAATATCCACAGTTCCAGACAGCCATCGACCAGCTTCATGATTCGTCGCCGGAATATGTGGGCGCCCTGCTGAGTGTATTCCCGGAGGCGAGGGCTATTGTGGAAACAGAGACAGAAAATTTATTAAATGATCAGGCAGATATAGATACGGCGGTAGAAAATATGGTATCATCTATTAATAAGTCCATAGAAGAATATAATCTGGTTAATGAATAACGATTCAGAACGGCAGACGGGTCTGCCGTTCTGAACCGTTTCGGAAATGAACAGATCAGGAGGGATATTTTTATGAACAGGACAGAAATTTTCGCCCATCGCGGGGCAAGCAAGGACGCGCCGGAAAATACGATACCGGCATTTCTCATCGCGTGTAAGCAGGGAGCGGATGGGATTGAGCTGGACGTACATTTGACGAAGGACGGGGAAGTGGTGGTCACTCACGATGAAGAGATCGGCCGTGTCAGTACGGGCGAGGGAAATGTCCGGGACTATACGCTAAAGGAGCTGCGTCAGTTTTCATTTCATAATCATATGGAGGAGTACGCGGATCATACGGAGATCCCTACATTGCGGGAAGTCCTCAGGCTGATCAGGCCCTGGAAGGTGAAGGTCAATATTGAATTGAAAACAGGAATTTTCTGGTATCCGGGGCTTGAGGAGAAGACTGTGGAGATCGTCCGGGAAGAAGGGATGGAGGAGTATGTCATATACTCTTCCTTCAACCATTATAGTATCCGGAAGATACAGGAGCTTGTTCCCGGCGCAAAAACAGCGTACCTGTTCAGTGACGTGATCCTGGATGTGGCGGATTATGCCGGACGCAATGGAGTCCAAGGTCTGCATCCGGCGCTCTATCATGTGAAGATGGGTAATTTCTTAGAAGAATATTTACAAAGCGGGCTTGCCGTCCGGGTTTGGACGGTGGACCGGAAGTCCGATCTGAAAATGCTGATCCGGGCCGGAGTGACCGCGGTGATCACGAATCAGCCGGCTGTGGCGGTGGAAGCGCGGAACAGGGAAGAGGAAGCCTGGCGCGCGGCCCGGAAGTGAACAGTAAAGCGGTAACGATCCCTCCGGGACCAGAGTCGGAATTGCCCGGAGGGTATGATTTTTAGAATTGGAACATCCCCAGGGCCTGCTGGCTCTTCTGGGCCATGTTCTTCTTCTGAAGCATCATGGAAATGCTCTGCAATGTCTGCTGGTGCTGCAACTGCATCAGAGTTTTCGCGATATCCGCGTCTCCCATACGGCTCCTGGACGCCGTCAGGTTCTCGGAAGCGTATCCATTATAGTCGATCGCATATTCCAGCTTGTTGTACTGCGCGCCCAGTGTGCTGCGGTCACCGGTGACTTTATCCAGAGCCGCGTCAATATCCTGTATGTTAAAGTCCTTCGTGACATCAAAATCCTTCAGCCCAAGTGCTTCTATTGTAGAGTTGATGGAATTGTTGACGTTGATGGTACTGCCGCCTGCGTCACCTACAAGCTGGATCCCCTTGGCCTGGCTGCCGTCCAGCAGGCTGCGGCCATTGAAATTGGTCTGTGCGGCGACATTGTTGATCTGATCCTTCAACTGATTGATCTCCTGCTGGATAGACTCGCGGTTTGAATTACTTAAAATACTGCCTGAAGCCCGAAGAGCCAGCTCGCGTATCCTCTGCAGAGAACTTGTTATGCTGCCCAGCGCGCCGTCGGAAGTTTTCAGCAGGCCGAGTCCGTCCCCAAGATTCTTTGTGCCTGTGTCAATACCTGTGATCTGTGCCTGTTCCTTCTCGGTGACCGCCAGTTCAGCAGCGCCGTCGGCCGCGGTCATCAAACGGTTCCCGCTTGCGATATGTCCGTATAAATAAGGGGATGTTGTACTAATTCCAGAAATAGCGCTCATGCCTGATTCCTCCTTTATCACTCTATATCATGAGAAAACGATGCGGTATTTTGTGTATTACATAAGAATAATCCTTATATATCATATCGTTCAGAGTTTTAAAAAGATTACCACAATTTTCAAAAAAACAAAAACAATAAGGTATAGTTTGACAGAATATTTACTGAAAATACATATAATAAAGAAATAATTGTTACAATATGTCAAAGACTGCCAATGAAAAGTCTGTAAAAATTGTTGACATACTATTAATATGCTGTTACAATATCACCGTAACAAAATTTAACATTTGTGTAACATTTAGAACTTCCTACAAAAGATAAAGTCATAGATTTCTTAAGGAGGTTTTATATGAAGGTGACACATGTGAGGCGAAAAGTGATGCTTTCTGCCCTGGCGGGAGCAATCATGATTCCGGGGAGCGTGATCAGGGTAAAAGCGGCTGATAGTAAGAACGAGAGCGAGCTGCTGCTGCCGGTCGCGGGAATTGAATCTGTACTGACAGAGTGCCTTGAGACAAATGTAAAAGACAAAATTGATTTATATTTGATTCCCACAAGCGGGGGAGGGTATTTAAACAGGGCATTTTCTAATGTAAAGGATTTTTCTTATATTAGGAGTGCCCCTGACGAGAAAAGTGATTGGACAGGTAAGATTTACGCGGATTCTACAGTAGAGGTTCTGGAGTACAAGGACGGCTGGACAAAGATCCGGTCGGGAAATGTAGAAGGCTATGTACCTGCCGATACGTTATATACAGGAGAGGAAGCGAAAAAGCATGCGAAGGAATACGAGACAGAGGTAGTGACGGTCCTGGCAGACGTACTGAATGTGAGGAGCGGCCAGGGAACGGAAAATGACATTTTAACACAAGTAATGTTCAAACAGCAATTTGAAGTTACCGGAGAGCCGGAAAGCGGCTGGTATCCAGTGAAGGTGGATGAGTTCGACGGCTGGGTCTGTGGGGATTATGTAGAAGCCGAGACCACATTTTCTTATGCAGAGTCAAAGGAAGAGGAAAAGCATCGCCTTGCACAGGAAAAGCAGGACAATGGAGCCGCATCGGTTGATGGAAGGACAGTGCATTCCGATCATACAAACGGTACACAGGCCAATAGGGCGGTTGAAGCGCAGCCAGCTTCTACAAACGGGGCAACGCTCAGCAAGACAGCCAGGACACGGTCAGGCAGCGCGGATAGAAGCCGGGCGGATGAAGCAGCCGAAACACGGTCAGGCATTACAGGCGGCAGCCTGGAAAATGAAACAGCCGGAATACAGTCAGGCAGCGCGGCCGAAACACCGGCGCGCGAAGTCTCCGGAGGCTCTTCTGACGGCTTAGCTGATACACCGGCCGATGGAACAGGCGGCGCACAGAATGGGAACGACACACAACAGAAGGCAGACAGTACGGCCGAGGTACAGGAAGCCGCTGAAGTGGAAAACCAGGAATATACCGGACAGGCTGTGGTCGATTTTGCCTGTCAGTTTATTGGCAACCCTTATGTATGGGGCGGCACCAGCCTGACAAACGGCGCGGACTGCTCAGGGTTTGTACAGTCTGTTTACGCGAACTTTGGAATTGCCCTGCCTCGTACTACATGGGATATGGTAAATGTAGGATATGAAGTCAGCTATGACCAGGCGCTTCCAGGCGACCTCGTTTTATATGATGGGCATGTTGGTTTGTATATGGGCGATGGAAACATTGTAAACGCAATGAATGAGGCGCAGGGGATCGGAATCTGTACAGCGACTTACGCGCCGATCATTACGATCCGCCGTGTCCTTTAGCAGGGAAAGCTAACATGAGTGTAATATGTCGAAAACAAAGCGGCATTTGTCCGGAAAATGTAAAAAAACGGCGTTCCGCGTTCATGAAAACCAGGAAGATGTCCACAGTAGTTGTGGATGGCCTCCTGGTTTTTTATTTATCAAAAAACTAATGAATATGCATTTCACTATTATATCATCAAATTGACTGGCAATTTTTTTATAATATCTCCTTTGGCCAGGCTGGTAAATTGCGGAAATTGTCGATATATAATATACAAAACGCACAAAAATGTAAAAAAACGTCGAATGCGAAAATCCAGGAGTTTTCAACTTATCCACATTCAAATTGCTGAAAAACGTGGAAAATTAAAGAATTCACAAAAGTTATCCACATTATTCACATCGAAGAACCTCTTTTCTGTGGATTACTTTGACACGAAAAAGAACGAATGTTTTGGTGAGTTATGATGAAATTAGGATTTTGTCGAAAAAAAGCGAAAAAAATGTTGACTTTTAAGTAGTCTAAAAAGAGATTACGGAAGATGTACAATTCAGAAAATTCTGTTTATAATATTATTTTTTTCAATGGTTGATAAATCAGAAATTTGGGATTATAATAGGTAGCACTGGCAGTTGTTTAGTAAATATAAAGGAGGATAAAAAATGGCACAGGTTTCTAAAGATACAACGATTGGAGAATTGTTGAATGTATATCCGGAGGCAGCTCCTATTTTGATAGAGATCGGAATGCATTGTCTCGGGTGCCCGTCAGCACAGGGCGAGTCGCTTGCAGAAGCGGCGATGGTCCATGGGATTGATTCAGACCTTCTCGTTGAAAAGATCAACGCGTCCATGCAGGCAGCAGGGAAATAAAAAAATCCGCCCGGTCTTTGATTTATCGGGCGGATTTATTTTTGGTTTGTATGCAGTCAGCGGTCGACCTGTAAGTATGGCAGCAGTTATTTACCACTGTTTAGGACAGACACAGGTGTTTTAAACTTCTATGAGCCGCTGCACGGCATCTGTGGAAATAACCGTATCGCAATGCTCTTCCAGGAATGCAAGTACGGAACCGGAAACTCTTTCCAGTGTGCCGTATTCGGAAAGCATATTGCATATCTTATTAAATTCGTTACTCGTATGTTCAGATTGTGTGAGTGCCAGGATATAAATCTCATTTCCCGGATCACGATATAATGTATTTCTTCCCTGATACATCCTGGCAATAAGACGTGCCGCCTGGATGACACCGTCAATGCTGTCAAATGAGAATAACTTGGCAGGCGCGGGTTCCGGAGCTTTCTTTTCCTCCTGTGGAACATTAGCAGTACCTGCGCCTGCCGCTGCTTCTTTGACCTTGTTCAGCAGATCCAGGAATTCCTCAGCTCCTTCCAGCTTGCTGAAAGGAGACGCATGAACAGGATCTGATTCGCCAAAAGGAGTAAACTTTGAGAATCTCGTATCCAGTTCTTCTGGATCTTCTACTTTAGTGATGATCAGGACAATGGAATCCGCGGAAGCCGGAATAGCTTCGATCATCAGAGGAATATCATCAGCTTCAAAACCAAAGTCAAAAGATGCCTGCTGCATCATATCCCGAAATAAAGACTTTGCTTTCTCCGTACCATAAGCAAGTTCACTCAATTTTAAATGACGGGCCGCCAGGTCAGCATGTGTCAAAGTGCAACGAATTTGATTTTCATTCAGTTTTTCGATTTTCATATGATCACATCCTTTTTAATTAATATACTATAGTGTATGCAGACAATGCCTGCTTACATATACCCAAAGGGCCACCCATATATCTTTCTCCCCCTTAGTATAAACAAAATCTGTGGATATGTAAAGAAAAAATAAAATAAAATATTTGGAAATACATTGCAGATCCAGGCAGTACGAAGGTTATAAACAAATTCACATGGTTTATGAACAACAAATACATTGAAATCCATTCAAGCGCTCCGTATAATGGCAGACACAGAAGATAGTATTTCGCGATAGATAAGTCATGCCCTGGAAAGGAGGCCGGCATAAGTGGTTTACCTGTCAGGATGTCCTGCACACATCCTGGAAGGAAGTTTCTTAATAAATGTCTTTTACATTCTGAAATCAATAAAGTCAGAGTTTCGATTCAGGAACGGATTCAGAAAGAGCAATAAAAATATTCCTGTGAGGTTCGTACTATCTTTTTTCTGCATGAACAGCGGTACGTCACATGCACCTTCGTCTGGTAAAGATGCAGTCAGTGGCCAGTTTATCAGAACCTGCAGGAACAATCTATAAAAATCAGCTTTTTAAGACGGCAATCATAGGTTCATGATTGGCGTTCATGGCTGGGTGTCTGTCTCGGCGGACATGTCAGCATGGCGACAAGAGAGGAGCGGAACAAATGGGGAAGCAAAAAATATCATATGAGAATCTGTACACGGAAATGGAGGGCTTTGAAAAAAATGGAGTCTGCCTTTTGATCGATGGCAGCCATGCAAGCCCGATGCAGGTAGTAAGGGCGCACATGTTCAGGGAAGAAGGAAGTTATATGCGGGACTATGTACTGAATCAGGACGGACATATAGAATCACTTTCATTTATAAACATAAATAGGAAGAAAAAGAAAGACAGAAATCAGGAGAAAGGAAGAGATAATCAGTCATAACCCCTTGAGCCAGACTGAAATCTATAATCCGTATATAAGAAAATCTGAGCTGCCGCTTTGAATAAATATGTATAAAAAATTAAAATTTTACCAATTTGCGAAATTCCTGATGACGTATAAAAAAAATGTGGTATAATGGTCACGTTAGAATGCGCCATGCAGTGTATGCCCGGCATTTGAGTAATCAGCGGGAGATCCTTGTGTGGCAGAGTCCGGACAGGAGGAAAGGAATGGACGAAAGAGAAGGAACGGGATTAGATATCACAAATCAAGAGCCCGGCCATAGACAGGACAGGCATCCGGAAGGAAGCGCGCCGGCTGGCCCGGCAAAAGTCCGGAGAATCAAAAAGTTAGAGATCGAGAGCCTGCGCAAGGCCGGAAGAGCCCGGATGGATGATATGCGGAATTCCGAGGCAGGACGCAATGCGAGATCATCAGGAAATGAAGATATACAAAGCGCAAGATTATCAGGAGCTGATAATATACGAGAAACAAGAATGACAGGCAATGATGGTTTACGAAGCGGGAGAACGTCAGGGAATTATGTTTCGCAAAGCGGAAGAGTATCCGGAAGCAGCGGCATAAAAGGAGGAAAAATACCTGGCAACAACGTTTCGCGGAGCAGCGGGGTATCCCGCGCCGATGTACAGGGCAGAAGAGCAGCCGGAAGAGATGGTGTACAGGGAAGACGCGGCGTAAATGGCAGCAGAACCGATAATGTCAGGAAAGCGGAGGCTTCAGGAATGGATAGTGACCGGGAAGCAAAAGCGATGAGCGCGCCGGGCAGACGGCGGCCTGACGGACGGGGGATGAGAAGAAGCAGCCGCGCCAGAAGAAGGCGCCGAAATCTGATCTTTCGTATCGCGGCAATGATCGTATTGGTGATCCTAATAGCAGGCGGGACAATTTTCTGGCAGAAGTACGGTCCATCAAAAGAGGAAGCAGATTTGAAAGAATATTATGGGCTGGAAAATGAGAACGACCTTGCGGTGATTATTAATAATGAAGTGATCCGTGACGAAGAAGGGACGCCTGTCGGTAAACTGATCGATGGACAGCCATATGTTGAATACTCCATTGTGAGAGATTATATCAATGAAAGGTTTTACTGGGACCCGAATGAAAGCATTATGCTTTATACCCTGCCAACCGGCAATATATCAGTAGCAGTTGGCAGCAAAGAATATACGGAGCTGAATGAAAAGAAAAGTGAAAATTATGTAATCCTGAAAACAGAAGGCAGAACAGCATACATTGCGCTTCCGTTTATACAGCAGTATACAGGTATGGACTTCAGCGTATATGAAAAGCCGGACAGAGCTGCAATTACGTGCAAATGGGGCGAGATTCAGACGGCCGATCTTAAGAAGAATACGGAAGTGCGCTATCAGGGCGGAGTAAAAAGCCCGATTTTAACGGAAGTAAAGAAGTCGGATAAAGTTACGATACTGGAAGATGAAGGTGATTGGAAGAAGGTTGCTACCGTAGACGGGTTTATAGGCTATGTAAAGACAAATACGCTGAGAAAGCCTGTCTCGGAGACTACGTCAGGAGATTTTATAGAGCCGGAGTACACGAATATATCGGTGAACCATACGATCAATATGGCATGGCATAATATAGAAAATCCCGACGCGAATAGTTATATGCTGGAAACCCTTGCGGATACAAAGGGGCTGACAACCGTAGCGCCGACATGGTTCAGTATCTCGGATACCGATGGCAATCTTCAGTCTATCGCGTCTTCCGAATATGTGAATTACGCGCATCAGATCAATCTGGATGTATGGGGCGTCTTAAGAGATTTCCATGGCGGGATCAATTCTTATGATGAGACCTATCAGGTATTAAGCTATACATCCAAAAGGGAAAGCCTGATCAATCAGGTGATAGCCGAGGCGATCCGGTCCGGAATTGACGGGATCAATCTGGATTTTGAATTAATTTCTACGGAATGTGGAGAGCATTATATTCAGTTTGTACGGGAGCTGTCGGTAAAATGCAGGCAGAACGGACTTGTATTGTCTGTTGATAACTATGTTCCGCAGCCTTATAATGAGCATCGTGATCTGAAAGAACAAGGCATTGTAGCCGATTATGTTATGATCATGGGCTACGATGAATATACGGAAGGCTCCTATGAGTCAGGCTCAGTATCTTCTTATGGATATGTGAAGGAAGGTATCGAGAATGCGCTGGAGCTTGTGCCAAATGAAAAGCTGGTAGTAGGAATTCCCTTTTATACCAGGCTCTGGCAGGAGACAGAGAAAACGGCAGAGCAGATTGCTGAAGAACAAGGAACGGACGCCGCTTTGTATCCAAAAAGTGTAACCAGTACAGCTATGGGTATGGATGAAGCAAGCCAGGTATTAGAACAAGCGGGTGTTCAAGCCCAATGGGACAATACTACCAGGCAAAATTACGCCCAATGGGAGACTGAGGAGGGCCTTTATAAAATATGGCTGGAGGATGAGGCTTCACTGGAAGAGAAAATGAAGCTGATCAAGAGCGAGAACCTGGCAGGCGTAGCCGAATGGGCGCTTGGCATGGAGAAAGATGGAATCTGGGATCTGATTCTTCAATATGTGAATTAATATCGGGGAAAATCTTTTATAGGGAGTTTTCTGTATACTAAGGCGAAAGAGACATCCTCTTTTTGCATATATATGAAAATATATGCGAAAGGGGATGTTTCTTTGCGGAAAAAAATAATTATTATTCTAATGATGGCAATGCTTGCCGGTATCGTGGCCGGAAGCCAGATGTTAGGTGAGCGTCTCTATGCGCAGGCAGATAAAGGTACAGAGGCGGAAAACGAAGAAAAATCCGGAGGAGGATCAGAAGCCGGTAAGGAGACTGTGGGAAACGCGGAGGCCGCACTGGTCATTTTGGATGCCGGACACGGGGGATTCGATCCTGGAAAGATCGGGATCAATGGAGCTTTGGAAAAAGATGTGAATCTGGCCATTTCGCAAAAAGTAAAAAAATATCTGGAAGACCAGGGCATCCGTGTTGTCATGACAAGAGAAAACGGCGGGGCGGTTTCGGATTCAAAGGTGGAGGATTTAAAAGCAAGAGTTGCGTTGATCAATGAGAAAGCGCCTTCTATTGCGGTAAGCATTCATCAAAACAGCTATTCTCAGGAAAGTATCCATGGCGCGCAAGTTTTTTATTATACACATTCTAAGGGAGGCGAAGAAGCCGCGAAAATACTGCAGGAAGCAATGCTTGAGGCAGATCCGGAAAATAACAGGCAGGCAAAAGCGAATGATACATATTATTTGTTGAAAAAGACAAAAGAAACAACGGTAATAGTGGAGTGCGGTTTTTTAAGCAATCAGAAAGAAGCTGACTTGCTGGTTACAGAGGAATATCAGGAAAAAGTAGCTTCGTCCGTAGCAAATGGAATCCAGAAGTATCTTTCGTCTTTTACTTTATGATATTTAGTGTTATAATATAATTTACAAAATTCCATTTACTGGAAGGAAAATTCTTGATTCATTTTTGATTCAATGGGGTGATACCTGTGAAGACAATAATAAAAAAGATAAATGCAGAAGAAATAGACATACGGACGATTCAGGAAGCAGGCTCTATTTTGAAAAAAGGCGGACTCGTGGCATTCCCTACGGAAACAGTATATGGATTAGGCGCCAACGCGCTGGATGAGGAGGCCGCGAAAAAAACTTATGCGGCAAAGGGAAGGCCTTCAGACAACCCGTTGATCGTTCATGTCGCTGATGTGCAGGCCCTGGAAGAGATCGCGGTGAATATTCCTCCGCTGGTAGAGGATTTGGCGGAACATTTCTGGCCCGGACCTTTGACGATTATTCTGGAAAAGAGCCCCGTGGTTCCATATGGAACCACAGGAGGATTGGATACGGTTGCGGTCCGGATGCCAAGCAATCCGGTGGCACGGGAGCTGATCCTGGCCGCCGGAGGTTATGTGTCTGCTCCGAGCGCAAATATTTCAGGGCGGCCAAGCCCGACGACGGCAGAGCATGTCCGTCAGGATTTGGAAGGTAAGATTTCCATGATTCTGGACGGAGGACGCGTTGAGATCGGCCTGGAATCTACGATACTTGATATGACGGTAAGCCCTCCCATGATCCTCCGGCCGGGCGCCATTACGATGGACATGCTGGAAGACGTGATTGGAGATGTCAGTGTTGATCAGACGATTTTGGGAGATGAAAGCAGCATTCCGCCCAAAGCGCCGGGAATGAAGTACCGTCATTATGCGCCGAAAGCCAGGCTGGTAATCGTAGAGGGCAATATCCGGGAAGAAATCCTGGCAATCCGTCAGCTTGCATATGAAGCAGAGCGGGAAGGAAGGAAGATTGGGATTATTGCTTCCAGTGAAACCGCAGATTTTTATACACATGGAATTATAAAAAATATTGGCTCCAGAGAAAATGAAAAGACGATCGCCAAAAATTTATATGCCACGTTGCGGGAATTTGACGAGGAAGAAGTGGAGGAAATCTATAGCGAATCTTTTAACCGGCAGGGAATAGGAAGGGCGATTATGAATCGGCTGGAAAAAGCTGCCGGGCATTTGCGGATTTCAGCGGCAGCGGTGGTAAAGCAGCAGAAATTTCACCGGATTGTATTTGTAAGCAGATCAGATACGTGCCGGGGGCCGATCGCGGCAGAGATGCTGCGCCGGAAGGAATTGAAGCAGGAATATGTCATTGATTCCCGGGGGCTTGTAGTTTTATTTCCGGAACCGGCGAATCAAAAAGCGGAAGCTGTGATGAAGAGTATGCAGATGACATTAGAAAAGCATACCGCACATGCATTTTCGGAAACAGAGATCGGGGAGGACATCCTGATCCTGACATTTGAGGAAAAGCAGAAGGAAAAAATAATTTCAGAATATGGACATCCTGAAAATGTTTATACCTTATGTGAATTTATCGGAGAAGAAAGAGAAATAGAAAGCCCATATGGAAAATCACTGCATGAGTATGGAGAATGTATTGAAAAAATTGCGGAGTTAACGAATAAGTTGACAGGGCAACTTAATTCATTTGCAGAATAGTAGGAGGTGCATAGAATGTGTGGAAAAAGAAAAGATTATCTTTCTTGGGATGAATATTTTATGGGGGTAGCAATGCTTTCCGGAATGCGTTCCAAAGATCCAAATACGCAGGTGGGATGCTGCATTGTCAGCCAGGATAATAAAATCTTATCTATGGGATATAATGGCTTTCCGACAGGCTGTTCCGATGACGATTTTCCCTGGGCCAGAGAAGGAGAAGATCCTTTGGAAACAAAATATGTATATTCTACCCATAGTGAATTGAACGCTATTTTAAATTATAGTGGGGGAAGTCTTGCAGGGGCTCGGCTATATGTCTCCTTATTTCCATGTAATGAATGCGCAAAAGCGATTATACAGTGCGGAATCCGGGAGGTGATCTACGCTTCTGATAAGTATTCGGACACTACCAGCGTGATCGCGTCCAAACGGATGATGGATGCCGCTGGTGTGAAATATCACCAGTATCAGAAAACGGACCGGGAAGTAACCATTCGTCTATAAAGAATTATAAATCCATACATAAAAGAGATATCGGTCGAATAAAATGTACCATGCAGACGGATGGAGGAATGCGGCATGGAACAAAAACCGGTATCTTTTTTGGTTAAATTTATTATGCGCGCTATTTTAGGGATGGGACTCATTTTTTTTATCAACCAGTACATTATTCCCCAGGAGAACGCCTGGAAAGTGGGGTTGAATGCGGTATCCTTTTTGACAAGCGGAACGCTGGGTATTCCCGGGGTCTGCCTGCTTTATGGCATTTTACTCTATCAAAATTTGTAAGATTTGCACAAATTTGTGTAAATTTGAAATTAGCTATGGACATTAAGAAAAAGTGTGTTTATAATACGACTTACGCAACAGGTCTCATGCCTGTTGTTTTATCTCACATCATTTCCGGATGGGGAGATATATCTGAGATTGGGTAAGTCTGAATTCCCAATCATCATTTTTTCACGCTGCACATTCGCGGCAAAGTTTTCAAACCGTGAGCAAACACGATTAGAAAGCAGTTTCATATTCCGCCATAAGCATTTGTCAGACTTTTTAGAGAATGCTTCTATGGCGAACGGAAAAAGGAGGGATAAGTTGCATGAAGGAAACCTTGTGATTTGTGACCAGGAACAACAGTATGCCCGGAATCTCTTGCAGATGTTTGCAAGAAACAGAGAGGCCGGAATTCAGATGTACCTTTTCCATACCATCGAAGAACTGGAAAAATTTGCCGGGCAAAAAACGGTACATACCCTGCTGATCAGCAGAGAATATCCTCAGAAACAGCGGGAGCAGATTCCGGCGATCGAACGATTTGTACTGATCAAAAGTATGCAGGATCCTCTGGCAGAGAATGAAGTGGGTGTCTATCGTTACCAGTCTGCGAAAGCTATTTGGTCGCAGCTGCATAATGGATCAGAACCAATGCAGAATGAGAATACGTATCGCCCGGAGAATCCAAAATCAAAAGAGAAACAGCAGCTACAGGAACAGCCGGATTCCAGAGAAAGGAGTCGGAAAACAGCGGATCCGGTCATAAGAGAAAGAAGGGTGAGATCAGAGAGTCCGGAAGTAAAAGGAAGAAGAACAAAAGCAGAGAGTCCGGAAGTAAAGGGAAGAAGGACAGAATCGGAGAATCCGGAAGTCAGTGACAGGAAACAGCGTATCCGGAAAACAAAAGAAGAGGCAAAAAAGCAGAGAATGCCGGCAAGCGTCCAGACACAGGCAGACGGAGAACTGATTGGTATATATTCACCGGTGCATCGGATAGGTAAGACAAGATTTGCGTTAAATTTGGGAAAGGAATTGGCCAGGAAAGAGCCGGTTTTATATCTGAATCTGGAGGAATATTCCGGAGGCAGTTATTATTTTTCAGATCAGACAGGGCAGACATTGGCAGACCTGCTTTACTACTCGCGGCAGGAGAAAGGCAATCTGGGACTTCGTATCAGCACCATGGCCGGACAGGATGAGGAACTGGATTATATTCTTCCTATGCCTTATGTACAGGATTTACAGGGAGTGTCCGGAGATGAATGGTTGAAACTGTTTGAGCAGATCTTAGAGAATTGTATTTATCAGAAAGTGATTTTAGACCTGGGGGACAGTGTCAATGGATTGTTTCGGATATTGGAAGCCTGCCATACGGTGTATACACCATATATCGAAGACGAGGCGGCCCGGGCCAAGTTGAACCAATACGCGGAAAATTTACGAAAGATGGGAAAAGAAAGTGTACTGGAGAAGACGATACAGAAAAAGCTGAAAAAAAGGGAGGGATAGCCGAATGACGGGAAAATGAAAGCGGAGCAATTATATGAAAGCGTCATGGACAGGCTGGATCTGACCAGAGATATTGAGGACGAAGAGCTGATGGACCTGATCCATGAAGTGATCCGTGAAGACGCGGAAAATGAATATATGCCGCTGCAGGAGCAGATACGCCTCAGCAGACAATTATTTCATTCATTCCGAAAGCTGGATGTCCTTCAGGAGCTGGTGGAGGATGAAACGATCACAGAGATTATGATCAATGGAACGGATGAAATATTTTTAGAGAGAGAAGGGCGCATCATTCAGTCAGACCGGAAATTTATGTCAGAAGAAAAACTCGAAGATGTGATCCAGCAGATCGTGGCAGGTACAAACCGTTATGTAAATGAGTTATCACCTATTGTAGATGCCAGACTGGAGGATGGATCCCGGGTCAATGTAGTACTAAAACCCGTGGCACTGAACGGCCCGATCATGACTATTCGTAAATTTCCGAAAGAGACAGTCACGATGGAGCAGTTGATTTCCTGGGGAAGTGTCACGGAAGAGGTGGTAGAATTTTTAAAAATGATCGTAAAGGCAAAGTATAACATTTTTGTCAGCGGGGGTACGGGTTCAGGAAAAACGACATTTCTGAATGCCATGTCAGATTATATTCCGAAGGATGAAAGAATCATTACCATTGAGGATAATGCAGAGCTGCAGATCAAGGGAGTGCCGAACCTGGTACGCCTGGAAGCGCGTAATGCAAACCTGGAGGGCGAAGGCGCGGTTACGATCCGGGATCTGATCAAGTCGGCCTTGAGAATGAGACCGGACCGGATCATTGTAGGCGAGGTCAGGGGAGACGAGACCGTAGATATGATTTCTTCCGCGATGCTCAATGGCCATAGCGGGTCGATGTCAACCGGACATTCGAATAATCCGGCAGATATGCTGCATCGTATTGAAACTATGATGATGATGGGAATCGATCTGCCGCTCGTAGCTATCCAGCGGCAGGTTGCCTCCGCAATTGACATTATCATCCATTTAGGAAGACTTCGGGATAAGACAAGAAAATTACTGGCAATCGTAGAAGTGCTTGGATATGAAGACGGAAAGATACAGATGCAGACACTTTATGAATTTAGGGAGGAGAGGTGTAAAAATGAAAAAGTACAGGGAACTATTGTGAAGGTGGAAGAACTGGTTCATCGGGACAAGCTGCTGGCAGCAGGATATCAGGCGTAAGGAATACGCTTCAGCTATTTTGCGTGCAGCACTTTTAGACGTCATGCTGGCATACTTGTTTTACAACACATGGATCGCCGCGGTATGGCTGCTTCCGGTATCTGTCTTTTATCTGCATCAGTGGCGTGAAGACTATTGCCATAAAAAAGAGCAGGAATTCAGAGGACAGTTCCAAAATGGAATGCAGATTCTTTCATCTGCTTTAAAAGCAGGATACTCCGTAGAAAATGCAATTAAGGAAACAGAAAAGGATCTTCGCCCATTATATCCGGAAGACAGCCGGATACGGCGGGAATTCAACCGTATGATCCATGAGCTGAATATGAACCTGACAGCCGGGCAGGTGCTGAAAGAAATGGCAGGACGTATCCAACAGGAGGATGTAGATAATTTCGTTACCGTATTTGCAACGGCAAAGCGGACAGGCGGGGACAGCATTTCGATCTTAAAGAATACGGTACAGATGATCGGAGATAAGATAGAGGTAGAACGGGAGATCCAGACATTGCTTGCCTCGAAGAAGTTGGAATTTCATGTCATGTGTATCATTCCGTTGGGCATGGTCCTATATATGAGAATGGCATTTCCAGAATTTTTATCAGTCTTGTATGGTGGGTTTCCGGGTGTGATCCTGATGAGTGTCTGCCTTGGCGTATATGCATTTGCATGGAGGATGGGCACGAAAATGATACAGATTGAAGTATAAGGGAAGGCAGGCAGAAAAAGGATGAAAAAAGCAAGAGAACAGGAGAAAAAGCACCTGCGGTCAAAAAATCAACAAGAAAAAAAGAAAGGAATACTCTCAAGAGCTGAAGAAAGATGGAATCCGCTTTATGTGAAAATGGGAATCCTTTTTCTGGCTGTCAGTGCGGTGGCATTGCTTGTATTTTTCCTGGATAACACACAGCCGTTTCCACAAAATGAAAGCGGTGCCGGCATCGTAACCCGGAACAGCCATGGCGAGGGTGACCGGGAGGAAGAGTTGGAAGTCTCGGTTGGAGATTTGAAGGAGAAGATAACCGTAAAGGTTAAAGAACAGGAATATACCCAGGAAGAACTGGAAAAAGTGTTTCAAAATGCGGGAGAAATGCTGGAAGAGCTTGTACTTGGAGAGAACCAAAGCCTGGATGAGGTACGTAGTAGTTTAGAGCTTATCAACAAAATCCCGGATACCGGAATCACAGTGTCCTGGGAATTGGACAATTATGAAGTGATGAACCTGCAGGGAGATCTTAAGGAGGAAAACCTGACAGACGAGGGAACGCTCGTAAAGCTGACGGCCTTGCTGAACTACAAGGAGGAAATGGCAGAATTCTCATTTTACGCACGTGTCTATCCGCCGAAGCTGAATCAGAAAGAAAAGCTGATACAAAAGCTTGGCGAAGAAATCGAGCGGCTGGACCAGGAAACAAAGCAGGAAGAAAAGCTTCTATTGCCGTCTGTGGTAGACGGTATTCGGGTAACCTGGAGCTATGGAAAAAATTTCCGGGCCGCAGCGCTCTTGCTGATTGGTATCGCGATGACGTTGTTTCTATATGTGTCTGAGCAGGAAAAGCAAAAGAACCGGAAAAAGAAACGGGATGTACAGATGGCCCTGGATTATCCACAGATGGTCAGCAAACTGACGCTGTATCTGGGCGCGGGTATGACGGTCAGAAAGGCGTGGTATCGGATTGCCCAGGACTATGAAAACCAGAAAGAAGAAAAAGGGAGAAGAGAAGTTTATGAAGAAATGATCTATACCATGCACGAGATCCAGGGAGGCGGTTCGGAAGGAGAATGTTATGAAAGATTTGGTGAAAGATGCGCGCTTCCGGTATATAAGAAATTCGGCGCCATGCTTTCCCAAAATTTGAAAAAGGGAACAAAAGGGCTGGCGTCTCTGCTGAAACAGGAGGCGGATAATGCGTTCGAAGAACGAAAAAGCCTTGCAAGACGCCTGGGAGAAGAAGCGGGAACGAAGATGCTGATTCCAATGTTTTTAATGCTGGCGGTCGTACTTGTCATGATCGTAGTGCCGGCCTTCTTCTCCATACAGATTTAGTCAAATCTGTCCCGTATCCGCACAGGATCATATAATTAATTATTTGTTAAATACGAGAGGAGAAACCTTATGAAAAAAATCAAAAATTTTGCAATGAAAATCAAACAAAAGGTATGTTATAGCATTCAGGTGCTGCAGGATAATTCCGGAATGTCCGTGATTGAATTATTACTGATTCTTGTTGTGATCATCGCGCTGATCCTGATTTTTAAGAATCAGCTTACGGATCTGGTCAATACCATTTTTGAGAAGATTACCAGTGAGAGCGCCGGGATCTAATACTTCGCCCCGAAAGCTTCTATGTAAATTTTCGATATTCACATCAGAACGGAGTACCAGGATGGAACAGACAAAAAAAGGAGAAATCACAGCGTTTCTGAGCCTGATCTTCGTACTTCTGGTATCATTTATACTTGCAATGGCACAGAGCGCGTCAATCCAGACAATAAAAAACAGGAAGCGCCTGGATGTGGACCGGGCGGTATTTTCCCTTTTTGGGGAATATCAGAAAGATCTGCTGGAAGAGTATCAGGTTTTTGCGTTGGATGGCACTTATGAATCAGGGGAGTACGAAGAAGATTTGCTTCTCGACAGGATGTCTTATTATGGGAGTATGGGAATCACACAGGAAATTACGGATATCCAGCTTTTGACAGATAATAATGGGCAGGCGTTCCGGGAGCAGGTCATACAATACATGGAAAGCCGGTTCGGAATTACACTGGCGCAGGATCTGACCGGACTGGCGTCCAAATGGGAAGAACGGGAAATACAGGGACAAGAGATGTCCGAGCAGCTGGAAGAGGTGCTTTCGGAAAATGAAGAATCTCTTCCGGACCTGCTTCCGGAGGCAGCCGGCGGGGAGCTGACAGTGAGCAAAGGCTCAATTCTTTCATTGGTCCTGCCGAAGGGCTTTCAGCTCTCCGGCAAGACCATTCATCCGGAGGACCAGGTGTCAGGGCGTAGCTGCCGAACCGGAAGGGGGAGCTTTCCGGAGAGGAAAAGCAGCACAGCCGGAGCGGAGGAAAAGCTGCTGTTTGAGCAGTATATTATGGAGAAATTCGGCGATGCAATAGATCAAAAAGGAGAAAACCGGAATCTGGACTACGAGGTGGAGTATATTTTATGCGGAAAAGAAAGCGATGCGGAGAATCTGAAAAGTGTCGTTTATCAATTGCTGCTGTTCCGGTTTGCTTCGAACTATGCATATCTGATGTCTGATACGGCAAAACAGGGAGAAGCGGAAGCAATGGCGGCAACGGCTTCTATATTACTGGTCAGCCCGGAATTGGAGCCGATGATCAAGCAGCTTATTCTTATATTATGGAGCTTTGGGGAGAGCATTATGGATCTACGCTCATTACTTTCGGGAAAGCGGGTTGCGTTTACGAAAAAAGCGGAAAATTGGCAGCTTCAGTTAAGCGGCCTGTTTAAGCTGGGAAAGGCAGAAGATACGCAGGAAGGACAGGACGAAGAGAACGGGCTTACCTATCAACAATATCTGCAGGTCCTGACATTTTTAAAGAGTGATACACAGCTCACTATGCGGACGCTGGACAGGGTGGAACAGAATTTGATTCAGGAAAAAGAGCTGTCATTTTTTCGCGCGGATGCTTGCGTGACAAAAATAAAATTACAAAATACGGCAGATATCTGGAATGAGATGAGTTATACATTTCCCACTTATTATGGGTATCTGTGAGCCGGGAACACCATGGCTGCTCTTATGGCAAGTAGTAAAAAGACGGTTCATCTGGGATAGAACCTATGATTATACATTCTTGTGGGACGGAAGATGCATGGAACAGTAAAAAATAGAAAGGAAAAAGGAAGATGGCATATCTGAAAAAACATACACATAACATACATTCTGATCAAAAACAGGCATCTATATCAGACCCAAAAGGAAGTATGACCGTAGAAGCGGCGCTTACAATCCCGATTTTCTTATTTGCCGTTCTTTGTCTTGTATATTTGTTAGAAATCCAGGCGGTACGGATCAGCGTTCATTCCGCGGCGCAGGGAGCGGCGAAAAATGCGGCAGAGGATATTGTTACGATTCCGGTGCTGAACCTGTTTAAGATGAATTCCGATATGGTCAGCCTGATCGGGGCTGACCGCCTGGACGGGAGTATCATAGAAGGAGGAAAATCGGGGCTCTCTTGCCTGGGTTCCTGGTATCAATCCGGTACAGGCGAGATCCATGTATATGTTTCCTATAAAATACAGCTTCCATTTCCCGGATTTATGAATATGAAAGCGCGGCAGAAGGACGAATTTATCGTAAAGGCATGGACGGGATACGAAAAACCGGATATGAAGGAGGATGATGGGCAGATCGTATATATCACAGATACCGGAAGCGTATATCATACCAATTACCAATGCTCCTATTTACAATTGTCGATTCAGTTCCTTCCATCCTCTGGCCTGTCTGACTTGCGTAACCTGAGCGGCGGGAAATATCGCCCCTGTGAAAAATGTGTCCATGGACGCGCGATGGCGGGCGTCTATATAACAAATAGTGGAAACCGATATCATAATTCGCTCAACTGCAGTGGTTTGAAGCGGTCCATCCGTGCGGTGAAAAAATCGAAGGTTTCCGGAAGGGGAGCCTGCAGCCGGTGTGGAAGCTAGATCAAAAAGAGGAAGACGGCGTATAAAGAAGTCTGGAGAAAATAGAAATTTTTGAAATCAGAGAGGAGAAAAATATGTATTATTCATTTAGTCAAATGTGTTGTGTGGGATTCCTGTGCTACCTATCGGTGCTGGATATCCAGAAGAAAAGACTGCCGGTATGGCTGCTGGCAGCAGGGGCAGGGGCCGCGGCGGGGATTGTAGTATACAGGTTGTTCTGGGGGATCGGCCCTTTGATGCTAAGCCTGGGTGGAGCCGCGGTTGGGATTGCGTTTCTGGGACTCAGTAAAATAACGGACGAATCCTTTGGATATGGCGATAGTATTCTGATCGTAGCTCTTGGGCTGTATCTTGGGCTCTGGAAGCTGCTTTGTGTATTGATGGGCGCTTTCGGGCTTTCTGCAATATTTTCCATGGTCATGATGAAGACACAGAATTTTCAGCGAAAAACAACGCTTCCATTTGTACCATTTTTGGGAGCAGCCTATATTTTGCTGCTGCTGTCAAGGTATTTTCGATGAAAATGAAAAATGAAGATGGATTCAGCGGCGTTATTACAGTTGAGATGTCCTGCCTCATTCCGGTCATACTGGCTCTGTTTTTGACGGTAATCTATACGACCTTTTATTATCATGATAAAAATATACTGATCGGAGCCGCCGGTGAAACGGCTGCCGTCGGAGCACAGATGGAACGGAAGCCGGATGAAAAGGGAGGGACGGATCTTGCAGGTTTTTATCAGGAACGGATTCAGGGAAAGCTCATACTCTTTTCCGGGGCAGACGCGTCTGTGAGTACGGAGAAGAAATGGGTAGAAGTAAGTTCCTATGCGGACTGGGGAAAGATGCGGCTTCATGTGGTCCAGCGCGCGGCACTGCAGGAGCCGGAAGCGGCAATACGAAGAAAATGGATGTTGGAAAAAGCGGTAGAAGCAGTAAAAGAGAAAAAGGGAGACGCAGATCATACTACTCAGATTGAAGACAAAAGCAGCGGCCAGAATAAAATCGGCCAGACAAATAGCGGCCAGGCCCAGACAGGACAGAAAGGTTCAGGTAAGGCTATAAAGAGTAAGTGATAAGGAGTTTGCAGGAAGAGGAGGAGTTGTGGAATGCAGCGGGCAGAATTTGAAACCAAACTGAACAGGGTTTGCCTACATATATATAAGGAAGAGCATTATGAAGAGGATTATCAGATGCCAATGCTGCGGCAGAACCGGCTGGAAGGTATTTTGGAGGTAAAAGGCTGCGAAGTTGGAGGAGAGACAAGATATACTTATGAGATCAGTGGACTGACTTCTATGAAAACCATGTATGAAAATTCCTGTATCAAAAAGAAGGAGATTGAGACGGTTATAGCCCGGATCCTGGAAGTGACAGAGACATTACAATGCTATATGTTGAATCCCAACTGCCTGGTGTTAAAACCGGAATATATATTTTATAAAGAAGGTAAATGGTATTTTTGTTATTTTCCGGGTATGGAAGAAGATCTTTGTAAGCTATTCCATGAACTGACAGAATATTTTGTCAAGATGCTGGACTATCAGGATACGGAGGGAATCTTTCTGGCCTATGAACTGCATAAAGCAACTCTTCAGGAACATTATGATCTGGAACTGATCATGAAAGAATATAAAAGCAGAGAATCCGAGCGGAAAAAGATGATCAGGGAAAGGTACAGGCCTGTAAAATACAAACATGAAAATAAAGAAAAAAACGGCCGGAAACCGGATAGTGCAGAGAAAAATAAAGAAAAACCAGGAAATGGGTATGATTATGGACGGCAGGACCGTGCCGGATATAAAGAGGAGAAACAAGGGAATACAGGATATAGTTATGGAGCGGAAGGAAATGGAAATATATTCTGTGTAGCGGATGAAGATGAGAATGAAAGGAACCCGGAGCAATCTATATTTGAGAAGCGGGAACAAATCTATACCGCTGATACAATCCACGAGGATAGCGGGGACGAGGGCGGCGGCTGGTGGAAGTCCTGGAGGAAGGCCGCAAATGGAATACGGCGGAAACGTTGGGGGAGCTGGGATGATTTGATTTTAGAAACCGATGGACAGGAGGAAGAAAGCTGATTATAATGTAGAAAGAAATAATAGAGGACGGAATGTCTGTCAGGAAAGAGGGAACGGCATTGAATCAGAAGCAGGAACAAAGAGCGGTCTGCACAATAGGACTGATTGTAATTAATATAGGTATCTTTTTCATTTTTACGTTATTGGGAAAATCCGAAGATGTGCTGTTTATGCGGCAATATGGCGCTATGTACGAGCCATATGTGATAGAAGGGCATGAGTATTACCGGCTCTTGACCAGCATATTTCTCCATTTCGGAATAGAACATCTGTTAAATAATATGGTGATGCTTGGGGCACTGGGATTTAATCTGGAGCCAGAAATCGGGAGACTTCGTTTTTTATTGGTATATTTTCTAAGTGGAATCGGCGGAAACATATGCTCCCTTCTGGTAAATATCCGGCTTGGGAAAGTCGTGGTGTCCGCCGGGGCCTCCGGCGCGGTATTCGGTCTGACCGGAGCATTGCTGTATGTAGTGCTCCGGAATAAAGGAAGCATTGGGCGCCTGAATAAGAAGAGGGTATTTATTCTTGTTCTGCTCAGCCTCTATATCGGTCTGACGACCTCCGGGGTGGATAATGCCGCGCATATAGGGGGGCTGATCTGCGGGTTTTTGCTGGAAGCATTTTTGGGATTGTTTAAATCGGAAGCTTGATAGTGAACGCGGCGCCGTCCCCCTCTTTCGATATCACGGAAATAGAGCCTCCGTGTGCTTCAATGATACGTTTGGACAGGGAAAGGCCAAGACCTGTGCCCCCTTCTTTATAGGTCTTGAAAGGCTCGAAGATTGAATCCATATGTTCGGCGGAGATTCCACAGCCGCTGTCCTTGACCTGTATGGAGAGGACGTCCTTTTTACGGACGGCAGTGAGAAGAATCGTTCCTTCGTCCCGGATGGCTTCTTTCGCGTTTTTAAGAAGGTTCAGAAGAACTTCTTCCAGCTTGATCTTATCACCGGTAAATTTACCCAGATTATCTGGGATGGAGGAAGTGAATTCAATGTCAGATTCCATTTCATCCAGAGATATTGCAAATGATATGGCGATATTTTTCAGCAGACGTTCCATAGAAAATACGGAATAATGCAGGGTATTTCCATTATTGAAGGTAGAAAGCTCTTCCAGAAGCTGGCGCATGAAATCAATATCTTCCATTACCTGATTCCAGTGGGAAAAATCTTTTACTTCCGGATGCTGGATCTGCATGATCTGAAGAGCCGAGGAAACCAGAGTCAGTGGATTACGGATCTCGTGAGCAATGGTGGACACAGTCGTATGGTGGTTTTCCAATAATTGGCTGATGATCTGCTTTGCTTCTTTGTTTTCCTCCATCAACTGATTCATTTTATTGATATCAATATTGTGCATCATAAATCGGTTCCCTCCCTGACTTCTACTTGTAGTCTAACACGTCCCAAAGACGCGTTCAATAAATTCATCAAGACATTTTCCGACATTATTATAGTCTTGTAAAAGGAAAAAAGCAATGACGGGAAATGAGGTTAAAAACAGATTTCAGTAAATTTTCAGATTTTATATTCTCTTTTCCGAAAAAATACGTTATACTACATATAATATACACTACGATAAAAAAGAAAGAGGATAAAACAATGAGAGAGGAAAATTGTATTTTTTGTAAAATTGCGGCTGGTGAGATTCCGTCAGCAACGTTGTATGAGGATGATGATTTCCGTGTGATTTTGGATCTGAGCCCCGCGTCTAAGGGGCATGCCCTGATTCTTCCAAAAGAGCATTACCGGAATCTGTATGATCTGGATGATGCGCTTGCGGCGAAGGCGCTGGTGTTGGCAAAAAAGATGACGCTTCGGCTGAAGGATGTGCTGGGATGCGATGGATACAATATTGTGCAGAATAATGAGGAAGCAGCGGGGCAGACAGTCTTTCATTTCCATATGCATATGATCCCGCGGTATCAGGGGGATAAGGTCGGCCTTGGATGGAAGATGGGAAAACTGAGCGACGAAGATAAGGAAGAGATTCTAAATCAGCTGAAGTAAACACCGGGGAAAGAACATTGACTGAGAATGTAGCATTTAACAAGATTTACAACAAGTATAAAAATCTTGTTCTGAAGGCAGCGCATATGTATGTGGGTGATCTGGACACGGCGGAAGATATTATGCAAGAGACATTTCTGGCATTGTACAGGGATATGAGTGTAAAGGAAATTGACAGGGAAGAGGAATATTCCAATATCAAATCCTGGCTGTATACCACTGCGAAGCATTTGGCTTTGAACTACAGAAAGAAAGCGGCACATACGGTTTCGGCGGACGCGATGGAGGAGAGCGGCGCGGTGCTGAAAGAGCCAGTGAGTGAAAGCCTGGAATCAGAGTATTTTGAAATGGAGAGTCATAAAGTATGCGCAGAGATCCATGAACGTATCTTTACCGCATTGATGAAAAAGAATCCAAGATGGTATGAAGCTGTTATGATGTCAGGTTTTCAGGATATGCCGGCAGCAGAGGCAGCCAGACGCCTGGGCATAAATGAAAATGCGTATTATGCGTTGGTTCACAGAGCAAGGCAATGGATTTACAAGAATTTTGATGTAGAATATGAGGAACTAAACCGGTTTTAAGAAAGCACATCCTGAATTGGGAGACGATGTGCTTTCTTAAAGGTGCATTTAGGAACTGGCTTCTTCGATCAATTGAATGATGGTGCGGATCGAATCATGCTGGCCGGAATTGATCATGGCATTTATATAGGAAGTACGGTCCTGGTAAAGCTTATTTACCGCTTCAAGGAGAGACTCCTTCGTGACCGCTTCCTCTTCTAATACAATGCTGAAGCCCTGGCGTTCAAAGGAACGGGCGTTCAATATCTGGTCGCCCCGGCTTGCGTTTGCGGAGAGAGGAATTAGAATATTGGGCTTCCGCAGCGCAAGCAGTTCACAGATGGCATTGGCTCCCGCGCGGGAGATGACCACATCGGACATGGCGAAGATGTCACGCAGTTCATCCTTAATATATTCGAACTGTTTGTAGCCTGCCGTGTGGGCCAGGGATTCATCCAGTTTTCCTTTTCCGCATAGATGGACGATCTGGAAATGCTCCAGAAGCTCCGGCAGGGCGGCACGGACCGCATTGTTGACAGCGACAGAGCCCAGGCTTCCTCCGATAACCAGAATAACCGGTTTATCCGCGGAAAAGCCGCACAGGCTCATGGCAGAAATCTTATTGCCGGATAGCAATTCCTGGCGGATGGGGGAGCCGGTTAAAACAGCCTTTTCCTTCGGCAAGAGCTTTAGTGTCTCAGGGAAGTTGCAGCAAACCTTTGTGGCAGAAGGAATGGCAAGCTTGTTGGCAAGGCCAGGGGTCATATCAGATTCATGGATAATGACCGGAACCTTTGCCTGCTTTCCAGCAAGGACAACAGGAACGGAGACAAAGCCGCCTTTGGAAAAAATGACGTCGGGCTTTAACTTACGGACCAGCTTTTTCGCCTCGCCCAGTCCTTTTAATACACGGAACGGGTCGGTGAAGTTCTGCAGACTGAAGTAACGGCGCAGTTTTCCGGAAGAGATTCCGTGATATGGGATGTCTAAGGCTTCGATCAGTTCCTTTTCAATACCGGTATAAGAGCCGATATATTGGATATCATAACCGATATCCCGCAGACGGGGGATCAAGGCGATATTAGGAGTAACATGCCCGGCAGTACCTCCGCCGGTAAGTATGATTCGTTTCATAAAAAACCTCCGGATAAAATATAATTCGCTATAGATATACTGAGCGCCGGATAAATCTGCCGCACAGCATCACTATTCAGGTGATTGGTTCTGAACAGTTATTATTTTAGGTTACTATTATAGAATATTAACCTTATTTAAAGAAAAGTCAAGTAAAAAGTAGATTGTATTGTATATGGAAGGGTGAGTTATTGTTGTTACAATTCACGGCCTAACCGTCCGCGAATTGTAACGGCATCTGCCCATTTAAAATTGCCTGCGGCAATGGGGCAGATGCCATCGCCCCATCACTTTTTGGCGTCTAACCGTGCAGCGAGTGCACGGTCAGACCGTGAACAGTAACTTATTGTTCACTCCCTGCGGCCGTATCTGTAAGGATACGGGGCGGAGATGAGATGAATAACATAGTATGCGGAAAAGCTGCAGGCTTTCTGTATAAAAATATAAGGGGCCAGAGAATGCAAAAAAGAAATAAAGCATCAATAACACTATCATTGCGCCAGGAAATAGAACGGGAAGCGCAGAATATTGAAAAAGAGATGGCAAAGCATCCGGAACTGGATCAGATCCAAGTAACGGATGAGATGGACAAGGCGTTTCAGGAAAAAATCCGCGCGCTTGAGAAGGAAATGGAAGAGAGGAGACGGTCCGCGAAAAAAGCGGAAGAGGATTCACGGGAATTACGGGAAGGAGTTCCCGTGGATACAAGTGCGGATAAACCTGGCGGATTCAGGGGGGAGGATGCGCCTGGTGTATCCGGGAAGTTTAGAGTTCCGGACGATGATGTGGAATTTTCCGATGAACTGGCGCCGGATCTGTCTGAAATACTCGCGCGGGGGAGCGGGGATGGCCGGAAGGATGCGGAAAAAGATGCGGGAAAGAAGGTTGTTTACCGGAGGAAGAAGAGAAAATATTTTGTGGTTTCGTTGGTGGCGGTACTCGTGATCGTGCTGGGAGTTGGCATGAATAGTGTGGGGAGTAAGTCGTATTGGAAAATGATCAAGGAAATCTTTGTAGGGGAAGAACCTGTGAATGTAATTAATATAGAGGATATGGAAAAGCATAATACAGAGGATATTGATGAATTAGCTGTATATAGAGAGATAAAAGAGAAACTAAATATAGATCCAGTAAGATTACCATACAAGCCAGATAATATGGTATTGAAAAATTATGAAATTTATGAAGACATATTGACAGCACAATTGCTTTATAAATATCAAGACGAGATTATCAGATATATTCTTTATGTGAGTGATGTTGATTCATCTTGGGGGCAAAAGGAGGAAGACAAAAAAATAGGTGAATACACATTATCTATAAATGAAATAGAAATCAAAGTAGATGAGTTTCAAGTGGAGGATCCATTGGAAATTCGACAAACGGCCAATTTTGAGTATCAAGGCGTTCATTATCAACTGAGCGGTGTTATGGAAAAAGAAGAATTAAAAAAAATATTGGAAAATTTATATTTTTTTTAAAAAAAAGCGTAAGATTTTTTGAAGTCAGTTGTTTACTTAATAAAAGGAAGGATGAGGTTACAAATTATGAGGAAAAGATTTATATCAACAGTCGGTTCTTTACTGGCAGTAGTTGGTATGCTCTTGTCTGTTTCAGTGAACGTAAATGCGGAAGAAGCTATTGATGCAGGAACTTTAGTGGATGGTTCGTATTTGACTTATGAAGACTATTCTCATGGGACGTCAGAAAATCCAATGGTTAGAGGCGAACATTTAATGACAGGGGATAGTATTATTGCGAAGACGGGAAATGGAAAGATTTATACGTATGGACAAACAACAGCGAATCATGATGTGGATTATGTAGCAGTTATAGTATATGTTGACAGATATCTTGAAGAGGAAGATGGATGGGGACAGGTAGACGGCAGAGTAGAGGATGCCCGTGATACATATTATGTAGTTTCAACCAAAACATTAAAAGTAGACAGAGGATATTTTTACAGGGTGCATTGCGATCACTTTGCAGGAAATGATGATGAAGAATTTTATGATGATGCTATTTCATTTACAGATGGCATCTGGATTCCCTAACGCTTACTGACTCTCCAGTTTCTTTTGAGCAATGAGAGCAGCTGCCATTGATGTATTGATGCAGAGGAACCGTTAACTTTAGTATTAAATAAGAAAGAGAATAGGTTTGCCTGTACCGTAGAAGCGCCACTATAACAAATTGCTATACCATACATAATGGCAGCTGCTCTCATTGCTCAAGGGGACATGAGATTAAAAAATGTAAAACCGAAAATTATCTCAAAGCGCATACAGAAAACCTGCCGCTGGCAGCTTTTCTGTATATGTATACAATAGTATTTACCAAAGCAGCCGGAAAGTCATTTCCCGGTTGCTTTTTTTAATGCCTGTGCTAACTGATCCGGGCAGGATGTGGATTTGAATCCGCAATGGATTCCTTCGATGCGGGAGATCGCTTCGTCTACGTCCATGCCTTCGATCAGGTGGGAGATTCCCTGCAGGTTCCCGCTGCATCCGCCAGTGAAACCGACATTTCTGACTTTATTGTCCTCAATATCAAATTCAATCATCTGTGAACATACTCCCTGGGGTTTGTACTGCATATCCGCCAGCCTCCTTTATGCCTTTTTCATAGTGTATTGACCGCATTATATTTCAATAACCTCCGCGTCTGATTTTTCCATCGGATTACGTGGGCTTCAATCAATGATGCAGCCGCATCGCCTCATTCAGCCGCCTTGCCGATAAAAGATTATCCCAACCGCACAGTTGGAAATGCTCCTGCAGAGTTTCATTAGATATAATATGGTCGCCACATTAGCCGAAAAAATAGCTATGACATTATTATAACAGATATTTTCCGTTTGAAAAGTCTAAAAAATATCCAAACGCACAGCTGGATATTTTTTGTTCATATTGACTCGATAGTACAAAATAAGTATAATATGGGCAGAATATTACTACCGCAAAAATCGAGGAACTGTATATCACTCCGAATAAGTACCACAAAATGTTTGTTGAAAAGTGTTATCTTGTTCTTTACCAAATCCAAGATGATACGGTATATGTAGACTATATTCTTGATTGCCGTAAGGATTATGGCTGGCTTGTCAGATAACAACAAAAATCAGAGCGGCAACTTCCCATTTGCCGGGCAGAAGAAATACATCATCAAAGAGCCAGACGCATAAGACGCAGGGCTTTCGGAAGTACTTTTTCAATTTTCAATACAACAAAGGAGATTAAAATGGATTTTGTACAATATAAATGCCCTTGCTGCGGGGCGGCGCTCCGGTTTTCGCCGGGGACACAGAAGCTTTCGTGCGAAAGCTGCGGCAATGAGTATGATCTTGAGACTCTGCGGCGGTTCGAGCAGGAGGAAGAGAAGGCGAGTAGAAAAGAAAGTGGCCAGGATTTGAACTGGGAATATCAGCAGGGGGCTCAGGGGGCAAGACGGACAGAAAATGGGATGTATATTTGCCCGTCCTGTGGAGCGGAGATTGAGGCGGATGAAAATACGGTCAGTACAAAGTGTCCTTATTGTGACAATGTGGTCGTCATACGGGCGGCGGCTTCCGGGGAGTTTGAACCGGATGTGATGATTCCGTTTCAGATCAAGGGAGATAAGGCGAAGCAGATGCTGGAAAATTTTTGCAAGGGAAAGCGGCTGCTTCCGAAAAATTTCCGGGACAGGAGCTATTTGAAGGATTTGAAAGGATACTATGTGCCGTATTGGCTGTTTGACTGTGACGCAAGCGCGGATATGAGTTTTCATGCGACACGGGTAAGGACGTGGAGTGATTCGGAGTATGATTATGTGGAAACATCTTATTATCTGGTAGACCGGACGGGAGGCATGCAATTCTATCATGTACCGGTGGACGGAAGCAAGGAAATGGATGATGACACCACAGAGTCTATTGAACCATTTGACTATGGAGCGCTGACGGAATTTAACCCGGCGTATCTGGCGGGATATGAGACGGATAAGTATGATGTAGACGCAAAGGCAGCGGAAGGACGGGCAAAAGAAAGGCTTTACCGGAGCGCGGAGCAGGTCCTGCGCGGTACGGTGAAGGGATATGATACGGTGACGGTGAAGCACCGGCATCTGGCGTCAATTAATGGAAAGGTACATTATGCATTGCTTCCGGTGTGGATGTTTGAGACGGTTTATAATGGAAAGAAGTATCAGTTCGCGATCAATGGGCAGACGGGAAAGATGGTCGGAGAGCTGCCTGTGGACAGGGGAGCGTTCTGGAAATATTTGTGTGGATTTACGGCGATTGGGACAGCAGTATGTTCTATACTTGGAATCTTATTGTTCGGAGGTGTGCTGTGAGGAAACTACATGATATAGCTGTTGGTCTGTTGGCGATAAGTATATTATGCCTGAGTATGGGAAATCTGTCGGAAGCCGCGTCAGGAAATGGGGCTGCCATTGAAGCAGAGGCCGCGTCAGAAAATGTGACAGCCGCCGAAGCCGCGGCCGCAGCGGAAAATGAGGTATCTGACACCGATATGGCGGGTACGGAATCACATTTTGACGGATGGGTACAGGACGATGCGGGGCTTTTGACAGCGGAAGAGGAAGAGGAACTGGAAGCGGAATGTGGGCGGCTCTTACAAGAGCATGGGACAGGAGTCTACATTATTACCACACCGGATTTTGGCGGCGGGGATATCAAGGATTGGCAGAGGCAGATATTTTCCCAATATAATCTGGGAGCGGAAAGCGCGGGAAGCGGTGTAATGCTGGCGATCAGCATGGCAGAACGTGACTGGGGGCTGGTCGGGTTTGGCGCGGCGCAGGAAGCGTTTTCTACATATGCAAGAGAAAGGCTGGGAAGCCTGATTCTGGATGACCTGTCAGACGGAGAATTTTATCAAGCATTTTCTGGATATCTGTCGATCGCGGATGACTGCCTGTTGGCGGCGGAAGAGGGGAATCCTTATACGGAACAGCACAGATATCGGGAAGGATGGAGATTTCCGGTCATCTTTGGAGTATCGTTTTTGCTCTCTCTCGGAATTTCCGCGGCGATAGTGTTGGTCTGGAAGAAACAGATGAATACCAGGGTCCGTCAGGATGGGGCAATGGAGTACCTGAAAGCAGGAAGCTTTTATTTGACGAACCAGTCCGATCTGTTCCTGTATCATACGGTCAGCCGGACACAGAGGCCGAAGCAAGACTCTTCTGGCGGAGGCGGCAGTATGCATTCAGACAGTTCGGGAACGAGCGGAAAATTTTAAGGAACTATTCCTGATTATTCAGAATTGCAGACGGAAGCCGTATAAGCAGCGGGGGTTCTAAATATTACATTTTTCAAAGGAAAGGAGAATATTATGGGATTAATAAGAGCAGCATCGAACGCGGCCAGAGGGACACTGGCAGACCAATGGAAGGAGTATTTTTACTGTGACGCCCTGGATGCGGATGTATTGGTGGCAAGAGGCATGAAGAAGGTGTCCGGGCGTTCTTCCAACAGAAGAGGGGATGACAATATCATCACGGATGGTTCCCATATCGCGGTAGCCGATGGGCAGTGTATGATCATTGTGGAAGACGGCAGAGTTATGGACGCCTGCGCGGAGCCGGGAGCGTATACGTATGACATGGGGACCAGCCCGTCCGTATTTGGCGGCTCTCTGACGGAAGGACTGAAAGGGATCGCAAAAGAGGCATGGGAGCGTTTTCAGTTTGGCGGAGGCGCAGGCAAGAATCAGCGGATCTACTATGTGAATATCAAAGAAATCCCAGGAAATAAATATGGCACGCCGAATCCGGTGCCCTTCCGGGTAGTGGACCGTAATATCGGGCTGGATGTGGATATTTCGATTCGATGTAACGGGGAGTATTCCTACCGGATCGTAAACCCGATGGCATTTTATGCCAATGTGTGTGGAAATGTGGGAAATGTATATACGAGGGATCAGATTGATTCCATGCTGAAATCAGAACTGTTGACCGCATTGCAGCCTGCGTTCGCAAGGATTTCGGAAATGGGGATCCGATACAGCGCATTACCGGGGCATACGATGGAGCTGTCGGACGCGTTGAACGATGTCCTGTCGAAAAAATGGACGGATCTGCGGGGAATCCAGATTTATTCCTTTGGAATGAACAGTGTGACGGCCTCCAAAGAGGACGAGGATATGATCAAACAGCTTCAGAAGTCTGCGGTCATGCGGGATCCGGGGATGGCTGCCGCCGCACTGGCAGGGGCACAGGCGGACGCGATGCGTACCGCGGCAGGAAACACGGGCGGCGCAATGGCTGGGTTCATGGGCATGGGTATGGCACAGCAGGCCGGCGGCGCAGGCGTTCAGGGGCTGTATGAGATGAGCCGGCAGCAAAATGGACAGCCCGGGATGCCGGGGCAAGGAGCGTATGCGGGACAAGGGAATCCGCAGACAGCGCAAGGCTCTGGCGCGGTATCTGGCGGCGCGTCTGGTGCTGTTCAGGCTGGATGGACCTGTGCCTGTGGAAAGTCTGGAAATACCGGGAAATTCTGTACGGAGTGTGGAGCGCCGAAGCCGGTGGCGGCAGAAGGCTGGACATGTTCATGCGGCGCGGTGAATAAAGGAAAATTCTGCTCCGAATGCGGCAAGCCGAAGCCTGCCGGAGTCCCGCAGTATAAATGTGATAAATGCGGATGGGAGCCGGAAGACCCGGCGAAACCACCGAAATTCTGCCCGGAATGTGGGGATCCCTTTGACGATGGGGATATTATGTAATGATACGGAACAGCCAGACCCTACATCTCATAAGTATTTGCTCGGATTCCGTCCGAATTCCCGTTTAAATGCTTTCAGAAAATTAGAATAATCATTAAAACCGCAGCAGAGGCAGGCATCCATCACCGGATTGCCTGCCCGCAGCATATTACGGGCCAGGATCAGCCTTTTTTTCATGATATACTGATACAGGGACAATCCTGTAAACTGCTTGAACTGCCTGCTGAGGTAATATTTACTGATATAAAACCTGGCGGCAAGCCGGTCTAATGACAATTCTTCCGTAAGGTTTTCATTAATATATGTAATGACCTGGTTGATCTTGTCATTTTCCGTGATATCATTTTTGACGGAGTCAGGAGAATCATAATAGGCCCGGCTGACATATACTAAAAATTCAGTCAGGTACGCGGAAATCAGGGCGCTGCTTCCCATCTCGTTACTTTGCTTCGCCTCGGACATCTTGCCGCAGAGCTGCTTTAAATGTGCGATATTCTGGCTGTCCGGCCGGATCAGACGATAATCCTTTAAGGCAGCGTCGGTAAAGCAGGCCGTAAAATCTTCATCATAAAAATCCTGCAGGCGTTCAAAAAAATCGTCTGCCAGCCAGATTACGATCCGTTCGTAGGGCTTTCCGGGAGAAATGTCCGGCCGGTGGATGTCAGAACTGCTGGTCAGCAGGATGTCTCCCGGGCGGAGCTTGTAGCTTCGTCCTTCGATGATATAATTGACATTTCCGGATAAAAAGAAAAAAATTTCATAAAAAGAATGCTGATGAAATTCCACGTGGGGAGGCGTCTCATTATAGGTGTGGTGAAATTCGTAGTAGCGTTCCGTCATAGTTTGTCTGGGGTCAAATTCTTCTTTGTACATTATACACAAAATAATCCTTCTGAATTTGTATATTATATATAAAAACATGTTTTTATGATAATATTATATAGCAAGATTTACCAGATTTCAAGCAGTAACCACCACGTAAAAAATAGGAATCTTTGCTATACTAAATATAACAAAACAGTGAAGCGAAGAAGTATATGAAAGAAAAACCGGGAAATAAATATACTGTAAAAGTATTATCACCGGTGAAAGCTGGGCTGGTTTGAGATTAAGGCAATGAAAACTATAAAATGCAAGGAGGAAAACACTATGCAAATGACATTTCGCTGGTATGGCGAGGGAAACGACAGCATTACCCCGGAAATGATCAGGCAGATCCCGGGAGTGACCGGGCTGGTGTGGGCGCTGCATGACAAGCAGGCCGGAGAAGTCTGGGAAGTGGAAGAGATCGAGGAAGCAAGACGTCAGATCGAGGGCGCGGGCTTCAACATGGACGTAGTGGAAAGTGTAAATGTACACGATGATATCAAGATCGGGCTTCCGTCCAGAGACAAGTATATCGAGAATTACAAGACAACGCTCCGCAACCTGGCGAAATTTGGCGTGAAGGTAGTTACCTATAATTTTATGCCGATTTTTGACTGGACAAGAACCGACCTTTTCCACCCGCTGGAGGACGGTTCCACAGCATTGTTCTATGAGAAGGACAAGATTCAGGATGATTATAAAGAAATGGCAAATTACATTCTGAACAACCTGCATGGAATGACCTTCCCGGGCTGGGAGCCGGAGCGGATGGCGAAGCTGGACGAGCTGTTTGAGGCATACCGACCGGTAACCAAGGAAAAGCTGTGGGAAAACCTGAAATATTTCCTGGAAGCGATCATGCCGACCTGCCATGAGACGGGGATTAAGATGGCGATCCACCAGGATGATCCGCCGTGGGATATTTTTGGAATTCCGCGTTTACTTGTAGACAAAGAATCCATCGGACGTTTCCTGAGCATGGTGGACGATGAGTACAACTGCCTCTGCCTGTGTTCCGGTTCTCTGGGGGCAAATAAGGAAAATAATGTGGCAGATATTGTCCGGACCTATTGTGACCGGATCGCGTTTGCCCATATCCGTAACGTGCGCCATTATCCAAACGGGGACTTTACGGAGGCTTCCCACCGTGATTGTGACGGAGATACAGGAATCCTGGAGATCATGAAGGCTTACCATGACTGCGGCTACACCGGTTATGTGCGTCCGGACCACGGCCGGCATATCTGGGGCGAGCAGTGCAGGCCGGGATACGGGCTTTATGACCGTGCCCTGGGGATCATGTATCTGTGGGGCTGCTGGGACATGCTGGAAAAGACGGAAGGAAAGGTAGCGAAGTAATGAAGAAATTTATGGACGAGGATTTTCTGCTTTCTACGGAGACGGCGAAATGGCTGTATCATGAGGTGGCAAAACAGATGCCGATCATCGACTACCATTGCCATATCAATCCCCAGGAGATCGCGGAGGATAGAAAATTTGAAAATATCACACAGGTCTGGCTTGGAGGAGACCATTATAAGTGGAGGCAGATGCGGTTTGGCGGAAAGACGGAGGACATCATTACAGGGGACGCAGATCCAAGAGAAAAATTTCACGCTTTTGCGTCGGTCCTGCCGAAGCTGATCGGGAATCCCATCTATCATTGGAGCCATTTGGAGCTGCAGCGCGTGTTTGACATTACGGAGCCGCTGACAGAAGAGAACGCGGATGAAATTTATGATAAATGTAATGAGATCCTTGCACAGTATTCCGCAAGAGATCTGATGCGGAAATTTGACGTCAAGGCAATCTGTACTACCGATGATCCTTGCGACGATCTGCACTGGCATGATGTGATCAAAGCGGATGAGACGATGGAGATTAAGGTGCTTCCGGCATTCCGCCCGGATAAAGGGGTCAACATCGAGAAGGCAGGATATGCGGAGTATATCCAAAAGCTGTCCGGCGTCTGTGGATTTCAGATCAAAAATGTAGAAGATGTGGTAAAGGCACTTCTGATGAGGATTGATTATTTCGCGGGGCATGGCTGCCTTTGCGCGGATCACGGACTGGACTACTGCATGTACGCAGAGCCGGACATGGTCCGGGCAGAGGAAGCATTCGCGGCGGCAATGAAGGGAGAGCGCCCGGGCAAAGCCCAGGCGGATGCCTATAAAACACTGGTTACGATCGCCTGCGCAAAGAAGTACGCGGAATTAAACTGGGTCATGCAGATTCATTTTGGCTGTCTGCGTGACAACAACAAGCCGCAGTTCGCGAAAATGGGGCCGGATACCGGTTATGACGCAGTGAACAGCCAGTCCGGTGTGGAAAATGTGGCGCCGCTTTTAAACGCGTTCGCGGAAAATGAAGGACTGCCGAAGATGATCCTGTATTCGCTCAATCCCAATGATAATACCGCGCTGGTCACCATTGCGGGATGTTTCCAGGGAGACGGTATCGTGGGACGGGTGCAGCATGGAAGCGCATGGTGGTTCAATGACAACCGCAATGGAATGCGCAGCCAGATCACAGAGCTTGCCAATAACGGAATGCTGGGATGCTTTGTGGGGATGCTGACAGATTCCAGATCGTTTTTGAGCTATACAAGGCATGAATATTTTCGGCGTATTCTCTGTGAAATGATCGGAGAATGGGTCGAAAGCGGGCAATATCCGGAGGATAAAAAGCAGCTAAGAAAGATTGTGGAGGACATCTGCTTCCACAATACGAACGCGTTTTTTGGATTCCAGGTATAAGGCGTGCGACGGCAATTTATAGAATAGGAAGGAGTAATGGAGAATGAATTTACCTTTAAATATTGATTTTACAGGAAAAGTAGTGGTTGTGACTGGCGCGGGCGGCGTACTCTGCGGCACCATGGCGAAAGCATTCGCACAGGCAGGGGCAAAGGTGGCGGCGCTGGATCTGAATGAGGATGCAGTGAAAAAGCTGGCAGACGAGTGCAAGGCAGAAGGGTATATCTGTGAGGGCTACAAGGCAAATGTGCTGGAGCCGGAAGCACTGGAAGCAGTTCACGCACAGGTATTGAAAGATCTGGGAAGCTGTGATATTCTGGTAAATGGAGCAGGCGGCAATAACCCGAGGGCGACCACGGACAACGAGTACCAGCATGAAGCAAAAGAGGGGCAGAAAACCTTCTTTGACCTGGACGCGGGCGGCGTGGATTTTGTATTTAAGCTGAATTTCCAGGGGACATTGCTTCCGACACAGACATTCGCGAAGGATATGGTAGAGAAAAAATCGGGCTGTATCCTGAACATTTCTTCCATGAATGCCTATATTCCGCTTACAAAGATTCCGGCTTATTCCGGGGCAAAGGCGGCGATTTCCAACTTCACACAGTGGCTGGCGACTCATTTCGCGGGAAGCGGGATCCGCTGCAACGCGATCGCGCCGGGATTCCTGGTTTCGAACCAGAACAGGGCGCTGCTGTTCAATGAAGACGGAACACCGACGGCCCGTTCCGAGAAGATATTGAACGGGACACCGACCAGACGGTTCGTGGACAGCGAGGAACTTCTGGGCGGCGTGTTCTTCCTCTGTGATGACAGGGCGGCAAGTGCCATCACAGGCGTTGTACTGCCGATCGACGCGGGATTTGCGGCATATTCAGGGGTATAATGGTTACTGCGAATGTGTAGACTGAACACGATACACAGAATGGAGTAGAGAGGAGAACTTTATGGAACACGGAAATCCGTTACTGGCAGGAAATGATAAGGGCAATCATTTTATTACGATCGGAGAGATCATGCTTCGGTTAACGCCTCCGAATTATGAAAAGATCCGGATGGCCTCCAGCTTTGAGGCAAGCTATGGCGGCAGTGAGGCGAATATCGCGCTGGCGCTGGCGAACCTGGGAGTTGACAGTACATTTTTTACGGTGGTACCTGACAACAGCCTGGGAAAGAGCGCGGTCCGGATGCTCAGGAGCAATGATGTGCATTGTACGCCGGTCATCTTAAGTACCCCGGAACAGACGCCTACCCACAGGCTGGGAAGCTATTATCTGGAGACAGGATTTGGGATCCGGGCGAGCAAGGTGACTTACGACAGAAAGCACAGTGCCATGTCGGAATTTGATTTTGATACGGTGGACCTGGAGGAATTGCTGGAAGGTTTTACGTGGATCCATCTGAGCGGTATCACGCCGGCGCTGTCGAAGGGGTGTAAGGATCTGATCATGAACAGCCTCAGGGTGGCAAAGGAAAAGGGGATGACAGTCAGCTTTGACGGGAATTTCCGGAGTACCCTGTGGACCTGGGAAGAGGCAAGGGATTTTTGTACCCAGTGCCTGCCTTACGTGGATGTGTTGCTGGGGATCGAGCCTTATCATCTCTGGAAGGATGAAGCGGATCATAGCAAAGGGGACGTCAAGGACGGTATTCCGCTGCAGCCGGGCTATGAGCAGCAGGATGAAGTGTTCCGCGCGTTTATTGAAAGATATCCGAATCTGAAATGTATCGCGAGACATGTTCGTTACGCGCACAGCGGAAGTGAGAACAGCCTGAAGGCGTATATGTGGTATGAAGGGCATACATTTGAAAGCAAATTATTTACCTTCAATATCCTGGACCGTGTGGGCGGAGGAGACGCGTTTGCCAGCGGGCTCATTTATGCTATGATGAATGATTATAAGCCGATGGATATCGTGAATTTCGCGGTGGCCAGCAGCGCGGTCAAGCATACGATCCGGGGCGACGGAAACATCACGGACGATGTGGCGTCGATCCGGAACCTGATGGATATGAATTACGATATTAAAAGATAGCTGTGTATATGGCGGAATAAAAAAGAGATGCCTGGGTGTGGCATCTCTTTTTTTGAGCCGGTTACAATTCACGGCCTAACCGTCCGCGAATTGTAACGGCATCTGCCCATTTAAAATTGCCTGTGGCAATGGGGCAGATGCCATCGCCCCATCACTTTTTAGCGGCTAACCGTGCAGCAAGTGCACGGCTAGGCCGTGAACAGTTACTTGAGCCGTGCTTTCAGGAGTATTTCCAGTGATAGCATATTGAGATATAGCCGGAAATCGTTTATACTTGCGTTATACGAATGAAAGAAGACGGATGGGATACATAAGATGGAAGAAAAAAAGCAAAGAGGGACAACAGAAAAACGGCTTCTTACCTCCTGCGTATTTCTTGCGGCCGCGGGAATCTTGATGGTGTGCGCCAGGCAGGCGCCGGGATTTGCGGAATGGTACGCGGTACATATTTATCCATATCTGGTCGCTTCTGTGGGGCGTATTACCGGGCTGGCGCCATTTTCCATTGTGGAGATCGGATTGTATGTAATGCTGATCCTACTTCCTGTTACGGGGGTATATACCATTGTGAAGTCCTTACGAAATAGGCAGGGGGGAGCCAACGCGCTTCGCTGGGCATCGGGAGTATTTCTTACGGCTTCTGTATTGCTATTTTTATATACGGTCAATTGCGGTATCAACTATCAGCGGGAATCTTTTTCGGAGAAGACAGGACTTGAGACAGGGCAGTATACAACGAAACAGCTCAAGGAAGTCTGTGTGTGGCTGACAGAGGAAGTAAATGCTTTGGCGGGGCAGGTGGAACGAGGCAAGGATGGCCTGATGATCCTGGAAATGCCAACGGCGGAAGGCGGCAGGATGACCCGGCGGGTGCTGGGGGATACTGCGGTGCAGGCGATGACGAAGCTCTCAGAGGAATATCCGTGTATGAAAGGGTATTATCCGCGTCCGAAGCCTGTCTGTGTGTCGGAAATCTTGTCGTATCAGGGACTGTCCGGGGTATACGCGCCATTTACAATAGAAGCGAATTACAATGCGGACATGGTGGACTACTATATTCCGTTTACACTTTGTCACGAATTGTCCCACCTGCAGGGATTTATGCAGGAAGAGGAAGCGAATTTTATTTCATTTCTGGCATGCATCGGATCCGGGAACCGGGACTTTCAGTACAGCGGATATCTACTGGGATGGACTTACAGTATGAATGCACTGCGCCGGAACGCACCAGAGGACTGGCAGGAGGTGCGGGAAGAGTTGGATGAAGCTGTGGAGGTGGACCTACGGGAGAATTCCAGGTTCTGGGATCATTATGACGGGGCTGTGGCGGAGGTTTCGGACAAAGTGAATGATACCTATCTGAAGGCCAACGGGCAGAGCGCAGGGGTGCAGAGCTATGGGCGGATGGTGGATCTGCTGATCGCTTACGCGGGCCGGTTGGAAGGATAGGTGTAACACAGCCTGATTTCATGCTTTACAAAGATAAACCATCATGTTAAAATAACCACCGTAGTAAGGTGTTATGGCGATAACTCTTCACCACCGGAATCATTACCTATAGTGAACAAGAAAAAGGAAGGAGCATGATATCATGATGAAACTATATGAGAATGGCGTATATCTGCTGAATGGCACAGATATTATTGAAGATACGGGCGGCGCGCAGGTTCCGCTGACGAAGGAGGAAGCGGCGGGGCAGACGATGGCATACAGCATCCTGCAAGACCACAATATCTCCGGAAATATGGAAAACCTGCAGATCAAGTTTGACAAGCTGACCTCTCATGATATCACGTTTGTGGGAATTATCCAGACGGCCCGGGCTTCCGGGCTTGAAAAGTTCCCGATCCCTTATGTGCTGACCAACTGCCACAATTCTCTGTGCGCGGTAGGCGGCACCATCAACGAGGATGACCACATGTTTGGCCTGACCTGCGCAAAGAAATATGGTGGTATCTATGTTCCGCCTCATCAGGCCGTCATTCATCAGTATGCCCGGGAAATGCTTGCGGGCGGCGGCAGGATGATCCTTGGCTCAGACAGTCATACCCGTTATGGTGCTTTGGGAACTATGGCAATGGGTGAGGGCGGCCCGGAGCTTGTGAAGCAGCTTCTGAACAAGACCTATGATATCCGGATGCCGGGCGTGGTCGGCATCTATCTGGACGGAGAGCCGATGAAGGGCGTAGGCCCGCAGGATGTTGCCCTGGCGATCATTGGCGCTACCTTTGGAAATGGTTATGTAAATAATAAAGTCATGGAATTTGTAGGGCCTGGCGTCCATAAGCTGAGCGCGGATTTCCGCATCGGAATTGACGTTATGACTACGGAAACGACCTGCCTGTCTTCCATCTGGACAACGGATGAGAAGATACAGGAATTCTACGAGATTCACGGGAGAAGTGAAGATTATAAGGAACTGAAGCCGGGTTCCTGTGCTTATTATGACGGAATGGTTTATGTGAACTTAAGCGAGATCAAGCCGATGATCGCAATGCCCTTCCATCCAAGCAATGTTTATACGATCGATGAATTGAACGCAAATCTGAAGGATATCCTTCATGATGTAGAGCAGAAGGCTCTGGTCAGCCTGGACGGTGCGGTAGATTATAGCCTGCAGGATAAAGTGGTTGACGGAAAATTGTATGTAGAGCAGGGAATTATTGCCGGATGCGCGGGCGGCGGCTTTGAAAATATCTGTGCGGCGGCTGACATCATCAAAGGAAAGAACATCGGTTCCGGCGCGTTTACATTTAGTGTATATCCGGCCAGCACCCCGATTTATATGGAACTTGTGAAAAATGGTGCGGTGGCAGATCTGATCGCGGCAGGGACGATCGTAAAAACAGCATTCTGCGGCCCATGCTTCGGCGCGGGAGATACTCCGGCCAACAATGCGCTGTCCATCCGCCATTCTACAAGAAATTTCCCCAACCGGGAAGGCTCCAAGCTGCAGAGCGGACAGATTTCCTCGGTGGCGTTGATGGACGCGCGTTCCATCGCGGCAACCGCGGCAAATCAGGGCTTCCTGACCCCGGCAACCGCGCTGGATGTGGAATATAAAGGGCAGAAATATCATTTCGATAAAACCATTTATGAGAACCGTGTATTTGACAGCAAAGGCAAAGCGGATCCTTCCGTGGAAATCCAATTCGGTCCCAATATCAAGGACTGGCCGGCAATGTCTGCGTTACCGGAGAACCTGATCCTGAAAGTGGTATCCGAGATTCATGACCCGGTCACTACAACGGACGAGCTGATCCCTTCAGGGGAAACCTCTTCCTATCGTTCTAACCCGTTGGGGCTGGCAGAGTTCGCGTTATCCAGAAAGGATCCGGCATATGTAGGACGGGCAAAAGAAGTACAGGCTGCCCAGAAAGCGATCGAGGCAGGCACATGTCCGTTGGATGTCCTGGAGGAGCTAAAGCCGGTGATGGCTGTGATCCGGAAGGATTACCCGGAAGCAGGGGAAGGGAATATCGGCGTGGGAAGCACGATATTCGCGGTGAAGCCGGGAGACGGTTCTGCCCGGGAGCAGGCGGCGTCCTGCCAGAAGGTATTGGGTGGCTGGGCAAATATTGCCAACGAATATGCGACGAAGAGGTACCGCTCCAACCTGATCAACTGGGGAATGCTTCCGTTCCTGACAGAAGCAGACCATAAGGCGCTTCCATTTAAGAACGGGGATTACCTGTTCATTCCACAGGTGCGTAAAGTGATCGAAGAAAAGCAAAGCACGGTGAAGGCATTTGTTGTAGGTGGAGAATTGCGGGAGATCGAACTGAAGCTTGGGGAAATGACGGACGCGGAGAGAGAGATCATCCTGAAAGGATGCCTGATCAATTATTATAGAGGATAATGGTCTGCAGAAAAAATCTTGAGCTGCGAAGGGGTTTGGGGGCAGGGAAGGGCATGTATAGACCAGACAACAGAATATGATATTGCCACATGAGGGGAATTGTGGTATATTATCAGACAGGGAAAAACATAGAGCAAAGGCGGCTACCCTCCATTTACCGGAGGGGCAACCCTCCGGAATCCAAAAGAGGAAGGGGGGCGATATCAATGTGTGTTACATATTCGGATTTAATCCAGATTGGAATATTCATTGTAGCCCTTATTGGATTGTGCTACACAATCTTTAAAGGGAAAAAGAAATAGCCGCCACTATCGCAAGTAGTGACGGCGAACCTTGTAAAAGGTTAATGCTAAACACTTATTAGGGGTAGCTACTTCTATGTTTTCCCCTTTTCTATGCTCAATATACCACATCCGGGGGAACCTTGCAAGTATGAACTTATGTTTGTTTCTATATTTTGCTGGATTGTTTTGCTGGATTGTCGTCGGGTAAGGCCAATTCATAGAAGTTGAAATTAATTTTCTGTTGCCCAAACTCAAAAAAATCGTTATAATAGTCTTTGGTAAGCATAGTTCCATTATAACATGGAACGGGGAGAAGATGGTTGTTGTTAGCCATCTTTTTTCTCTTTTCGGAAAAATTTTCAGGGGGCGATATGACTCGTATGAATCACATCGCCCCCTGTTCTGGGCTATCTATTTCCCGGCAGCCCCTATTTTTCTTTTTTATAGACCAGACAAACGCCGCAGCATGTTATCGCATTGATCCATCCGACAATTTTTATGACCTTTTCAGCTTAAACCTTTCTGTCTGTGTCTCAAGCATATGTACCTGTTCAAAAAGCTCTGAGCTGACAGCGGCAGCTTCCTCGCTGCTTGCGGAATTGGACTGCACAACCGTAGAAATCTGTCCGATTCCTTCGGTAACCTGTGAAATGGAACCGGCTTCTCCCTGGATGGCTTCCGCGATCGTATGTATCGCTTCGTTGGACTTCGCTACCAGATCCAGTGTCTTTTTCAGTGACAGAGAAACCCTGCCCACGATTTCTGTTCCGCGAGCTGTTGTCTGGATGGAATTCTCAATCAGATTCTTTGTAGCCTTAGCAGCTTCGTCAGACTTGGCTGCCAGATTCCGTACTTCGTCAGATACAACGGCAAATCCCTTCCCTGCTTCGCCGGCACGCGCAGCCTCAACTGCCGCATTCAGTGCCAGAATATTGGTCTGGAACGCGATGTTCTCGATCGTTGCGATGATATTACCGATCTGCTTGGAGGAATCGCTGATATCCTCCATAGCCTGAACCATCTCTTCCATCTGCTGGCTGCTGATGGATACCTGCTCTCCGGTGAGGCGGGCATTTTCCTGTGCTTCATTTGCTGTTCCGACATTACGCTCCGCGTTTCTGGAAAGCTCTTCCAGTGTGGCATAAAGCTCTTCCACCGCGCTTGCCTGCTGGGTAGCGCCCTGGGACAGTGTCTGGGAGCTGCTGGATAACTGCTCGGCATGCGCAGATACTTGCTGTTCCGCCTGGAGAATATTTGCGATTGTTTTGGACAAGGTAGCTGTCAGGCTGTTCAAGGCCGTTTCAATCGAATGAAAATCTCCAATAAAAGGATCAGACGTAGCAATATCAAAGTTGCCCCGTGAGAGCTGGTCCATAATGCGGTTCAGGTCCTTTACATATTTGTGGATCAGTTCCATGGATTGCCGCAAGGTGGCTGCCAGGTCGCCCAACTCATTTTCCGCATGATAATCCAGCTCAAATTCCATCTGCCCATCCTGAAGCGGACGGCTCCTGTCGGTGATGAGCATGATCGGCTTCACGATATGATTCATGACATAGGTTACGAGGCTGAGCAGGAAGAATAAGGCCACAACAAGGCACACTCCGCATAAGATATTCATGGTCAGGATCATCTGCTGCATTTGTGCGGTGCTTTCTTCACTTTTCTGCGTCCCGATCTCAACAATCTGATCTAAATATCCTACCAGCGTGGAGAGGTTGGAAAGAATCGTATTTTGATAGTATGCCTGCGCCTGTTCGGGATTCGTTTTCAACAGATCCAGTACATGGATGGCTGACTCGTGCAGCTCCTCATGCAGAGGCTGTATCTTATCCCGCAGAGCCAGGATATCGGGATCCTCCGTACCAACTTCCCCGTAGATCCATTTTCCAAGGACACAGGTGGTAGGGTCCGTACTGCCGGTAAATTCCGTACCGGCATACAGGGCATTGCTCAGGTTGCTGGACCATTTGTAATGAGCGGTTTCAGCGGTCTGTACCGTGCGCAGCAGCGTATTGTTCTCCGCATCGGCAAGCTGCATGTTCTTAATGCGGAAAATGTTGGTCGTCATTACGCCGCTGAACAGGATTACGGAAGCGAGCGCCGCGATTACCCGGCCTCCGGCCATTGTCTTAATACTTTTTCGCATAAACTGATATCCTTTCGTTTTTAAAATTTGGAAGAGTTCCGATGCTTTCATGTATAAAAAATCCTTAAGTTTAGTATAACATGACAATATGGACATTTTCAACCGTTTCATAAAACTTCCTGTGTGAACTATGAGGTGGTAAAATTTAGAATTATATGATAAAGTATTGTTATCTTATTTTTTGGAAAACTATGCAACAATTTCTCATCTTTCATACTCTTATTTATATCACCATCATTTGGTGAAAAGCACCGGACAGATTCGATCTGCCGGAGTATGCCAGCCGGAAGGAGGGGGAGCGGATGTATGATTATAAAGATAGCCCGGAGCTGTCATTGATCCGAAGGGCGCGCCGCGGGGATGTGAAAGCATTTTCAGAGCTGTACGCGCGGATCTATACGGAACTGTACCGTTTTGCGTTATTTACGGTGAAACATCCTCAGGACGCGGAGGATGTAGTGAGTGAGTCGGTGATCGCGGCCTATGAGAATATCCATAAGCTGAAGAAGGAGGAATCCTTCCGGAGCTGGATATTTACCATTCTGGCCAACCAGTGCAGACGGAAGCTGAAAACCGTACGCAGGATGGAGGAACTGCCGGAAGGCATGGCGGCAAAAGAACAGGACCATGCAGGATATTGTGATGTCAGAGAAGCGTTTATGAAGTTGGATGAAGAGGATCGGGTCATTGTGGCCTGCTCTGTCCTGGAAGGATACGCAAGCGTGGAAATCGGCCGGATGCTGGGAATGAATCCGGCGACGGTCCGCTCGCGGAAAGCCCGCGCGATAGAAAGGCTCCGGCAGATATTGGCATAAAATGTCACCAACCGTAGTACGACGAAGGCTGTTATACTGCACGTCGGATTCCATCGGCCGTGAGTATAAATTTTGACTATAGAAAGGGGACGTAGAATATGAGTATGGAAGAGAAAGATTTGAAAAGGCTCATGGAAGAACAGAGCGCGCATATAGAAATCCCGGATTCGTTAAAACCAGACCAGGTCGAACGGATGCTGGAATCCAGAGGAAAGAGAAAGAGGAATCAGTATTATGGGAGGATCGCGGCAGTCGCGGCCTGCGGCCTGCTGGTGATCGGTGTGGCAGCAGTGGGCGCCGGAGGTCTGGGATCTGCCGGAAAACAGGATACAAGCCCTATCGCGATGGAGGAAATCCAGGACGCCGCGGGCGCGCCGGAAGAGGCAGAAGGCGGTACATCCGCGGGACAGGCGGCCGCGGAGGATACGGCGTCCGGAAAACAGGATCCGGACAATGGAAACAAAGAAGGGGCTTTTGGAGCGGATAGCCAGGAGAAAAAATCTTCCAAAGAGGAGGAATCCGGGCGGAAGTTTGAAGTGACCGAGATCCGAACCGCGAAGAATTATGACGAGATTTATGAATATCTGGAAGAGCAGTACCGGGAAACCAAAAAGGAAATGGAAAGCTATGCCACAGCAGACGGGGCCACGATGGATTCCGGGATGGTGCTTGATGATTCTGTGAAAATGGAAAGTGCGCCGGAAGCTGCCGCGACAGATGATGCGGCCGGAGCGGATATGAGTGGAGCTTCGGGGTATTCGGATACAAATGTCCGCGAGGAGGGGGTCGGCGAGGCTGACATCGTGAAGACAGACGGAAAAAGGCTGTATATTGTGAATAACCAGCAGATCCAGATCGTGGATATCCAAAAGGAAGAGATGGAGTATTTAGGCACGGTCCGGCTGGATAAAGAGTGCTATGTCTCGGAGATATTTGTAAAAGGTGACAGGCTGGTAGCGGTATATAACCAGTCGGAATATCTGGATCAGGGCGATGTGGATACAGGCGAATACGGAGGGATTTACCAGGATTACGCAGTGGCCGAGACATTTGACATCAGTAAGCCGGAGAAACCGAAATCACTGGGAAAGGTTTCCCAGAGCGGGTACTATAATACGATGCGGGTAGTAGGGGATTATGTGTATCTGCTCAGTGATTTTTATGCGGAATATTATGGAACAGGCAGTATGGTAAGCAGCAACTATATTCCGATGGTGCAGGGAAAACGGATCGCGGGCGGGGATATCCTGATGCCAGTGGGAAGCCGGGCAAATAAATACACGGTCATTTCCGCGTTTTCCATAAAGGACCCGGAGAAAAAAATAGACAGCAAGGCTGTGTTTGGAGCCGGGGGAATTTGCTATGTAAGCAAAGAAAATATTTATATCTGTGAGAGCGATCATGGCTCCTATGGTGTAATGCCTTTGGCGCGGCAAGGCGGCGGTTCCGGGCAGAATGTGTCCCAGACTTGTATACGGAAGGTTTCTTATAAGGATGGGAAACTAAAAGCTGTCGGGCAGACAATGGTGGACGGGACGCTGAATGATTCCTTCAGTATTGATGAATATGACGGGAATCTGCGTATGGTCGTGACAGTTACCCCGCTTTCTTCCGGCGGTATGGGAGGGCTTGCCCTTACGGATGAGGTGGAAGAAGAACGGCAGAAAGAAACGAATGCACTCTATATCCTGGATGAAAATCTGGAGGAATTATCCAGGATCGAAGGATTAGCCGAGGATGAAATTGTTTATTCCGCGCGGTTTATGGGAGACGCCGGATATTTTGTGACATTTCGGCAAATGGATCCGCTGTTTTCCGTGGATCTGTCAGACCCGGAGAATCCAGAAATTCTTGGAAAACTGAAGATCCCGGGATTCTCGGAATATCTGCATCCGTACGGGGATGGGCTGCTCCTGGGAATCGGCATGGACGCGGATGAGACCGGGACAACAACGGAAGGCGTAAAGCTGTCTATGTTTGACATTTCAGATCCGGCAAATGTAGAAGAGGTGGAGAAGCAGGTGCTGGAAAACACCTATTCTTCGAGCGTATTTTATGACTATAAAGCGGCCTTTGTGGATGTGGAGAAGAACCTGATCGGATTCCCGGCAGATGGAGATATCACGCGATATTTTGTTTTCTCCTATGGGGAAAATGGATTTGAATGCCTGCTTGAAAGGGAAATGAGTGGGTACGCGCCGAATGTCCGGGCGATGTATTCCGGCAGCAGGCTGTACCTGGTGGCAGGGAATACGGTAGAATCTTATGATCTGAAAAACTTTAAGAAGATAGATGACATCGTGCTGTAAATATTCAGAACAGCAGACGGGTCTGAGGTCTGCTGTTCTGAAAGCGTAGATACAGAAAAAAGGAAAAACAGACCGTGCAAGTTTACTTAAAATACACGGACGGAGGACGAGATGATTTTTGACACGCATGCGCATTATGATGATAAGCAGTTTGACGTTGACCGGGAGGAGCTTTTCGGGCGGATGGAAGCCGGAGGGGTAGGAACGATCGTAAATGCCAGCGCTACGGTGGAATCCTGGGAAAAAGTGCTGGAGCTGACACGGAAGTATCCGTTTATTTACGGAATGATCGGGGTCCATCCGGATGAAGTAGGTGATCTGGATGAGGAAACATTTGCCAGGATGGAGGATCTGCTAAAGGAAGAAAAAATGGTAGCAGTGGGTGAGATCGGGCTGGATTATTATTGGGACAAGGAACAGCATGACATTCAGAAGCAGTGGTTCATCCGGCAGCTGCGGCTGGCGAGGCAGAGAAATATGCCGGTGAATGTCCACAGCCGGGAGGCAGCGGCAGATACGATGAAAATCCTAAAAGAATATGGACAGGGAATGGATGTGATCGTGCATTGTTATTCCTATTCCCGTGAGATGGCCAAGGAATATGTGAAGATGGGGTATCTCATCGGAGTCGGCGGCGTGGCCACGTTTAAAAACGCGAAGAAGCTGAAGGAAGCGGTGCAGGCTGTACCGCTTTCCCATATTGTACTGGAGACGGACTGCCCTTATCTGGCGCCCGAACCCTACCGGGGGAAGAGGAACTCTTCCCTGAACCTGCCTTATGTGGCGCAGGCGGTCGCGGAATTGAAAGGAGTTACCGCAGAGGAAGTCATACGGGTGACGGAAGAGAACGCGAAAGCGTTTTATAAGATTTAAAGGAGTGAAAACTGATGCGCGGAATCACGATTCCGGTAGGAACCTCAGACTTTACGGAAATCAGAAAAGAAGGATATTACTATATCGATAAATCAGGGATGATCACGGAGCTGATGAAGGCCAGAGGGACGAAAGTGACGTTGATCACAAGGCCGCGCCGTTTTGGAAAGACTCTTGGTATGTCTATGCTGGCTGCCTTTTTCGATATCCGCAAAAACAGCAGGGACTTATTTGAAGGATTGGAAATGAAGGACTTGTCCAAAGATTGTGATGAGGCAGTTATGCAGATTGACGACAAAATGTATGCGGAGGAACTTACGGAAGATTATTCACAAGTAGTCTGCTATGGGATTTCTTTTTTCAAAAAAAGATGTATGGTTAAGGTGAAAAGTTAAATAGGAAGGATATATAGCATGAAGGAACCAACGCTTGGAAACCCGCAAAATACGATTGCGGTTCTTCAGAAATATCAGTTTACATTTCAAAAAAAATACGGGCAGAATTTTCTGATCGATACCCATGTGCTGGATAAGATCATCCGCTCCGCAGAGATTTCACAGGATGATATGGTGCTGGAGATCGGGCCGGGAATCGGGACCATGACCCAATATCTGGCCTGTGCCGCGAAAAAGGTGATCGCGGTGGAGATCGACAGGGCGTTGATCCCGATCCTGGAGGATACACTGGATGGGTTTCATAACGTACAGGTGATCAACGAAGACTTCCTGAAGCTGGATCTGTTAAAGCTTGTGGAAGAGGAAAATGGAGGACGCCCTATTAAAATCGTGGCGAATCTTCCTTACTATATTACCACGCCCATCATTATGGGCCTGTTTGAAAATAAGGTTCCATTGAAATGTATCACGGTCATGGTGCAGAAAGAAGTGGCGGACAGAATGCAGGCGTCACCGGGGAGTAAGGATTACGGGGCGCTGTCTCTTGCGGTACAGTTTTACGCAAAGCCTTATATTGTGGCAAATGTTCCGCCAAACTGCTTTATGCCCCGTCCCAGGATCGGCTCCGCGGTGATCCGGCTGGAGCGGTATGAGGTACCGCCGGTGGCGGTGAAGGATGAGAAGCTGTTGTTTCAGATTATCCGCGCGTCCTTCAACCAGCGTAGGAAAACGCTGGCAAATGGACTGAAGAATTCGGCAGAGCTGGATTTTTCGAAGGAAGAGATCGAGGCGGCCATCGGGAAGCTGGGAAAAGGAGCGGGAATCCGGGGAGAGGCATTGACTTTGGAAGAATTTGCAAGCTTGAGTAATTTCCTTTTCAGGGAAAAATGATACGTGAAGAATAGTGCATGGATTGATGCACGTAACTATTCAGCGCCTGAATAGTTATGAACAGCAGACGATTGTATGGGCGGAGACATCGGTGGAAACGAATATGAATCGCACGATTTTAATGGTAGATGATGATCTTGAACTTTTGAAAATGCTGAAGACTTATTTTGAACTACGAAAATATGTTGTGATCACTGCGGAAAATGGGGCTGAAGCCCTGAAAAAAGCGGAAACGAATCCGGATATTATCCTGCTGGACGTGAATATGCCGAAAATAGACGGCATCGAGGTGTGCCGCCGGATCAGGGAGAAGGTGGTATGTCCGATCTTATTTCTTACGGCGAGAGTGGAGGAACAGGACCGGGTCAACGGGTTGCTGTCCGGCGGAGACGATTATATTTTGAAACCATTCAGCCTGAAGGAGCTGGACGCCCGGATCACCGCGCATTTAAAACGGGAAGAGCGGCGCAGGGAAAAATCGGAATTTCGTTTTCATGGAGAATTGATGATCGACTATACGGCCGGAACGGTTCAAGTCCGGGAAAGTCATCTGGAGCTGACAAAGCTCGAATATGGAATCGTGGAATTTTTGTCCATGAATCCGGGGCAGGTATTTGACAAAGAAAGAATTTATGAAAAAGTCTGCGGCTACGATGGGGAGGGCGACAGCCGGGTGATCACCGAGTTGGTTCGCAGGATCCGGAAGAAGCTGCGGGAATATACGGACACAGAGTATATAGAAACCGTATGGGGAATGGGATATCGATGGAAAAAATAAGAAATCTGTCTGTCAGAAAGACGATTATTTTATATATGGCAGTCAGCCTGACCGTGAGCTTCCTGCTTTCGGCGGTGATCGTAAGGATCGCGGGAAAAACCCAGGAGCAGATCTGGTGGAAATACGTAGACCGGGAGAAGTATTTTGAAGCGGTAGAGCGGGAAGGAGCTGATTATCTGACAAATGTTCCGAGGCCGCCGGCATATGTGATGAGTAAAAGTGACTATGCGGTATCGGAGGCTTGTGATTTTCTGCAGACCTATACGGTGCTGCTGCTGTCGATCGTGGGAAGCTGCGGCGCGTTTTTTTTATTTTACAGCCATAAGCTGAAGGCTCCCATCGCGGAATTGGAAGCGGCATCCAAACGTATCGCGGAAAATGATCTGGATTTTCAGATTACCTATGAATGCCGGGATGAAATGGGCCATCTATGCAGGGAATTCGAGCGGATGCGGGCACAGCTTCTGGAAAATAACCGGGCATTGTGGAAAAATATTGAAGAGGAAAGAGTGCTCCGGGCCGCGATCGCGCATGACATCCGTTCCCCCTTATCCGTATTGAAGGGGTATCAGGAAATGCTTTTGGAGTATCTTCCGGATGGAACCATAGATACCGGAAAAGCGATGGAAATGTTATCCGAAGGCATGAAACAGATTGGGCGTATGGATGTGTTTGTGGAAACCATGCGGAGGATGAACAGCCTGGAAGCGAGGAATCTGTTATCCCACACCATCCGTCCGGAGGAACTGAAAGCAGACATTCTGGCGGAGTTGAAGATCCTGGCGGCAGATCAGGAAAAAGAAATTACTTTGGAGGTGGCCGGAGAAGAAAGCTTTGCCGGGGATAAGGAGGTGATCCTTGAGGTTGTGGAAAACCTGCTGTCCAATGCCCTGCGCTACGCGAAGGAGCAGATCAGGGTCAGGGTGAGTATGAACGCGTCCGAGCTGAGAGTCCGTGTGAAGGATGACGGGAACGGTTTTCAGGAAGAGGGAGAAACGGTGACAAAGGCATTTCACCAGCAAAATGTGAAGGATAGTCTGAAGCATGCAGGGATGGGAATGTATATCAGCAGGCTGTATTGCGAAAAGCATGGAGGAAAATTATTACTGGAAAACGAAGAAGAAGGCGGGGCGGCGATTACGGCGATATTTCGCCGGATTTAGCGGCTCCGGTTGTTTTTTTGTTGTCATTTACCTTTTACAATGAACCTGTAAAGGGAAATTCCGGAAGATTTCAAAAGAGGCGGAGTATATGACAGCGATCATGAAAAGAGAAATCAAAAATTATCTGAAAAGACCTTGGTTTTGGCTGGGAATGGCCATTGTGGTCTTTGGTGTTTTTCAAATACTGGAGCCCTATATGAACATCCGATATCTGTCCTCGGAACAGGAGATCAACCAGAATCTGCCGATGGCAGCACATGACGGAGACATTTACGAAGGATTTGTGCCGTCCAATGAGGAACAGAAACGGGCGATTTGGGAAGAGAGCATCCGGAACGCGCTTGTATCAAATTTTGAAATGAGTGAAGAAGAGGCAGAAGCGGTTCTGGATAAACTGAGGGGAATGGATGTTAAGGCGGCCTGTGAGCGGTTGGAAGAAGAATACCATTATTACGGGGCAATCTACGCGTACGAGGACGCGGCATATCATCTGGGAACAAAAGAGGAGATCAATTCTTATATTGCGGATAAAACGCGGGAGCATCCCTTTTCCTATTATTTTTCACGGAAGTTCGCGGATTTCGCGGGACTGTATATGGCTTTTTTTGCCACGGTCATGCTTGCTGTCCTGTTTTTTCAGGATACGAGAAAAAACACGTACGAGCTTCTTCATACAAAACCAGTCAGTGCCGGAGCTTATGTGGCAGGAAAAACAGCGGGTGGATTTGTAGTCTGTCTGTTGTCGCTTGGAATACTGAACCTGATATTCTGGATTCTATGTTTCATCTATACAAGAGGGACTGGATTTGAAGTAAGGCTGTTTGACTTTCTTGCGGCGACCTGCCTTTATATTTTACCAAATATGCTGATGATCGTCTGCGTATACGGGCTGGTATCTCTGCTGTTTAAAAACCCGCTGCCTGCCGTGCCAATGCTGATTCTCTATATGGTGTATTCCAATATGGGAAGCAGAAATGCCGAAGGGGTGTATGGATATTACGGCAGGCCGTTGGCGATCATGGTGCGGTTTCCGGGAAATTTCTTTGATACGGCGGCGCCTCCGCTGGCATTATGGAACCAGAGCTTTTTACTGCTGGCAGCATTGTGCATCATACTTTTGTCCATACAATTGTGGAAAAGGAGGCGGATGTAATGGCAAAAGATATAAAAATTTCCCTGCCTTTTTATAAGATCGCATATGCTTTTTGCTTTATTGTCATCCTGAGCCTGGTCAGGGGGATTGCATTTACAAATGAGATAGGGATCGCGCTGGAGCCGCCTGTGGCAATCCTGGCAACGGTGTTCTGCGCGGATACTTATACACAGGAGACCGCGTCTAAAAGGTCGGAGGTCTGGCGGCTGTATCCGTTGAGAAACAGGCTGGTTTCCCTATGCAGAAGGATGGCCGCGCAGGAAATATTTCTTCTGTTGCTTGCGATCACAGGCTATGGACTGTTTTTGTTGCTCCAAAAGCCAGTTCCACTTTATGGTGTCGGACAGGAGAGGAAACAGGAGATTGCAATGTTTCAGATTTATGGGATAGCAATCTTTGTGACGATTCATTTCTGGGGGATGCTGTCCCTCACGGTCTCTTGTTTGTTCCGGAACATGTGGGTTGGGATCGGAGGCAGTTTTATTTTATGGATCATGACATATTCCGCGGCGGGGGAAAAGTATCTTGGGAAATGGAATCTATTTTCCTACACATTTAGAAATGTAGAAGATAATACGGATATGAGCTGGGCGTGTGGGAAAATGGTGTGCATTTTCCTAAGCATTGTGATGATCATGATGCTGCCGAAAATAATCAGAACGATCAGCGCGGATACTTCATGTATGTTCAAGAGAGGGAAAGATTATGAGCATTAAAATAAAGGATCTGACAGTGACTTTTAAAAACGGTGTAACAGCAATCCATCATGCGGATCTGGAGATCCCAAACGGAGTATTTGGGCTTCTGGGGGAAAATGGCGCGGGAAAAACGACGTTGATGCGTGTGCTGACAACAGTACTTGCGCCCACAGACGGTACGGTGGCTTTGGACGGAATGCTGTATCATGAAAAGAATTATGAGAAAATCCAGAAAAAGATCGGATATCTTCCCCAGGAGATCGACCTGTATCCAGGCCTGACCGTACAGGAATGTCTGGAATATATGGGGGAACTGGCGGGGATCCCGAAGAAGGAATGTAAGGAGAGGATAGGGTATTATCTGGAAAAGACCAGCCTTGCGGCCCATCGGAAGAAAAAAATGAGACAGCTTTCCGGGGGGATGAAGCGCCGTGTCGGATTGGTACAGGCGCTTTTAAACAATCCGGACGTTTTAATCGTTGATGAGCCGACATCAGGTTTAGATCCGGAAGAGAGGATACGCATCCGGAATCTGCTGGTTGATTTTTCGGAAAACCGGACGGTGCTGTTCTCCACCCATGTGGTGGAAGATCTGGCGGCAACATGTAACCAGCTTGCGGTTATGAAAGAAGGGCGGTTCCTTTACTCCGGCAGTATAAAGGGGCTTCTGGAAAAGGCCAAAGGCCATGTCTGGGTGTGTACGGTAGATGATGATGGTATCGCGAGAGGGCTGGAACAAAGTTATCTTGTCTCTTCCAAGCAATATGTGGACGACGGCCTGAGAATGAAACTTCTATGTGATAAGAAACCTGCTATTGAATGTGTATCCTGTGAAGCCACACTGGAGGATGCTTATATTTATACTGCACGGCAGATAAATCTGCCGTATAGTATAAAATGACGCACACAGCCGCATTGAAGATTATGTTGATCTCCCTCGCTGTGGATGCTGCGGCGCAGCTGCCCTTTCCGCACGTGCTTCCTCTAGTGTAATGTCTGCCGGAATCACGCCCAGGAGGGAATCGAACAAAAACAGCAACAAATTCGTTTGATTTTTTATGTTGGGAAGTTATTTATCTCCGTTGACACTCATCTAAAATCTGTCTATAATAAAATCATAATTTCGTCTGGACGAATATTCTTGCCAGAATTGCTTATACTGTAATCGAAGGGAGAGATTGTCATGGCATATATTAAACGAGCCGTGGAAGATACGGTCACGCGGGTTTCCAAAATGTTCCCTGTGCTGTTAGTGACTGGTCCCAGGCAGGTCGGAAAAACGACCTTGCTGCAAAGACTGGCGGAAATGCAAAAGAGTACAGGGGTAGAGCGAAAATATGTAACTTTGGATGATCCTGACGTAAGGTATTTGGCAAAACATGATTCTGCGTTATTTCTACAGAGATATTCTCCGCCGGTACTGATTGACGAAATTCAGTACGCGACGGAACTATTGCCCTATATCAAAATGAGCGTAGACCGTTCCAAAAGAAAAGGCGATTTCTGGATTACGGGATCGCAGGTCTTTCGCCTGATGGAAAATGTAAGCGAGAGTCTTGCGGGACGGGTTGGCATTGTGAATTTATTGGGATTGTCAGACGCGGAAATTTATCAGGAACCAAGTGAGCCGTTCCAAACGGATATGGCTTACTTAATGAACCGATTGTCTGTAAGGACACAGAAGGGCTTAAACGAAATTTACGGCAGAATTTTCAAAGGGTCCATGCCGGAACTTTACGCGGACGAAAATGTGGACTGGGAGACCTATTATCGTTCCTATGTAGATACGTACCTGCAGAGAGACGTCCGCGATCTTGCGCAGGTTGCTGATGAAATGCAGTTTTTTGGGTTTATGACGATCGTTGCCGCGCATACCTCGAAGCCTGTTGTCTATGAGGAATTGGCAAGCGCTGCCGGCATTTCAGCGCCAACAGCGAAAAAATGGCTTTCTATTCTGGTATCATCTCATATTATTGCCCTTGTGCAGCCATATCACAACAATGCGCTTAAACGTGTTGTTAAAATGCCCCTCCTTCACTTTTTAGATACTGGCCTGGCGGCTTATCTCTTGAAATGGGGAAATCCCGAAGCACTGGAAAAAGGAGCAATGTCCGGGGCGTTCTTTGAAAGCTATGTGTTTTCAGAAATCTATAAGAGCTATTTGAACGCCGGGAAAGAGCCTCCTATCTATTATTACAGGGATAAAGATCAAAAGGAAATAGATTTGTTGATTTATCAAAACGGTGTACTTTCTCCGATAGAAATAAAAAAGGCGGCGTCCCCTGGCAAAATAGCAATTAAGAATTTCAAGGTTTTAGAGCCCGTGACCCGTGAAGAAACTTTTGGAGGTTTGGAATCCCTAAAAGTAGAGATAGGGACGGGAAGTGTGGTCTGCATGGCAAACGATCTGCTGCCTGTGGATGAAAAAAACTGGTATGTGCCGGTTTGGTTGATTTAATCATTATGCCAGATATGGCGGAAAAACGAGGATCGAAATGTCCTCGTTTTTCTGTGCCAGCAGCAATTAGGAAGTTTTTTGCATTTAACCAATCAGTACTTTTTTGCCGCAAAAAGCAAATCCATACTTCCGAATCTTATCCCGCGGAACTCCTTTTGCAATCAGATCCGCGGCATATTCTTTTCTGTCTATCTGCTCCAGCGCGGCCTTCACCGTATCGGAAAGCTCCGCCTCTTCCTCCTTTTCCTGTACCTTAAATTCCAGGATCATCGCGTCATCCGCTTTATTACGTGGTTCGAGCATCACGTCATATCTGCCGAAGCCGCTCTCCCTGTTGGACGTGATTACATACCGGTCTGCCAGATCCACCATAAGACCCAGGACAAATCCGTGATAAAAGCGTTCAGGCTCTTCCTTTGATGGTTTTGTACCTGTATCGAAATAACTGAACATCTCAGAGCATACACGGTTCATATAAACATTCATGGCTTTCACGTCATTCATCAGAAATGCCTTGATAAAATCATGATAGTCTGCCCCGGTTTCCGCGAACCATCCTTTAATCATGCTTCCGAACATTCGCCGCACCTCAAAATTTGTCAGATCCAGTTCATAGTTCGCATCACGGAAAGCGTCTCCCAAATCCTCATATTTTTCATAGCGGAGGACTTTTAAATATCCGCTGGCAAGAAGCAGGCTCCAGATTGCCCATTCATTGGTATCCAACTGTTCATACACAATCTGTTCATCAATCGGCGTGATCAGATGCTCTCCTTCCAGAAGTCCTTCAAAAGCCTTCTTTACATCCCTGCTTCCTTCTCTGAGGAGTTTGCCGGCCAAACGGTTGGAGCTGGTATTCGCCCAATACAGACCTGTCTTTTTCTTGCTCAGATAATTTATGATTGACCACGGATTATAAATATCTGTCAGCCTGCCAAATGTAAAGCCGTCATACCAAAGCTTCACTTCCTGTGCCCTGTCAGATAATCCAAATTCATCCAATGCCGCGAATACTTCTGTTTCCGTAAATCCAAACGCGTCTGCATATTCTTCGGACGTTGCTGTAACAACCTCCAGATTATTTAGGTCCGAAAAAATAGATTCTTTGCTTATCCTCGTAATCCCTGTCATAATTGCGCGTTCGAGATAGGGATTTTCCTTAAATGTAGAATTAAACAGGTTCCTGACAAAAGCAGCCAGATCATCCCAATATCCGTTTACATATGCCTCCTGCATCGGAGTATCATACTCATCCAAAAGGATGATCACTTTCTTTCCGTAATATCTTGACAGATACAATGATAGCTGATGAACCGCAAGCGTTGCTGTTACATCATCCATGTCTACGGTAACATCCTCAAAAAATTTTCGTTCCTTTTTATCTAAAAATGTATCCTCCGTCAGAAAATTATAACCTGAATATATATTTGATAAAATCTGACAAATCTTTCTGCGCGCTGTTCTATAATTTTCTTCTTTGATGTTCGCGAAAGAAAGGCTGATCACCGGATAAGTTCCCTGCATCTGCCGGTATTGGGAGTCTTTCCAAATGGAGAGCCCTTCAAACAGGTCGCCTCTGTCAGCATATTTTACAGAGAAAAACTGTTCCGTCATGCTCATATTCAGCGTTTTGCCAAATCTTCTCGGACGGGTGATCAGGCTGACTCTGGCGCCGCTCTCCCACCATTCTCTGATAAATTTTGTCTTATCCACGTAGAAATATCCATTTTTGCGAATTGTTTCAAAATCCTGATGTCCAATCCCAACTGTTCGAGCCATAACATCACACCCTTCCTGCTCATGTACTAATTATAACCTATCTTTCGCTCCCTGTATACCGTATTTTCCATGTCCATTGAAGATCAAGCGTTACAATTCGCGGACGGTTAGGCCGTATTTCCGAAATGTGCTTCGGTGCTAACCGGTTATACCTGTTAGACAGCTTTCAACGGTGATCGGTTACAATTATTTCAGATTTTTTAAAAAACGGCAAGTTCAATTACTGTTACCTGATACACAAGGCATAGGGAAAAATATGTATGAAGTAGAGGGAATAAAAAAAGATAAGAACTGAAGTTCCATACATTTGTGCTTAAGAAAAATGAGAATGGAGGATCCGGAGCTGTGAGTTCCGGATTCATGTCTGTTCTTCCCTTTCTTTTCCGTCAATGAGGTAATCATAGGACACATGGAAGATCTGGGAAAGAGCCTGCAGCTCCAGGTCTGTGACATACCGCTGGTTTGTTTCGATCCTTGTGATCACATTCTTGTCCATGTCATAGCCGGCAAGCTGGAGCAGGTAAGAAAGATACCTTTGGGAATAATTGTGTTGTTTGCGAAGTTCAATTAATTGATGGCTGATGAGATTTTTCTCACCGGTCTTTGTTCTTGGTTTTGGCATGATCAATCCTCCTGATATTAGTATTGCCCCTCGCTGACGTTCGAGGGCATGCTGCCGGAAGGCATGAAAAAAGCGCTACGCATTTGCCTTCCTTCTAAATTTGTCTCATTTTTTGCGTTTCCTATAGATTTTAACTGCTGGGAAACAGAATGAAGGTTACAAAAGTGAGACAAACGGTACAGGAAATATATTTTATACGGATTAATGGAGGTGATCGGAGTGACACGGTTGGGGCAGAAACTGGTAAATAGAGGAATTGAGCAGGGAATTGAACAAGGGATTGAACAAGGCATCCAAAGGGGCAGGGAACTGGGCAAAGAAGAAGAGAAAATAGAGCTGTGCGGCTGCAATACGACAGATCGTTTACATGCAAGTGTATGTACCGGCGGTGAAGGTGATCAGATGGGGCTTCCCGCTTGGATGGCTTTTGTGACGGCCTGTCCTTGATATGGAAATAAAAAAGTAACCGTAGCTTGTGAAACGGTTACTTTTTTATTTCACTTGTGATATCTTAACATTTCATATACCCACGTTCCGGCTTCGCTGAGATCCTCCGGGGCAAATCCGCTGGTTTTGGCGCAGGAGCTTTGCAGCATCGCTGAGGTCTCTTCCTTATTAGAAAGGTTCCATGCAATATAACTTATCCCGTAATCATCCATGGTTTCTACCCACAGGTCTGCCTGCGTTTCATCAATTGCTCCGCTGCCGCTGGCATCACAGATCCCATATTCTGATACGAAAACAGGCAGGCCGTTTTCCACGGCCGTGACCAGCTTAGAGCGCAGGTCATCCGTATGGGTCGCCGCGTAAAAATGAAGGGTATACATTAGATTGTCATAGCCTGTGATCGGATCCGCGGCCGCCTGATCTACGAACTGGGACCAGTTCGGGGTGCCCACAAGAATTACGGCATCTTCATCTTGTGAGCGGATGATGGGAATCACCTCTTTTGCATAGGCTTTGATATCATTCCAGGTGGTATCGCCGTTGGGTTCGTTGCAGATTTCGTATAATATATGGTCGGACTTGGCATATTTACCAGCCATTTCCTGGAAAAATGCTTTTGCGTCCTCCAGATACATATTCGGATTGGAATCTGACAAAATGTGCCAGTCCAGAACCACGTACATATCCTGCTTTTTGGCATAGGTTACTCCATCCTGGATCAGCTGCTTCAAAGCATTCTGGTCCCCGCCGGTACAGAAGCCGCCGTATTCCGCGGTGTACATCGCAAGGCGGATGACATTTGCCTGCCATTCTTCGTGAAGCTGTTGAAAACAGGGCTCGTTCACATAATCCGGGAACCATGCGAGTCCGTGTGTACTGATTCCCCGTAACTGGACGGGCTTCCCGTCTTTGCCCACAAGCTGCGTTCCCTGGACACGGAGAGCGCCGTTTACAGAGGGGCGGGCCAGACTGGAACGGGTCACTTCCGGATCGGACTGGCTGCCGTTGTGACTGGAGGTATCGCTGGAGTTCTGTTCTTTCTTCTGGGAAGTATCTGCTTGTGCTTCCTGTTGTACCGTATTGTGCTGTCCGGTGTTTTTGCAGCCCTGTAACAGAAGGGCAGTACCGGATAGAGCGGCGGCGCATAAACAGATTGCCGCTATTTTTTTCATACTCAAAATTTTTTGTCCTCCTTTTTATCCTTCCGTTGCTTTTTCATGTACTAATTTTGTATAGGGCAATTCACATAATCTTTTTCTTTTATACAGTATCATATATAGTACTATTCGTAAACGAAAAATAGAACATAATCCTTTTCTATCTGGCAAAGCAAGGCCGGCCATGCTGCAATATAAGCGGCAATCCGGCAGACAGGGATATTTCTAAGGGGTGAAGGGACTGTGAAAAAATGTTTTAATGTGAATGCAGACTGCAAACAGCAGCTGCACTATATGGTAGATATATCAGAACGGCTGGGACAGATCAAGGCGATGATTGATGCCGGGAAATACTTTACGATCAATCGGGCAAGGCAATATGGAAAGACGACAACATTAAAAGCATTGGAAAGAATTCTGGAAAATGATTATACGGTTATAAGCCTTGACTTTCAGATGGTGCCGGCAATCGGAAAAGAAAGTTGTTTTGATGGTAGATGAAGTGGACAGTGCAAGCAACAATCAGGTTTTTCTTGATTTTCTGGCATTGCTCCGCGGCTATTATATCAACAGGGACAGAAAGCCAACATTTCACTCTGTCATTCTCGCCGGAGTGTATGATGTAAAAAATCTGAGGCGTAAGATTGTACCGGAGGATGAAGGAAAGAGAAACAGCCCATGGATCTACTTCTGTTTCAGGGGCAGGGGATTGTGTATAATCCGGACGATGATGTAATCGGGCTGGCGCTGATGTTTGGATTTGTGAAAACGAGCGGGGCTTCTGTTTGTGTGGCAAACCGGATTTTTGAGACACGGCTGTACAGTTATTTCCTGACGGCTCCACAGGTGCAGAGGAGTGTAAAGGAGATACGTTTGGATGGAAGAATCCTTATAGAAGCAGTGTGTTAAAAGAAAGTGTTAGGGTCTGTAGGAAAATAACTGATACAGACCCTAACACTTTCTTATTGATCAAGACCTTTACATCCTCACCGTCCTGTAATTCTCCGCCTTGTCATATTCTTTACTAACCCCGTCATCTTCATACAATGTATACTCTGCGCCTTCATATCCCAGCATGGTCAGATGCTCCGTATCCAGTGCGTCTACATACTCCGCCGTCTCTGCCAGCGGAATGCATTTTCCGCCGCGGATAAACAACGGCACTTCATTCAGCGCGATCTCTACATAATGATGTCCCTTTTCCAGAACCTCTTCCGAAATCGTCCCATCCGGCAGGAATTTTACGAACTTCATTTCCTCCGGCAGATACACATAACGTCCCCGCGCGTTCTGAGTGTAGACCGGCGCGATCATGATCTCATTACCAAGCATCATCTGATCTTCCACCTGCACGGCCATGGGATCCTCCGGATAAACAAAGGCCAGCGGCTTGATATACATGTCATCATTTAACGCCGCCTTCATATATTCACTGTACAGATAAGGAACCAGCCGGTAACGTACGCCGATCACATGACGGAAATCTTCCACATTTTCAAACTGATAACATTCCTGCTCCCTTGTCCCGGCAGCCGCATGGTTGCGCATCAGCGGGGTAAATACGCCCAGCGCCATCCAGCGCAGGACCAGATCCATTGTAGCGTCAGCGCCGAAGCCTCCCAGATCCGCGCCGGTATATAAGAAGCCGCACATGTTCAGGGAAGGCAGCATTTTCAGGTTCAGCAGGATGTGGGACCACCAGGACTTGTTGTCACCCATCCAGATCCCGCCGTAACGGTGCATTCCGATATAGGAAGAACGGGAAAACATGAGGAAGCGCTTCTCAGGGTCGATCCGTTCGAATGCCTCTCCGGCCGCGCGCGTCATGTAGTATCCGAACAGATTGTGTACCTTGTCGTGGCGTACCCGTTCGCCGTCCATATTATGATAAAAACGTCTGTAATCCTCCTTGCTGTTTGCAAGCCCGCCGATTTTTCCCATCAAAGACCAGACCGAGGTATCGGCAGCAGCATCCGGCCTGGTCTCGTCCTTCTCTCCTTTTGGAGCCGGAGCGACAGCCAGTTCCCCGGCCGTAGCACCGCCGGCGCCGTTCTCATTTTCCAGAAAATGCTTTGCGATTTCTTTCAACTCGGCAATCCCCTCCGGAGTATAGAAAGTGGCAGGCTCATTCATGTCATTCCAGAATCCCTCGATTCCCTGGTCGGTCAACACACGGTACTTGTCCCCGAACCAGGTTCGCGCTTCCGTATTCAATACATCCGGGAAATGGGTATCCCCCGGCCACACTGCCGCTACGAAGTCGCTGCCGTCCTCACGCTGGCAGAAATAGCGGTTTTTCACACCCTCTTCGTAGACATCGTAACCCTCTTCCACCTTGACCCCTGCATCGATGATCGGGATGAGGCGGATATTCTGGTCTTTCAGTTCTTTTACAAATGCCGGAAAATCCGGAAAATTCTTTTCGTTCAGTGTGAAATCCTTAAAATCCTGCATGTAGTCGATATCCATGTAGATCATATCCAGAGGCAGCTTATTATCACGGTAACCGGCAGCCACCTTGCGGAAATCTTCCTTTGTCTTGTAGCCCCACCGGCTCTGTCCGAAACCAAACGCGTATTTCGGCGGGATGTAGCTTCTGCCGATGATCTTCCGGAATTGCTTTACGATATCGTAGGGAGAATCGCCGTCGATCACAAACAGGTTCAGATCCGCGTCCCCGCAGGATACCCGCAGTGTGTCCATCCTTGTATATCCGATGTCAAATGTAACTGCGGAAGGATAGTCAAAGAACAGCCCGAAGGTCTTCTTCCCGGCTACCACGATGAAATTGTGCGCGCCGTATAAGGAACGCTTGTCTTCCGTATGGTTTGGGTCATCCGTACAGTCGCTGATATAGCAGTATCCCCGTTTGTTCAGCCCCCGGTTGGCTTCTCCGAGGCCGTACACGATGTCAGTCTCTTCCATAATATAAGTAAAGCAAAAGCCTTTTTCGGTATTGATGCTGCCAAAGACAGGAGCTCCTTCGCCCATGGGTACTTCCGCGACTACAGCCTCCGTTGAAAATGGATTTCCATATACGTATTTCTGAATCATGTTCTCTCCTCCAGTCTGTTTTTATATAGTAATATAAGATAAACACATTATAATGCATTTCCAATGAAAATACTTGCAATATTAAAAGAAATAATTTTATTATTTTGACTTTTTGTATCTCTCAAGAAGACCGGGCTGCTGCTATGGCCTGTCAGTCACAAATTATTATAAAAGTAGACAAAAATGTGAGGGTATGTTAAATTATATTCGTGGCCGATAAATTTCCCGTGAGTTTATAGAATCCGAAGGAATACATAAGTATGGCGGATTGAAGATTTATTAACAGTTCTTTAGAAACAGAGGTCATAGCCAGATATGGATACAAAAGAAGCTTCCTTTTACAGACAATTTTTTACATTATATATTGCCCTGGTGCTGCAAAATGTAGTGACCCTGAGCGTCAACCTCACGGACAATGTCATGCTGGGGGCGTACAGCGAAACCTCCCTTGCGGGAGTGACGGCGGCAAATCAGATCCAGTTTGTATATCAGATGCTCCTGTCGGCTTTTGGGGAGGGGATGGTCATCCTTGGGAGCCAGTACTGGGGAAAGAAGCAAACAAAGCCTATGAAAAAATTGGCGGCAATGATGACGCAGCATGGCCTGGCAGTCATGGCGCTTTTGTTTGTGCTGATCAGCCTGTTCCCGGAGCGGGCGATCGGCCTGTTCACCATAGACGGGCCGATCATCGGGGAGGGCGCCAGGTATCTTCACCTGATCCGGTTTACCTATGCGTTCTTCGCGGTCACACAGCTTTTGCTCGCCGTACTGCGGAGCATGCAGATCGTAAAGATCGCGCTGTATCTTTCCGCGATGACATTTTTCGTAAACTGTGGGATTAATTATGTACTGATCTTCGGAAAATTTGGAATGCCGGAAATGGGAACGGCAGGAGCCGCGGTAGGTACGCTGACGGCAAGAATCCTGGAGACCGCGGTACTGATTCTTTATATTGCGAAAACAGAGAAAAATCTGTGCCTGCGGCTGAAAGATTTTTTCCAGTTTGACTGGCTGCTTTGGAAGGATTATATAAAAGTGACCTTGCCGATCCTCGTAACAAATGGGCTTTGGGGAGTCAACACAGCCTTGCAGACCGCAATCCTGGGACACATGACAGCGGCGGCGATCGCGGCGAACAGCGCGGCGTCCAACTTCTTCCTTCTGGTGAAATCTACGGCCATAGGGGCGGCTTCATCAGCGGGTGTTATGATCGGAAAAGCAATCGGCGGCGGGGATATGGAACAGGTGAAAAGATATGCCGTGCGCCTGCAGAAGCTGTTTCTGGGAATCGGGATCTGCTCCGGGATCACATTGTTCTTCCTTCGGATTCCGGTGCTGGGGCTGTATGACCTGCAGCCGGAAACAAAGGCAATGGCAAATACATTTTTGATGATATTGAGTGCCGTGGACATAGGAATGTCTTACCAGATGCCAACCAATACAGGAATCATACGGGGCGGCGGGGATACGATGTTTGTGGTAAAAATGGATCTGGTCAGCATCTGGATGATCGTAATGCCGCTGTCATTTTTTATGGCATTTGTAGTGAAGGCGTCTCCGGCAGTGGTGGTGTGGTGCCTTAATGCAGATCAGTTTTTCAAATGTATTCCCGCGTTTTTGCGGTGTAATTCCTGGAAATGGATCCGGAAGCTGACGCGGGAAGATACAGATGCAGACCATGTATCCTATGGAATTTGGGGGATATAACAGTTGACAAACAAATGTGGGGGGGATAAAATGACTGTATATCTGGCAGATGGTAATAAAAACCAGACAGAAAAGAAGGCGGATCATATCAGGTTTCCGTACTTTAAGAATATGACAAGGAGGAACAGGAGAGAAATGAAAGACGCAAAAAAGCTGGCTGCGGTTCTGACAACAGTTGTGCTGTGCCTTGGTATGGGACTGACAACACTTGCTGACACCGTACCGGAAAAAAATGCGGTGGGGGACGGCGCGAGGGAATATCAGTCACCCGATATACTAGATGCCATTACGGGGGTGACGGGAGAAGCCGCGAACGTGACGATAGGGGATATTCCAGCCGGTAGTAATACAGCGGGTTCTGTGGACACCAATGTGAAGATCACACAAATTTTTTCAGACAATGGATTGGCAATACCCAATGACGCGGATCTGACCCGCCTATATGCAAAAAGTATTACCGGCGTTCCCAGTGGTGGGGCAGTTTTGACTATAAATTTAGGCAGTAGCAACTTTTCAGCAGATCCTTATAATTCGTCTGCCTACCATATAGGGGACGAAATTTATGCCCTTTATGAGACAGGTTCAAATACCGGAATATGGGAAGTTGTAAGCGCAGTGGTTAATGGAAGTGGCCAGGTTGACTTTGCTGTAGACCATCAGGGAGGATTTATCCTTGTTAAAACAACGAAGAATGGCAGGATAGTGTCTCCAACGGTAATACAAGAATCGCCAATAGTTGTCAGTCCGAATGCTACGAATAGCCAGGGACAGCTCATAACAATCAATGAGAGTGCTATGCCCTCGACAGTAGAGAATTCAGTAAAGTCGATTGTGGTAAGTATTTTTGAAGTTGGATATGCGGTGCCTCCTTCTGCCGTTTCCAGCAGTAATATTGTGTACACAAAGGATATTACACCTTCGGCAGGTACGACCGGCCCGGTGCGTATATATTTTACTGGGGATTCAGGGAAGCTGTATTACGCGCTCCATCTCCCGACTGGTAAAAATGCCAGTAATCCGGCGGATTGGGAGGTGATTCCATGTCGGAGGGCTGCGGCTGGTAATACGTCAGGAAATTTCTATTTTGAACTGACCAGTTTTTCACCGGTAGCGATTGTTGAAATGGGAACCCAGCTTACGCCTAAAGGGCAGGATTCCTCAGGGAACAAGGGAGGTTCTTCATACAATTATTCAGGCTCAACGAAAAAGCCGGGAAATGAGCAGGGATCCGATACGGAGAAGAAGCCGGGAAGCACACAGCAGCAGCCCGGAAATACCGCGCAGCCGGGAACCGCGGCAGGAACCAACATTTCCGAGACCGGCAAAAAATCACCGAAAACGGGAGAATTTTAACGGTTAGACCGTAAATGGCAACAGGTAAGGAACTTGTTAAAAGATTAACTTTACATCTGGCTTATGCAAGCCCTTCTATGCAAAGTTTATTTTTAACAGTTCCTTTTTGCATGTTGAGATTTTATGAGATATATGGTAGTCTGGAAAACAGAGTGAAATCTGCGTGACTTGAGGAGGAAGGAGAGATCATGGATATTGAAATAAGAGCCTATGAAGAAAAGGATCTGCCCGGGATGATCCGGATATGGAATGAAGTTGTGGAGGAAGGCGTTGCGTTTCCGCAGGAGGAGCTTTTAGATGAAGAGACCGGAAAACAATTCTTTGCGTCCCAGACCTATAATGCCGTCGCGGTAAATACCAGTACCGGGCAAGTCTGCGGGCTTTACATACTGCATCCCAACAATGTAGGGCGGTGCGGCCATATATGTAATGCCAGCTATGCGGTCAGATCCGGATATAGAGGGCTTCATATTGGTGAAAAACTGGTATCCGACTGCCTCGCGCAGGGAAAGCGGCATGGGTTCGGCGTCCTCCAGTTTAATGCGGTAGTGGCATCCAATATTCATGCCCGACATCTGTATGAACGGCTTGGATTTGTACAGCTTGGAACGATCCCGAAAGGGTTTCGGATGAAGGACGGGCATTATGAAGATATATGCCCTTATTATAGAGAACTATAATATTTATGGAAGAGATTTTCCACGAGATAGACGGCGGTTATATATCGTCGTTTTTTCTTTGCTTTCATTAAGATACTTTTTCTTTTGAATTTCTTTAGAATATCCCTATTGACAAAGTATATTATATAAAATATAATATAGAAAAATAAAATATATGAATTAAAAACATATATATTTCAAAATCATATATAGAAAGGGATGATAACATGACATTTCCGTTAAACGCACCTATGTTCGACCTGCTTGTCCTATCGGTTATCGCGGAATCTGACGCCTATGGCTACCAGATCAGCCAGATCATTAAGCGGGCAGCCAACACGAAGGACTCCACGCTCTATCCGGTCCTGCGGCGCCTGCAGGAACAGCATTTCCTGGAGACCTATGACGAGCAGTACCAGGGAAGGAACCGGAAGTATTACACGATCACGGAGGAGGGCAGGCGCTGCCAGGAAGAGCTTGCGAAGGAATGGGACCGCTACAGGACGGTCATTGACGACATTGTGAAGGGAGGAACCAAAAAATGATCCGAGCAGATTATATGAATATACTTTCCCACAATCTGCGGCATTTGCCAAAGGAAGATTATCACAGGGCCATGGAGTATTTTGAAGAATATTTTAACGAGGCAGGTCCGGAGCATGAGCAGGACGCGATCCGGGATCTGGGCTCGCCGGAAGAGGCTTCACGGGAATTGATCATGAACCTGGCCGAAAAGAATATCGAAGAGCCGCCAAAGACGGTGAAGCACGGCCTGCATGCCGTGTGGATCGGGATCCTCGGGGTCTGCGCCGCGCCGATCGCGCTGCCCCTGCTGTTGGCAGTGATCTGCGTGGTATTCGCGTTGCTGATCACTGTGTTTGCATTGATATTTTCCATTTTTCTGACGGCAGTCTGCGTTGCGGCCGGTGGGGTCCTTGGGCTTGTGGGTGGTGTGGTACTGGCTTTCCATTCATTTGCGGACGGGATCGCCACTCTTGGAATGGGACTGATCACAACGGGATTGGGAATTCTCTTTGTGTATGGAGCATTCTGCCTGTGCCGGTGGGTATTAGGGAAAACATCAAAATCATTGGGAAATATTACGAAAGGGGGACGCAGGCATGAAAACAAGCACTAGAAAACTGATATTGCTCTCTTCCTGCATGGCATTTGCGGGAGTGGTACTACTTGGGGCAGGGATGCTGCTTGGCGGCCGCCCGGGTATCGTTTGGAACAAAAATGGAATCTCTTCTCCGCATTCACAGAGTAAAACCTGTACCCTGGAAAAAACGAGGATCGATCCATTTTCAGATATAGATATTCAGATCGGCTCTTATGCGGACATTCAGATCCTGCCGTCTGACAATGACCAGTTTTATCTGGAATATAAGCTGGATGGTGATGATGGCGATCCCTCTTACGAGGTCAGGAAGGGTTCTTTCCATCTGATACACACAGGGAATCCATCACGCGTTGGAGTTAATTTTTTCTACTTCGGCTCATTTACTCTGGACGAGGATATCAGGACATATGTCAAATTATATATACCGGAGGACGCGGATATGGGAAATCTAAAGGTGCATAATGATTCCGGAGATTTTTCCGTGGACAGTCTTGCCTTTGGAGATACGGAGCTGGATGTAAGTTATGGAGATGTGAAGCTTAAAAACATGAATTTTCAGGATCTGGAAGTGAATATGGAATCGGGAGATTTTCAAGCGGAGGATATGACCGCGCAGGATCTGCTGCTGAAAAACGAATATGGAGATATCACAATGGATAAATCTAAGGTTCAAAAAGCGGAAATCAAACTGGATTCCGGGGATATGAAAGCGGATGGCCTTACTTCCGTAAGCCTGGCCGTTGAGTCAGAATATGGCAGTATCACTCTGGACAGATTTTCTACGGACACAGCGGAGATCACGATGGAATCCGGGGATCTTCGTCTGGATGCCGTGGAATTGACCAGCCTGACTTGTAAAAATGATTATGGAGATGTGAAGGTCAGGCTGCCGAAAGACATTTCCGAGTATTCTGTGAATGCGCGCAGTGAGTACGGAAGCATCGACCTTCCCGCGGACGCGCCGGGAAGCCATATTGCCTATGATGATGAGGCGGTTTACACGGCGGACGGGAAGTCGGAGGGTTCGATCACGATCAAAGTCGAGTCCGGGGATATTGATATTGAATAGCAGGACTGTAAACAATAGGCTTGGATAGGGGCTGCCAGAAGAGGAAAATTTCCGGCTGTGCGGCTGCAAAATACAAACTGATGCCAGTCAATGGAAACGGGACGGACCAGCCGCTCCGGAAGCAGAGGGAAAATAGATTGTTTTACGCAGTGGAGGGTAGCGAAACATATAAGTCGTTCCCTCCACTGCAAATTTATTAGAAAATATGGATAACGATTTCCACCCTTTTGTCAAATTCGAACCATCTCAAGGTAAAATCAAAATGTATGAAGGTCAGGTTTTACAGATGCTGGCGTTATGTATTTGTTGTCTCTAACGAGGAGAAACAAGCTGCCGATTTGCAAATAAAAGAAACACAGAAGCAAATTGATTATGATACAAAAGATTTTACTATAGAACTTTTGGTTGATAAGTTTAAAAAGAAAGATTTTTTTATTCCTTCGTATCAAAGGAACTTTGTATGGCAACCAAAAAACAAAACCTTATTTTTGGAATCTGATAATGGGAATCCTGAAATACAGACTGTTGATAATACGCGTTTCTACAAAATTATGAAATCTAATTTTTTGTTAATGTTATATAATTTGGTTGAAGCTTGTATTGTGAGTGGGATGATGGAAATATATGAGGATTTAAAAATGATAATTGTTCATATAATCAAGTGATACATGAAATTCAAGAAATTTGGTCCAAATACAAGATAAACGAAATATATGGACCTGCAACAGAACGAGTAGCATATGAAAATCGTGTTCAACAAATTATTGAAGATATTGTTACCAATGCACCTATTATTCTTTCAAAAGATGCTTTGGGAATCAGTGGTAATCTAAATGCAAAAAAGATAAAGGATATTTGTGATAAACACAGAATACGCTATCGTCTTGCAACTCCAGGCGAATCCTTAGAACGCGTTAAGAGAGAACGAAATAGCTTAGCGCATGGAGATGTGTCATTTAGTGATTGTGCAAGGGATTTAACCATCAATGATTTAGAAAATATTAAGGATGAAGTAATACTTTTTTTAACAGGTATCTTGGCTGGGATGAAAGATTATTATGATCAAAAATCATATAAATTTTCTGCAACTTGAGTATCTTCCTAAATAAAATATTTATTTTTTTATGGCAAGTATATACTTTGTTATACAATAAATTTTCGGAGTATTTTAGTGGAGAGACTTTTTTTGGACGGGGAGGAATCCATGAAAAAAATCATCACAATCACTTTTATAACACTTATGCTGCTTAGCCTGTCCGGATGTTCTCAAAAAGGAGCGTCAGTAGTTCAGGCTTATGAGGAGACTGACTCAGATTTCGTGGAAGAATGTTGGGAGAATGATCAGTTGGTTACGATGGTTAAGTATTATGAAATGAGCGATGGCACCTGGAAAACGGATGATCATACCTATCAATACAGATTAGAAATTACCGGAAGAATGAGTAACGCGGCGAAAGACAGCACGTTTGTCTTTTTAAGCAACATAGAAGATATTACATTTGAACAGGCATGGAAAGCAAGCGGGCTTAGCAGCAATATGAATGACTATTTCGAAGCGGAGGACGCGAAATTCGTGGCTATGAAATAATCGAAAATGAGAGCGGAACTATAAAATCAGAACGGACAGGAAACGTTATAGCTTAGATGAGGAAATGAAAACAAAAGTGATATCACCAAGAATACCATCCCAATTGCTGATGGTGGAAGACATGCAGGCAATAATAAATGCATCAGAGGATGAAGCGCAGATCGTAGAAGTAGCCATCCATGAGGTAAACGAGGCAGGACAGAATTATTATAAACTGGATGTAGATGTGGAGATGGCTCATTGCGATATGATAGAAAACTCTGTCTCGGAGACGGCTCATAAAAATTGGAATGCCAGCGAATGCCTGTTTATAGGGACGAATTTCTTTCACACAAAATTGAAAGGGTTTGATTTTACAAGCTGTGAATTAGAGAATATCATCATTTCTGATACACTGGAAGAAATTCGCGGGGTAAAGATTACGGCGATCCAGGCATTGGAGGCAGCCAGGCTGCTGGGAATGAAAGTGGTGTAAACCGTTATCACGGAAAACAGGATCATGGTGGATTACTGAAAATGTGGGGCAGGAGAGTTAACCGCTGTATGCGGAAACGCGATTCTCTGTGTGCTATTGTATATTAAGTTTTAACGCATTGCCTGCTTCTTGTCGGTGTTTTACCGGCGTAGTTTCTTTTGATTTGGAAAATATGTTATTTCCCATATTTACACTGTTTCAGTAAAGTGTTATAATAGCCCCGGATAGTATTCCTGAGGAAACTATACCGGGACAATTTTTATACTTGTTTACCATTCGAATCAGAAGAGCGTCACTTTCGCCTATCAGAAGAGTATGAGTCATCTGGCTGGCATAGCGTAAAAATAACCGTTTTCAAGGAAGGTGATGGGATGAGAATAGGATTTGTGGGCGCGGGTAAAGTAGGATTTACTCTGGGAAAGTATATGACGGAACGCAACGTGTGTGTATCCGGTTATTACAGCAGAACACAGGAATCCGCGGTACAGGCGTCAGATTTTACACATACAAAGTATTATGAGACACTGGAGGAACTGACAGCGTCGAGTGATGCTCTCTTTCTGACGGTTCCTGACGGAGCCATCGAAGAGGTATGGAATTCTCTAAAAGAATATTCTTTAAAAGGCAAGTGTATTTGTCACTGTAGCGGCGCGATGAATTCCGCCGTATTTTCAGGGATTGGCCAGATGGGAGCATTTGGTTATTCTATCCATCCTTTATTCGCGGTCCATGACAGACTGCAGTCGTATAAGGAGATTTCACAGGCTTATTTTACAATTGAAGGGGCGCGGGAGCATCTACTGTTCTGGAAAAATTTTTTCGAATCGCTTGGCAATCCAGTCCGGGTGATACAGGCAGAACAGAAAGTGCTTTATCACAGCGCGGCGGTATTTGCCAGCAATCTGGTGACAGGCTTGTTCGAAACAGGCGTTTCGCTTTTGCAGGAATGTGGCTTTGACAGAAAAAGCGGCGAAGAGGCATTGCGGGCGTTGTTTCTGAATAACTGCAAGACTGTAGCGGAGGTCGGGACAGAGGCGGCTCTGACCGGACCTGTGGAGCGCTCGGACATTGCAACGATCAGGAAGCATCTGGATGTCCTTTCCGGAAATAAGCGGGAAATTTATATACGGTTGTCGGAGGTTCTGGAAGAGATCGCGAGACGAAAGCATCCGGAGAGAGACTACACGGAACTCTCTCAATTATTAGAAACCGTAGGAAAATAACCCAGTATACTAACAGAGCATACGGGATATTTCCATGGGATTTCTCAGAAAGGAGTGGAAAGAACGATGAAAAACACAGTCGTAACATTTAAAAAGGCAAAGCAGGAGGGGAAAAAAATTTCCATGCTTACCGCGTATGATTATTCCACGGCAAAGCTGGAGGATGAGGCAGGTATCAACGGGATTCTGGTAGGAGATTCCCTGGGAAATGTAATCCTTGGTTATGAGGATACGATTTCTGTTACCATGGAGGATATGATCCATCATGGGGCGGCCGTTGCCAGAGGCGCGAAAAACGCGCTGGTGGTCGTGGATATGCCGTTTATGTCTTATCAATGCTCGGTATACGATGCCATGCACAATGCGGGACGTCTGATGAAAGAGGGACGCGCCGGTGCGGTTAAGCTGGAAGGCGGCAGAGAGGTTGTCCCACAGATTCAGGGCATTGTACAGGCAGGAATCCCGGTCATGGGGCATTTGGGGCTTACCCCGCAGTCTGTCAACGCGTTTGGCGGGTATAAGGTGCAGGGAAAAGATCAGGAGGCTGCGCAAAAGCTTCTGGATGACGCAAAGGCAATTACGGAAGCCGGAGTATTTTCCATTGTATTGGAAGGTGTGCCGGCGGCATTGGCGAAAAAGATTTCAGAATCTATTGATGTACCGACGATCGGGATCGGGGCAGGAGCCGGATGTGACGGGCAGATTCTTGTCTACCAGGATATGCTGGGGATGTTCTCCGACTATACGCCCAAATTTGTAAAACGCTTCGGAGATATCGGCAGTGCCATGAAAGCGGCCTTTCAGTCTTATATAGAAGAAGTAGAAGCAGGAACATTTCCGGCTGAGGAACACAGCTACAGCATCGGAAATGATGTGATAGAAAAGTTATATTAAGAATAACGCACGTAAGCGCCTGAAAAACAGGCGCTAAGTGCTCGTAATAGGAGGAGTATAATGCAGATTGAAAAGACAGCGGCAGGTGTGAGGGCGCAGGTGAAGGCGTGGAAAAGGGAAGGATTAAGCGTTGGCCTGGTACCGACCATGGGATACCTGCATGAAGGGCATAAAAGCCTGATCGACCGCGCTGTAGCGGAAAATGACCGTGTGGTGGTCAGTATATTTGTAAATCCGACCCAGTTCGGGCCAACGGAAGACTTGGAAACCTATCCCAGAGATCTTGAGGCGGATAGTAAGCTGTGCGAACAGGCAGGAGCAGCATTGATCTTCGCGCCGGAACCATCGGAAATGTACGCGGAGGATTTTTCTACCTTCGTAGATGCGGGAAAGGTGACGGAAGAGCTTTGCGGAAAAAGCCGGCCCACCCATTTCCGCGGAGTATGTACCGTGGTAAATAAATTGTTCAATATCGCGGCCCCGGACCGTGCCTATTTTGGCCAGAAGGATGCCCAGCAGCTTGCCGTGATCCGGCGCATGGCCAGGGACTTGAATATGGATCTGGAGATCATTGGCTGCCCGATCATCCGGGAAGAAGACGGGCTGGCGAAAAGCTCCAGAAACACTTACCTTTCCGCGGAGGAACGCAAAGCGGCACTGGTATTGTCGAAAGCCATTTTTAAGGCAAAAGAGATGGTGGAAGGCGGAGAAAAGGACGGGGAGAAAATACTGGAAACCATGAGAAATATCATCACAGCCGAGCCACTGGCACGTATTGATTATGTGGAAATGGTCCGCTGGGATTCGATAGAAGTCCATCATACCATTGACGGGCCTACTCTCATTGCGATCGCGGTATTTATAGGAAAGACCCGGTTGATAGATAATTGTTTATTACAATAAGTCATGTAAAATCCAACCGTACAGGTGGAAAAATTCACCCCAAAAGGAGCATCCCTCTTATGATTCTAACTATGTTAAAAGGAAAAATCCATCGTGCCACCGTCACGCAGGCGGAGCTGGACTATGTAGGAAGCATTACGATCGATACCACCCTTATGGAAGCCTCCGGCATCCAGGAATACGAACAGGTGCAGATCGTAGATGTGAATAACGGCCAGCGCTTCGAGACCTACGTCATCGCCGGAGAAAGCGGAAGCGGCATGATCTGTCTTAACGGCGCGGCGGCCCGCATGGTGCAGCCAGGTGACAAGATCATCATTATGTGCTACGCAGGCATGACCCCGGAAGAGGCCAGGGAAAATGCCCCCAAGGTTGTATTTGTAGATGAAGAAAATCATATACAACGGGTGACACGCTATGAAAAACACGGCCGCTTGCAGGATATGGAATAAGAAAACGCATAAAGACCTCGCCAAGTGGCCGGGTAACTATAACTCGCGCGTAAGCGCCTAAAAGACAGGCGCTAAATGCAGATAAAAGGAAGTGAGGAAGACATGCTGGAAGGGAAGACAGTCGTTCTGGGAGTGACAGGCAGCATTGCCGCGTATAAGATCGCGGGTCTGGCCAGCCGGCTCGTGAAGCTGCACGCGGATGTGCATGTGATCATGACAGAACATGCCACCAACTTTATACATCCGACCACCTTTGAATCGTTAACGGGAAACAAATGTATGGTAGATACCTTTGACCGGAATTTCCAGTTCCATATTGCCCATGTATCCCTTGCAAAGCGGGCGTCTGTCCTGCTGGTGGCTCCGGCTTCGGCAAATATGATCGCCAAGCTGGCATACGGGATCGCTGACGATATGTTAAGCACAACAGCTGTGGCCATGACCTGTCCGGTCATTGTCTCTCCCGCGATGAATGTAAATATGTACCGTAATCCGGTAGTCCAGGATAATCTGAAAAAGCTGGAACAGTATGGAAAGATCATCATTCCGCCGGATCATGGATATCTGGCGTGTGGTGATACAGGAGACGGGAAAATGCCGTCAGAGGAAGTACTGTTGGATTATATTCTCAGAGAAATCGCGTGTGAAAAGGATTTAAAAGGAAAAAAAGTACTTGTCACCGCCGGCCCCACCAGAGAAGCGCTGGATCCGGTCCGTTTTTTAAGTAATCATTCTACCGGAAAAATGGGGCATGCCATCGCGCGTCAGGCGATGCTCCGGGGAGCAGACGTGACGCTGGTCAGTGGTCCTGTCTCTTTAGTACCGCCTCCATTTGTCAAAGTGGTTCCGGTGGTCAGCGCGGAAGATCTGTTCCATGCGGTTACCAGCCGGTATGAAGAACAGGATATGATCATCAAGGCCGCGGCCGTCGCGGACTATACCCCTCTGGAAACAGCAGAGGATAAGATGAAGAAGAAGGATGGGGAGCTGAATATTTCCCTGAAAAGAACACAGGATATCCTGGCGTGGCTGGGAGAGCATAAAAAGGAAGGCCAGGTTCTCTGCGGATTTTCCATGGAGACAAGGGATATGCTGGAAAATTCAAAGAAGAAGCTGGAGTCGAAAAAAGCAGATCTGATCGCGGCGAACAGCTTGAAAGAAGCTGGCGCCGGATTTGGAACAGATACGAACCATCTGGTATTGATCGGGCGGGATGGAATTACAGATCTGCCCATGCTTTCCAAGGACGAGGCGGCAGGGAGACTTTTGGATACATTGCTGAAAATATGGGAGCGTAAGCACGTTTGAGAAGGAGAAATCGTTAGATGGAAAAAAATGATGAAAGACTGGGAAGCGCGCCTCTTGGAAAACTGATGGTAAGCATGGCGCTGCCGGCGGTAGCGGCACAGGTGATCAATGTGTTGTACAATATCGTGGACAGGATTTATATCGGTCATATCGCGGGATATGGGGAGCTTGCGCTGACCGGGGTAGGGGTCACGGCTCCGATCCTGATGGTGATTTCCGCGTTCAGTGCATTTGCGGGAATGGGCGGCGCGCCACAGGCATCCATACAATTGGGGAAGAAAAATTATGACGGAGCGGAAAAAATACTGGGAAGCAGTGTTGCGCTGCTGCTGTTATTTTCCGTTGTTCTGACCGTTCTTTTCCAGGCATTCAAGACCCCGGTGCTTTATGCGTTTGGTGCAAGTGACAATACGATCATCTATGCCAGACAGTATATTACGATCTATCTGGCCGGAACGGTTTTCGTTCAGTTCGCGCTTGGATTGAATACCTATATCAGCGGCCAGGGCAACGCAAAGACGGCAATGCTGTCTGTTCTTCTCGGCGCGGTGACCAATATCATCCTGGATCCGATCTTCATTTTTGCATTTGGCATGGGAGTCAGGGGAGCGGCACTGGCAACGATTATTTCCCAGGCATTGAGCGCGGCATGGGTGCTGCATTTTTTGATGTCAGACAAAAGCGTGATCCGGATCCGGAAAAAATATATCCGGTTCCAACGGGAAACCGTGTTGGGGATCGGGGCTCTTGGAATCTCTCCGTTTATCATGCAGAGTACGGAAAGTCTGGTCATGATCACGCTGAATACCGGCCTGCAGAAATATGGCGGGGACCTGTATGTGGGGACGATGTCGATCATGACCAGTGTGATGCAGCTCATTGTTATCCCGGTACAGGGGATCGCGCAGGGCGTACAGCCGATCATGAGCTATAATTATGGCGCGGGGAATCTGAAGCGGGTAAAAGGTACATTTATGCGTATGGTCCTGGTCTGCCTTGCCGGGACTCTTCTTTTTGGAGGGCTAGCGGTTGTCAGACCATCGATTTACGCGCAGTTATTCAGCACCAATCAGGAACTGACGGCATTGACCTGTCAGTATATGCCGGTCTATTTCCTGGGGATCACGGTCTTTGGAATCCAGATGGGATGCCAGACCACATTCCTTGCGTTGGGGCAGGCAAAGGTATCCCTGGTGATCGCCCTGCTGAGAAAAATCGTTCTTTTGATTCCGCTGGCAATGATCTTTCCCAGATTTATGGGAGTCGAAGGCGTATACCGGGCGGAGCCGGTGGCGGATTTTACATCGGTGGCGATCACGGTTATTTTGTTCCTTGTGACGGCCAGGAAGGTGCTTGCGGAGGAACCTGCCGGGGAATAAGATGTATGAGTCATGAATGCGGCAAGATATGTGCTTTCTGGAAAGAATCCCTTGTGCTTCCTGACAGCAGTATGCTAGAATGGGAAAAATAGGCTATACTAAAAATATATATGCTATATAGCGCTGGGAGGGATGGGTAATGGTAGAAGACAAATTGTTTTCAGGGGAATCCGTCAATGTAGAGTACAAGGTGGAAGTCCCCAGGAAGAGCGAAAAGTACATGAAAACAGTTGTAGCCTTCGCGAATGGACACGGCGGGCGCATTGTCTTTGGCATTGATGATAAAACGCGGGAAGTAGTCGGCATGAACCCGGATACGATCTTCAAGACAATGGACGCGGTCACAAATGCTATTTCGGATAGCTGCGAGCCGAGGATCTACCCGGATGTAGCCTTCCGGACGATGGAAGATAAAACAGTAATTGTGGTGGAGATCCAGCCTGGTCCGATGCGCCCATATTATATAAAGGAACAAGGGATTGTAGATGGAACCTATGTCCGGGTGGCCGGCACTTCACGGCATGCGGAAGGATATATGCTGAAAGAACTGATCCTGGAAGGACAGAATCGCTATTTTGACAGAGAAATCTGTCAAAATCTGAAGGTCATTGACGAGGATGTAGAAAGACTGTGCCGTGAAATGAAAGACATTGCGCTGAAGAATACCTGGAACGATAGTGAAAAAGCCGCGGTTCGGGATGTGACACAGAATGTGCTTCTTTCATGGGGTGTTTTGAAAGAGGAAAATGGAGAAATTCTTCCGACAAATGCCTATGCCTTGTTGACCGGACAGGCGCGGACGCGGCCAATGATCCAGTGTGCCGTTTTTAAGGGGACAACACGCGCGTATTTTGTGGATCGCCGTGAATATGACGGAGCAATTCAAGATCAGGTAGACGCGGCATTTCAGTATGTTCTTGAAAAAATAAATATGGGAATGCGGATGAAAGGGATTTACAGGCAGGATGTTTATGAACTCCCAGTTGATAGTGTGCGCGAATTGATCGCGAATGCTGTCGCGCATCGTAGCTATCTGGAACCTGGAAATATTCAGGTAGCAATATTTGATGACCGGTTAGAGGTAACCTCGCCTGGTATGCTTCTGAATACGGTGTCTATCCCAAAGATGATGGAAGGATACTCTAAGCTGCGTAATCCTGCGATTGCCAGCGCGTTCGCGTATATGAAAATTATAGAAAAATGGGGAACAGGAATTCCAAGAATGATTCGTGAATGCAGAGAGTATGGATTACCTGAACCGAAACTGATTGATTTTGACGGGGATTTCCGAGTGAATATGTACCGTGTGGCAGCAGACACGGAAGACAATATAACTACTCAAACTACCCAAAGTCCTACCCAAACTACCCAAAGTCCTACCCAAACTACCCAAAGTCCTACCCAAACTTCTGACCAGGCTCTTATACGATCGTCTGAACTTACAGAGGATGATAAAGCGATATTGAGAGTGATCCGTCATAATCCGAAGCTCACACAAAAAGAGATTGCTCTGGAGCTTAACTGGACCGTAGACAGAGTAAAATATTATCTGAATAAAATGAAAAAGAAGACGATGATCAAGCGTATCGGAAGCCGCCATAACGGATATTGGGAGTTATTGATTGAAATTTGGCCGTGAGTTTAGTATGCTTCCGTCTTTGGCACTTATAAAAATGTAAAGTGGTGCTTCTCATTGATTTTACAGGGAGGCTGCGCCACTTTTTGGTTTGCTGTGATTTTATTGTGTCAATGGATTCAAAGCAACAACAACTTGATAAATTCCAGGAATTGCTTGATTCCTACCATTTTACAGATATTCAAAATTTAGCAGATTTTTTAGAAAAATCCCTAAAAGAAATGTAGACAAATTTAGATTTTCATGCTAATATAAGGGTACAAGAAAGGTGTTCACGAGTGGAACGCTAATATAGTATTTCAAACAAGGGAACTACGAGTGAGTTCCCTTTATTTTATCTATACATAATTTTTTTCCTTCAGCATAAAATATTATTACAATTCTTCTTTGGACGTGTGCCAAAGGATTTATTGTAATTAAGCAAAGGGAGTCACGGGCGGACTCCTTATTTTAAGCTGGAGAAAGAATATCCGAGGATAAGCGAAGAATTGATGAAACGTCACGCAAAACAAGTTTGATGCTTTTTTCTTTACAAAGAGTATTCAGCCACGAGATTTCTGTTTATGGATCTCCCTCAAGTCTTCAATAGCAAGAACCGGATCCATTGTGTGGAATATCATATAGTTGCGCTTCATAGTTTTAACGGGAGCTTGCTTATAAATCTTCGCGCTGTCCTCGCCGCTATAATAATGCCAATACCGGTAGATGTAGCCGATCCAATAAAGCACATCCTTCGCAAAAACCTCTCCCTTTGCGGAGAGGTTTTTACCTGCCTCGTCCGCAACCTCTTCAAGCAGGTACTCTTCGCCTGCCCATTGCATACGATTGTATTTGGAATCAAGTGCCTTTGCGGTCTCAGAGGTCATAAATGCCTTGACAAATGCGGCACTGTTATATTTTTTTTCGGCAGATAACTCAAAAAGCCTGCCCTGAATATCACACAGCTTTAATTCAAGTTCATTCATAGTTTACCCCCCCAGGCCTTTGTAACCAATTTGCGCAGCAAATTGATTGCCTGCTGAATGTAACCACTTGCGTAGCAAGTGATTGCTTGCCCGCCATCTGCGCAGCAGATTTTTAATGCGGGCAATTCCCGTATCATTTTTTCATACGATACTTTACACTACCTTTGCTTCATCAAGTATTTCATCAAAGAATCTGCCCTCGCGGCGATAAGTTCTACAGATATCGTTAGCAAGGGAAACTCGGGATTCTGAAAGAAAAAATAGAACAGGGCATGCCGGTGCTTGCGACCTGCGCGGGATTGATCCTGCTGGCAGAAAAGCTTTCCAACGATGAGCATGTCTATTTCGGCACGCTGCCGGTGTGTGTGAAAAGAAATGCCTATGGGAGGCAGCTTGGCCTGTCCTTCCATCCGGAATTAGACGCGGATAACAAAATCCATGAGAGATTTCTGGAAATGGTGAGGCTATGCGGTAGATAGTAGTTGCTGTAATCAAGTATCTTCCAGGGGATATATATTGAAATTAAGTTGAAGTTCAATTCTGAGTTTAGTATAATGGGATGAAATGGATTACGATTCATGGTAACATGTTATCAACAAAAGGAGAGAAGATGAAAGAAAGAAAAATTATCCAGGTAGAAGAGAAGGTTCCCGTGAAACTGCTGATTCCGCTGAGCATCCAGCATATGTTCGCCATGTTCGGCGCGACGGTGCTCGTGCCCTTTATTTTTGGGATCAGCCCGGCGGTCGTGCTGTTTATGAATGGTGTGGGAACGCTTCTTTTTATTGTGATCACAAAGGGAAAAGCACCGGCATATCTGGGCTCCAGCTTTGCGTTTCTCGCGCCGGCGGGAATCGTCATTGACCAGATGGGATATGAATATGCGCTGGGAGGCTTCGTCGCCGTCGGCTTCTGCGGCTGTATCCTGGCTTTGGTCATTTATAAATTTGGCTCGGACTGGATCGACGTTGTGCTTCCCCCTGCCGCTATGGGGCCGGTGGTCGCCCTGATCGGACTGGAACTTGCGGGAAGCGCCGCCGGCAACGCGGGACTTCTGGATGAGACGATCAATATGAAAAATGTAATTGTCTTTCTGGTAACGATCGGTGTCGCCGTGTTCGGAAATATTTTGTTTAAAGGTTTTTTGTCAGTGATCCCGATCCTCATTTCGGTCATTGCCGGATACATCGCCGCGCTGGCCTGTGGAATCGTAGATTTCGCGGAAGTGGCAAAAGCCCCATTTTTCTCATTGCCCAATTTCCAGCTTCCCAAATTCGACCTGTCAGCGATCCTGATCATTCTTCCCGTGATCCTTGTGATCACATCGGAGCATATCGGCCATCAGGTAGTCACAAGCAAGATTGTGGAAAGAGACCTGTTGAAGGATCCGGGACTTCACCGCTCTCTTTTCGGAGATAATTTTTCCACGATGATTTCCGGTCTGATCGGCTCTGTCCCGACTACGACCTACGGAGAAAACATCGGTGTCATGGCGGTAACGAAGGTATACAGTGTGCGAGTGATCGCGGGAGCGGCGGTGCTCTCGATCATTTGTTCCATCATCGGCAAGCTGTCCACTTTGATCCAGACCGTTCCCGGCCCGGTGATCGGCGGTATTTCCTTCCTGCTCTATGGAATGATCGGCACGTCCGGCATCCGGATCCTGGTAGATTCCCAGGTAGATTATGGACGATCCAGAAACCTGACGCTGACCTCCGTCATCTTTGTGACAGGACTTTCCGGCATTTCCGTCAGGCTGGGAAATGTGGAACTGACCGGTATGGTGCTGGCTTGTATCGTGGGCATGCTTTTGAGCCTGGCGTTTTATGTGCTGGATAAAATGGAGCTGACGAATGATAAAGAATAAAGTGGAAAAAGGCTGCCCGATTTATGGGACAGCCTTTTTTCGGCGATTAACACAAGATCATCCTTCTCTTCGGAATACCACCCGTGAAGCATGCTCCCCGCCCCGGTGGATATTGTTCCTTGCAACTTTCATCTCCACGCTGTTAAACCCATTGCGGAGATTCCGGTTCGGGAAAATAAAGTTCTTTGCCCCGGATGTAATCGTGACTCTCAGCCGATGCCCTTTTTTAAAGGTATGGGACAGCTTCGTAGTTCGTATCTTTACAGGATAGATTTCCCCGGGGGCCATAAAATCCGGCTTCGTGAACTGATTGCGGTAACGGACGCTGATCACCCCGTCCGCCAGCTTCATGGAACGCCCGCTCTCGTCCACATCTGTGATCCGTACCATCAGATCTGTATCCTCACAGTCAGAGGAAATATAAATCTCCGCAATGGCGTCCCCGGTGACCGTCAGATCGTTCTCCAGACATTCCGTAGAATAACAGAGCACATCCTTACGCTTTTCTACCTCCGTATAATCCTCCGGAACCTCCAGCTCATTTTCCGACAGGTCGATGATATGGACAGCCGGATCTTCCGGGTCATATACATAACGATCCATTCCTTCGGCAAGGGGCTTTTCGAAAGACAGCCGCCCCTGGCTGGCCGCGGCATTCCGCCCGTTTTCCGCTTCATCCGCCGCAAGATCCGGTTCGTTGTTCGTGTCAGCCGCCGCGTCATTTCTGTCCCCGTCCAGATAAAGCACCAGCTCCTCCGTCTCCGGGACCGGCCAGTTTTCCGCGGTTTTCCACACATTACTTCCCATGGTATAGTATTCCACCTTAGGAGTCTTTTCAATCCCGTTGTCCACCCCATTTACATAATGTTCCAGCCACGCGAAGCACAGCAGGTCCATATCATACCGAAGGGCGTTATTTCCCAGGGCGAACCCGTGAATGTCATAGTCGGCATTGCCGTTGTGCATCCAGGGGCCGAGAATGACTTTCTTTTTTTCATAATCCTGATACAGGTCCAGCGCCTCCGTAGTGCCCATCCCATTGTCATCAAACCAGCCGGACATGATCAGGGCGGGAACACGCCGCTTGCCAAACCGGTCCTTCCAGCTTCCCCGCTGCCACAATCCGTCACAATCCATATGGGAAATCCATTTGCGCAGGAAAGGTACCTCGTACCCAAGCGCTTTCGGCGCCAGGTCTTCCAAAGGACGGATATTCAACACTTCGTCCCAGTCCTTGCGCACCATTTTTTCCGGCGCCATACGTTGCCCGGAGACAGCAAATGCCCATGCCAGCATGCCGGAATTGAAGCATCCGCCGCGTCTCGGGACATCCACAAAAGGACTTCCCGCGCAGACGCTGCTGAGCATGGCTTTCAGATGCGGGTTCCCGCTGGCCGCCGCAGCCCACTGTACATATCCCAGATAAGAGCCGCCGGTCATGGCTACATCCCCGTTGCTCCAGTCCTGCCCGGCGATCCAGCTAAGAGTATCATCCCCGTCCTCTACCTCATAATACATGGGAAGCCATTCCCCTTCGCTGTCCTCCCGTCCACGGACATCCTGGATCACCACGCCGAAGCCTCTCTGGACAAATCGATAATAAGGTTCGATCCCTCTCCCTTTTCCATAAGGCGTGCGGACCAATACCACCGGAACCGGCCCGTCCTTCTCCGGAAGATACACATCCGCTGCCAGACGGACTTCATCCCGCATAGGCACCATATAAGTCTCCGCCGGCTTCACGCGGCAGACCGCATCCGGATACATTTCCTCCCATTTTGCCAAAATGGTTTTGCTTTCGAAACCATCCCGTACAAGCACGGCGCAGAAATCGCGTCCCGGCCCGATAAAGGCGATGGCCTGTCCGTTTTCCACAAGCAGGTTTTTGGGAAATTTGATCTCCCGTTCCACATATTCGGTCTCACTTTTCCGTTCATAGCGTGTCCCGGCAGAAGTCAGGAAGCTCTCTTGTCCCTCCGCCAGGGCTTGTTCATATTCTTCAACATGAAGAAGCACGTTTCGGACATCCATTTTTCCAAGACTTTGATACCAGGCATCTTCTTTGGTAAGCTCTTTTCGTTCCCCATATTGTCCGGTCTCTACAAGAAGCGGCTGATGATAAATGTGTCCGCCCTCCTTTTCACAGATACCATAGCAGATACCAGACATATAAAATTTCCATCGTTCCATTTTTTCCTTCTCCTGATTTCCTTACGCTCCAATGATCGCCTTAATGATATAAGCGACCAGGATGCCAACATAATTTCCGCATACGCCGCCGATCACACCCATGATCAGCCCGACACTGATCAGACGGTTCCATTTTGCGCTGGACGCCACCAGGGACGCGGTCGTCCCGTCCGCAATCGCTCCGGTAATTCCAAGTATAACATATTCGTAAGGCACTTTAAACAGTCTGGTGACCACAAGATGGAGCAAAAGGCTTCCGGCGATCACGCAGAAGCAGAACACAGTAATGACCATGGTAGACCCAAAGAAAGCTGCCAGATCCACACTAAATCCGATGATCGCCAGATACATCAGACCGAAAAACAGTCCCAGGTTGATATTTCCCCGCAGCCTGCTGACAAAGGGGAGCTGGGCGGCCAGAATGGAAAATGTGGAGATCAGCAGGATTCTTCCCGCACTTGCAAAATCAGATGGCAGGAAGGCGGAAAGCTTCGTCGCAGCGGTCACGATCAGCATGGCGATCGCCAGAAGCCATGCGATATCCTTAATGCTCCATTGTTCATCGCCCATCAGGACCGGATGATCGCCTTCACCGACCCGCTCTTTTTCATCCAGAGAAAAGGGCCAGATTTTTTTCAGAAATTCCACATTCTGGAACAATGCCGGAGCCGCGAACATCAAAAATAATGTGGGCATACCGATCACGTAATCCGCCGCGTTCGCGGCCGCGATCGTGTCGTTGGAAGCGTTCAGCCCTACTGCGATGGCGGTCAGGTTGGAGCTGCCGCCGGTATAAGTCCCGACAAACATTCCCGCGATCTTCCAGCCCTCGTCCACCATTCCGCCAAAAATCACGCCGCAAATCGTTGCCACCACGCAGACGCTGAACACTGCTGATATAAGAGCGATCAGAGCCTTTCCGGAGAGTTTTGCCAGCTCCTTTAAGTTTACATTTAACAGATAAATGGAAATCGACATGGGAACAAAATATGTAATGATCACTCCGTACACATCCTGATATCCCGGCACGATATGAAGATTGACCAGGATCATTCCCAGGACGATCACGGTCAGCGCCGGCCCTATATATTTAAATACTTTAAATTTTTGTACCCACAGAGAAAAAGCGACCATTAAAAGAATGACCGTCAGCATCTCTTCCGTAGTCTGAAATATTGGAAATTGCATTATTATCCACCTCATTTTCTTTTCTTGTATCTATCCGCTTTCTATGCAAAACAGTGATATTCTCTCATTCAAATGCTTGTATTCACAGAGCGGCCTGTTATCTTCCAGCCCTCGTAGTTGATCAGAAGGTGATGCCGAATCCCGGCTTCTCCAGCAGTGTGAACAAATCCTTCTCCTGCACAAATCCTCCTTCCACTGGATTTTCTTTATAATACAGGAAACTGTCGCAGTCGGCTTCCGTCACATTTTTCTTCGCCGCTACCAGACTTAAGCCCGCCGTGATCGCCAGCTTCGTCTCCAGCATGCAGCCGACCATACAGGTTACTCCGTTGGATTCCGCGATGGCATTGATCTTCATGGCCGGATAAAGCCCGCCGCATTTCATCAGTTTGATATTGAAAATATCTCCGGCGCCCAGACGGCATGCTCTTGCCGCGTCGATCGGGTCGTGGATCGATTCATCCAGCATGATCCGGATCCCATTGGAATGGTTCCGGAGAAATGCCGATCCCTCCATGTCCCAGTGAGGAAGGCACTGCTCCACAGCCTCAATGCCATACTCCTGAAATCCTTTCAGCGCACACAAAGCAGCGGCAATATCGTATCCCTGGTTTGCGTCCACCCGTAGACGGACAGCAGGACCTACCGTTTCACGGATTAATTTCATGGCACGGAGATCTTCTTTATAATCAATCCCGGCCTTAATCTTTAGAATCCGATATCCATATTCCTCCACATACTTTTTCGCTTCCGCCGCCATCTGCTCCGGGGTGCTGATACCAATGGTAATGTCGTTCTGCACGACATTGCCGTAGCCGCCCAGAAGCTTGTAAACCGGCTGCCCCGCGGCCTTTCCCATCAGGTCATACATGGCAAGGTCTACCGCGCATTTTGCAGCTCCATTTCCCACGATCACGCCATCCATCATGGCATGTACTGCCTCAATATCCATCGGGTCCATGCCAGCCAGCCCCTGCCGGAAAATGTCCAGCACCGCGATCACGCCGTCCACGGTCTCCCCCGTCACCGGCGCGAAGGGGGAAGCTTCTCCAAACCCTACATAGCCTTCGTCCGTTTCCACCCGGACCAATACACTCTCCAGCCAGTCCACGGTGGCAAATGCCACTTTGAGTGAGGCGGTCAGCGGGATCCGAAACTTCTCTACCTGCATTCCTGTAATTTTCATTTGTCCTCTCCTTTTCGCATGAAAATAAGTAATGGTTCAGAACAGCCGGTCACATATCCGCCTGAGTTTTTTGTCCAATAGCCGCTGTCCCGTATAATTATGTAAATATCATAATTTTATACATGATATTTGAAATAATTTTACTATATGTATAATTCACGGTCAACAGCTTTCTACAAAGTTTTAAATGTTTCTGCCGGATTCGTTGTTTTGAACAATAACCGAACTATAAACGTTCAATTAGCTATACCCCCGGGCACCCCAAGAAAAACATTGCATAATTCAGGTAAGGACGATAAAATGAAATTATGGAAGAGCAGTTCTGCTCTGAATGGTGAAAAGGAGTTTTTTATGTCGGATAATAAAATTAGAAAATACAGGAAAAAAATGAAGCTGACGATCAAGGACCTGGCAGAACGCACGGGCCTTTCGATTGGTTATATTTCACAGTTGGAAAGAGACGAGGCGGAGCCGTCCCTGTCTTCCCTGCGGAAGATCGCGAAGGAATTTGATGTGCCGCTCTATGTCCTGATCGAAGACGAAAAGGAGAACACCGGACTGACGATCCGAAGGGAAGAGCGCATGTCCGTCCGTACCAAAAAAAACGGCATTGAATATGAATTTCTGACACCCTTTCCTTCCCAGAATTTTATGCCCAAAGTCTTAATGCTGAAGATCACCCTGCAGGCGCGTTCCAGAGATTCGGAGATTCCCATCGTCCATCATTCCGAGGAAACGATATTTATCCTGAAAGGGACTTTGACACTGACGATCGGTGAAGACACGGTCGTGCTTCGGGAGGGGGATACGACCATCATCGAAGAAGACCTGCCGCATACGTGCGCCAATGATACGGACTCCCTGGTAGAAGTGCTTTCGGTGATCAGCCCGCCGGTGTGGGGGACACTGCATTTCCCGAAATAATTTCAACAGATTACCGGCGGTATGGGTATGCCGTCGAATGATAAGACGGCCTTTATTCAATGGATCGATCTGTAAAGCATGGAATAGCTATTTGTTTTTTTGCCACGGAAATGGCATTCAGAACCTTCGGGAAGCCTGTGTACGGAATACATTGCAGAAAGGTTTCCACAATTTTTTCGGGCGTGATGCCTACATGCAGCGCTCCCGCGATATGGACTTCCAACTGCGATTCACAGCCACCGGCCGTGAGCAGGCTGGCAAGGGTGATCATTTCCCGCTCCTGAAGGGACAATCCATCTCTTGCATAGATTTCCCCGAACGCAAACTCAACAATATATTTCCCCAGGTCAGGCGAAATATTTTCCAGGGACCGTATCACAGCCTCCCCGCCGGCACCGTCAATCTTTTTCAGATTTTCCATTCCAACTTCAAATTTTGTTTTTTCCATTTTATTTATCCTCCTTGTTTGATAAAAGAACTAGAGAACAGCAGTTTTCATAGCAGATATTCTGCGTAGCAGTCAGGTCTATGACCTGCTGTTCCTTGTAGCTATAAAAAGAATAATCCTTAGACTATAGTCTAAGTCAAATATTTTTTCAACTGTGCGGTTGCAATCCACAGAGTTGGAGTATTTTTCGAAAAGAGGTTTTACATGATCATTGGTGAGTTTTCAAGAATTACAGGAATTAGCGCGTACACACTCCGCTATTATGAAAAGAAAGGTCTGATCCGTGTAAACAGGGATTCTGCCGGAAGGCGGGATTACAGCGAAGAGGACATCGAGTGGGTAAGATTTATACAGCGTTTGAAGGATACCGGAATGCTGCTGCGGGATATCAGGCATTATTCTGATCTGCGCTACCAGGGGGACGGCACGATGGAGGAACGGATGGAGCTGCTGATCCGGCACAGGGAAAACGTGGTGGAAGAACAGAAAAAATGGGATGAATATCTGCGCAACCTGGATGACAAGATCAGCATTTATAAGAAAAAGATTGAGGAAAGATAATGTGGGCTGTGGCTGTGAACGTTTTGTTTTTATAAAAAAGAAGTGTAAGTCTTGTGAGATATGAATAGGTATGGTACAATATGAAAAAATAAAGTTGTAATATATGTTACAGCTTGGGTCTGGGCGAAAGCTCTTTGGACCATCGCAGGCGGGAAGAATTTCCCGTCATTTCTATTATACAGGAGAAAAGAGAATGAATGATGAAGCTATGAGCATGCGTATTCCTTCGGTCTTCGAGATCTTCCGTATGATATCGAAGGTTATTTTACTATATTTTTATTGATAGATATGCATCCTTTCTAAAAAAATTCCGAAAAAATCATATCTGAAAACTATCTTTTTCCCTTTCCCCACCGTTATAGTATATAGAAAGCGCTTTTCAATATAAAATTACCAACCGTACAGTTGGAAAGTTCCCGCCGCACAATGTAAAGCCATGCTTTTTGGCCTGGCTGCTTCGGGTGGGTCAAGAGGAGGAAGGCAAATGCGAAGCATTTTTTTCATGCCTTCCGACGACATGGCAGGTGGCGCGAAGCGGCGCGTGCCGATACCGATTAAAAAAGGAGGAAAACCCATGGATCCGGATTTTCTGCTTGTGCAAAAGATGCGTATGGGAGACGGCAGGCAATGGATGCTTTTGTAGAAAAATACTATCCCAGGATTTTAAAATACTGCAGGTTGCATATAGATGACGCCGATTATGCCGAGGATATGACGCAGGAATCCTTCATCCGTTTTTTCCGGACTTTGGCACAATACCATCATTACGGTAAGGCGGCGAATTATCTTTATGTCATCGCGGCAAATGTCTGCCATGATTATTACCGGAAAAATTATGACAGAAAAAAGACCGAATTCCCGATGGCAGAGATGCCGGAAAGCCCGGAACCGCAGGCGGCAGACCTGGAGCAGATGATGGATATCCGCAGGGCATTGGAAAGCCTGCCGGAGGAAATGCGGGAAGTAGCTGTTTTATTTTTCCAACAGGAGAGAAAGCAAAAAGATATCGCGAAGATTTTGGGAATCGGACTTCCACTTGTAAAATACAGGATACGAAAAATAAGAGAATTTTTTTCGACGTATTTCGGAAAGGAGAATTTATGAAAATATCAGACGATCAGATCAGGACATATTTCAAGGCAGGCGAAAATATTTCCTATCGCAAGAGCCATTTACAGGAAACCATCCGGAAGTCTAAAATGGCTTTTTATGAAGGGGAAGCGGAAGAACAGATTTCCGGCCCGGAGTTTGTATACCAGCAAAGTAAATATATCCATAAACGTTGGTGGGTGCTCCAGGGAAGTATCCTGGTACTCCTATGGCTTTTGCTGGAAGTATCCGAAGGTGGCCTTTACGTCCGGAAATGCATGGGAGCCGCGGCCCCTCTATTTGCCGTCCTGTTGCTTCCGGAGCTGTGGAAGAACCGAAACGCGGACGCAATGGAAATCGAAGGGACCGCGTATTATTCTTTGAGGCAGGTGTATGCGGCACGGATTTTCTTATGCGCCCTGGTAGATTTTCTGCTGCTTTGTTTCTTTTTCGCGGCAGCCATTCTGACCGGGAAAATGTTGATAGAAGAAATCATCATCCAGTTTTTTCTTCCTTATACGGTTACCTGTTGTATTTGTTTTCGGACGTTATATAGCAGGAGAGCGGTATCGGAAGCACTGGCCGTATTGCTCTGTGCCGTATGGTGTGTCTTGTGGATACAGATTGGGCTGAGTGAAAAAATATACGAAGCCATTTCACCGCTCGTAGGGCTTCTGGTAACTGCCGCCGCGGTTTTTTATATTGGCTATTGTATTTGCCGTGGACAGAAAACTTTGACTTTTAATGAAGAGGTAAAAACAGTATGGAATTAAAGATTACAGATCTGACAAAGAAATATCAGGATACCACCGCTGTTGACCACATTTCCTGTACGCTGACGACGGGAGTGTACGGACTGCTGGGAGTCAACGGGGCAGGAAAAACGACGCTGATGCGTATGCTGTGTACGCTTCTGAGGCCTACGGAAGGGCAGATCACATGGAACGGAACCGACATTTTTGAGATGGACAGGGAATACCGGAAGCTCCTGGGATACCTTCCCCAGGACTTCGGATATTATCCGGATTTTACCATATACGATTATTTGATGTATATCGCGTCCATCAAGGGGATTCGTCCGGCCGTGGCCAGACAGCGTACAGCGCTCTTACTAAAACAGGTAGGACTGGAAAAGATAAAAAACCGGAAAATGAAGAAGCTTTCGGGCGGGATGAAGCGCCGGGCGGGGATCGCCCAGGCAATGCTCAATAATCCCAGGATCCTGATCATGGACGAACCAACGGCAGGATTAGATCCCAGCGAACGGATCCGTTTCCGGAACCTGATCAGCGAGCTGGCGGAGAAACGGCTTGTCCTGCTTTCCACCCACATTGTTTCGGATATTGAATATATCGCGAATGAGATCCTGCTCATGAATCATGGGAAAATATGTCTGGCCGGGACTTCCGAGGAGCTGGCGGCCTCCATTGACGAGAAGGTGTGGAGCGTCCGGGTGAAAAGCAGTGAAGCAGCCGCTTATATGAAATCTTATAAAGTGGCAAATGTAAAGACCCTGCATGGAGGAACCGAGCTGCGGATCCTGTCAGCACAAAAGCCCTCCGAGGACGCGGTGGAGGAAGAAATATCACTGGAAGATGTGTTTCTTCATTTTTTCGGAGAGAAAGCAGGTGAAGAAAATGATGTATTATGAGCTGAAAAAGGTATTTTCCAGAACGGGCAGCCAGATCGCGCTTTTCCTGCTGCTTGCCTGTTTCTTCGCGATGGATGTTTCTTATGTAAATAAAAATGGAGACACGGAACATGGATTTGCCGCGGTTTCCAAATTAAAAGAAGATCGGAAGCAATGGTCCGGCGCCCTGGATGAAGAAAAAATCCGCCGGGTGATCCTGGAAAACAGGCGGATTCGAGAATCACCGGAAGCCCAGGCAGATAATATAAAAAAGAACGACATCGCGTATAGCCGGGGCCAGGGATTCCAGGAAATCCGTGAGCTCCTGAATTGCTCTTATGCGGATGCTTTTCGGGATTACGATTATTTTCGCGCGGATTCCCTGACCGAAGAGGATGCTCCGGATTTTTATACGAACCGTACCAGGCTGTTGAAGGAATGGCTGGATGGGGACGCGAAGGATCAGTTTTCCGACGCGGAAAAAGAATACCTGTTGGAGCAATATGAACAGATTGGAACACCGTTTTACTATGATTATATGAAAGGCTGGACACAGCTCTTCGAGTTCGCCCCAACGATCATTACGGTAACCATGCTGATCCTGGGATATCTGGTAGGCGGTATCTTTTCCAGCGAATTTCGGTGGAGATCCGATGCCATTTTCTTTTCCTCCGTGAACGGCGGAACAAAGCAACAGCCGCCAAGATCAAGGCTGGTTTCTGTATTACGACCGCGGTCTATTGGATCATAATACTGCTGTATACCGCGGTGGTCCTCTTTTATCTGGGCGCGGACGGCTGGCAGTGCCCGGTGCAGGCAGACCATGGAGGCTGGAAATGCCTTTACAATATCACGATTTTACAGAAATATATCCTGATCGTGACCGGCGGATATATGGGATGCCTTTTTATTTCCTTTTTAAGCATGCTCGTATCCGCGAAAACCAGCTCTACAGTGATCGCGGTCATCATTCCGTTCGTGCTGACATTTATCCCGTCCTTCCTTGGAAATATCAACAGCCCCGCCATAAGAAGGATATTGGGGCTGCTGCCGGACCAGTTCCTGCAGACAGAGGCCGCGCTTGGATTTTTTAATCTGTACTCATTTGGAAAAAAAGTAGTGGGTGCCATTCCGGTATTGTTTGTGCTTTATACGATACTTACGCTTATGCTCCTGCCGATGATTTATTGGGAGTACTGTCATAAAGAGATTGGCTGAAAGAACAGGATATGGTATAATGAAGTGCGTTGATACGCACGCAGGTCGTAAGGAATCCTCCCATCTTCGATGGGTCCCTCCTTGCGACATATTATAATGTCACTGACTGGAGGACGATTGTGATTTCATGGAAAGCAAAGACATTATTCTCAGGAAAGCAAGCTATGAAGACTGGAAAGCGCTATACCAAAATGTCTGGTCCCGGGAAGAGACCGCAAGATACATGTACTGGCGGGTGACCACCAGCGAAGAGGACGCGAAGGAACGGATATATAAAACCATAGAATATCAGAAAGACCATGATACATACCTGGTCTGTGACAAAAAGAGCGGAGAAGCCATTGGATTCGCGGGAGTCAGGGAAACCGAGCCTTATATCTACCATGAAACAGGCATAGCGCTTGGCCCGGAATATGTCGGAAAGGGATATGGAAAGCAGATTTTGCAATTGCTATTGGAGCATTGCAGGTCATTGGGCGGAGAAGTGTTTTATTATTCCGCGCGCGCGAAAAACACAGCTTCAAAGGCTCTCGCATTATCCTGTGGTTTTACGTATCAGTATTCGGAACCAAAAATAGACCTCCGGAATGGGGAAAGCTATGAACTAGAGGTCTACAAGAAAAAAATTTAGAACAGCGAACCACAGGCTCGTCTGTTGTTCGGAACAGTTACAAAGGTGAAAGGAGGACGAGGTGGCTGGAATGACAGATAAACAAATGCATTTTATAGCATGGCTGATCACCACACTAACAGATAAATGCCAGACGATCGAGGAAGTAAAGGCAATAAACGCGGAGATTCGGAAGCATTCGGCTGAACTGACCGAGGAAGACAACATCGTGGTAAAGAAAACGGAGTCCATTCCAAAGAAAGCGGATTCGGTTTCCCTTTGGTAGCTGAAACAAGGGAAGTGCGTTTTGCGGCCGATGTATGAAAGCATGAAACAAATAGAAAGAGAATATGTGGACAGCATTACGCTGGCAGATTTGGCAAAAAATTCCCAAAAGTTGTATTCCAAAAGGAATGATGGTAATATAACATGAATGAGTAGAAGGCTGGCTCAGGAAGGAGTACCGCAAAATATGGCAAGAACAGTTAGTATCGGAAAGCAAGATTTTGAGAAAGTAATTTCCCGGAATAATTTTTATATCGATAAAACCATGTTTATAAAAGAATGGTGGGAAAATGATGACGAGGTCACCTTGATCACCCGTCCGAGACGTTTTGGCAAAACCTTAAATATGAGCATGACAGAACAGTTCTTTTCTTTGGAATATGCAGACAAGGGAGACCTGTTTGAAAATTTATCCATATGGAAAGAAGAAAAATACCGCAGGCTTCAGGGAACCTATCCTGTTATTTTCCTGAGTTTCGCGGATGTAAAGGAGACCAGTTTCGTAAACGCGAGAAGACAAATATGCCAGACGATCAAGAAATTATATAACAAATATGACTTTTTAATGGATAGCGGGCATTTAAACGAGGATGAGAAAAAGACATATCTGGAGATATCCGTTGATATGGAGAACACTCTTGCGTCAGACTCTTTACGTTCCTTGTCAGATTATCTGATGCGTTATTATGGCAGAAAAGTCATTATTTTATTAGACGAATATGACACACCTATGCAGGAAGCCTATATAAACGGATATTGGGAAGAACTGGCTGCCTTTATCAGAAGCCTGTTCAATTCCACCTTTAAGACAAATCCCTATTTAGAAAGGGCATTGATGACCGGCATCACCCGCGTGAGCAAGGAATCTATTTTTTCTGATTTAAATAATCTGGAAGTGGTAACTACAACTTCTGAAAAATATGAGGATTCTTTTGGCTTTTCCCAGGAAGAAGTCTGGGACGCGTTGAAGGAATATGGATTATATGAAGAACGTGAACGGGTAAAGGCTTGGTATGATGGTTTTACTATAGGAAAAAAGACAGATATTTACAACCCATGGTGCATTATTAATTTCCTGGATAAGGGAAAGCTTGCCACCTATTGGGCAAACACGAGCAGCAACAGCCTTGCTGGAAAGCTGATCCGGGAAGGCAGCCCAAATGTCAAGCTTATTATGGAAGATTTACTAAATGGAAAAGCGTTCTGTACACAGATTGATGAACAGATCGCGTACAGCCAACTGGATTATGATGAGACTGCCATCTGGAGTCTGCTCCTCGCAGGCGGATATCTGAAAGTAGAAAAACTGACGTTTTATGAAGAGCAAGGTATAGATGAATATACCCTCGTATTAACAAATAAAGAAGTACGTATCATGTTTAAAAAGATGATCGAAGGGTGGTTCTCTAAGTTCATTCCTTCCGCCTATAATGAATTTATCAGGGCAATGCTGCTGGGTGATGTGGAGGCTATGAACATTTATATGAACCGGGTCACGCTGGCTACATTCAGTTATTTTGATACAGGAAGGAATTTTTATGAAGAAGCAGAGCCGGAACGCTTTTACCATGGATTTGTCCTTGGTCTGATGGTAGATCTGGACGGCCGGTATAAAATCACTTCAAACCGTGAAAGTGGATTTGGGAGATATGACGTGGTGCTTGAACCGCTCCAGACACAAGATGACGTGGTCATCCTGGAATTTAAAGTCCGTAACCCCAAAAGGGAGGGCAGCCTGGAGGATACGGTGCGAAAGGCATTGGAGCAGATCGAAGAGAAAAAATACAGCGCGTCCCTGATAGCGGCAGGGGTGATGCCTGAACGGATCCGAAAGTATGGGTTCGCGTTTGAAGGGAAAAAGGTTTTGATTGGATGATCAATCCATATAACATGAGACGGAAAGGAGAAAATGATGTCTGGTATTTATAAGGGAACATTGGATTTGATTGGAAATACGCCTTTGGTAGAGGTGGTAAACGTGGAGGAAAAACTGGGGCTGGAAGCCACGGTTCTGGCAAAACTGGAATCCTTCAATCCGGCAGGGAGCGCAAAGGACAGAATCGCGAAAGCGATGATCGAGGACGCTGAGGAAAAAGGAATCTTGAAAAAAGATTCCGTGATCATTGAGCCTACATCGGGGAATACCGGGATCGGCCTTGCGTCTATCGCGGCGGTAAAGGGATATCGTATCATCCTGACCATGCCTGAGACTATGAGCGCCGAAAGAAGGAATATCTTAAAGGCTTACGGGGCGGAAATTGTTTTGACAGAAGGCGCATTGGGAATGCAGGGAGCCATCGACAAAGCGGAAGAACTGGCAAAGGAGATTCCGGACAGCTTTATCCCCGGACAGTTTGTCAATCCGGCAAATTCTAAAATGCATAGAAAGACCACTGGCCCGGAAATTTGGAGAGATACGGACGGTAAGGTGGATTACTTTGTGGCGGGCGTAGGAACCGGCGGCACACTGACAGGAGTCGGAGAATATCTGAAAGAACAGAACCCGGCGGTGAAGATCGTGGCAGTAGAACCGGCGTCCTCCCCGGTACTTTCCGAAGGAAAAGGCGGCTCCCATAAAATCCAGGGAATCGGCGCTGGATTCGTACCGGAGGTATTGAATACAGAAATTTATGATGAAGTCATAAAAATAGAAAATGACGACGCGTTTGAAACCGCGAAGCTTCTGGCCAAAAGCGAAGGCGTTCTGGCAGGCATCTCCTCAGGCGCGGCGCTGCACGCGGCGATCCAGCTTGCGAAGCGTCCCGGGAATAAGGGGAAAACAATCGTAGCTTTGCTGCCGGATCATGGAGACCGCTATTACTCTACGCCGCTGTTTGGATGATTCTGATTATGAAGTATCCGGCAAAACGCGCCAGTGACGCGTTTTGCTGGATTTATTTTTGCTTCAATATCTTGTCCAGCATTTCCCTGGAAACAGTTCTGGATGCTTCCTGGTTTTCAGCCGCGGCCTCCATCAGTTCTGTCCGGAGAACCGGTATTTCTTTAGGGGCGTCTATGGCGAGCTTTACCCAGTCAGCTCCCGTATCAACGATCGTCAATGTAATATTATTGTTTATCGAAAGGGATTGCCCTTTCCGCCGCTGTAATATGAGCATATTACGATTCCTCCTTTACCAGGTCTCCAAGCGCATGACGGAAGGTGTATTCCGCCTGGTCCAGGATAACCTGCCTGGCACGGCGGTTCCGTGCGTTGACGACAAGAGGCGCTTTCAGGTTTACCGTAGATTCCGCCACAGTATCACGTATGACACAGATTACATAATAAGAAAGATCCTCCGCACGTTCCACATCAAGTTCCTTTAAATCATTCTCAGAAGGCGAAGGATCATAATCAGAACGTATTGCAAAGGGATTCATCAGTATAAAAGAAAGTGTTTCATCTTCCAGGCTCTGCAGAGAGATCAGGGAGTCATTGTCTTCATGGAAGGGAATCGGAAGATATTCCGTATATGATTCAAATCCGATCAATCCATTGATAATATGGATTTTTTCGTTCTCTTCATAAGAAACATGTCCAAAATATTTTGCGTTAATTTCCAATGTATCATACCTCCTGACGAGTTAAAAATATAGAAAAACAGGTTCTTAATCTATCTTATTGTATACTATAGCATAAAAGTAAGGGCTCTTTCAAGCCCTTACATCTACTGGTTCATAATTTGGATTTGCACTCGGCGGAACATAAATCGGACCGCCGACATATTCAATCAATACTTCCGGACGCTGTGTGATCGACATTTCAATGTCACCCGGGATGAATTCAAAATTACCATTGGCAACTTTCAAATCAAAATTCAGCTTATCCATTTCATAATTGATCGTCAGATCAGGCGCTTCATAACTGATATCCACAGGCGCGGACGGAGTAAATCCCAGCGCGAACTCGCCCGTAGGCTGAGCCGTCCTCTGCTGCATAATCTGCCCAATCACATCCTGGCCGATATCTGCTTTCAATAAGAGCTGCCCTTCCTGCGCTAACTGGGCAGTAGCATTGTAAGCGGCCTGCTGCCCCTCCTGGGCTGCTTGTTTCACACTTGTCGCTGTAGTAGGTACTACAGAGTTTCTTGCCTGAAATGAACTCAGATTTAGTTTTACAGGACGGCTTTTGATAGACAGTCCGCCATCTGTTTTATGAATTTCCAATTCCGCCTTGGAACGTGAATATTCCAGGCGCGCATTATTGATTTTTAACTCATATTGAATGGGAACAGTCGTAATCTGAATGAGTTGATCCATAAAGTTATCCTCCCTTCTCTCTTATTTTTTATTAACTCATGTAATCAATAAATGAAGGTGTCAAAATATTATTTCCAACCTTTAATGAAGCATTGTAAACATATTGAGCCCATGAAAAATCCATGATCGCTTCTGCCATATCGACATTCACCACATTATCGTAATCTTCCGCGATCTGAATCTTGTTGTTTTCCAGCCTTTCCTTCGTGGTGGTCAGGAATTCTGTCCGCGTACCAAGGATGGTAACCTTAGAAAGAAGATCGTTACGGCCGTCCTCGAATTTATTCAGCAGGGTCCTATATCTCTCATAATCAAATTTGCCATCAGGTTTCGCCAGCTCATCTGAGATCATACCCGCGAGAACTAACATGTTCTTTGGATCGCCATCCTTATCCTGCCCATATCCGACCAGATTGATACCTGGAAGGGAGGTGTTGAAAGCGGTAGCGGGATCTATATTGTATTGTTCATCAGGCGGGGTACCGTCATTGACCTCAAGTCCAAAACCGAGATCAATAAAATGTGTATCTTTCGACAACTGCTCTAAAGCCTTCGGATTACCGGTTGTAACGTCGACTCCGCGGTATTTCAATATTGGCCTTCCCTCTGCATCTTTTTCACCGGTAAGAGAAAAAGGAACATTTTTTGCATCGCTGCCGCCAAATACATATTCATCCCCGTAAGTGGAGTTCAGGGAAAGAAGCATACTCTGCTGCGAACCCTTCCAGGCGTCGGCATAGGTTCTTCTTGCCTCTTCGGTAATGTTCGTACCGTTCAGCCCTTCGATTCCGTATTGCTTAGCCAGGACAAGAGCAATGTTGCTGATCTGCATCGCGGCGTCTTCCTGCGCGTTCTGGTGGGACTGGATATCATCTACGGTATCCAGATAATCATTATTCTTTGCGTATTTTCTCTCCAATGAAGTAGCGCGCAGGGCGCTGGAGGTATCCTCAGCGGTAGACATATATTTCCTCTGCGTCATAACCCGGCTTCTCATGGTATCCAGATTCTTCATAGAAGTGGAAAGGTTTTTATTATAATTTCTTAAAATGGCATTCGTTGTGATTCTCATATGAAACCTCCTATTATCTTCCGACTACGCCGGTGCCATTGATCAATTTGTCGAGCATCTCATCCAGAGTGGTCATGAGCCTTGCCGCAGCATTGTAAGACTGGTTGTAATGCAGCAGGTTCATACCTTCCTCATCAAGCTGTACACCGGAAACGCCGTCCCTCGAATTGGCTGTCTGGTTCAGTACCGTGATCTGGTTATCCAGCATCGTGGTCGCGGAAGAGATATCAATACCCAGGGTACTTTCAATATTTGCAAAGCAGCTATAGAAAGTACCTCTGTAGAATGTGACATCCATTCCTTTTGCCGGGCCGGCGGTAGCTTCGGAAGTGAACGAGTATTCCTTTGAAAGCATATTGATCATATTTACAATATTTTCATTGGCGGAAGAACCGACAACATTGTTTACCTTATTGTTAGAATTTGTAATTCCATAGGTATTGTTCATCCAGTCTGTCGCGATTTTGATATTAAGGGCTGAAAATCCTTTGGAATTGTCAATCTTTTCAAACAAGGGACGGTCGCTTTCCATAACTTCTGTCAAATCATTTGTTGTACCGTTATATTCTTTTGTGGAAGGATTGCCGTCGGCGTCTGCGAAATATAACTTATTGTCCGCTGTATCTTCGTACACAGTAGTACCTGTGGCATCCTCATATTTGTTATAAGTCTTACCATTAGCGGATACCGTCACTTGCGTATCCGGCTTATATACAGGAGTTAGAACTTCCGTATCATCAACCGTATAGGCGGTTCCAGTAAGGTCTGAGTAATAGTTGCCTTTTTCGTCTTTGTATACGGTAGGGTTGCCGGCCGCATCACTTGTATACTGATAAAGCACATTGCCATTGTTATCAGCCGCGGTCTGCTGCTCGACCGTCCTATTAGCCTGATTGAATTCCGTTGCGAATTTAGCAACCAGCGAATCCAGCACCTTCTCATAATATCCGAGCCCCTTGAAATCAGAGTCATCAAAATCGCCGGATTTATTCATAAAATCAAGGGTTCCCTTCAAGGTACCTTCACTGATCTTCTCTGTAACATCCAGGGTATACCCGTCCGCGTCAGTAAGTGATAACGTAACGGGATCACCGGAGATGTCCGTACGGAATTGTCCGTATCTTCCATCAGAGATCAGACGATGGTTGACTCCTTCGCTATCCGTAAAGGATACATCCAGAACCTGCACGGAATATCCTTCTCCGATTTGCTTTTGTTTATAATTCACATTGATCGGAAGATAGCTTCCCAGCTCATCCAGGAGCTGGTTCCTTTCATCCATCAGCTCCAGCGCGGGATTACCAAGCACCTGGCTGTTCTTAATGCTGGTATTCAACTCGGCGATATTCTCCAAAGTGGCGTTTAGATCCTTGATGTCCGTATTTTCAAAACTCTCCCGGGTATCCTGGCGGATATCCTGAAGAGTAACAGCCTTTTCACGGAACAGATTTATAATGATCTGCATCCTGGAACGCACTACGGTATCATTTTCTTTTGTATATCCGTCATCCTTGGAAAGAGTCTGGAGAGCATTGCTGAGATTGATCAGAGCATCACGGACACCCGAAGTGGTACTCTCATCAAAAGGAGTCTGCAGCTTTTCTAACCCCGCTGCATGCGCGTCCGTAGTACCAAGCTTGGCGATCTGGGAACGATACTGGGCATCAAGAAACGGATCCCGAAGCTGTGAGATTCCGGTCATATCAACACCATAACCAACTCTGGTTCTATTAGAGGAACTGTAAAAACTGCCATTTTTCAAATTTAAACTGGTGATATCAAGACGCTGCCTGGTATAACCTTCCGTATTGATATTCGCAATATTCTGTCCGGTTATATCGATAGAACGCTGGCTGGCGCCCATAGCAAGCTGCGCGGTAGTGAAACCGGCAAATGTTGAACGTATCATAAAGTGGATCCTCCTCCTGATATATTATACTGAACGGCTTGAAAAATGCCTGATGTTTTCTTTTTCATTCTTTTGCCCGGACGCAGAATAAGTCGCCTTACCGGATGAATCACCGGCAAGGTTCAGTTCGATGACCCGAAGATTCACTTCAATTGCATCCTTTATGCTTTCGCTTAAGGATTGTATGGTTCGGATCTGGCTGTCCATCTTGTCAAACAAAGGCTTCAGCATGGCAGCGTCCTCTTCCGGAATCTTCCCTAAAATCTGCCGGAACGTACAATTTTCCAATCCAAGACGCTTTTGCTCCGCCTCGCGCTTCTGCTCCAGTCCCCTCAGACGCATGACCGCAGCCTGCTCTTTGTGCATAAAATCTTCTACAAGGGCTACGCGGTTCTTCACTGTGGCATCAAGCTTATCCTGTTCAATCGGAATCAATGTATCAAAGAAATCAATGAATTCTCTCATAAGATCAGCAAATGCTGAAAAATCACCCATACACGCCTTCCTCCTATACCAGAAGAACCTTAGACGCAATGGCATAAGCATCAACCTGATATCTGCCTTCTGCAACCTGGTTTTTCAGATCCTGGACCTTTTCCGCAGACGCGGTCTCAGTCATTCCGGAAGATAACTGCCGGGAAACCGATTCGGCAAAAGTATGCTCTTCAATCTGGCGTGGATTAGACTGTATGATTAAAGCATCAAAGCTATGTCCGTCACTTGAAGCTGCAGAAGGAGCAGGATTTTCCTTTGTATGAATCCTCACGTCAGGATAACTTTTCATGATATTGTTAGTTGTTATTTTCATACCGGACTCCTTTTCTAAACTTTGCAGTCTTTTTGGCTGTTTTCATAATTATCTGTTTTTGTTTATACCTTAATATCGGCATAACTTGGAAAATCATAACGAAAAAATTAGAATTATTATGCTGCCTGTCCCGGAAAGGGAGGGACAAAAAACGGCTCCTGGCAAGTAAACTTGCCAGGAGCCGTTTTTTTGCTGCTACTGTTATTTACCGTTTTTCAAATGATTCAGCAAGACGGAAGGGATATTATCCTGGGATGCCTGTTGGCATACCGCGCCGAGATTAAAAGCTACCATCGGCATTCCGTATACAACACAGGATTCCTTATCCTGGCCGATCGTAAAAGCGCCTTTCTGGCGCATTTCCAAAAGTCCCTTCGCGCCGTCGCTGCCCATTCCGGTCATGATGATGCCCACCTTTTTGATGGCAACATTTTTCGCGATAGAGCTGAATAACACATCAACGGACGGGCAATGGCCGCTTACCTTAGCGCCGGGGTGGCACTGTACGATATAATTCCCGCCGGAACGGACAACCTCCATCTGCTTAGCGCCGGGGGCGATCAGTGCCAGGCCGGGGCGGATGACATCTCCGTTTTTGGCTTCCCGGACTTCCAGGCTGCAGATCCGGTTAAGCCGCTGTGCGTACATATTTGTAAAACCTTCCGGCATATGCTGTGTGATCACGATACCGGGCATATTGGCCGGCAGCTTCTGCAGTACGGCAAGTGTCGCCTCTGTTCCCCCGGTCGAAGCGCCAAGCCCGATAATGGTCGTATCCAGGACATTCCGCGGAAGGGGCGGGAAGGGCATAGGCTTTACAGGGACATTGGCCCCGGATGAAGGCGCACCCGCGTTGTTCTGGCATCCTATACGTACCTTAGCCTTGGAAGCAGCCTTTATCTTCATGGTGAGGGAGGTAAAAAATGTATTTTTTGAATTACTCGCGCTCATATCCGGCTTGCGGACAAAATCAACCGCGCCCGCGGACAGGGCGTCAAATACACTTAAGTTTAAAGAAGATACCAGAACAACCGGAACCGGGTTCTTCGGGAGAAGCTGTTTGAGGAACTCAATGCCGTTCAATCCGGGCATCTCTACGTCCAGTGTCATGACGTCCGGCTTCAGCCGCGGAACCTTCTGCCCCGCGTCGTATGCATTGACAGCATAGCCTATGACCTCTATGCCGGGTTGGGAAGAGAGATGCTGTATGATCATTTGCCGGAATAAAGACGAATCGTCCACGACCAGCACTCTGATTGTGTTGCTCATAATAAAAATCATTCCTTTCTTATCAGGAACTGCCAATCAATGATTTGTGTACGGTTCCTTATCTTTTAACTCAATTTTACCACATAATATGATAATTTGTTATACTTTTTTAAAAAAGCTGCTTCTGAACCTTCAAAAGCAGCTATAAATATCCCAATATGTAGAAAACTGCCTTCGGCAGGCCTCTTCTTACTTTATCTTGCGATAGGTCGCGGGCTTTAAATATTTATAAGGCGTCGTCTGCTTGTTCAATCCTTCGGAATGCCCGATCAGAAGATAACCGCCGTCGTTTGTCGCGTTATAAAAACGATCGACAAGCGCCTGTTTTGTATCCTGATCAAAATAGATCATAACATTTCGGCAGAAAATCACGTCAAACTTCAGCTTAAACTTAATCGGATCCATCAGATTAAAAGTACGGAAAATGACATTGTTCCGAAGCTCCGGTGATACATGGTAGGTGCCAGGCGTACTGCCGGGGCGGAAATACTTCTGCTTCCAGGAAGGAGACAGTTCCTTCAGGGAATCCTCCTCATAGACCGCGTTTACCGCGGTATGCAGTACATTCTGTGAAATATCGGTTGCCAGGACCCGGGTATCCCATCCGGGCTTCTTCGCGAAATATTCCTTCAGGATCATGGAGATCGTGTAAGGCTCCTCCCCTGAGGAACAGCCGGCGCTCCATATGCTGAGTACCTTATCCTTCTTTGTCGTTTCCAGATAAGGAAGGATCGTCTCTGAAAAAAATTTGAAATGAGCTTCCTCACGCATAAAATAGGTATAATTGGTTGTAAGCTTGTTCAGCATCAGCTCCCGGTCTTCCGGCTTTCCCTTATTGATCAGATAATCGATATAATCTTCAAAAGAATGAAATCCCAGAGAAAGGATTGTGTTGGAAAGACGTCCGGTGATGAGCTGCCGCTTTTTTGACAAATCAATACCATAATTTTGATGTACAAATTTTACAAGACGTTGGAAATCTCTGTCATTAATCGCTAACATGTCTATTGCTCCTTTTGTTTCTTATAAATACATTAAAGTATACATGCATGGTAATCTTACGAACGAAACAAATGGTTACCGTTCCTTCGTAATTAATAAGTCCCGATCAACTGCTCGCAATCCAGGAAAAGGATTACGGAATTATTACCCGATGAAACCATTCCCCGGATCAGCTCCTGCTGCTTCTCTACCGGTACAGGAGAGATCAGGCTCTGGTCAACATCCATGACCTGCTGGACAGCGTCCACGAGAATACCGATCTGTACATCATTAATATCTAATAGGATGATACAGGTAGTGCTGGTATATTCGATCGGGGACTTTCCCATACGAAGGCGGATATCAATGATCGGGATGATCTGGCCTCTTATGCTGATAATACCCTTTAAATAATCCGGAACAAGAGGAATCATAGTGATCGTATGGTCTGTAATGATCTCGATCACATAGTTCGTGCTGACACCGATATTCAATCCGTCACAAGTAAATGTTAAAAATCTTTCTGTAGAATCAGGAGCTGCGTGCCCTGAGTTGTTGGCCTCTATGTTCATTTGCGTTTCTGCTGACATTTATTTTTCCCTCCGGCTACATTATTTAAGAAAGTGCGCTGATGCGTGCGTAGGTCATCAAACCTGCGGTTTGGTGACATGTTTTAATTGAGGAAGCGCGCTGATGCGCGCGTAGGTCATCAAACCTACGGTTTGGTGACATATTTTTACAAGGAAGTGCGCTGATGCGCACGCAGGTCATCAAATCTACGATTTGGTGACATAATTTAATATTGGTTATGATATGCGGTATATAAGTTACCGATATCCAGGATGAGGCTGATATTGCCGTCGCCAAGAAGCGTACAGCCGCCGATACCTGAATTCTTAATATTGAAATTATTCAGATAGGAAGGCAGCGGCTTTACAACTACCTGCTGCTCACCGAGCAGTTCATCCACAAACAGGCAGAAGGATTTATCCACAGCTTCTACCCAGATCAGGATGCCATCTTCAATGTTGGTCTTTTCTGTTTCAATATTATATAGTTCATGTACCCGGATGATCGGATAAAATTCACCCAGACATTTTACAATTTCATTGCCGCCGGCATCGAGGATCACTTCCTCTTTCTGAATCTTCAGGGACTGGCGGATGTTCGCGATCGGAATAGTAAACAAGGACTTCCCAACGGAAATTTCCATGCCATCCGTGATCGCCATCGTGAGAGGAATCTTTAATGTCGTAACACTTCCCTGGCCAAGCTCACTGGAAATGGAAATGGTACCTCCGACAGATTCTACGTTTTTCTTTACCACATCCATACCTACCCCGCGGCCGGAGAACTCGGTAACTTCTTCGTTCGTGGAAAAACCAGGCAGCATCAGAAGAGAAAGAACCTCCTTCTTGGAATATTCGCTGGCCGGCTTGGTAAGGATACCATTGCGTTCTGCTTTGGCAAGGATTGCTTTCGTGTCCATGCCGCGTCCGTCATCTGAGACAGTAATGATGACTTCGCTTCCGGTATGGCTGGCTGACAGGATCACTTCACCTTGCGGATCCTTACCGGCAGCGATACGTTCTTCCCTGCTCTCTTCGATTCCATGATCCACAGAGTTACGGACAATATGCATGATCGGGTCGCTGATGCTGTCTACGATGGTCTTGTCCACTTCTGTGTTCTCGCCCACCAGGACAAGCCTCACGTCCTTGTTCAGCTTTTTCTTCATATCACGGACAACACGGTTCATCTTCTGGAAGGTGCCGGATACAGGAACCATCCTCAGAGACATAGCGATATCCTGCAGGTCATCGGTCAGCTTCCGCAGCTGGCGCGCGGACTTCATGAAGTTATCCAGCTTCAGGTTCTGCAGGTCGGGAGAAGAAGTAACCATAGATTCCGTGATTACGATCTCGCCTACCACAGCTACCAGGCTGTCGAGTTTGGAAAGGTTGACACTGATCAGGCTTTGTTTGATCGGGGCGTTGTGGGCGGCTGCCGGAGCAGGGGTACCCTTCTGTGCAGCCTCTGCCGGAGCAGGCGACGCGGCGTCAGATTTCACGGCAGCAGGCTCTGCTGCTTTGGCAGAAGCGTCCGCTTTTGGGGCTGCCGCCTTTGCGTGTACATTTTCAATGACTTCATATGCCTGGATACTGTTCTGTTCCTTGAGGACGCCTACCGCGGTATCCACATCTTCCTGGGAAGAAAGAGCCAAAAAGAATCCATTTTCCACGATAGCCTCCGCGGTATCGCTGTTCGTCTCCACATCCGGCGGATAACATTCAAACTCCATCTCAATATCCCTCAGAGCAGTGATGACCATAAAGGCACGGAGGTTCTCCATGCCGGAACCCTCTTCAAAATGAATTCTGATGAAAAACGGAAGCTTGCTGTCAGGGCATCCGGCTAATTCCTGGTTGATCGCCGCGATGGCGTCCTTGTCCGCAGGCGGCGCAGCCGGGGAAGCCGCCGTTTCTTTAGGGGCATCCGTCGAAGAACTGCCCTTGGAACTGATTTTTTCCAAAAAACTATTAATATTTGCTATAATTGGGTCGATATTAGTGCTAAGGGGCTCGTCGTTTTCGATTTTTTCAACTTCGCCGCGAAGAGCATCCGTAGACTGGAACATCAGATTGAACAGATCATTCTTGTGAGATTCATCGAGAGAATCCATTCCGTTTTCGCGGATATAGAAGAAAAGATCTTCTATATGATGAGCAATCTCCATCAACGTGGAGAATTCCATCATCGCAGATGAGCCTTTGATCGTATGCATGATACGAAAGATCTCATTTACATCATTTGTTGTAAAATCCGAATTTTTCTCTGCTTCTATCAAGAGTTCGTCCAGCTGTTCCATAAGAGTGTTTGTCTCATAGAGATACATTTCAAGCATGTTATCCATAATCTTCGTACCGCCTTATCTTATATGATGTTTGATTATATTACAAAAAGTATTATATTTATATATATCGTCAGAGTCAAGAGAAACGATAAGAGTAAATTGCAGAGTAGGTGAAAAAATGTCAAATATTTTAAAAGTAACAACCCCTGTTGTCGGATATGATAATAACGCAGTCAACAATAAGCCGACTCCCGCCCAGCAGGAGCAGGACTTAAGCATTAAGAACCAGGTTGACACCCAGCGGGTGGTCCGGGCAGACGGCAGGACAGACGAAGACAGTTCCCAGGGAAGAGGGATCACTTATGATTCCAATTTTGGAAATTTTGTCCAGTCTTTACGGGAACTGCCCAATCTCCAGGAGGTCATGACCCGGATGTTGTACGGCGGTATGGCCAATATGGTAGAGTCCGGGATCAGCAAAGGGACGGCCGCCGATGTCCAGGCGCTGCTCCAGATGCTGGAGATGACCCCGGAAGAGCTGAACGGGTTTCTCAAGGACGCCATGGCAGGGTCCAACCGTCTGCAGGGACCTTTATTTGACGTATTGCGCCAGATCATGGACGAATCCAGCTCTGTGGAACTTAAGGCGGGCGTCCTGGATATGCTTCGGAGATACAATGATATGTCCTCCGGCAAGCACCTGCAGCAGACGATCGAGGACCTTCTCGAACAGATCGGAAACCGGATGTTCCGGAATAACCGGCAGGAGCTCCAGCAGCTTGTTTCCAGGCTGAATCCGTATAGTATGGAGGGAAGCGCGGCGAATGTCCGGACATTGAAGGAGCAGATCATTCCTTACTTGGGCAGTTACATTTCCCAGACCAAGGATATGGGGAAGATCCGTGACCTGATCAGCCTGCTCGCGCTCAATACATCACGCCTGGAGAATGGAAATGTGGACAAAGTGGCACAGGCATTCCAGAGACTGATGGATTTTCCGACGTTCCAGAAGTATTTCCAGGGAATGTCCGGGGCACAGTTTAAAGATATGCTTCTGAATGTAGATTATGAGAAGGCCGCAGGAAAGATGGAATGGGCCGATAAGTTCCTGAATATTATGCAGGCAGGTGTGAGGGGCGAGGCAGGTATTGAAAGCCGGGAAGATTTTGTCAACATGATGCGGAGCATGCTGATCAATGAGAGCGTGTATATGCCGGTCATGCATGTGATGCTTCCGGTCATCCTGAACGGAGTGCCTATGTATTCGGAGATCTGGGTGGATCCGGATGAAGAGTCGGGCAACCCGGGTTCTACTGAGCGTGGAATAAAATTATTGATTAAATTTGATTTAAAAGATGTTGGCTTTTTTGATATGATGATGTATTATGAAAAGGGGAAAATGGATATGCTGATTCATTATCCGGAAGAGCTGGCGCAACATGAAAGCGACATCCGTGACAATATCCGTAAGATCATGAGCAAGAACAACCTGGAAGTGGAGTATCTTGCCGTGGAACAGGGGCAGGCCCCGATCAGGGTTTCTGCCGCATTCCCGAAGATATTTGAAAGGAGAAATGCGGTCAATGTCACAATATAAGGACATTATGAATAAAAAAGCAGTCGCGCTGCGCTACGATGAGAACAAGGACGTGGCGCCGGTCATCGTAGCCTCAGGGCTGGGATACATGGCGGAGAAGATCGTGGAGGTGGCCAATGAAAACGGCGTGCCGGTCTACGAGGATAATTCTCTTGCGACAGTGCTTACACAGTTGGATCTGGGGACGGCGATCCCGGAAGAACTGTATCAGGCGATCGTGGATATTTATGCCTATTTTTTGAAATACACTCCGAAGTATTCCGCGGCGGGTAACCCCACTGTGAAGGTGAACGAGGTCAAAAAAGACGAAAAAAAAGAAGGGGACGGCTCCTGACCAGGAGGCTCCTCTTTTCTTTGTGTGACAGCAAAAATAAACCCCCTGCTCTGCAGGGGGAGGAAATATCTTTAGATGAAAGATCACTCCTGTGCTAAAATAAATGTGGGTCTGCAAGCCACAAATAAAAGCACAGGAGATCCTAATATGGACAATAACAGTTTAGCCCATACTAAATGGGAATGCAAGTATCATATCGTTTTTGCACCAAAATACCGGAGACAGGTAATCTATAAGAATATCAAAGCAGATGTGGGACAAATACTGGGGACATTATGCAGAAGGAAGGGAATTGAGATCATTGAAGCGGAATGCTGCCAGGATCACATCCACATGCTGGTGAGAATACCGCCAAAATATTCAGTATCAGAAATCGTAGAATATCTGAAAGGAAAAAGCTCGCTCATGATATTTGAGAAGCATGAGAATTTAAAGTATAAGTATGGAAATCGCCATTTCTGGTGCCGTGGATATTATGTAGACACGGTGGGGAAGAATACAGCGCGATCAAAGCGTACATCCAGAATCAGCTAAAAGAGGATTTGGAATACGACCAGATGTCATTAGTAGAGTATATCGACCCGTTTACGGGTGAGCCGGTGAAGAAACACAAGAAATAAACCGCTTGGAGTGGTAGTAGGAAGTCAAAGCAAACCAGCGAGCCCCTTTTGGGGCTGCGCCGGAGTAAGGAAGCACTGACGAGGCCCTTTTAAGGGCAGCTGAAAATGTGGTGCAGTTGGCAGACAATCAGTGCGCCTTCCGGGCGCAAGCAGGTAATAGCCCCTTATAGGGGCAGTGCAAGCCACCGGCTGAGCCGGTGGTCCTGACTTTACATATCATATGCAGAACCATAGTGGCCAGTAGTACTGTCAATAGAGATTATGTATCCCGGCTTTTTGCCTGCAGAACCTCTGTGTGGAATACGAAATTCAGGATTCTTGCTTCGGCCTGGGAAGGCAGGTCAATATACTCACATCCGTAACCATAGATGCCTTCCTTTCGTACCGGACGGCGCTTCCGTATTCGCGCGCGTACCAGTAAAGGATCTCTGGAGGAACTAAAAAGGACGATGGATAAAGTACTACCAGGTTCATATTTTTGATCAGAGATAAACAAAAATCCACCGCACCCGATATCCTTGAGTGTAACCCTCTCTTCTTTGGCATGGCCATCAAAATAAGCAAAAGTGCGGACAGAAACATATACCCGGAAATTTTTCCGAACCTCCTGGATATCATCTGTTACTCCTGTGACAATATAATATTCCCCTTCATTGGCTTCATTCTGTAGATGCTTGGTTTTGATATCCGTAGAAAGCTGAAAGAGAAAAGCTCTGTAGTCATACTTTTCGCCCTCGGGCATTAAAAAAATCCGTTCCGGCAATCTGTCTGCGGGATTTTCGGAAAAAATGAAGCTGGCAGTGTCAGGGCTTTCCAAATGATATCGAATGGGTGAAAGAATGCTGCAGTTCATATCATAAAGTGTACCGTATTTTACATGTTCCAGCGAATCCAATGATGTCATTGATACACCTCCTGACTTAATAAATCTTTTTAAGCTGCTGCCGGAATACGAACTGGCGTATATCCCTTTCCGCACTTTTTGTCAGATCCATAAACTGACATCCATAAACGTGGGATTTTTTTATCATCTCCTGCTCTCTCAGGATGACCGCCCTTACCGTGTATTCCCTTTTCAGAAAACAATAGCTGAACTCGATTTCTTCGTGAACATCCAATGGCATCTCAGTATAAAGCATAAGGCCGCCCACGCTGAGATTGTGGATGGTACCTATGAAATGTCCATGTACGGTAGATGAAAATTCCAAATCCTTTTCCAGCCTGACCCTTAGGTCCTTCTGGCGCTGGATCGTCTCGATGATCTCAAGGATCTCACATTCCGCCATCCATGGTTCCAATACCCATGGATCCGTATTTTGGCGGACGACAAGGCGGCTGAAAGTCCGGATGCATCCCATCTGGCTGTCAAAAAAATCTACCCGCATCCGTTCTGTGTCCGGCCCGAGACTGCTGTCATCTTCAAAATGTAATGTAATATCAGCTTCCACGCTCATCACCCTGGCCTTCATCAGAAGCTTGTCGTCCGCGCCGAAGATCATGCATGTGCTGCAGTCCTTTAAAATCATGGTCTGAAAACCTCCCTTCCTTTGAAATGTATGCCTCGCCAACTTATGTATATCTGCCAGATAATATCTTATAAAAGCAGACACACAGTAATTCCGGGGCGCACATAAAATGTTATAAATATATTAAAAATATTTTATCATAGAAAAAGAGGGTTGTAAACTGAGAAGTTAGAGGGTCAGCAGTAGTGAAAAATACGCAAAGTTGTGGAAATTTCTTAAGATATTTGAAAAATATTCGATAAATAATAAGAGTGAGTATATATTTTTAGAGTTGTCCGAATTAATATTTCATTTTTCTGGACATTTTTTATTGTATTTTTTAAAATAAGAATTGTAAAAATTATGAAGTGTATATATCATATTATATAAATTACTTGGTGCAAAATCAAGCAAAGTATTAAATACAGAAGTGATAAGGGAGGTAAGACCGGCATGACGAAGGTGATTACATATGGTACGTTCGATTTGTTCCACGAAGGGCATTATAGGCTCTTGGAAAGGGCAAAGCAGCTTGGTGATTACCTGATTGTGGGCGTTACGACTGAAGAATATGATCAGACCAGGGGGAAACTGAATGTGATAGATTCCCTTATGACCAGAATTGAAAATGTCAAAAAATCTGGTTTTGCCGATGAAGTCCTTATTGAAAGCCAGCCCGGACAGAAATTGCTTGATATAAAAAAATATAAGATTGATGTATTTACTGTCGGTTCAGACTGGACAGGGCAGTTTGATTACTTAAGTGATTACTGTAAGGTGGTTTATCTGGAAAGAACAAAAAATATCTCAAGCACTATGCTGAGAGCGCAGAACAAGCGGATCCAGAGAATCGGGATAATAGGTACAGGACGGATCGCAGGAAGATTTGTTCCGGAAGCAAAGCTTGTCAGCGGTGTCAGTGTGGAGGCAGTATATAATCCACATCTGGAAAGCGCTGAGAAGTTTGCTGGAAAATGGAAGATTAATTTTTATAAGGAACTGGAAGATTTTTATAAAGCCGTTGATGCAGTGTACGTTGCATCTCCGCATGAAACGCATTACGAATATATCAGATTTTCACTGGAGCATGGAAAACATGTTATTTGCGAAAAACCAATGGTGCTAAAAAAAGTACAGGCCGAGGAATTGTTCACGCTTGCAAAAGAAAAAGAACTGATATTATTTGAGGGGATCAAGACAGCATACTGTCCTGGATTTGGAAAGATGTTAGGGATCGCCGGAAGCGGGATGATCGGTAACGTGCGGAATGTGGAGGCTTGTTTTACAAAGCTGGAGGCACCTCAAAGCAGGGAACTCACTGATAAGAGGTATGGCGGGAGTTTTACAGAGCTTGGAAGCTATGTGATGCTGCCCATTATGAAATTGTTTGGCAGTAAATTTGAAGAAATTAAGTTTGATACGATAGAAGGAGATAACGGACTTGATCTTTTTACAAGGATATGTTTTAAATATCCCAATGGGATTGCGACGGCTACATGCGGACTTGGCGTGAAATCAGAAGGACGGCTGATCATCTCCGGAACAACAGGATATATAATTGTTGAAGCACCTTGGTGGAAGACGGCCTACTTTGAAGTTCATCATGAAGATGAAAATGAAGTGGTAAAATTTTCGGATAGGTTTTTAGGTGACGGATTGAGATATGAGATCAGTGATTTCCTGTCCATGATCAATGGAAGCAATAAGAGTGAATTTAAACTGACCCGCAGTGAGACAATTGCTATGGCAGGAGTGATAGAAAGATTTTTGACGAAGTACAGAAGTTGATGAAAGGAGTTTGGCTATGATCCATCTGGATGACAATATGCTTCGTCAGCTTCAGCTGATACAGCTTGAAATGCTTGTGGAGGTCGACAGAATCTGCAGAAAATGCGGTATTCAATATAATATTATTGCCGGAACCCTGCTCGGTGCAATTCGCCATGGGGGGTATATCCCATGGGATGACGATGCGGATATTGCATTGCTCCGCCCGGAATACGAAAAGTTCCGAAAGGTCTGCAAGACAGAGCTTGACAAATCCAGATTTATTTTTCAGGATCACAGGAATACAAGAGGATATCGATGGGGATATGGAAAAATACGCAGAAAAAATACACTTTTTCTGCGAGAACATCAGGAGCATATGCCATATATGCAAGGAGTATTTATTGACATATTTCCATTGGATGCCGTCCCGGATAATTATTTTTTGCGGAGCGCAAAGAATTTTGAGTGTTTCTGTATTAGAAAGATTTTATGGTCAAGAGTGGGAAAATCCGCAGAAGAAAAATTCTGGAAACGTCAGATATACCAGTTGTTAGACAGGATTCCGGAGAAGTATATATTTCAATATTATCATAGGATGATTTATAATGCGAACCGGAAAGAGACAAGAATGGTTCGTATTTTGACATTTCCGACACCGAATAATGAGTATGGATATTATAGAAACTGGTATGAGAATAGTGTGGATATTGCGTTTGAAGGAAGGGTGTTTCGGGGAATTAAAGATTATGACAGCTATTTGAACTTTAAGTTCGGAAAATACATGGAATTGCCTCCGATAGAGCAAAGAAAAGTACATCCGGTGAGTAAGATCTGGCTGAACTTGGAAAGCAGAGAAAAATGAGAGAAAATATGGATATAGACACGTTGCTGGATATGCTGTCAAAGAATAAAATCATTATATATGGTAGTGGCCATGTGGGAATAAAATTTTATAATGCGTTGAAAATGCATCATTTGGAAAAAAACGTTTTGTGTTTTGCGGTTTCTCATCAAAAGGAAAAACAACAAGAAATAAATGCGATTCCTGTCCGCGAAATCACAAAAATAGACGAAAAAGAACTTGCGGTTGTTTGTATAGCTACCCATGAAGTATTAAAGGATGAGATTATCAATGTATTAGAGAATAAAAGAATTAAGAAATATATTTGGATATACCCTTTTTTGCATGTTTTGCTTTTGGGCGATCCAGTTGATAAGAATGTATCTGTAGAGTTGCCTATGATTTTGAAAACCTGTGAAAATGATTATCGTTTTGCCGTGCGATATATGGCGATAGAGCAGTATTTTGGAAAAAATTTCATTGGTTATGATATGTATATCCGTGCAGAAATGTTGCATTGTAGCAGGGATACAGCAGAAAAACGTCTATATAATTTTTGCAGATTGCTCCATAACTGTGAGCAATTTGGATATGATCAGGGTTCTATCATTCTTATTAATACAGATTACGAAATTATAGATGGTAATCATCGCGTTACAACCGCAAGATATTTTGGAGTGCGAAAAGTGGTATGTAATATGTTTGCGTCTGGTCGGTCAGTAACTGAGCTGCATGGTAAAAATGCAATGTTGACAGAAAAAGTTCTTATAGATGGGGGATTTTGTCCAAATGAGATAGAAAGTTTGAAAGAAACAAATAAAATAATTGCAGGTGATTAGTATGGTCCGGATCAGGAATGCAGGTGCAAAAGAGTTTATAAATTTTATTCAGAACAAAAAATTATACATATTTGGAGCAGGTAAGATAACAGAAAATTGTATAAACATCTATTGTCAAAATGTAAAAGTAGAAGCTGTTTTAGACAATAATGAAAAGCTATGGGGGAGTTGGAAAAAATTTAAAAATCAGAAAATACAGATTATCAGTGTAGATTCCTTTACAAAAAGGTTGGAAAAACAGAATCTGGATGATATTGTTATGCTTATTGCACCCCATATTTATGCATCATCTATGATACGACAGTTGGATTCAGTTGATACACTGGATGGGCTGAAGTGTTATATACATGCACTGATTCGAAATACAAAGGAATTTATTCCGGAATATGTTTTTTCATCAGGAACACAAAAAATACCAAAAAAAATTCACTATTTCTGGGTGGGTAAAAAACCAATACCGAAGCAATTGCAAAAGTGTATTGATTCCTGGAGAGAATATAATCCCGATTATGAGATCATCCGCTGGGATGAGGATAATTATGATTTTTCAATAAATCAATATATGAGGGAGGCTTATGAAAATAAGGCATGGGGATTTGTGCCGGATTATGCAAGGCTGGATGTCATATATCAATATGGAGGGATTTATCTGGACACAGATGTGGAAGTTATCCGTAATCTGGATGTACTGCTGTGTGACAGTGCTTTTTTTGGAATGGGCAGTGCGGATAGAATTGGAATAGGCGTGGGGTTTGGCGCGGCCGCTGGAAATGCTTTGATAAAAGAGCTTAGAGATTATTATGATGATCAACATTTTGTCAATCCTGATGGGACAAAAAACAGAGTTCCCTGTTATTATTATCAGCATCCGATATTTGAAAGATATGGTTTTCAAGTTAAAAATGAATACCAGAAAATCAAAGATGCGGTAGTTTATCCGCCGGAAGTAATGTCACCAAAGGGGACTGCCGGATTAGGAGACTTCTTTTCAGAAAAGACGGTATCTATTCATCACGGTGCCGGAACCTGGAATAATTCACGAGAAAGGGAAGGAATTCAGGAACTGGAAGAATTAATAAAGCAAAGGCTGGAAAAGGAAGATTAAGATTGTACGTGGAGGAATAAGGCAATGTCTGGTGTATTATGTTTGCTATATCATAGAGTTGATCCGATAAAGGATCAGATGTATCAGCTGACAGTGTCTCCAGAGCATTTTGAGCAACACATAAAATTTATTAAGGAACAATATTCATGCAAGAGATTTGAGGAAGAATGGGAAAGCGGCACTGAACCATCGGTTGTTATTACGTTTGATGACGGCTATGCAGATAATTATTTGTATGCACTTCCGATTTTAGAGAAATATAAGGTGCCTGCTACTGTTTTTGTGGCTACAGGAAATATCGGGACAATGCGAGAGTTTTGGTGGGATGAACTTGGTCGTTTATTCACAGAAGGAAAGGATTATCCAGACTGTTTTACACTGGAGGATTCCATGTTTCACTATACATGGGAAACAGACACATTGGAAAAACGGATAGAATTGGCCAAAACGCTGCGGTGGTTATTAAGGATGGAGCCGGATATATCTATAAGAAATAAATGGTTCCAGCAGATCAGAGTCTGGGCAGGTATTACGGAAACCGGGCGCACTCAAAATTACTCCATGACAGTGGAGGAATTAGTTAAAATGTATCATTCAGGGGTGATAACAATTGGCGCACATACAGTAAATCATATGTCATTAGGTTCGATGGGCAGAGAACAGCAGTTGGAGGAGATTCGAAAATCTATGAAAGATATTGAAAATTGGACAGGAGCCGCTCCTACAGTTTTTTCGTACCCATTTGGATTGGAAACGGATTTTAATGAAGATACAGTGGATATTTGTAAGGAGTTGGGAATTCAAAAGGCTGCTACAACAAATCAGAAATTGTGGAACCCTAATTTCGGCAGATATGAGATACCAAGGAAAACAGTGCGGGACTGGGATATTGAAGTTTTTGAAGAACAGATAAGTCAATGGTGGAGAATAGAGTGATATGAGATTCATAGGCAGAGTTCAGGATGACATTTTACTTCAAATAGAAGACGAAATCGTTATTTATGGCTGCGGCAGAACAGGAAAGCAAGTTTACGCAGAACTCAAGGAGAGAGGATTGGGAGCGAAGGTATTAGCATTTTGCGATGAAAACCCGAATCTTAGAGGAAAGAAAATAGAAGAAATTCCTATAGTAAGTGTTGCTGATGCATCTCAAAAATATAAGAGAGCTGCCTACTTGATTGCAAGCTGCTGTATAAAGGATATGATAACTATCTTACAGAAAAATGATGTGGATAATATTCATATAACCAGAGTATGAGGAAGAATCATGGAGAAGGTAATCATCTTTGGCAGAGGAAGATATTTCCGTAAGAAATATGCCAGAACGAAATTGCAGGATTCCTTGACAATGCTGTGAATGGCCAGGAGTATAGTGAGGAATTTGGCGGTGAAGTATATCCTCCTGAAAGCTGGGATGAACTGCCGGAATATCCGATTTTGTGTATGTCAGTACATTTCCTGGAAATGTGGAAACAACTCATTAGCTTTGGGGTGCCGGCAGAGAGGATCATATTAGGGATATGCATAGGAAAAGTATGGTAATAAGACTGGGGAGATATAAAAGGTGGAGATAAAATATATTTATAACCATTTAGAAGATGAATGGTCAAAAAAAATATTCAGTTCTAGATATATGTATTATATAACATCGGATAGTTACTTTTTGCGGGAAATTGTGTTGACTGTACCAGAATGTAAAAAAATATATGATTTATTAAGAAGAAGTCAGAAAAGGAAATTTATTTTTGGCGCAGGAATTTGGGGAGCAGGAATATTAAAGACATTTGATAATATTGAATTTGCTGGATTTATAGATAATTTTAGAGATCAAAAGAGATTATACGAATTTGAGGGAAAGCAGGTATTCTCCTTTGAAGAATATATGGAACTTTTTCGGGATGATTTGGTAGTTATTTCTTCAAGAGTATATAACAGACAGATTTTTCAACAGCTTATTAAAAATGGAATTTCGGAAGAAAATATATTGAATATAGGTGAGATCAATGATAATCTAAACAAACGACAATATTTTGATCTGCCACAATTAAAGGAAAAAATTAGTCCAAAAGAATGCTTTGTAGATGCAGGATGTTTGGATGGTAGAAGTTCAATTTGTTTTCAGAAATGGTGTAAAGGCGCTTACAGAAAAATCTATGCTATAGAGCCAGATGCATATAATAGGGAGTTATGTAATAAAGAATTTTTATCTCATAAGGTTACTAATTATGAAATAATAAGTAAAGGTCTATGGAGTGAAAAGACAAATCTGGAATTTGAAGAAAATCAAAATGGATTATCAAGGCTGGTAGATTCTCAGGGAAGTACTAGGATATCAGTTGATTGTCTGGATGATATAGTTGATGGAGAAGTTACATTTATAAAAATGGACATTGAGGGTGCTGAATATAATGCCTTACTGGGAAGCAGAAAGATAATAACAGAACAGAAGCCCAAATTGGCAATAAGCATTTATCATAAGCCAAAGGATATCGTAGAGATTCTATCACTGATATTAACATTTAATAATAAGTATAAATTTTATATCAGACACTATTCAACATCATGGAATGAAACGATTTTATATGCAATATAATCAGCCCGTCAAGGGTTCATTGTGGCCACCTGCGGTGCCCGTGACTGTCTATTAGGGACATGGATTGGATAGTTATAAGGCAACGCTATAAAAGCATTTGGATGTATCGCCAGATGCAGTTTAAACAAAAAGAATGCCTGATGTGTACGGCAACTTTGTTCGCGAATGCATTAGATGACGAAAAAATACATAAAAAATACAATTTAGAAGAAAAAACGGATGGGGATTTCGTAGTTAAAGTTGAAAACCATCGAAAACCCCTTTCTCTTAGAGGAGAAAAGATGGACGTTATAGATAGAGCGATAGAACAAAAATTGTATATGACAGACAATCCAAAACTTAAAGATCAGACCTGGCAAAGTTTTGAGAAGAGTGCTGTCACAAAAAAAATCTGGATATTTGGAGCCGGCAGGGCAGCAGGTTTGTTTTGGGAAAGATATCATTCAAACTTGCAGATTGAAGGCGTCATAGATAATGACGAAAGAAAACATGGAAAATTATTAAAAGATTATGTCGGGATTACAGAGGGGACTCCGGACGGTGAGCTGATCATAAAGGGAGCAGATACTTTATATGAGATATCTGCACAAGATGCAGTTGTTGTAATTTCCAGCGTAAGATATTATGAAGATATTGCAGAACAAATGGAGGCAATCGGCATCCAAAATAATTTTGTCATGGTTATTATGGAGGCAAATGAAAATAAAAATAGATTATTGACCAATATAGAACAAAAGAAGCCGGGTGTATCGGAGGAAGAAGCCTATGCAATAAAATGTATAGAGAATCCAATTGAAGAAAATAAGGTATTAGTATATATTGGCAATTATGGAAGTCACGGTAATCAGATATCAAGAAAACTGGTAAAGATGAATCCTGACCTAGATATTGTTTGGATTATTGAGAATCAGGAGGACAAGGCTCCGGAAGGGATAAGAACTGTTCTTGCAGGAAACTGGAAAGAATATATTCGGGAATTGGAGACGGCACATGTCTGGATCTATGGGGATATGATTCCACAATTTGCTTATAAAAGGCATGAACAGATATATATTCAGACAAAGCATTGGGCAAGTATCACGCTTAAGAAATTTTATTGGGATCTGGACAATTACCTTGCGATTTCTGGTATGCGTGAACACTATTTACATAATAATAAAGCGATTGATTATATTTTTGTGGGCAGTAGATTTGATGAGGAATCATGTCGGAGTGGATTTGACTTTACCGGAGAATGTGTGCATGTTGGTTCGCCCAGGACAGATGTACTATTCCAGTCTGGCGTGAGGGCTAAGGTGTGTTCTTTTTACGGAATTGATACAGATAAACATATTGCATTATATTCACCGACATTCCGTGCAGCAGGAAATGGATCAGTAATGGGCCGGATGAAGCATGTGAGTCTGGATTTCAAAAGAATTGAAAGTGCTTTGAGGAAAAAATTTGGTGGGGAATGGGTTATATTTCTTCGAGTGCATCCTGATGTCGCGATGGAAAGTCCGAAAGTTCAGAAGCCGTCATTCGTAATTGATACAAGCTATTATCATGACAGTCAGGAACTGGTGGCAGCATCAGATATCACTATAACCGATTATTCGAGCATTATGTTTGAGCCAGCGTTTATTGGAAAGCCTGTTTTTCTTTATGCTCCAGATAAGGAAGAATATGTGGGGAAAGAACGGGAATTGTTGATAGATTATGATTCGCTTCCGTTTCCAATCAGCGAGAGTAATGATGAATTGATAGATGCGGTTGCAAAATTTGATTATGAAAACTATAAAAAAAGAGTGGATGGATTTTTAAGTTTTTATGGGATTCATGAGGATGGACATGCCAGTGAGAGGGCTGCGGAGTTTGTGGTAAAGTTATTACAGTAGAAAATAGATATAGAACTATTGGATGGAATTGGAGAATCATATGAATGAGAGTTTGGTTAGTGTAATTGTTCCGGTTTATAATATTCAGGAATATCTGGAAGAGTGTCTGGAAAGTATTCTTCAGCAGACTTATGAAAATCTGGAAATCATATTGGTGGATGACGGTTCTACAGATGGAAGCACGGAGATCTGCGATGCGTATTTAGAAAAGGATGTTCGAGTAAAGGTGATTCATCAAGAAAATGCAGGGGCAGCTAATGCCAGAAAGAATGGGATCATGGCGGCAACTGCACCATATATATGCTTTGTGGATGCAGATGATACAGTAGATGCAGAGATGATACAGTACTTTATTGAAAATATTAAAGATGCAGATATATTGACTTCGGGATGCAGGCGTGGGGAAGCAGATGGGACAATTACGGAGAGATATGACTCATTCGATGAGGGAATTTATAATACGAAATCTGAAATGCATTATATAATCAACAATATGCTGCTGTTTCATGGCAGGATAGAAGATGGGATACTTCCTTATCTGGTAGGAAAATTATATAAAACATTTTTATTAAGAGATGTAGTGAAGGGGATTGATGAAAGAATAGGGTATGACGAGGATAGAGAATTACTTCTTAGATATCTCATAAGATGTAAGTCTATTGTAATAAAGAAAATATGCTTTTATCATTACCGCTATCGTAGTGTATCAATGGCACATGCACCTAACCCACATTATTTACAAGATTTAAATTATTTTTATAATAGCTTAAAAACAGTATTTTTATCATGTCCGTCGAAAGATTCGTTAATTAAGCAGCTTGAACGGTTCATGATGTCAAGAGCATTGATATCGCCTAAGATTATGGGATTCGAATTGAATGCACAATGCATCCGGTATATTTTTCCATTTTATAATCTACTAAATAATAAGAAAATAATATTGTATGGGGCAGGTGCAGTAGGAAACAATTATTATCGTCAAATGAAGGCAGACAATAATCTCGACATAGTTCTATGGGTGGACAAAAGATGGAAGGAATATCAGAATAGTGATAGAAAGATTGAATCGGTGAATCGGATCGCCGATGTGGCATTTGATGTTATTATTATTGCTGTAAAGAAAGAATCTATAGCATTTTGCATTAAGAAAGATTTAAAGGAAATGGGGATCCCTTCTGAAAGGCTGCTCTGGAAAGAGCCGATAGAAACATTAATATAGGATTAAAAAAAGAGTACTTTTAATAGTAAGAAGCAGAATAGGATCAATGTGGAGGCAGATGGATGAAATGGAAAAATAAGAGGCATGAACTTGACGAATATGCAAAGATAATATTATCAGAGCAGAACGTTCAAAGAAAATACTATGTTTTTGGAGCTGGATTGTTAGGAAACTATCTGTTGATGATTTTCCGTAAATATAGATGCATGGCTGCGTTTATTGATAATAGTACAGATAAACAGGGAAGTAAGGTAGAGGGAATTGAGGTCATTTCTCTTGAAAGCTATTTAAAAGTAAGGGATGGACAGATCGTGATAGCCGCATCAGCGGAAAATCGTGCTGCTATAGCAAGGCAATTGGAAGCAAACTTCTTGAAACATGGAACGGACTTTTGGCTGTATGATGAATTCATTAATATTATTTTTCCAATCATTTCAACATATTCCTTTAATAAGTCTTATGTAGCCCTTGCGCAGATAACCTTGACCGAGCGTTGCTCATTGAGATGCAAAAAATGTGCACATGGCTGTTATGCGGTAGACAACCATATATCGAATGATTTAACGTTAGCTCAGGTGTATAAAAGTGCTGACTCATTTTTCTCAAAAGTTGATTTTATTAAAGAATTTGTATTAATAGGAGGTGAGCCATTACTTTACAAAGAATTGTCTCAGGCGATCAAATACATAGGAGAACGGTATCGAGACCGGATGGGAATTTATTGCATTACTACAAATGGTACAATAGTTCCTAATAGTGAAGTATTGGATATTTGTAAAAAGTATAATGTTTTATTCCGCATATCTAATTATGCCAGACAAATATCCAGATTAAAAAGTTCATATCAAAAATTGATGGATACATTGGGAAAATATGAGATTCCATATGTTCTTGGAAAAGAAGAACGTGAATGGATGGACTATGGATTTGAATATGTAAATAGAGTAGGGACAGAGGATGAGATGATAAAAATCTTTGATGATTGCCGAACTCCTTGTAGAGAAGTAAGAGAAAATAAATTTTATTATTGTGTGATGGCAAGGAGTGTCTCTGATAATTTGAATTTTAATGTTGGAGAGGAAGATTATCTGGATTTAGATGCGCTGGAAGGGGAAGACTATAAAAAAGAATTGCTGGAATTTACGCTGGGATATTCAGAAAAGGGATATTTGGATATGTGTCGGCATTGCAATGGCGCGGAGGCGAAGAATTATCCGATACCGGCGGCAGAACAGATGGAGCGATAATGACAAAAAGAGTAGTTTTATATGGTTCAGGCAGGCGTTGCAAAACGTTATGCAGAATTTTACAAATATCGAGTGTAGAAATAGTTGCTGTTATTGACAGTAATCCCAATAAATGGGGAACAGAAATAGAAGGGATTAACATTGAATCACCAGAAGGGATACTAAAATATCAAGATGTAGATGTATGTATAACTATTGCAGATCGTATCGTTGTAAATTCAATAAGAAGAAACCTTCAACAGATGTATCAATTTGGAATGGAAAGGGAGATACATTACAATAAGCTCATTCTTGAGGCATATAAGGATAGCTTTGAGTTAAGAAATAAGATATCGGAGTTCGCTGTAAATGGCAACAGAAAAGAAAGTATATTATTTGATTGTTATAATGGACTTGGATTAGGCGGTGTAGAGGCATGGACTATAGATATTTGTCAGGCATTTATTGATAATGAAAAAGGAAATACTTATATTATTTCAGATAAGGGAGAATATAATATCCCCTCTAAAATAGAAAAACATATTTTAGCGGCTGACATTAATCATAAAGAGCGGTTTATACCTACGTCGATATCAAATTTAATGGAAGTAATTATAAAAAAATTACCGTGTATAGTAGTAACATGTACTACAGATGAAGTAATGCTGGCAGCGTATATAATAAAGACTTACTATCCTGATATGATTAAAATTGTATCAGTCATACATAACAGTAATGAAAGTGTTTATGAGGCCTATATGGACTTTAGAGAATGTTCAGATCTTTATATATGTGTCAGTCAGGATATAAGATTTGATATGCTTCATAAGGGAATAGATTCTAAAAAAATTTATTCCATGACTTGTCCATTTCCATGTGATGAAATACTAGACCGCACATATACAGAAGATAAGTCATTGCCGATCAGGATAGCTTATGCCGGGAGGATGGACGGTATGGAACATTCACAGAAAAGAATGGACTTGCTATTAAAACTTATAGAATTACTTGTGGAGAAAAAAGTTTTTTTCAAGATGGAACTTGCAGGAGATGGACCAGCGCGGAAAGAAATGGAGGAGTTTGTCTCTAAAAATCATTTGAATGAGAAAGTGCAGTTTATGGGAAGATTAGAGCGCTTTGAGATGCCGTTTTTTTGGAGGCGGCAGGATATTTGCATCAATCTTGCGGATTATGAGGGAAGAAGTATTGGCATTATAGAAGCGATGGGGAACGGCTCAATCCCAATTGTGACGAAAACATCTGGTGTCAAAGAAGATATTACAGATGGTATCAATGGCTATATCGTTCCGATCGGCGATTATTGTTCTATGGCAGATAGAATAAGGGATTTGGCAGAGAATAGGGAGCGGTTACATGAGATGGGCATGCTGGCACATGATATGGTTTATCCAAAGAGTTTGATGGAACCGCATTTTAAATTTTGGGAAAAGATACTTTTTCATAGATTATAACAACTTTGGATTGAAGGCAGCAGGACATAAAAGTTTAATTAGGGGAGAGGAAAATTTATTGACTGATATTTCTATAGTGATTCCGATTTATCGGGGAAAAAAATATATTAAATATTGGCTTGAAATATTACAAAAGAATTTTGAAAATTATAAAGCAAGCTATAATTTGTCATGTGAAGCAATCTTTATAAATGATCATCCTGATGAAGAACTAAGATTAGATGGAGATGTCTCAGATATCTATATCTTTAATACAGATAGAAATAGAGGAATACATGGAGCGAGGGTATTGGGATATCGTAAGTCAAAAGGAAATTTTATAATTTTTTTAGATCAGGATGATAAGATTACAGAAGACTATCTGGTAGAACAGAAGAATAAGATCGGAGCTTCTGACGCAGTGGTCTGTAATGGATATATGGAACGTTTTTGCATAAGGGGAAAAAGAACCATTTATAAAGATGGCCAAATGGAAAAAGTAAAAAGTTTAGACAGCTACGTGCGGGAAAAAAATTGGATTATTTCACCTGGACAAGTGCTTATAAGAAAAGACGCTATCCCAGATATCTGGCTAAAAGAAGTCATGAAAATAAATGGGGCTGATGACTATTTTTTATGGATCTTAATGCTCAAAAATGAGTGTGTATTTGAAGTAAATAAACAATACCTATATACACATATAGAGCACAGTAAAAACAGATCAAATGAACTTGATGGTATGTATCAGTCTATACTGGAAATGATATCGCTTCTTAAAAGAAATGATGTACTGAAGGAAGAAGAATTAGATGGAATACAGAAAAAAGCTTTTCACCGCTGTTTTGATGATCAGCGCCTAAAAAAAATCATAAAGGTGTATGACCAGTGGATGTATTTGAATATTAGAGGGAAAAGAATTGCAGCATATTTTAGAAAATATAATTATAAAAGAATTGCTATATATGGTATGAACTATATTGGAAATAGATTATATGATGAATTACTGGGTAGTCCTATAGAGGTAATTATGGGGATTGACAGAGCTGCGGGAAGCATGAAGTACGATATACCGATATTTCCTATAGAGGCGTTGGTATTGCCTGAAAATATACAGAGGGTGGATATGGTGGTAGTTACAGCCATAGATTCATATCAGGAGATATTGTGCGATATGCAAAAAATATGCGATAAACCGATTTTATCAATAGAAGATATTATTCTGGAATTGATAAATGAACTACATGAGGAAATGATGACGTGACAAATGAATGGATCCGGCTTAAAAACCAAGGAAGAAACCTGGAAGTAGAGGATGTTGTTTATTTTATATAGTTCAGAGTGATATAACGGGACAGATTACCATAAGTATCGGGGAATTTAAGAACATGAATGAGGTCGTTATTTTTGGGGCAGGTAAAAGAGGGGAAACTTTTTATAAGATTATAAAAAAGTGGGGAATAGAAGCAAAATTTTATTGTGATAATGATTCTCGTAAGTGGAATACATTTGTTAATGGTATTAAGGTGATATCTCCTCGGACTTTAGCAGGTCTGCCTTTGAGTATTCCGATAATAATTGCGAATCGATATGCAGGAGAAAGTATTTGCCGACAGTTAACTAGTATGGGATTCCGTTATATTATTTCCAGTCTTGAGCAATTATATTTTTCAAGGAGAATCACATATGTAAAAAGGGTTAATGAAATAAAGACACATGTAGCAGACATTCAAGCTGCGGATGTACCAACCTTATCAATTATTATTATTGCATCAGGTGTTGAACAGGAGTTTATAAACAGATGCTATGAAAGCGTGGTAAAAAACAGGATAGAAATACCATATGAAATTTTATTGTGGAATGGTGATAAATTGCCGGAACCTGTTGGGCAGATCGTTGTTTTACTTCGAGCAGATTCAATGCTTCAGAATAGAGCAATACAATATCTGTTGATGCAATATAAAAAATATCAGGGCAGATGCATTGTTGGTGCTAAGACAATAGATATGGATTTTAAGATAAAGCAGGCAGGATATATCATATATAATGATTTTTCTGTGGAGCCTTTTGGAATTAGCGATTTGCCCTGGAAGCCACAATATGAGTATGTAAGAGAGATTGATGCAGTTTCTGTGAATGGCATGATGATGAGCAGGGAACTGTGGGATAGATATGTATATGGCTATGATACATGGGGAGATATGTGGTTCAATCAGATTGATTTTTGTCTTGATGCTCAAGAGAGGAATGTGCCTATTGTATTTCAGCCGATGGCTTTGATCATTGAAAATGGTCCGGATATGGATGAACGGCAAAATTCATTACCAGGAAATACAATATTCATTAAAAAGTGGGAGAATTTTGTTAAAAAGCTTTCTATAAAAGAAGAAAGTAGAAAATTGAGTACAATTAATAAGAAAGATCATAAATATACAGTTTTTTTTGCTGATGAACATGTTGCAGAATATGATAAAAGTGCAGGCGATAGAACAGTAAATGATTATATACAAATACTTTTGGAGATAAATGCGCAGCTATTGTATGTGCCGGATAATATGAAGTATGTAGATAAGTATACGGAGCATTATCAGCAAATGGGGATACTGGTTTTATATGGGGATTATTGGAATGAGAAAAAAGATGATTGGATCATTGCACATGCAGGAGAATTTAGTTATGCCTTTTTAAACCGTCCAATGATCGCAAAAAAATATGTTTCTTTATTGAGGCACGATCCGAATTTAGTAATAGCACATTATGGACATGATCTGCATTATTTAAGATTTAGAAGGCAATATGAAGTCTGCAGGGATAAAACGTGTTTGCAGAAGTCTCAGGAACTGGAAGAATTGGAGAAAAGCCTGCCATTGCAGATTGATTATACGGGATATCCAAGCCCATATGAAGTAGAAATAATGCAGAAAGCAATTCCGGAGGCATCAATACAATTATTTCCGCCGTATTTTTATAAAGAAAAAGACAAAAATGTCAGAGAACCTATTACGAAGGGAATTCTATTTGTAGGAGGGTTTGAGCATAGACCAAATATTGACGCGGCATGCTGGCTGGTTAATGAGATATTACCTGTTCTTAGGAACGCCGGGATTTATGACAAGTTGTATCTTGTTGGATCTAATCCCTCAGAAACGGTGAAAGAACTGCAGAACAAAGATATTATTGTATCAGGATATGTTACAGATGATGAATTAGCATCTTACTATCATAAGTGTAAAGTGGCAGTTGCTCCCTTGCAATATGGGGCCGGAATAAAAGGGAAAGTGCTGGAAGCTATGTATCATGGGATACCAGTAGTCACAACTAATATTGGAGCAGAGGGATTGAAAGAAATCCAAGATACTATATTTATAGGTGATAGTGTAAAAGATATTGTAAATCATATTATTAATATTTATAAAATGGGTCAGAAAGAAATCCAAGAGATTGCGGATAGAGAATATAAATATGTTTTAAAATACTTTAGTAAACAAACAATGAGAGAATTGATTTTGAGTCAGATTAATAAATATAAAAGCAGGGAATCGGTTAAACAATGAATGTTGGATTTATATACCAGGACTATGAAGAAAAATTGAGCGGCGTAAATCGATATAGCAAGAGCATATTAGAGGAATTTAATGATCCATCTATAAATAAATTTTGCCTTGGCAGTAATTTTTTGGGTTTAAATGATATAAACGAACTTCGATGCTTATATCAAAATAACTGGGAGAACGATATGGCAAAGAAGGAACAATATTTACTTGCAAAAGAGGCTGATATAGATATATTGATCTCATTTTTTAAACCAATATTACTGGAAAATTGTTCTGATATAAAAACTGTGTTGACGATCCATGACTTAGCTCCACTCGTTAATACGAAATGGCATGGAAATAGCAGACGGGTTTTTGAATTAGCTGATCTGTACCTTAGAAGATCAGCACATATTGTGGATAAAATTATAACAGTATCAGAGGCAACGAAAAAGACAATAATAGATTTTTATGACGTTCCTGAAGAAAAAATAGAAATCGTTGCGCCTGCGATTTTTCCTGAAATAACTAAATTTAGAATTACAGAAGAGCATATAAAGAAGGTAAAACAGAAGTTTTCTATAAGAAATGATTATATCTTATCAATTTGTACATTAGAGCCACGGAAGAATTTGATATCTCTAATAAGAGCCTATGAAATATATAGAGAAAAAAATAAGGAATCGAATATTCAGTTAGTACTAACCGGACAACTCGGATGGTATTATGACAATATTTTGGAACAAATAAATAACAGTAAGGAAAAAAAAGATATTGTACTGACAGATTATGTCAGTGATTTTGAATTAGGAGCATTATATAAAGGGGCGAGTATATTTGCCTATGTGTCTTATTATGAGGGATTTGGAGCACCGATTCTGGAAGCTTTGTATTATGGAAAGGCAGTTTTGACTTCTAATACTACATCCATGCCGGAGGTTGGGGGCAACGCCGCATGTTATTGCAATCCATATGACCTGGAATCTATATATACATCTTTGGAACAACTACTGGAGAATAAAGAGTATAGAAAAGGATTGGAAAGTATGGCGATACAACAGGCGGGCAAATTTTCATATAAGAGATCTGCAGATAAACTGAAAAGGATTTGTAGTGAGCTGATAAAAGGTGGATGTATTAATGAATAGCAGACAAAAAATATATAATGTAATAGAAAAACAAATAAAGTTAGGGCATAAAGATTTTATTATTTTTCCTTATGGAGAATTAGGGCATTTTGCTGTTAAAGTTTTAAATAATAAGTTTAAAGTAAAACAGAGAGCTATCATAGACAATGCGCTCTCTGATAATAACCCAGATATTAAGAAGATACAATTTTTACGTACAATAGACACTAAAGAAAGTGTTTTACTGATTACAAGTAGTAATCCTGCTGTTTATGATGAGATAAGGGAATTAGCATATAAATATATGAAAAAAGGGCGTATTATAGATATTTTTGCACAGAAGGTCCCTAACCCTCTTTTATTCTATAAAAAGCGAATAAAAACGAAAATGATAAATCCAAGAGGAAAAGCCGCTTTTTGTATGACCATTAAAAACAAAGAATCCATACATGTTTTAGATGTTGGCTGTGGAAATGAGAGTGCAAGTGAATTGAAAAAAATATGCAGTAAGGTACATTACATTGGATTAGATGTGTGTGATTATAATCAAACACAGCAATCTATTGACTGTATGGATGAATATATAATGGTGCCTCCGGAAGAGTTTGCAAAGAAAATTGAAGAAATGCAAGGAAAAGTGGATGTAGTAATCAGTTCGCATAACATGGAACATTGTAATGAACCTGAAAGGGTATTGATTGCAATGATAAAAGCACTAAAGAAAAATGGAAGAATGTTTTTAGCTTTTCCATCAGAAATAAGTGAATATTTTCCACATAGGGATGGCTGCTTAAATTTTTATGATGATAGTACTCATACTTATTTGCCACAATATAATAAGATCATTCGCATTTTACAAAATAACGGCATGAAGCTTCTTTATGCAAAAAAAGAATATTGCCCATTTATTTTGCGCAAAATAGGAGAAATCAATGAACACGATAGTAAACGTTTAGGCCGGAACTTAACTGGAACATGGGCCTATTATGGATTTGAAACTATCATTTGGGCAAAAAAGAAATAGGAGAAAAGCTATAAAATATGAAAAATAGCAGGGAAAATTTTCTTACAAATATAATTGTTGATCAAATTTCAGCATATTATGACAAAATGTTTCAGGATAGTAGTCTTAGGGAGTTAGAAAATAAAAGGCAGATTGTTTTAATACGTTCTGCTAAGATTGAGGTACTATATAAACTCCTGCAGTATTTAAAGAGCAAATCTTATTCGGGAAATATTTATATTATAGGAAGAAAAGAGGATGAAACAGTAATATCTGAATTTGAAACTTTAGATATTTTTGTAAGTACAGTTGATGAAAGACACAATTATACGATAGAAAATACTAGTAAATATATCGAAAAGGTAAATGCAGATGCGGTTTGCTTTCTTTATCAAAAAAAAATATCTGATAATCATGATAATTTGTTGGAGATTGTAAATAAATATCCATGTGAGGGTTATGCTGTTTCGAGAGATTTAGGCGTAGTAAAATTTGCAGGGTTAGACAAATATCTTACTGGGAAACATATATATAAAGCATTATGTGATTGGCTTTATCAGGAAGGAATTAAGATTAAATGAAGGAAAGAGTTGCAGTGGTTATTCCATACTATCATGGTCAATTGAATGAGCTGGAGAAAGTAGCGTTTCAACAATGTGTAAAAGTTTTGCAGGAATTTCCGATTATCCTTGTTTTGCCAGATACTATGGAAAAATCACTTTATCCTACAGGTTATAAATTTATATATATGAGAGTACCTTCAAAATGGATGCAGAGTGTATCAACTTACAATCGTATGATGTTGGATATAAATTTCTATAAGAAATTTTTAGAGTATGAGTATATATTGATTTATCAATTGGATGCATTTGTATTTCGGGATGAACTTCGGCACTTTTGTAATTTGGGGTTTGATTATATTGGGGCGCCTTGGCCGTTAGGAACCCGATATGTTAAAAATATAAAGGAATGTATGTGGTATGTTGGAAATGGCGGATTATCACTAAGGAATGTTGAAGCGTCTATCCTAATGCTGAAGAAGAATCCGTCAGATTCATGGAAAAGAGAAGAAGACGTTTATTGGGCGACTTGTAATTCAGAAGAATTTCGTGTGGCTCCTATTGAGATTGCCCGTCAATTTTCTATTGAACAGCAAGTAAAAAAAATGTATTCACTGAATCAGGAAAAATTACCTTTTGGATGCCATGCATGGGAGAAGATGGATTTTTTGTTTTGGAAACCCTTTTTTGAAAAGGAAGGATATAGTCTATCTAGCGTAGTTGCAGGGAATTGGGACAAGGAACATGAGAAGGATCAGGAAGATATATTGGAGATTCCATGTGAAATTGTAAGAAGAGGGCTTCTGAAGTTAGTACATAAGGAAAAAGCGGAAGTATTTGTATGGGGAGCTGGAACAATTGGAAAAGAAATGGTACTGCTGCTTAGGCATTCCGGGCTTCCAGTAAGATGTGTAGATAGTAATAAAGATTATTCGGGAGAATATCTATGGGATGTTTGCATAGAATTACCAGATATTCTGAAAGAAGCCGGGAGTGAGATAATGATTCTTATAGCAGTTAAAAAATATAAAGATGGAATAAAAGAACAACTATTAAAAATGGGATTTTATCATGGCAAACATGTATTTTATTATAGCGAAGTACATGAGGCAATTTGGAAATTATGGAAGGAAGAAAAGCATAAGGTTGTATAGTAAAGGAAGTAATGATGGAAAAGATAATAATTTTTGGAGCTGGCAAATTTTATGAAAATAGAAGGAATCAATTTTTCCCAGATATTGAAATTGTTGCTTTTATTGATAATGATCATCAACTCTATGGAAAATATATAGATAGAAAGCCAATTACCTTGCCAAATCAAATTGAACAATTTTCTTATGATAAAATAGTGCTTATGAGTATAAAAACAAATGCGGATGAAATGAAAGAACAATTGATTCGATTAGGTGTTGATGAGAAAAAAATATGGCTTTGGGAAGAATTCAAGAAGGACATGGGGCGTGGCAGGCTTAAATTGTATAGTGGAAATAAGGAATTGATCGAGGGAGGAAAAAAGGTTCTTATTATATCTACATATCTACATTATAATGGGGCAACAGTTGTGATTGCTCATGCTGCGGAGATACTTCAGAAACGAGGATATAATATTGTATTGGCAGCTCCAGGTGGAACTTATAAGTATGTTAATGAAATGAATAATAAAGGGATTAACGTTGTTATATGTCCATCGTTGCCGTATCTGCATCAGGAAGAATTTTTTTGGATTCAACAGTTTGATTTAGTTTTAGTGAATGTATTTCAGATGATTCAGTGTGCTTGTGAAATTAGCAAGGTAAAACCTGTTTTATGGTGGATTCATGAGCCAAAAGAGTTGTATGAAGAGACTATATATCAGTTTAATGAATATGCGAATTTGGATAACATGTCAAAGATTAATATATATGCGGTGAGCAGTATAGCTCGGAAGAATTTTAACAGTTATTTTCCAGAAAGGATAAATGCAACATTGGGATTCGGAATTCCGGATGAGAATGTGCAGGGTATTAGAATAAAAAACAAAAAGGATATTACCTTTGCCATTATTGGAGCAGTATTTCCACTAAAGGCACAAGATACTTTTATTAGAGCCATAGAGTTACTGGATGAGGATGAGAAAAAGGATGTTCAGTTTTGGATAGTAGGCTCAATTTGGGAAAGCGATTATAGTAATGAAATCAAGAGGGGTGCTTCAAAAGAGCCATCAATTAAAATATTAGGTGAATTGACAAGGGATGAGATGAATAAAGCGTATGCTGATATTGATGTTGTAGTCTGTCCATCCTTAGAAGAAACAGTGTCTCTTGCGATAGTGGAGGGAATGATGCATGGCAAAGTATGTGTGACGTCAGATGCAGTTGGAATGGCTGATTATATAATAGAAGGAAAGAATGGATTTATTCATCAAGTGGGGGACTATGTAACACTTTCTGAAAAAATGAAATGGATCATTAAGCATAGAAACAAGATTAGTGAAATAGGAATTCACGCCCGAAAGACATATGAAGAGCATTTTACTTTAGAGAAATTTGCAGATCGGTTAGAAAGCGCAATTATAAATACAATTGAGAAAAGGGATAAAAACATATGCCCTGATACAGAATATAAATGATCTGTACTCTGTTTATAGGAGAAAAATAATGAATAAAATTGAAACAATAGCAATGTATTTACCACAATTTCATGAAATCCCCGAAAATGATCAATGGTGGGGAAAGGGGTATACAGAATGGACGGCAGTGAAAAATGCAGAAAAACTTTTTGATGGCCATAATCAGCCGCGGGAACCCTTGAACGATAATTATTATAATCTGCTGGATAAGTCTGTTATGGAGCAACAATCAAATATGGCCAAAAAATATGGTCTGGACGGTTTTTGTTTTTATCATTATTACTTTAAAAATGGAAAAAAAATTCTGGAAAAGCCGGCAGAAAATTTGTTAGCCTGGAAAGATCTGGATATGCATTTTTGCTTTTGCTGGGCAAATGAGACTTGGGCCAGGACATGGAGTAAACTGAAGGGAAGTAATGCATGGTCTGATAAATATGAACAATCTGTTATTGAAGAAAAAAACAATGGAATACTGCTTGAGCAAGAATATGATAGAGAAGAGGCTTGGAAGGAACACTTTGAATATTTACTGCCTTTCTTCAAAGATCAAAGGTATATTAAGCATAATGGCGCTCCCGTTTTTCTAATATATAAACCAAACGATATTATATGTCTTGCAGATATGATGTACTATTGGAAAGCCAGGGCTAGTGAGAATGGAATAAATGATATTTATGTTATCGGAATGAATACCGTTAAAAAGTTAAATGGGTTAGATGCCATTTTGCTTAATGGGCCGTTGATGTATTGGAGTTTAGGATATGGGAAAATAAAACAACATCGAAAATGTAATATAGCAAATTACCAATATGAAGAAGTCTGGCAAAAGGCAATAGAAGTGGAACCAATACCTGAACATCGAACATATTTTGGTGCGTTTACCGACTTTGATGATACACCGAGACGTGGAACAAAAGGAACTTTTCTGAATGGGACTTCTGTAGAGTTATTTGAGAAATATCTGTATCTGCTCATGGAAAAAAACTTGTTGGAAGGCAACGAATATATTTTTATCAATGCTTTTAATGAGTGGGGCGAAGGAATGTACCTTGAGCCAGATAAAAAAAACGGTTATAAATATCTTGAAAGTTTACAAAAGGTAAAGAAAAAGATAAATGATGATCAAAATCAGATTAAATATAGAAAAATAAAAGCAGTAACCGATACCATTTATGAAGATGAGCAAATGCAGCAAAAAATTGAAAAATATGGAAGTTATATTACCTTGCTGGATAGATGGATGACACTAAGAGAAGAACATCAGCATTTAGCGGACTACTTAAAGAAATATCACTATGAAGCGGTCGCGGTTTATGGAGTAGGGGTTCTGGGAAGACATTTAATGTCAGAATTACTTAGTGATGGAATAACAGTAAAATATACGATAGATAGAAGAGAGGGAGTTTTATATTCTGGAGTTAAAAGCTGTAAATTGCATATAGATTTGGAAAAAGTTGATGCAATTATAGTGACTGCTGTATATGAGTTTGACAACATATGGAAAGACATTCGGGCCTGTAAGCTATCTTGTCCGATTTTGTCATTAGAAGAATTAATTGATGGTGTGAGTTATTGGCATATGAAGAAGAGGACAAAGGGATGACTTACTTTTTATTTGCAATTTCTGGCTTTGTTCTGGGATGTGGAGTTATGTATCTTATTTTTCGAAACATACTAAAAAGTAAAGAAAGACAGTTGCAATACAATAAAAGAAATTACGATATGGTGAATCAATGGTTGATTCTAAAGGATTCTGGTATGGGATTATCTAAAGAGATAAAACGGTATGGAGTTCATAGAATTGCCATTTATGGCATGGGTATTTGCGGAAGACATCTTGTGAGAGAATTACAGCATTCTGATATAGAGATAGCTTATGCAATGGATAGAAAGGTAGTGGAACCCTATCAGGGTGTTGAGATCCGAAAGCTGAAAGAAGGGATGCCGGAAGTGGATGCGGTTATTAATACAGTCATAAATGGCAGTCAATCGCTTAAAGACCTGAAACAACACTATAAATGTCGTATTCTTGGTTTGGAAACACTTGTGTTTGAAAGCTATCTTCCAGATAAAGGGAATAAATAATGCAAAATATTCTATTTGATAAAATGATTGGCAGCATATATGGCGACCCAGTAAAATGTGAACTGGAATACAGACGAGTTTATAAATATCTCAGCAGATATGTGAAGCCATTAATCATATCGGAACCTTTTTATAAAGTTAATCCTGATGTAAAGGAAAATAAGACTATTTGGATTCTTTGGTATCAAGGGATGGAAAAGGCTCCAAGATTAGTACGTCAATGTTATAAATCAGTACTTAGGAATAAACCCGATGATTTTGAAGTGGTTTTGCTCACAGAAAATAATATATCTGATTATATTTGTCTGCCTACATTTATATTGGATAAAGTTAGTAGAGGAATTATATCGAAGACACATTTGTCTGATTTAATACGATTAGAATTGTTATGTGAATACGGAGGATGCTGGATTGATGCAACGGTATATTGTAGTGAAGAAATACCTGAATATATGTTAAGCGGAGACATGTTTTTTTTAAAAGAGTCTCTTCATAATGTTTCAGTTTCAAAAATATCGAATTGGTGGATTTTTTCGAAAAAGAGGCTTGGATTAATTTGCCATATGCGAAATCTACTGTATGATTACTGGAAAAAAGAAAGTAAAGTACGGAATTATTATTTATTCCACATAGCATTTTCTCGATTGATTGATTCTGATCCATATTATCAAGAATGCTTTGAGGATGTACCATATTTTAATAATAGTAATTCGCATGTACTTTGGGGTAAAATGTCAGCTACATATGAGGTTAATAAGTGGAATATAATAAAGTCTGCTTCATCAGTACATAAATTGTCCAATAAACGGAAGTTCATCCAAGGAGATATTTATAATTTTTATATGGCTTTTATTGAAGATAAACTTATATAAACTATACAGTTGAGACATACAAAAGGATAGGAAAAAGTGGAAAAGGATAATAAATATCAAAAAATAATGCGCTGTCTTGACCGATGGATGACAGAACGTGAAAATAATAATTCTATTAGTAAATATTTAAAGAAAAAAAATATAAATTGTATTGGAATTTATGGATATGGTATTTTGGGAAGGCATTTATTATATGAATTGTGCAAAGATAATAGTATAGAGATTGCTTGGATAATGGATAAGAGAGCCAATGCTATATCTGAGGATTTCCAGATACTGGGCACGGAAACAGAAGTTGTCCCAGAAGCAGATGCTATTATAATTACAGCACTGTGCGACTTTGAAGAAATAGAGGCTCAGCTTTGTAGAAAAATAAACTGTCTGCTTATTCCTCTGTCAGAAATTATTGATGAAATGAAATTTTTTCGTGAGAAGGTGTCAAGGTGAAAAGAAACTTATTGCTGATTCATTTAGAAAGCCTTAATATGGAAATATACGGACTTCACAGACATTGGTTTCCAACATTGAAAGAAGTAGAAAAAAAAAGTGTTTTTTTTGATAAATATTTTTCTACTGCAACTTCTACTCTAATGGTACTCGAAGATTTGCTGTATGGAGGGATGGAGCAATATGAGCAGGGGGATTCGTTGGCTTATATCCCTGAGGATTATGTCTATCAGACCTCGCTCTTCGATGACTTAAAAAAGATTGGATATCATACGGGATTATATATATATCTAGATCATCCGGATTGGGAAATTGCGGAAAAAAAGCATTTAGCTGGTTTTGATAATCAAATAATCTTACGATGTGATGATTATAAGGAATATCTTCAGACATTTGAAAAAGAAGTGGAGCAAGATTCATTTGCTATAATGGCGTGCAGTTATCTTACTAATTTAGCCTTCAATTGTTATGTATATGCAGATGAATGGAAAAGTGGGGCGGATAATTGGAGGGCCGGTTATGATCATTTGGATCAAAACGTGAAAGATTTGTTACAGATATTAGAAAAGAAGAATAAGTTAGAATCAACGGTTGTCATACTCTATGGGGATCATGGAGACGATTATTGGACTCATGGGGGGCATAAAGGGTTGGCTCATGCTATAGAGCCATACGCATCATTGATTCATACACCGCTTTTTATATTAGACAGTACGACTTCAGACGGAGAAAGAAATGAAAGACTGATTAATACGATAGACCTCCGGACTTTGATCTACCAGATTATAACAAGAGAGACGAACTGGGAAAGAGAGATTGATTTGAAGAAACGAGTATATTCAATATCTAGGAATGAATATGCGGCTCAACCTTTGCGCAAGGATAGCTTTAATAAATCATATTGTATAACTGATGGAAAGTATCTTCTGATGGTATCAAATGATGGACTCTGCTTATACGATATAGAAATGGATTTTGGATGTCATAATAATTTATTACGCTTTTTTGATTTATATGACGGGATGATAAAAATAAATAGCGCACTAATAAATGAATATAGTTTTCATTTTGTGAGTTATATGAATCAAAAACAAATACGAGTGTTGCGGCAAAAATTTTATTATTTGTGTGCAAAACTGTACCAAGAGGTTAAGAATCTGTATGTTGCGGGGAAACGCTCGGAAAGTGATATGCTGTCTGAAATGCGATTTGATATTATCCATTATAGGGGGTAAAATTTTGGAGAAACCATTAGTTAGTGTGATTATGCCAGCTTATAATGCCGAAAGATATATAGGACTGGCAATTGAGTCTATTCTACGTCAGACATATGAGAACCTTGAGTTGATTATTATTGATGATTGTTCTCAAGATAATACGATGAATATTGTAAATCAATTTATAGATTCCAGGATAAGGATATTCCATAACAAAAAAAATCAAGGGATTTCTTATTCTAGAAATTATGCTTTGGAAGTAAGCCAAGGGAAATATATAGCAATTATGGATGATGATGATGTTTCATTTGATCATCGATTGGAAAAACAAGTAACCTTTTTAGAAAATAATACTGATATAGGTGTTGTTGGCGGTCGGGTAGAGTCTATTGATGAGAATGATAATTTGATATCAACTCAGGATTTTATTTTAAAAAATCCATATTATATTAAAGTGAATTTTCTCTTTCGATGCATCTTCCATAATAGTGAAGTAATGTTCAGGAAAAGTATTGTAGATGAATATGGAATATGTTACAGGGAAAACTGTTATGGTATGGAGGATTTTCGATTTTGGATTGAATGCTCAAAAGTTGCAAAGATGACAAATTTAGATGACTTTATGCTTAAGCATAGATATTATGAAGGAACTGAGACATCCCGAGTAAAAAGGGAACAATATCCTGAAAGAATACGATGCTTTGATCAACTGCAACAGCTCTCTTTTAGATTAAGTGGATTTGAACTTTCAGAAGAGGAATATAAGTATCTTAATTTGTGTTTTCGAGAAGGGGATATATCGGCTGTTACTGAAGAAGAAATTAAGAAAGTGTTCCTGATTATGAAGAAGACAATGCATCAGGCAGAAGATAATAGTATGGATTTTGTAAAAGAACTTGATATATATTATAGGAAGGCCATGGGTGAGTTTATACGAAAGAGTTCTAATCTATGGGGATAATATGAGTTATAAATTATCATCCTAAATAAGCATTGTTATCAGATTTATAGTGATAGTTAGAGGAGAATATTCTGTGAGTGTGGGAGGGTAGCTTGATATGCGGGTGTTTCAAAAAAACGATATACTTCAGTGTATTAATACTTTGAAAAATGCAAATAAACAATTGAGATTAATACGGCCTGGTATGAGTAAGGAATTGCTGGAACAATCTCAGCAATTGACGATTGCAATTGGTAATAAAATTGAAAGCCTTGAAAAGGAAGGATCGGTAACAGTTGCTTATTTGGAAGAACTCTGCGAAATATTGTATAAAGCATTTGTATGCGAAAACAGTGCGGAGTATCGTCAAATAATAAAAGAGATGGATACTTCATTAAAAAAAGTAGAAAAGAGTGTTAGAGAAGATATTCAGGATAGCCCATATGAAATTGTTTTTATGCCCTATAAGGCATCTATGTGGGATGCGATGGATAGCGTGTATAGATCTGCTATAAAGGAAAACAATTGTCATGTAGTAGTAATGCCAGTACCATACTATAATATGAACCAGAAGAGCGGACAAGTAGAAGTACATTATGAGGGCAATCTTTTTCCAGAAGATATTCCCATAATAGATTACAAGATGTATTGCATAGAGAAGACATTTCCAGATGTTATATTTATTCATAATCCTTATGATCAGTTTAATTATGTTACCCAGTTGCCAGAGCAGTATTTTAGTAGCAATCTGATTAAATACACAGAACATTTAGTTTATATACCATATTTTATTACATTGGGAGATAAGGTTAAAAAAGATTATTGTGTTATGCCAGCAGTTAAAAATGCATGGAGAACATTTGTACAATCTGATGCTGTGAGAAAGTGCTATGTGAAATATGGAGCAGATTCTGCACGAATTGTGGCAATGGGGTCGCCCAAATTTGATATGGTACTTAGAATGCAAGAAGAACCGCCAGAGATTCCGAAAGAATGGAGGGAAGCACTGGGTGAACGTAAGATTTTTTTATTAAATACGCATTTAAACCCTATTATAAATAAAGCTGAAAAATTAATTGATAAGTTACATCGGATTTTTCTGCTATTTAAAGAGCAAAATGATGCGGCATTACTGTGGCGCCCACACCCTCTTAGTATAGAAACCGCAAAAGCAATGAATCCCCAGATTTTAGAGCAATATATGAAAATAATCGATGAGTTTAAAGCATTAAGTAATGGAGTTTACGATGATACTTCGGATGTTCATCGTGCAATAGCAATTTCGGATGCGTATATAGGGGATTGGAGTTCTATGGTGACTATGTATGGCATCACAGGAAAGCCAATTTTTATTACAAATATAAATGCAGAGACAAATATAGAAGAAGAGGAAGAGAGCCTTTCTTTTTCCTGTGCAGCAGAGATAGGTGGTTATTTATATGTGCCGGAAGATGAGTTTAATGGTTTATTTAAAATTGACATGAAGACAGGAAAAAGCAAGTTTGTTACTAAATTTTATAAAGAAGACCTCCAAATGACATTTTTATATCAAAAAGCCATTGTATTTCATGGAAAGATTTTTTTTATACCCTGTAGGGCAGGGCATATAGCTGAATTTAATACTGATACTAAAGAAATGAAATATTACAAAATAAGTAAAGATGTAGATGAATGTGGTACAATTAAATTTAATGGCTGTATAAGAAAGGATGATCTTCTGTATCTTTTTTCGGCGCAAGGAGCCTCTATTATTTGCTTTAATATGAATAATGGGAATATTCAAGAACATGATTTAGTTGATAATAATTTGTCTAATAAAGTAGAGAATACTGGATTAATCGCCTTTTCGAGCGTAATAAAAGTAGAAGACTATGCTTATGCATCTTGTTCATTGATTAATATTTTTTTGAAAATTGATTTAAAAGAATTGAGTTGTGAAGTGATTAGTATTAATGGAATGGAGAGAGGGGCTGTAGATATTGCATATCAAAATAATGTGTTATATTTTTTAAGTAATCAAGGTGACATTTTTTCTTATAATTTGAAAACTAAAGATGCGAATTTAATATATAAAGAAAAAAAGAATATGCAATCTCTTCCATATAGTAAAATATTAGCATGGGAGAATGAATTGTGGCTGCTGGCATCAGGCGCAGAATATATATGTAAGATAAATATGCAGACATTAAAAAAAGATGAAATTACAGAATATCCTTCTGGCTTTACAATTTTAGAGAAGCCTGGATTTCCTTTGGCAAAATGGAGAAGTTATGAGTTGAAAAAAGGAAATTTGCTTTTTTTCCCGCGTAAGGCAAATATGCTGTTGAGTTGGGATAATGAAGAAAAGAAGCTATCTGGTATAAAGATAACAAGGCCAATTACTAAAAAAATGAAATATATACATTTGCAAAGTGAATGTATATATAATGAAATAAGTCAGAGTATTTCTTACTTTTTGAATACTATTATCGATGAAGAAGATGGATGTAGAACATTCAGAAAAGAATATTTTAAAAAATTACAAAGTCATATAGATGGGGCATGTGGTGAAAACATTTGGAAGTATATAAAACAAAATCTTAATAAAGTTTGAATGATTTAAGAAGTAGGAAGAAGTAGGAAGCAGGATGTGAAAGAGTTACTGTGAGGAATGCCATTTAAAAGCTGTATGTAGATTAGTCAAAAAAGAAATAAATGGGGAGATAATATGAAACTTGAGGAGAAATTTAAGATAATATGTAAAAATAAAATTTCTAAGTTTAAACCTCAAATTAAAAATCGGAAAGTATATATTTGGGGCGCCGGTAAAGGCGGAAAGATTGCAGAATCTGTAATGAAAGAGTATGGAATTACTATTACAGGTTTTATAGATCAAAGAGCAGACAAAATATCAGAGTATTTAGGATATAGGGTAGAACCCATTTCATTGATGAATCCTAAAAAGGATTATATTGTAGTGAGTTTAATGTCATTTAGGAATGAGATTTTAGAGACATTAGAAAGTATGGGTTATACATATACGGATTGCTTCTACTTATATGAAAATGAGGGATATAATAAGGAAGATATTGTATATAAGGGTTGTAAAGTCGGAAGATATACATATGGATATGAGTATTTACTGGATCATGATCCATTGGCAATTTCAATAGGAAGATATTGTTCAATTAGTGCTACTGCTCGAATCTGGAATAATCATCCTGTTGATTATGTTACAAGTCATCCGATACTAGACCATCCACGTTTTTATCCATGGGAGCAGTATAGTAAGAGAAGAGATTTAATTATGAAATATGGGAAATATAATGAGAACGTAGAATATGAAGTTAGCCGACTGAGAAATAATAGTCCTATTATTATAGGAAATGATGTTTGGATAGGAGCGAACGTAGTAATCTTACCAGGAGTTACGATTGGGGATGGCGCAATAATAGGCGCGGGAGCAGTAATAACTAAAAATGTGGAATCATATGCAATTGTTGGTGGGATACCAGCTAAAGTTATTAGGTATCGTTTTAAAAAAGAAGATATAAAAAAATTCCTGAAAATACAATGGTGGAATTGGAGTGTGGAGAAAATTGAAAATAATATAGAATTGTTTTACCAACCCGAAAGGTTTTTGGAGATTTATGGTATGTGATAAATTACTTGTTCAGAAAGAAAATTGAAAGGTAATAAAGAAAATTGAAAATGTTTGAGAAAAAAGTTGCCATATGTATTCCGACATATAATAGGGCAAAAGCTATTAAAAACACATGCTTGAAAATTATAAATAGTATTGATAGCAGAATTATAGATATATTCATATATGATTCGAGTCCTAATCTAGATACGAAAAATGGGATTAAAGAGATTTTAGAAGGGCAAAAGAATATTCACTATTATAAGTTAGATAAAAATATTGCGCCAAAGATAAAGTTATATAATATATATCGGGACAAGTCCATACAAGATAATTATGAATATCTATGGATACTACCAGATTATTTATTTTTTTCTTCCAAAGTGATTTACAAATTTTGGGAAATGCTAGATGAAGAATATGATATGATAATGTTGGACTTTCATGATTTAGAGAATAGAGGTAATAGAGAATATGCAAATCCTAATGAAATATTTTTAGATTTTGCGTGGTCATTAACCCAGTTTGGAATATTAATAATAAAATGCAATACTGTTCTCAAAAAGTTTGAGTGGAATTATTTTGAAAAGAGATATATAGAGGATAAATCATATAGCTTTTTACATGTAATTATGTACTTTGAGGCAATGCGTCAAATTAAAAATTTAAAGTTTTATCATTTTTCTGTTCCAATAGAAGAAATATATACATTTAAAGATGGGACTAAGCCTATAAATGAATTTTTGGAACTTTGGGGACGCCGTTGGTATGAAAGCATACATGCATTACCTGACTATTATAAAAATAAAGACGCTGCGATCAGAAAGGCGGCTGTCTATATAGAAGCATTGGGAGAAAGTAATTTGATCACATTAAGAATTAACGGCGTTCTGACTAGAGAAACTTTTCAGAAGTATCAGCACATATGGCCTATTATATCTACAGTACCTCTTATAACAGTTTGGAAATTATTATATTTTCCGATTCCTATCGTGAAAGTTATTGCAGAATATGGGAGTTTGGCAAAAGGATTTGTATATATGGTTATGAGGATCAAAGATATTCCTCAAAAAATTATGGAGAGTGCTGGAAGAATAAGATTAAGAATATTTTGCAGTAAATATTGCAGTGTATATATATATGGTGCTGGTGTTAAGGCTAGAAGGTATGCAGATATTTTTGAAAAAAATTCAATTTCTTTTGTAGGTTTTATAGTTACTGAACTCAAAGAAAATGAAAAAGAGCTAAAAGGACATAAAGTGTATGAAATATCACAGATAAAGAATTCATCGAATATTGGTATAGTACTTGCTTTAAATGAGAAAAACAAAAACGAAGTGATTCCTATACTGAGAAAAATGGGTTTTAAGAAGTTATTTCAAGCAGATATTAAATAGGAGTTAAGTAGAATATGGAAACATTTGTTGTGGCAGAAATAGGGATTAACCATAATGGAGATATCGAACTTGCAAAAAAACTAATTGATGTTGCAGTTGTGGCAGGATGTGATGCAGTGAAGTTTCAAAAACGTACTGTTGATAAGGTTTATACAAAGGAATATCTCGATATGCCGAGAAAGAGTCCGTGGGGAGAAACCCAGCGTGCACAAAAAGAGGGATTAGAGTTTGGTAAAGATGAGTATGATGAGATTACTGAATACTGTAGTGAAAAGGGAATAGAGTGGTATGCATCTGCATGGGATATTGATTCCCAAAAGTTTTTACAACAATATGACTGTAAATACAATAAAGTGGCATCAGCAATGCTTACGAATGATGACTTATTGAGAGAAATTGCAAAAGAACGAAAATATACATTTATTGCAACTGGCATGAGTACGATGGATGAAATTGACCGTGCAGTAAAAATTTTTAAAAAATATAATTGTCCATTTGAATTGATGCATTGCAATAGTACTTATCCTATGCGATCAGAAGATGCGAATTTGAGAATGATTAGAGAACTTTCTAATATTTATAAATGTAAAGTGGGTTACAGTGGCCATGAAGTTGATACACTTGTCAGTATTTGTGCTGTGGCGGCTGGAGCATCTTCCATTGAGCGTCATGTAACTTTGAACAGAGGTTTATATGGTTCTGACCAAAAAGCTTCTATAGAACCATATGAATTATGCAAACTGGTAAAAGATATTAGAGAAATTGAAAAGATTATGGGACGGGGCGAAAAAGTTATGACTGCAGCGGAAATGGATGTAAGAAAAAAGCTTAGAGGATAAAATGCATGATTGAATTAATAGTATTTGATATTGATGGAGTCATTACAGATGGAGCAGTTATTATTGATTCTAACGGGAACGAGCAAAAGAAGATAAATTTAAAAGATATAGATGCTATTTTTGAATTGCAGCGCAGAGGGTACAAACTTGTGGCAATTACTGGAGAAGATACAGATATTGTAAATTATTTTGAAAAGAGATTTCCCTGGGATTATTTTTATAGAGGAAATAAGACAAAAAAAGAAACAATACAACAGATTGAACAAGAGACTGGAATTAGTAGAGAGCACATTTGCTATATTGGAGACGGAAAATATGATGAGGAACCACTTATTTATGCTGGATTAGGACTTTGTCCTGCTAATGCGATAGATAGGGTAAAAAATGCAGCCGATATTATTCTACAAAATGATGGTGGAAAAGGTTGCCTTTGGGAGATGATATCTATTCTTGAAGAGTATGATAATGATGAAAGCGCTCATAGATTTTTTTTCAATAAATGGGAGGAACATACTGGCATCTTTAAAAGTATGGCTTCAGACCAAGTACTTATTAAATCTATAATGGATGTCGGAGATAAAGTTATTTCTGTCTTAGAACACAGAGGATGCATATATTTATGTGGAAATGGAGGTAGTGCGGCAGATGCTCAGCATATTGCGACAGAATTTGTCAGCCGCTTTTTTAGGGAAAGACCAGGACTTAATGCAGAAGCACTTTCGGTAAATACATCTACGCTGACGGCAATTGGAAATGATTATAGTTTTGAAAGAATATTTGTAAGGCAGCTAGAGGCAAAGGCTCAGGAGAATGATATGCTGATTGGGATTACGACTAGTGGGAGTTCAAAAAATGTAATAGAAGCGATTAAATATGCGAAGGGTCATGGAATTATATCTGTGATTTTGATGGGAGGATTTGCAACTCCAGAATTAACCGGTATTGCAGATTACATTATTAAGATTCCATCACTAATAACGCCAAGAATTCAAGAGTTACATATATTTATTGGGCATGTAATAGCAGAATATGTAGAAAGTAGGATGTTTGGAGGGAATCAGTAAAGCCATGATTAAATTATCAGATTATGTATTTCAGTTTCTAGAAAGTAAGGGGATTAGACATATATTTATGCTCCCAGGTGGAGGGGCAATGCATTTAGTTGATTCCGTAGGAAAATCACAAATTGAATTTGTCTGTTTTCTTCACGAACAGGCTGCATCAATTGCAGCAGAGGCATACGGACAACATACAAATACTCCTGGAGTGGTTTTAGTTACTTCGGGACCAGGAGCTACAAATGCTATTACAGGTGTTACAGCAGGATGGATTGACTCAACTCCTATGATTATTTTATCTGGTCAGTCAAAGAGATCTGACTTGGTAGGAGATCGTGGAGTTAGACAGATGGGATCCCAGGAAGTACAGATAATTCCGATGGTAAAGCCGATCACTAAATATGCGGTTCAGATTTTAGAGCCAGAGACGATCAGGTATCATTTGGAAAAAGCTTATATTGAAGCAACTACGGGAAGACCTGGGCCTGTATGGTTAGATATACCGTTAGATGTACAGGCTGTTATGTTGGATGAGACTTTGTTGAAGGGATATATTTGGAAGAAAAAAGGAGAACCTGATTTAACAAAGGTTTTAAATAAAACAATTAATTTATTGAGGGAGGCTAAAAAACCTCTTATTTTAGCGGGGAATGGTATCAAGATTGCAGATGCAACAGAATATCTATACGAAATCATGGGAAGTTTTCAACTTCCCGTTGAGACTACATGGAAGGCAATTGATATGCTGGAAGAAGAGGATCCCTTGTATTTAGGTCATCCAGGGATTATGGGAGATAGAGGTGCGAACCTGATCTTACAGGAGGCAGATTTTATTTTGTCGGTGGGATGCCGTTTAGATACTAGTATTACAGCATTTAATGACAAAAATTTTGGAAAATCTTCTAAAAAAGTAATTGTTGATATTGATGCCCATGAAATAGCAAAAACAGATATGAAAAAAGAAGCGGCAGCGGAATGTGATGCGGCTATATTCTTGAAAAATTTAGCTAAGAAAATGAAGGATAAAAAAGATATTCTTTGGACAGATAGTATACGCCAAGAAAGAACGGAATGGCTTTCATATTGTAGAAATATTCGTAAAAAATATCCGGTTATTTCCAAAGCATATAAGGAAGTAGAAGATTATGTTAATGCATACTACTTTATAGGAGAACTATGTAAACTATTAGCACCTGATGATGTTATCGTACCTGAAAGCTCTGGAGGAGCAGGTGAAATTACTTATCAAGCATTTCAATTGAAAAAAGGTCAGAAAATGAAAAATGCAGCGGGTTTGGGTGCTATGGGATTCGGCTTGCCATACGCAATTGGTTCATGTATTGCAAATGATAGAAAAAGGACAATATTGATTAATGGAGATGGAGCATTTCAATTGAATATTCAAGAGTTAGAAACGTTACATCGATTGAAACTTCCAATTAAAATTTTTGTTTGGAATAATAATGGCTATGCAAGTATCCGTTCAATGCAAAGAAATAATTTTGGAGGACATTATGTGGCAAGCGACGATAAAAGTGGTTTAACTATGCCGGATATAGTCAGAATAGCCGATGCGTATGGTTTTAAAACATATAGAATTGCTAATAATAGAGAGCTAGATAGGTTATTACCAGATGTTATGAGAGATGATTTGCCGATATTTTGTGAACTTATTGTCTCACCAGAAGAAACAGTATCACCTAGAGTAAAAACGGTTATGAGCGAAAATGGAGAAATGTTACCCGGGACGCTTGAAAAAATGTGGCCAGCAATACATTGAAGAGTATTATTTAAATGGAAGGAGGAATTGTAGTGAAATATGCGATTCGTATACATGAAGGTCAAGCAAAGGAGAACGAGAAGGATAAAAAACGTATAATTAATATTGGAGATTTATTCATGTGTTTAGCGATAAAAAAAATATATGATAAAATGGGAGTTCCAGAAGAAGATATTATAAAAATTCAAACCTATGATTTTACTGATTATGAAGGTGAATATGTAGTATTACCTATGAATTTTTATGAGAATAATTTGAAGATTTCTTCTAGAATATTGCCGGTTTTTTTAGCATTATCTATCGAATGGGAGCAAGAGTGGACTGAAAAAGAAATAAATATGCTTAGAAGATTTTCACCTATAGGCTGTCGAGATGAAAGGACAATGCGTGAGCTGCATGAACGAGGGATTGACGCATACTTTAACGGATGTTTAGTAGGAATTTTCCCAAGAAGAAAAATAAATCCTATAACGCAAAAAAAAGTTTATCTGGTAGATGCACATGAATGTATAAAGGGGGAGATACCAGATTCATTAAAAAAGGATGCAGTATATTTTCCGCATGAATATTTTGATACTCTATCAGGCTTTTTGGGCGAGTATACTAATATCTTTGATTTTGCGCAAAGTGTAATTGATATGTATTCAAAAGAAGCGAAAATGATAATTACATCGAGATTTCATGGAGCGGTAATTGCATTAGCATTAGGGATACCAGTGATTTTGATTATGGATAATGATTATTATAAATATTCATGGATAAAAAAATATATTCCAGTTTATACACCTCAGAGCGTAAAGAATATTGATTGGAATCCTAAAGCAATTAGTATTGATGATAAAGAAAAAGAACTGATGATGAAAGTGGCAGAAAAAAGAATACGAGATACTTATGACAAATACTACGATATGTGTACATTAAGTGAGTGTAAGGAAGATATTAGACAAAAGAAATTTGACGATTTATTTTATGGTGAGGATGCGATTACATATATAAAAAATAATTGGGACACAGATACAAAGATAGAGTATGTATTTTGGGGAGTGACACACACAGCATTTGAGATACAGAAATTTATTCACGAAAATTATCCAAATGCTAGATTATGTGATGTATATGATATGGTCGTAAGAAATAAATTTTTGGGATACATTCCGAAATCCCCAGACTTAATCCCCGGGTTAGAAAAAAGATTTATTTTTGTGACAGCCGATTCAGCAAATTCTGCTGCTAGAAAAATGTTTGCTCAAATGGGACGTAGTGAAGCAGAATTTTTTTGCTGCCGTCGAAAAAATGATCTAAAAGATTAATATGTCTAAATAGAAGTAAGATTTTATGTGAGTTTAGGAAAAATTATTATAATGGTTAAGAATCCAGAACAAATGAAGGGATGGCAAGTTATTATGAGAGATAAAGTAATAACATTAGCTGACATAAAAAAAAATAGTAAAATTGTTTTATGGGGAGCTGGTATATATATATATGAAATTATAGAGCTCCTTGGAGAAGAAAAGATTATTACAATAATTGATAATTCCCCTCAAAAATGGGGGACAAAAATAAAGGAGATAACTATTCAGGATCCTTCTCAGGTGATGAAAAAGTTAGATTTGGAAAAAACTGTTTTTTTGGTTTCAGTTGTGTCATTTAATTACGAAATAGCATTATGCTTAAAAGAAAAATGGGGAATAAAACCAGAGCATATTTTTTGTGTTACGCATAAATTTGCAGAAAAGTATATGTATGATATCAATGCAATACAAGATAACCCGCATAAAATAAAAGAAGTTTTAGAAATGTTATCTGATGAAGAATCAAAAAAATATTTTCAAAATCTTATTAAATCCAGATTGACGCGAAATCCGTTATTTTTAAAAGAAAATGAAAAAATTGTAGATAGATATTATTACAAAAGTGAAAACCATGAAATTAGAGTAAGGGAGAAGGATACGATTCTTGACTGTGGAGCCTTTATCGGAGATACTGCTAAGTTTTTTTGGGAGGAGACCCATGGTATATGTAAAATTTATTGTTTTGAACCATTGGAAGGTAATTATAAAAGACTAAGAAATTGGGTAGATAATAATCAGTGTACAAAGAAAGTTATATGTATTCAGGCACTTTTGGATGAGAAGGAAGGAAGAACAGAGATTGTATCATCTCAAGAGTCATCAGTATGCGCAAGTATAGAGCAAGAAGGGAATTTTAAAAATGAGGTAATGGTTAAAACAATTGATTCTGTTGTAAATGAAAAGGTAGATTTTATAAAAATGGATATTGAGGGATTAGAATTAAAGGCCTTAATAGGTGCACAAGGGATAATAAAGCGTTATAAACCACAGATGGTAATATCTGCATATCATCGTACTTCACATTTGTGGGAAATACCTAAATTGATAAAAAAAATAGAACCACTTTATAAGGTGTATCTTGGGCATCAATTGAATGCGGCATTTGAGCCAGAATATTATTTGACAATATAATACTGGGGTGGAAATATGCAGTGGAAAAATAAAGGACATGAGTTTGAACTAGTAAGCCATAAAATTTTAAATAAAGATTGCCATTATATTATTTGGGGAGCAGGTACATTTGGGGAAGCCTTTTATAAGGATTTCTGCTCAGAAATAGAAATTATTGCTTTTGTAGATTCAGATCCGGATAAACAAAATGCAGAAAAATGTGGATGTCCTGTTTTGTCTCCAGATATTCTTAAAAATAATAAAAGTAGGATTGTTCTGGTTTCAACTGGATGGACAAAAGAAGTATTTTCTGAATTAGAATTGATGGGATATTTAAAGTGGGAAACTTATTTCCATATTGATGAGTTTATAACTTTATATAGAATGTATAATGACAATAAATTATGTGTGAGTAATTTAAATATAAACATTACTGAGTTTTGCTCTTTGAGATGTAGAAATTGTTCTGCATTAAACCCATATATAAAACATAAAAAGAATTACTCAAAAGAAGAAATAAAGCAGGGACTAGATTCATATTTCAAATGGGTTGATAATGTGAGTGTATTAGGCATTATTGGCGGGGATGCTATGGTTCATCCACAATTTAATGAAATATTAGAGATGATTGGGGAACATTATTATAAAAAATATGTCAATAATTTAGAAGTATATTCTAATGCTATTCTGATACCAAATTCTAAAAGTTTAGAATTATTTAAAAAATATGATGTAATATATAGATTTACGGATTATGGGAAAAATACTTTTGGAAAGCAAAAATGTGAGGTGATCACACATATTTTACAAAAAAATAATTTGAGATATGATTGGGCTAAATTCGTAAAGTGGTATGATTGTGGTTATCCGCAAGAAAGTAACCGCTTTCAAAATGAAGAAGAGTGGAGGGCTCTTTATGCAGCGTGTGATAGGCGTTCTTGTCAGGGATTGATGGGAACGAGGCTATTTTACTGTGGCATGGCAATTGGTGCTGATAGAACACAATATTGTAGGGCGGAGAAAGATGACTTTTTTGAATTGAATCAATTAAACATTAATAAAATGGAGTTGATGGAATTTATGTTAGGATTTAATGAAAAAGGATATATTGAATACTGCAAAAAATGTAATGGTGGACCCAATGTCAATAAATTTTTTATTGAACCGGGGGTCCAAATTAAGTAAATATGAAGAAAATATTATTAACTGGTTCAGCAGGATTTATAGGTAAAAATTTAAGAAGATTAGAATCGTATGGGTATAAAATGTATATTCCGACACGGGCAGAACTTGATTTGAACAATAGTTATATGGTAACAGAATATATAAAGAAAAATAGATTTGATATAGTGATTCATGCGGCAAATACAAATGATATAAAAAAGAGGGTTACACCGTATGAAATTTTAAATAGCAATCTTTATATGTTTTTTAATTTAGAACGATGTAGACAATATTATGGAAAGATGTATTATTTCGGATCGGGTGCAGAATATGATATGCGGCATTATATTCCTTATATGACGGAACAGTACTTTGGAACGTATATTCCGGCTGATCCATATGGATTTTCCAAGTATGTTATGTCAAAAATATGTGAGGAAGATAATAACATTTATGATTTACGTCTATTTGGAGTTTATGGAAAATATGAGGAATGGGAACGAAGATTTATTTCCAATGCTATATGTAGAGCCTTAAAAGGGATGGATATAACAATTGAAAAAAATGTTTATTTTGACTATTTATGGGTAGATGATCTGTGTGATATTATGCGATGGTTTATTGAAAATGAACCTAAGTATAAGCACTATAATGTCTGCCGAGGAAGCAAAATAGATTTATATTCATTAGCATGTATGGTAAGGAAGAGTTTAGACGTTGATTGTAATATTGTGATAGGAAAAACCGGATGGAAGTCAGAATATACTGGAAATAATGAAAGATTAATAGGAGAGATCGGTAATTATCAATTTACTGGATTTGAAGAATCTATTTATCAATTATGTGAATATTATAAAGATAATATAGATAGTATTGACGAAAAAAAACTTATATAGTTATTTAGGAATAAGTTAGAACAAGGTTTAGAGAGCAACAATATAATATATATAGCATGTAGGTGAAAAAAGATATGAAAGTAGTGCTTTTAGCAGGCGGATTTGGAACTAGAATATCTGAGGAGTCAGAATTAAAGCCGAAGCCAATGGTTGAGATTGGTGGAAAGCCAATCTTATGGCATATTATGAAGGAGTATTCATATTACGGTTTTAATGAGTTTATTATTTGTGCTGGATATTTGCAACATGTGATTAAAGAGTGGTTTGCAGATTATTTTTTACATAGTAGTGATATTACTTTTGATTTCACAAATGGACAGAACGACATGATTATTCATGATCAAAACTGTGAACCATGGAAAGTGACAGTTGTGAATACTGGACATAAAACTATGACAGGCGGACGTATTAAACGTATTCAGAAATTTATAGAAAATAAAACGTTTATGATGACTTATGGTGATGGTGTATGTGATGTGGATATTAGGGATTTGCTAAGGTTTCACAAAAGCCATGGTAAAATTGCAACGTTAACAGCTGTTATGCAGAAACAGCAAAAGGGTGTTTTGAATATAGGCGGGGATAATGCAGTGAAATCTTTTAGAGAAAAAAATATTTTAGACGGTGCGCCAATTAATGCTGGATATATGGTACTCGAACCAGAGATATTTGACTATATAGAAGGTGATCAGACTGTTTTTGAACGTGAGCCACTTGAAAAATTGGCAAAAAAGGGTGAATTGATGTCCTATATGCATTATGGATTTTGGCAGTGTATGGACACCAAATGGGAAAAGGACATGTTAGAACAATATTTAAGTTCTGGAACGGCGCCATGGAAGAAGTGGGATGACTGAAAGGGATATACATTAGCAAATGATAGTTGTATTTTAGAACTGTCTGGAAGGGTTTCATTATGTTGGATTTATCATTTTATAAAAATAAAAGAGTTTTAGTTACTGGACATACAGGCTTTAAGGGTACATGGCTTTGCCGAATATTGATAAATGCGGGTGCTATTGTTTATGGCTATAGTCTGGCGCCACCTACAGAGCCAAATTTGTTTCATCTTGCTGACATTGAGGATAAGATGACTAGTATTTTGGGAGATATTTCTGACTTTGAATATTTAAAACAAACTTTTGAGAAAACAAAACCAGAAATTGTTTTTCACTTAGCAGCACAACCGATTGTTCTAGACGGCTATAAATTTCCACGTTATACATATGAGACTAATGTTATGGGAACAGTTAATCTAATGGAATGTGTTCGGTTATTTCCATATGTAAGAAGCGTTCTTAATGTAACGACAGATAAAGTTTACTACAATAATGAGTGGTGTTGGGGGTATCGAGAGAATGAGTTATTAGGTGGCTTTGACCCATATTCTAACAGTAAAAGTTGTTCGGAGCTTGTAACACGTAGTTATAAAAACAGTTTTTTTTTAGATGGTAGAACAGCAATTTCAACAGCAAGAGCAGGCAATGTGATTGGAGGAGGGGATTTTGCGAATCACCGTATTATCCCTGACTGTGTTCGAGCAGTGGCAGCAGGTAAAACAATTCAAATTAGAAATCCGGACTCGATTCGTCCATATCAGCATGTTCTTGAGCCACTAATAGTATATTTGACAATTGCGGCAAGACAGTATGAAGATGCTGGTTATGCAGGATGTTATAATATTGGACCAGATGAATGTGATTGTGTAACCACAGCTGCTTTGGTTGATTTATTTTGCAGATGCTGGGGTGAGCAGGCTGTGTGGGAGACACAGAAAGAAATAAATGCTTATCATGAAGCTGGTTGTTTAAAGTTGGACTGTAGTAAAATCAAAACGATATTTTGCTGGAAGCCACGCTGGCATATAGAGGACAGTATGAGAATGACCTGCAGATTTAGTAAGATATGGGTTGCGGATGGAGATATTCCCGCAGAGATGGATAGAGAGATAGGGGAATTCCTAAAAGGAAATAGAAATGGCTAATTGGAAAAATGAAAGACAAGCTCGTGTTGAGATCAAGGAAATGGTTGCAGAATATTATTATACATTTAAAGAAAAAAGTGAAGAGTTCAAACCTGGTGATCGTATTAATTATGCTTCGCGTGTCTTTGATGAGAAAGAAATGTGTTGTTTAACAGATGCTATGCTGGATTTCTGGCTGACAACTGGAAAGTTTTCTGAACAGTTCGAAAAAAAATTTGCAGATTGGATGGAAGTAAAATATGTACATCTGGTCAACAGTGGTTCTTCTGCAAATTTGTTAGCTTTCTCTATTTTGACGGCGCCTGAGTTGGGGGAACGTCAGATTAAGCGTGGAGATGAGGTTATTACAGTTGCATGTGCTTTTCCGACGACAGTCAGTCCTATTATTCAATATGGTGCAGTGCCAGTTTTTGTAGATATGTCGCTACCTCAATATAATATGGATGTTAGTAAATTGGAAAGCGCTCTTTCAGAAAAAACAAAGGCAGTTATGGTTGCCCATACTTTGGGAAATCCATTTGATTTGGCAGCAGTTAAGGCGTTTTGTGATAAAAACAATTTGTGGCTGATTGAAGATAATTGTGATGCGTTGGGAACACGGTATACAATTGAAGGTGTGACGAAATATACAGGTACATGGGGAGATATCGGGACTAGTAGCTTCTACCCGCCTCATCATATGACGCTAGGAGAAGGTGGATGTGTTTATACGGATAATCCACAATTGAACTATTTGATCCTATCCTATAGAGATTGGGGGCGTGATTGTCTCTGTCCGTCGGGCTATGATAATTTCTGTGGTCATCGTTTCGAAGGACAATATGGTGAACTGCCTCAAGGATATGATCATAAGTATGTATATAGCCACTTTGGATATAACTTGAAGGTAACAGATCTTCAGGCAGCGATCGGAGTAGAACAGCTAAAGAAAATGCCAGGTTTTATTGAACGGCGGCGTCATAATTGGGATAGACTTTATGAGGCTCTTCAAGGTGTACAGCATAGAATTATACTACCAGTCCCGGCAGAGAATAGTATACCTTCTTGGTTTGGTTTTTTGATTTCTCTTAGACCGGAAACAGGGTTAGAGCGGAATAAAGTAATCCGTTATATTGAAGAGCATAATATTCAGACAAGGTTGCTGTTTAGCGGCAATCTTATTAAACATCCTTGCTTTAACCAGATTCGTGGGACGGATGCATATCGTGTAGTAGGAAATCTAAAGACTACTGACTTTATAATGAATAATACTTTCTGGGTGGGGGTATATCCAGGTATGTCAGATAGGATGATTGACTATATGGCAAGCATTATTATGGAGGCGGTTTTACTAAAATAACATTCATAGGAGGAGTCATTGTGTATAAAGTAATCTTTTGGGGAGTCGGGGGGGGATATGAGAACCTTATTAATCAGATTCAATTTGAAATTATGAAGAAAACAATTTCTGTTTGTGCTTTAATTGCTAGGCCAAAAGATGTGATTGGGGATACATTGGATGGATTTAAGCTAATAAAAAAAGAAAATATATGGGAATATGATTTTGATTATTTGATTATTACCAGTTCCAGATGGTATAAAGAAATTAGGGATGAAGCACTTTCTTTGAACATTGCTGAAAGGAAAATTATAAATGGAAGTGTTTTCAAGATTCCATTTTTTGATTTTTCGAGATATATCAGACTAATAGAGAATCCTGTCACAATATTGTCAGATGACTGTTGGGGTGGATATTTATATCATGAATTATGTATGAAATTTAATTCTCCACTAATTAATGTCCTTTTTGACAATGATTCTTTTATTAAGTTCATTCAAGAGCCGATGTATTATCTTGGACAATCACTGGTTATGGTAAGAGAAGGCAATATACGTAGCAATATGCATCCAATTGCATCATTAGGAGAAGACAGTAAGAAGATACACATTAATTTTCTACATTCGATTTGCTTTTCAAATGCGGAGACAGAATGGAACCGGAGAAGAGAAAGGATTAATTATAATAATATATTTATTAAGATGGGATTTGAGGCAACAGAGGAAAAAAGGGAAAGTTATTTGAGGATATTTGAGAAAATACCATACAATAAAATTTGTTTCTACTCAGGGAAAACAGATTTACATTCAGTAGTTTATTTAAAACAATTTGAAAAATGGTGTCAGCAGGGAAAACGGGTACCTACTTTTCGTTATACTGAATTTATTAGAAATATGAATGAGTTATTTAAATGTATAGATGTATTGAAATTATTAAATGGTGAGGAGGGGTATCTACGGCATTTGTGATAAAAGATGTTAATCTTTTAATAAAAGATCAACATGTCAAAGCGCTTATTGCAAAGGATGGGGAGAGGGAAGAGAATGATTAAGTTGGTAGAAATGGATGTAAAAAAAATTCAGCTCAAAGATTTGAATTTACAGTTTCTTTGTAAATTCTATGAAGATAGAGAGAATGAAACAACGATTTTGTTAATATTTGATAATGATAAATATGTTACTAACATCTCATATCAAGAAGCACAGGGATTATATAATGAAGATGAAGTTAAATATTTTTTGTATTATTTATTTAAGAGAAAAAGTATAGATGATGGATTGAATGCTTTGAAAAGAGCTGAGAAAATATTTATGAAAAATCCATATATACGTTATGTATTATTATTAAAAGATAATAATATATTTAATGAAAAAAAGGCTCTTTTTTATACGGATATGATTACTATAGAAGAGGAATATAAAAGGGAACTTACTAATTTAAAGAAAAAATTAAAAAAGGAGGGAATTTATACATATCTTGTAAGGATTCCATATCTTGACGAGCTTGAAAAACAGGCCCAACATAATGAGTGGAAAATTGGAGCTTTGGGTTTAAAAAAGAATTGGGGTAAGGAAAGAGAAAATGAAGTAAAAAGATATTTAAACAGATTTACGGAGCTAGAATATGATGTTGCAAAAAAAGAAATGCTAAATAAGGCTCAAATTGAGGAGGGGGTACAGGGAAATGAAACAAGAACGGTTTTCTTAGTAGGACCATGTATTGTTGGTGGTTGGGATGCCTTTTCAGGAGAGTCTTTGTATGAAATTTTATATAAAAAAATAAAAAGCCTAGGGTTGGATTATAAAATAGTTAAAGTGATTATAACTCCCAATGCCAGTTCTAACATAAGGGCGGTTTTGGAATATGATATTAGAAAAAATGATATTGTTCTATTGATAGAGTCCCATTTTATCTCTAGGGAAAAAGCTGATATAAAGCTTGACTATATTTATAATAACTATGCAGGAGAAAAGTGGCTATATTCTGACATCCCAATACATACAACACGTGTAGGCAATGAATTGATTTCAGATGAGTTAATAAAAAATATTATTAAACCGGTTTCAGATATATCTCAGGAGATATTTGATAAAAAGATACTACATTATGGGAAAAAACAATTAACGTATGAAGAATTTTGGGAACTTCAGAGGTATTTAGAAAATATAAAAAAGTATGATAATGAGAGCCATAGTACAATTGGTGCATGTGTGATGAACTGTAATCCCTTTACAAAGGGGCATTATTATTTGATAGAATATGCCAGTAGGAAAGTGGATTTCTTATACATATTTATTGTAGAAGAAGATGCTTGCGATTTTCCGTTTGCTGATAGAATAGAAATGGTACGAAGAGGAATAAAAGAAATAAAAAATGTTGTTGTTTTGCCCAGTGGAAGATTTATTATTTCGAAAGGGACATTTAAAAACTATTTTGAAAAAGAACTTAACCCTAATGCTGTAATTGATGCGCGAAAGGATACTATGATTTTTCGTGAATATGTGGCTCCTACATTAAGGATATCCCAAAGATTTGTAGGTCAGGAACCCATGGATAAGATAACAGAACAGTATAATCAATTATTAAAGAAAGATTTATCTCCCATAGTAGAAGTAATAGAAATCCCTCGTAAAGAAATTAGTGGGGAGATAATATCAGCTAGTAGGGTAAGGAACTGTTTAAAAGAAGACAATTGGAATGAAATAGAAAAAATAGTGCCAAAGTCAACACTAGAATATTTGAAAAGCAATTATAAAAGAATAGGGAAAGAAATGAAGCATACATCTTTGGATGAGATAATAGAATTTATACAATGCCATAAGAGTATAGTTATCTATAGTTCCGCAAATATTTTAGACTTACATTTTGATACAAGCACCTTGAAAACC